>JBBDIM010000109.1:0-16313 GCA_040880405.1 Pirellulaceae bacterium | reverse complement strand
GACGTGTTCCATTGGATAACGTATTGCGAAAAAGAGTCCTGACCCCTTTTTCACTCGCGACCGCGTTGCGCACTCTCGTTACGCACTCTCGTTACGCAAACCTAAGCCGCAAGCCTTCGGCGTATTCTAACCGATCCAGGGGAACATACTCCATGGCGGATTTAGGGACCGGTAGGCCGAACAAATCGGGTTGGTCTTCCACCTGATCAAGCACGTGGCGGACGTAGCCGGTGGCCGCGCCGCACAGGTCGTGTAGTTCGTCCTCAGTCAGGCCCAACAGTTCCAAGGTTCGGTGATTGCACAGCGGCAGCATGTAATCGGTGCCGCTCACCTTCACGGTGTCGCCGCTCGCGGTGATGTTGTTGATTAGCGCGCGGCGGACGAATACATTGTCTTCGCACTTTTCCCGCGCGATCTTGGCGATCGAAGGGAACGCCTTCAGGCCGTAGCTGTCTCGATAAACCACGACTCGCAGTTCGTACTTGTGGCCATCGAACGGATGTCCCGGCTCGGAAACCTTACAGGCGTCGATAAACTCACACACCGTGTAAGGCAACGCCCCACCTTCGATGCCGTAGTATTCCTCGGTCAGGGCCAGCGAGGCATCGATCCGCTGGATCACCTCGTCCGCTTGTTCGTTAGGCTCCAGGAAGAACTCGATCCCGTGCCCTAGCCCGGTGCCGTGCGGTTTGATCACGACCTTGCGCCCCTCGCGGAGCCACTGGTTGACGGTCGAGATCAGGCTGTCGCGGCTGTTGCAGTGGGTGTAGCGGACTTCGTCTGGCAGGGCTTTATGGGGGTACTCCCGCACGTACTCGTTCATCAGGTGGTAGGCGATCCCCTTATCGCTGCCGGCGGCAAAGGTGCGGTTTAAGGTTTGAAATTTTGTCAGGTCGACCCGGTCGCCGAAGTGCGAGAGCAGGTTACGGCAGAACCGATCGTTGACCGCGGCCCTCACAGGGCGTCCACCCATGGTTAGCTCGCCGTTGGGCTCCAGCGTGATCCGCCGGATCAGGTCTTTCATGTAACCCATGACGACCGTCGGCCCAGGTTGCCGGGTACGCCCGATCGGCTGCTTGAGTGGATCGGTAGAGGCGTCGATCTGCTCGACATTCATCACATCGCAGCTCCCGTAGCGGCTATGCAGGCCGCGACGCAGCGCGTCGACAAACAACAGTTTCTCGTGCATCAGCCGATTGAGCCGCGGAGCCGATTCCGACTCACGACCGGAGATTGCTAGCAGCACAATCCCGTCGCGGCAGTCGAGGGTTTCGGCACTCTGCTCCAGGCTGTGCAGGATGCTAGCGACATTCTCTTCCGGCAGATTGGTGATGCCGCCAATCCCGGTACCGTTGAGCTCCAGCAGATGAAACTGCTTCTGCCCGTCGACTTCCGAGACAAGGATGTCCAAGGGGGCGACGAAGAATAAATCCCGCTGCGAGACACTCCGCAGTGGAACCTCCGTCTTCTCGGCCAGCCGCCGGGCGAGCCCTTGATCTTGAGCGTGCTTAATGCAATCGCGGTTTTCCAGGTCATGCCCCAGCAAGGGGGACGCAGCAATGAGCGTGTCTAGCGAGATTTTCATGTTTTGCATCGAGTTCCGTGGCATGTGCATGTGTGAGCCTTAGGGGTGATTTACGGACTCGTTTTTTATTCGGTTCACGGGAAACCGAATAAAGTTCCTGGACTCTTCGCATAGTTGCGGCCAGGAAACGAGTTACGTAAATCAAGAAGGTTTGGCAAAGACTGAAATAAGGCCAACTTCGGCCTTAGTCCTGACCACGCGACTTGATAGAAAAAGCCTCACAGCCCTTCCATCGCGCAGACCAAGCAGGGGCCGGATCCCATCGGAGAACCCAATTCACACTCGGCAAACCAGGGTGACGTGCCAAACTCACGGTTGACTCACAGAAATAGATTGTGATCTGTAGATTTGTGCCCCCGTTTACCCACGGGAAAATCGGCACGCAATCACGACTCGAAGATACCGCTCTGACGCGTGTACTTTACGCCTCGCTGAATGAGAGCATGGTTGGAATTCGTAAAACTTGCAACGGGATAACCAAACTATTTACGAATTTCCGCCTGCGGTTACTACGCGAACCGGATTTACCGATTCTCCGATGCCACGCCGCCCAGTCTTGGGCTTCAATTCTGGTCGGCAGGGGAGTTGCAACAAGGTGCCAGCGGACTCCAAAAGGTGTCATCACCAAATGATCGCGGGTTATTAAAAAGAGTCCTGACCCCTTTTTCACTCGCGGGTGTTGAGGAGGGAGCGTTTGGAAGGGGATAAGTACAATTACGGGTGCCGCGGATTAGGGTTCTATGCCGCCGACGCTTTGTAATTGAACTCATCCCCGACCGCGCTGAATCCGCGCCACCGGCCAACGGTTCCCCTGCGCCCTTTCCGGCGGTAAACTGAGCCCAACAACGCATCGATCTTCTCCTGGCTAAAGGAACGAACCAGCATGAGCTTGGCAGGCAAAAACGTTTTGGTGGTGGGTGGCGGAACCGGGATCGGTAAGGCGATTGCCTTGGCCTTGGCGGCCGATGGCGCGAGCGTCGCCATCGCGGGCCGTCGGTTTGAGGTGTTGCAGGAGGTGATTGCCGAGTGCCCCACCGAGATGCATTGTCATAGTGTCGATGTGGGAGACCGGGAAAGCGCACGGCAGCTTGTCGAGTGGGCCACCGAAACCCTCGGCCAGGTCGACATCCTGGTCAACGCCGCCGGCGTGAACATCAACAACCGCACCATGGAGGCCATGACCCCGGCAGACTGGGACGACGTCCTCCGGATCAACGCCACCGGCGGCTACAACCTGATGTACTACGTGCTACCGCAGATGCGAACGCGGAAAGACGGGCTGATCATCAACATCTCGTCAATCGCCGGCAAACGAGCCCTCTCCCTCGGTGGAATCGCCTACTGCGCCTCGAAATTCGCGATGACCGCGCTAGGCACCGCCGCCGGGAACGAAGTCGCCAAAGATGGCATCCGAGTGACCAGCATCTACCCCGGCGAAGTCGACACCCCCCTGCTCGACCGCCGCCCCGTAAAAGTCACCCAAGAACACCGCGACCGCATCCTGAAACCGGAAGACTTTAGTGAGTTGGTCGTCGCTATCTGCCACCTCCCCCCGAGAGCCCACGTGCCAGAGATTGTAGTGAAACCAACGCTGCAGGAATATGTGTAGGGGTGAATTCCAAGGTGTTAAACGCCGCCTCCGTCGCAGGATCTGGTGCCGCCCAATCGGAGGGAATCCATCGTCCGGCCGAGCCGGCTCCCGCTTGACTGAAGTCCGTTTTGGATGGATGCCGCTCGCCCCCGACGCTGACCTCGCCAAAATGCCACCTGCCCTGCAACCCCCCAACGTGCTGGCAATCTTCTGTGGATCGAATTATAATTTGCTGTCGCTTTTTAATTTGACTCTTGACCTAATCCACAGACGACGACAATGAAGATAGTAATTACGGATCTAACTCGATTTAAAAAACCATCCGAAGTCTGCACAGCGGGCGTAGCGGAAGATGGGACGGTCGTGCGACCAATGCCTTATTTGTCGAGCGACAGATGCAAGGAACTTGACATCCATCCGGGAGGAATTCTTGAGGGTGAATTCAAATTCACTAACGGCCGCGCCCCCCACACGGAGGACGCTCAATTTGAGAACCTTACCTTTTACGGTCCGTGTACTGGCTTGGAGTTTAAAGCAGCCTTGAGATCCACGCTATACAACAGTCTAGCATCCGGCTTTGAATATGATGTACAAGACGGAGACAAGTGTATTCCTGTACAATCACCCCCACCTCGCTCTCTGATTACCATAAAAGTAGATCCCGAGCAACTTGAAATCCTGGAGGATGGGTACAACCCTGACAAATTGAAGGCGACCTTTTCCGATGGCAGTGGTACTGAATTACGCTACGTCAGCATTACAGATCGAGGCTTCTTTGACTTTGCTCGCAAGCGCGCCCATGCTGCCGGTGGGATCGAAGAAATCAATGAATTCATCCATTCTCAGTCCGAGCTTTATCTACGGATTGGACTAGGTCGGGTCTACAGCACTGCTGGACGTACGGGCTATTGGATTCAACTGAATGGAATTTACACATTTCCAAATTACCTGGAATACATTCGCTGTTATGACTAAGCTTCGCCAAAGGCAATTTTAACATGACACGCCCCCTGCTCTTTACAATTGGCCATTCTGATCGCAGCCTGGCTGACTTTATCGAGCTATTAAAAATGTTCGATGTGTCTGCCGTTGCGGATGTACGTTCGCATCCATTTAGCCGCTGGCTCCCCTATTTCAACGGCCCCAATATCAAGTCTTCACTGCGAGAAACAGGAATCGCTTATGCATTCCTAGGCAGAGAACTTGGTGCTCGTCGAACTGAATCATCCTGTTATCTTAACGGTAAAGTGAATTATGACTTGATTGAACGAACTCCTGCCTTTCAATCTGGCATCAACCGAATCCGCAAAGGAGTTAAATCACACCGCATCGCCTTGATGTGCTCCGAGTGGGATCCAGCAACTTGCCACCGCACAATTCTCATCTCCAAAGCTCTACGATCAGAACTAGAGATTCACCATATCCTATCTAATGAAGCGATTGAGTCACATGAAGAAGTCGAGCAGAGGCTGCTGCTCCAGTGGCAAGTTAATGAGCGAAACCTATTCCTCAGTGAGCTGGAACGACTCAATGATGCATATTCAAGACAAGCTGCGGAAATTGCGTATACATTAAGCGATGCGCCACTTACACTTGAAAGTGCAAGACAAGCACATGATTGATTCATATACTATCGGATTCACAAAGAAGCCTGCGCGAGACTTCTTTGCTAAACTGCAACTCGTTGGAGTTCGAAAGCTTCTTGATGTGCGACTCAACAACAACTCTCAACTCGCGGGATTTGCAAAACGTGATGATCTGAAATTCTTTCTTAAGTCGATCGCTAGCATTGAATATGAACACGTCATAGAACTAGCTCCAACTAAAGAAATGCTCGACACCTATAAGAAACATGGTGGCCATTGGGATGTATACAAACAAGAGTTCCTCGAGCTAATGACGAAACGCAGCATCGAAACTCAAATCCCTCGCACTCTTTTTGATGGAAGTTGCTTACTCTGCAGTGAACATCTCCCTCAACACTGCCACAGACGACTAGTCCTCGAATACCTCCAGGAACATTGGGGAGAAATCCGAGTCACGCACATCACATAGCCCTAGGAAGCCCAGGCTGCCCTAACCACGGATAAACTGACACCGTACTATCTATACGATGATTGAATTTACAACACCTGGGAAGTTATACTCTATAACGCGAAGCCCCTACAGCAGCTCGTCCAACTCATCCACTAACGTTTCAAAGTGGGCCAGCGCCATGTCGACTGGTTCGGGGCTTTCCATGTCGACTCCCGCGTCTCGGAGTAGGTCCAGCGGGTACTTCGAGCAGCCTCCCTTGAGGAACGAGAGGTAGTCGCCGTGTTCTTTGGCTCCGCCGTTCAAGACCTTCATGCTTAGGGCGATCGCCGCGGAGAGACCGGTTGCGTATTTGTAGACGTAGAAGGCCCGGTAGAAGTGGGGGATGCGGAAGCATTCTAGCGAGAGCTCCGGATCGAGCGCGAACTCGGGTCCGAAGTACTTTTCCAGTAGCTTGCGGTATTCCCCTTGCAGCGACTTGACTGTGAGCGGCTCGCCCGCCTCGCACATGGCGTGGGTTACCTTCTCGAACTCGGCGAACATCGTCTGGCGGACGATGGTGGCCCGGATGGCGTCGATGTCTCGATTGATGAGGTACGCCTTTTGGCGGTCGTCGGTGGCGTTCTCGCGGAGGTATTGGCTTAGCAGTTGCTCATTGAAAGTGCTGGCCACTTCCGCTACGAAGATCGTGTAGTCGTAGTATTGGTACGGCTGCGACTTCGACGAGTAGTAACTGTGCATCGAGTGACCCGCCTCGTGGGCCAAGGTGAACACGTCGTCCAAAACCTCCGGCTTATAGTTCATCAAGATGTACGGGTCACCATCGAAGCTACCGCAGCTAAAGGCCCCGCTCTGCTTGCCGAGGTTGGGGTAACGATCGCACCACCGGCCCCGGAGTCCTTGTTCGAGCACTTGGCAATATTCGTCCCCCAAGGGGGTCATCGCATCGCGGATCGCATCGACCGCCTGATCCCACGTGTACTTGGTTTTCAGTTCGCTGAGGACCGGGACGTAGGTGTCGTAGTGGTGGATGTCGCGGAGCTTCATCTTCCGCCGCCGCAAATCGAAATACTTATGGACCGCTGGTAGGTGATTGTGGACCGCCGAGATCAGGTTGTCGTACACCGTTTGCGGGACGTTGTCGGTGTACAGGGCCTGATGCAGGGCACTGTCGTAACCGCGAACCTTGGCGTAGTAGACATCCTTCTGGATCGACCCGGAGAGGGTCGCGGCCAACGTGTTTTCGTGGGCCTGGAACTGGGCGTAGTATTGGTGGAATGCCGCTTTACGAACCTTTCGCTCCGGCGACTGGAAAAACTCCGAGAGGGTCGAGTTGGTCAGCTCGACCTCTTCCCCCTTCTCGTTCTTGACGTTGCCGAATTTCAAATCGGAGTCCAGCAGTTGCCGGAAGGCCTTGCCGGCGGACTGCGACATCTCGCTTTGCATCGCGAGAATTTTTTCTTCCTTCTTGCCCAAGGTGTACTTTTTGTACCGCGTGAGTCGTTCCAAGGTCAGGCGGAACGGCTTGAGGGCTTTATCCTCCAGCATCGCGTTCAGCTTAGCGGTGGGGATCGCCAAGATCTCTGGGCTGACATAGCTGGAGGCCTGGCTCACCTTGCTGGCGACATTCTGGAACCGCCCCATCCGCCGCTGCGACTCATCGTCCGCTTGGTCTTGGGCGGACTTCAGAAAAGCGTAGGTCCCCAATCGCTCGGCCAAGCGATCGACCTTCTGATCGAATTTCATCAAGGCCGCCAGCTCATTGGCCCCTTGGCCCAAGGTCCCGCGATACGGTTCGTAGCCACTTTCTTTTTTCTGTAACTTTTTGAAATCCTTTTCCCACGCCGCGTCATCGGGATACAAGCTCGACAAGTCCCACGTATCTTCCGTGGCAACTTGGTCACGCGTAGGTAGCTTTTTAACTCCGGACGATTTTTTGGCGGCCATCAACAATCCTTCTCAGGGGTGGTGCGCGAGTTTAGTTCTTCCGGTGGCAATCGTAGCGAGACCGAACGACCGAGAAAAGAGATGGATGTACGTTTGTGCGGCCTAATTGCCCCATAACCGGACAATCGAGGGGACATCCCACCTAGGATATTCACCCCGGCGATCCACGAGCCATCTGACCCCGGGTCCGTAAAAATTACCGGATCGGAGGAAAACCATAGCTTGGTGGGTGACAACTCCGAGGCATTAAACCCCGCTCACTGGTAATAATTTCTCCAATCCAATCCTTTTCCTTCGGGCGTAGGGTAGATTATGATGTTTGGAGATGTGCTTTGCCACATTCCCGCCACGCAGGTATGCGTCTGACGCCCTGGGCCGGATGCTGTTTTTTTCGCGAAGTGCCGGAAAGCTTGGCTGCTTTCCACCTCGCGGGACGACCTCGCTGCTTCCTCCCCTCCCGAATAGTTCGATACCTGGCGACGGATCTCCAGGGTTACCCACTGGTTTCGGCCATGGCGTTACACCCCAGTCCGAGCCATGTCCGGCGAGGATCGCCATTCACTCGACCGTACATAAACACCCCAATCGTCGTCCGTCCAGGTCGGCTTAACCCGTTGCGACTTTCGCCACGATCCTGAAGGAACCAACCCATTATGCCACGATCGACCCGCCGCCCTCTCTGGATGCTGGCCCTGTTGGCCATGCTGCTCCCTCTCTCAGCCGCCCAGCTCTCAGAAGCCCAGGCTGAAACCAAGCTGGAGCTGAACAAGGGAGACAAAATCGTCTACATCGGCAACACGCTGGCCGAGCGGATGCAGTACTTCCCCCACTTCGAGACGGCCCTGCAGGCCCGATTCCCGGAGCTGAACCTCACGGTGCGGAACCTTGGCTGGTCGGCCGATGAGTTGAACCTGCGTCCCCGCAGCGCCAACTTCGACGATCATGGACATCGCCTGGAAGACCACAAGCCAGACGTAATTCTCGCGTTCTTCGGGTTCAACGAATCGTTCGGTGGCGAGGAAGGCTTGCCGAAGTTCGAAAAGGAACTGATGGACTTTGTCAGCAAAACCAAGAACAGCAAATACAACGGCGAATCGGCACCCCAGTTGGTGCTGGTCTCCCCGATTCCGCACGAAGACCTGAAAAATCGCACCCATCCTAATGGCGAACAGACCAACGCCAACCTCCAGAAGTACATGGAAGTGATGAAGAAGGTGGCCGACGAGAACGAAGTGGTGTTCGTCGATGTCTTCACCCCGATGCAGGAGCAGATGAAAAAGGCGGAAAGCCCGCTCACCTTCAACGGTGTCCACCTGGAAGACGAAGGCTATCAAAAGTTCGCCACCGCCCTGGATGAGGGACTGTTCGGCAAGGCGCCGGAATATAAGGCGGACATGGACAAGCTGTACGCCGAGGTCAAGGAAAAGTGTACCCAGTTCTTCTACGACTACCGCGCCGTCAACGGCTTTTACATCTACGGTGGCCGGAAGGAGCCGTTCGGCGTGGTCAACTTCCCGGCGGAGTTCGCCAAGCTGCGGAAGATGCTCGAGAACCGCGACCACCGCATCTGGGAAGTCGCCCAGGGCAAATCGGTCCCGGCTGAGATCGACGACAGCAACACGCCCGACTTCAAAGACATCGAGACCAACGTCAACCGCGAGATCGAGATGCTCTCGCCCGAAGCGGCGATGAAAACCTTCAAACTGCCGGAGGGTTACGAGATCAACCTGTTCGCCTCCGAGGTGGAGTTCCCCGAGCTGGAAAACCCAGTCCAGATGGCCTTCGACGCCAAGGGTCGGCTCTGGGTGACCACGATGGAAAGCTACCCGATGTACTTGCCAGGCAAGTACCCCAACGACAAGATCCTGATCCTGGAAGACACCAACGGCGACGGCAAGGCGGATAAGAAGACCGTATTCGCCGATGGCCTGCATATCCCAACCGGGATCGAACTGGGAGACGGCGGAGCCTACATCGCCCAGCAGCCGAACCTGATGTTCCTCAAGGACACCGACGGGGACGACAAGGCGGACGTGCGGAAGCTCGTCCTGCACGGGTTCGATTCGGCCGACTCGCACCACTCGATCAGTGCCTTCACTTGGGGACCCGGTGGTGACCTGTACTTCCAGGAAGGGACCTTCCATCACTCCCAGGTCGAAACCCCTTACGGCCCGAAGCGGCTGAAGAATGCCGGGATTTTCCGGTATGAGCCAAAGACGTCGAAGATGGATATCTTCGTCTCATACGGGTTCGCCAATCCTTGGGGTCATACGTTTGACGACTGGGGCCAGAACTTCGTGGCGGACGCCTCTGGTGGGGCCAACTACTATGGCACCGCGTTCAGTGGCGATATCGACTATCCTGATAAGCGCCGCGGGATGAATCAGTTTTTCGAGAAGCAGTGGCGTCCCACCTCCGGTTGTGAATTCGTTTCCAGCCGCAACTTCCCCGAGTCGGCCCAGGGCAACTTCCTGCTCAACAACTGCATCGGGTTTCAAGGGGTGCTGCAATACCGCGTGAAGGAAAACGAATCGGGCTTCACCGCCGAACCGGTCGAGCCGCTGCTCTCTTCGACCGACATCAGTTTCCGCCCAGTCGATTTGCAGTTCGGCCCCGATGGGGCCCTGTACATTGTTGACTGGTTCAACCCGCTGGTTGGTCACATGCAGCACTCGCTGCGGGACCCGAAGCGCGACAAGAACCATGGCCGAGTCTGGCGGATTCGCCACACCGGCAACGACCTGGTCAAGTCCCCGGAAATCGCCGGGGCCCCGATCGAGAAACTGCTCGACGCGTTGACCGAGCCTGAGTACCGCACAAGGTACCGAGTCCGGCGTGAACTGCGTGAGCGCGATTCCGAAGAAGTCTCGGCCGCAATCGACGCTTGGCTAGCCAAGCTCGACCCGAACGACGAAAACCTGGCTCACCACAAGCTAGAAGCCCTGTGGGTCAAGCAGCATCACGATCTGGTCGACGAGGAGATGCTCAAGACCCTCCTCCGTGAAGGGGACTACCGAGCGAGAGCCGCCGCCACCCGGGTGCTCTGCTACTGGCGCGACCGGGTCTCCGATCCGCTCGGCCTGCTGCAAACCCAGGTGAACGACGATCACCCCCGGGTCCGCTTGGAAGCGGTCAGGGCGCTCAGTTTCTTCCGGGGTGAAGAAGCGGTGAAGGCCCAGGAAATCGCCCTGGAATCGTTGATCCATCCCCAGGACTACTACCTGGAATACACGCTGAACGAAACCCTCTCGACCCTCGAAAAACGAACGAAGAAGTAAGGGGGGAGAGCCAACAGCGGCATTGGTAGGGTGGGTGGAGTCTTCGGAACCCACCATCGCCAACCAATGTTGCGCCGGCAATGTAATTTGGGTTTGTGAAAATGCCGGTGATTCGGTTCCCCAAACCGCGCCGGCAATTCAACCCGCGAGCGAAAAAGGGGTCAGGACTCTTTTTAGGTGCGCGTGCTCCAATTGATTACGGGTGATTAAAAAGAGTCCTGACCCCTTTTTCGCGGCCCACCGACGCGATACACCTTCGCCACAGAACAGAGGAAAGAGCAACGCATGTCGCGAAACAAGCGGACTTGGTTCGGACTACTGGTTATTGGTTTATGGGGGCTGCTGGCTCCTGCGATGGTTCAAGCCCAGGGTAGCGCGGATGCGATGATTCGCCTGCTGGAAAGTGGACGGTTGCCGGAGGCCCGGATCGGGGCGGTGGTCGACTTGGTCGCCCAGCGGGGTGACGCCGACCAGCTAGGGTTCCTGTTCACCGAAGCGACCAAGCCAGACGGCTACAACGACACCTTGCGGATGAAAACCTTGCAGGCGCTCCGCGAAGCGACCAAGGCCCGGAAGGTGATCCCCGCGGGGGACCTCGCGCCGCTGGCCAAGATGCTAACCTCGGACGACGCAGCGGAGAAATCACTCGGCGTCGAACTTTCGGGGCTCTGGAAAGTCGAATCAGCGGCCGAGCCATTGGCCCAAATCGCCCTGAGTAGCGAGGAGCAAGGCCGGTTGCGGCGGCAGGCGATCGCCGGTCTCGGCCAGATCGGCGGGCCGGTCAACGAACAAACCATCGCGAAACTGGCCCAGGCCGATCAACCGCTGGAGATCCGCTACCTGGGTGTCGCCGCGCTAACTAAGGTCGACTTGGATAAGTCCGCGACAATCGCGGCCGAAGTGCTGGCAAGCGCGGATACCTCCGTCGATCCGTCAGAGATGATCACCGCGTTTCTGGAACATCAAACCGGCCCAGCCAAGCTGGCCGCCGCCATCGCCGAGAAGGACCTGGACGCCAACATCGCCAAAATGTGCCTCCGCCGGGTCTACGCGATCGGACGCTCCGACGCCGAGCTCGTCGATGTCCTGAACGAAGCGGCCGGGATCGAAAGCAACCCCAAGCCGCTGACCGATGACGAACTCAAAGCGATGTCGGAAGAGGTGCTGGCCAAGGGAGATGCGGCGCGGGGGGAGATGATCTTCCGCAGCGCGGAACTGAGCTGCATGAAGTGCCACGCGGTCAGCGGTGCCGGTGGCGACATCGGCCCGGACCTCAGCCCGGTTGGTGCCAACAGCCCGGTCGACTACATGATCACCTCAATCCTCCAGCCAGAGCTGGTGGTGAAAGAGGCGTACCTCATGCGGACGGTGCTCACCATCGACGGCAAGGTGTATCAAGGGGTGGTGGTTTCCGAAGATGATCAACGGCTAATCCTGAAAGAGGGAAGCGGGCAGGAGGTTGTCATTCCGTTGGACGATGTCGACGCCGAAAAAGAGGGGGGTTCGCTGATGCCCAAGGGGCTGGCCAACTTCCTCACCCAGCAAGAGTTCTTAGACCTCAACCGTTTTCTGGCGGAACTAGGCAAGCCGGGCCCCTACGTCGTCCGCTCGACCCCTACGGTCCAGCGGTGGCGGGCGCTCAAGGAACTGCCGAGTGCCCTCTCGGCCGAGAGCGTACCAACCGTGGGTGAATTCGAATCAACCATCGCCGAAGCGGCGGAGGACGACTGGGTTCCGGCCTACGGCACGGTCGGCGGGATGTTGCCGGTGGAGGAACTGGCCCAGGAAGAGAACCCGGTGCGGTTTTTGTACGCCGAAGTCGACGTCGTCGAGCAAGGCAGCGTGCGGCTGAAATTGAATGCCACCCAAGGGGTCCGCGTCTGGATCGGCTACGTCCCACACGACCCGGCCCAGGAGATCGTCACCGACCTCCCCGTCGGCAAGCACAGAATCTACCTCCGCGTCGACACCCGGAAGTTCCCCGAACCAGGTTTGAAACTGGTCGTGGAAAAACCAAGCGGTTCGACGGCCCAGTATACGGTGGTGGATGGACCGTAGCGGCGGCAAGTAAAAGGTCAACTCCCAGGGGATGAGTCCCCTCGGTTCGCATTTCAAAAAATGAAATCCCGCGTGCGGAGCATCCAACACGGGACTTATCCCCTTCCCGCGCAACTGGCCAAGGGCGTATCGATTCGGGGTTCTGGGTGCCATGCCCACGCCCTCCAACGTGGGCATGCTTTGGCGGGCACGTTCTCCAACGGCAACCCACATTCGTTGGAATCAAACAGGTATCCCTAATCCCCTCCCGCGCGACTGGCCAAGGGCACCCCCTTTTTATTACCGCATTTTCTTACCGCGCACTCACTTCGGCGCGGCGAGGGGGATAAGCCCGATTATCGCCGGGTCCACGGGGCCGCGTGCCTTGCCACTTCCAGATAATCGGGATCATCCCCTGCGAGGTGCCCCTTTTACTTCGCCATTTCCAAAGTCCCCCACACGCTTGGGTCTTCATCAAACGGGAATTGGTTGTTCACGCTGAAGGTTTGCCAGCCCATCTCGCGGTCCATCACCGCGTAGAAGAAGCCGAGCTTGTCGTATTCGTTGGGGTCGTAGCCGGTCAGCGCGGTGGCTGGGATGCAGCATTCCATCAGGTAGCCGTCGGCGCGAATGTTGGCCCGCACCCGAAGGTCGCCGGGGCGGACCGGGGCGGCGTTTTCGCGGGAGCGGTTGATCAGTAGTTGATCGCCGCACGGCTCGCGGAGGCTGTGTCCGCCGCCGGTCGGCAGGAACGAAAACCGGTGGCAAAATCGGGTCGCGCGATGGACATTGTGGGTGGCGCGGGTATCGATCCAGAGCTGCACGCCGTCACTCTCTTCGACTCGGCTCTCCCGGCACCAAACCGCCAGCCGCTTCCCACTGATGTTGAAACTGAACGAGATCCCCCGTTCGTTCCAGCCACATCGGATGTCGGCGAATTGCCGCTTGCTATCCAATTGGCTGAACGATTGCAGGCGGTAATCGTCGGAGTAGTCCAACGGCTTATCGCTCCAGATCCGGTCCCGCTGACGGATCGGCACCGAAAACTGAAACAAAAACGGAGGAGAGAGGATCGACTTGGCCATGACCAATAAAGCTTCCGCGTTGGTGGATCGCAAAGCGGACGCAAACAAACCGCGTCCACCCTCGATTATCAACAAACGAGCCTCCCCGGGTAGGGGATGAGTTCAATTACAAAGAGTCGGCGGCAACGAAGCACCAGCCGCGGCACCCGTAATTGAACTTATCCCCGTTGGTTCGGCCTGCAGGACAAACGGTACCCCAGGTTGATGGGCGAGAAATTGAGGCGTTGAAAATGGGTCGTTTGGAAGGGGATAAGTTCAAATACGGGGGCCGCGGACTCAGGGCAGGCCGCCGCTTGCTTTGTATTTGAACTCATCCCCGAGGCGAAAACGCGAACACCCCCGGGCGTGGGCATGGCACCCAACAACTAAGAACGAAGAACTAACAACTAAGAACCTGCCGGCCCCCTACTCCTCTTGTTCCACAATCACGTTCGGTTCCACGCGGTGATTGAAGACCCGGTCTCCGCCGATTTCCCGCAGCCGCAACAGCATGGGCTGATCGATCAACGCCTCCCCTTGGGGCAAGCGGAAGGTCAGCATCGATCGCCCCCGCGCCATGTTCATGATCCGCTGCCGCATCTGTTTACGGCCGGGGGCATACAGCAAGACGTCAAACGAGACATTTCGCTCGTCCAGATTATGGACCTGAACCTCCAGGATCAACTCGCCGGTCTCCGCGTCGAGATTAACGATTGACTCGACGCGGACCAAGCCGGAGCCGACTTGGAGTGTGCGGTACACGCTGAAGCGATACTCTTGATCTCCGGAGAGCTCGAAGTCGAGCCGCACCGGTTGGCTGCCGCTGGAGGCGTCCGCCCTGAGCATGATGTTATAGGACGAGCGGCCCTCGCCCCCCTTGGGCAGCTTGAACCGCGAGACCGGCGGTGAGATCTCCCACACTTCCGGCCCCACCAACCGAGCCGTCCCACTGATGCCACTGGGAAACGGATTGATGAAATGCTGTTCCAGTCGCTGCGAACGGCCGAAGTCGCTCTCCAGTTGGGCCGGCTGAAAGGCGAACGAGACACGCAGCCGGGCGACTCCCTCATCCAGTCCGGTCACGAAGGTCGGAATCGGGCCGACCGGGATCACCTGCTGGTGGTCGCGCTGCTCCGGTTGCTGGGTTCTGCCCCACAGGTCGACCAAGGTCGGCTTCTCTCCCAGGAACAGCACCTCCTCCCCTTCCCGCTGGTTCCACAAAATCATGCAGGTTTTTCCGTCGCGGTGGAAGACATGGTTATGGCTCTCGCCTGGCAGTTGCAGGCTGCCGAGGTACTCGGCCCCGGAGATCATCTGAGCGGTGGTCCGCCAAGGCAGCAGCAGTTCGCTGGGGGAACCATCCTCGTTCATCAGGCCATATTCTCGGTCGAACGGCATCGGAATAAACACGGCGTCCGCCTGATGGATTTTCGCGGCCAGCATCTTCTCCAGCAGATCGCGAGCCCGTTCTTCCGTGGAATATCGCGAGCGGGGCAGCGGAAAGATCGTGGTGAAGCGCTGGGCATCCGCTGGCGATCGATCGATGTACTGCCCCAGTTCCTCTTCGGTCAGGGGGAGCAGCAGGTCGAGCTCGCCATCGGCGGGAATCGGGGAATATGCCAAAAACTCCCACGGCTTCCCTTGCTTCCGCGCAACCGGCCCCGCGCCGCCCAGATTCTCTTCCATGGGTTGATCGGCCATCCACCGCCACGGAATCCCCAGGTGAATGTCTTGTCCGGCGGTTCGCAATTCACGGCGAATCTGCCGGAGCTTTTCCTCCAGGTTCCGGTAGCCGACGAAGCTGATATCGTTGTCGCCACCCAGTTGCCAATACCGGACCTTGAGCGAAAGCCGCGTCAAAATCGGTTCCAGGTAAGGCCGCCACAGCACCGGCTCGGCGAAGATGCTGGCGGCCATTAGCGCGTCGCTTTCGCCGAACAGGTAGCGGATACTCTCCGGTGGCGTATCCACCATCGCGATCATCTCGATTTCCTGCTTTTTCAATCGCTCGGCGAAGCGGACCACCTCGCTTGCCCGCCGGGAATCGCTCTCGTCGTACCACACCGGGAACTTCACCCAGTTGAGCCCCGCGACCGACAGCAGGTCGAACATCCGCTGGAAGTCGAGTGGTTTTTCGCCGGTCGGCAAAGTCCAACCAAACTCACCGCTAACCGGCCCCGGCTCGTTGGGGACCACCGCCAAGGTCATGATTCGGCGGTGCATCAGCCCGCTCGCCCCGGTCATGGTCGCGTGGACCTCGTAAAAGCCATTGTCCGGGATATCCGGCGTCCAGGTCATGTCTCCCGCAAAGCCAACACCCCACTCCGATTCCCCTAAGGTCTTCTTGCCGAAGAGCTGCGAGGCCCGCTGCGACTTCCGCGCCACCACGCGGCCACTCAGCCGGTTTTCGAACGTCGCTAGCGGTTGCCGCGAGACATCGACCAATTCGAAACTGATCACCGGATCCCGCTCCAAAATGCCGGTCACCTCGCAGCGGACCTTGATGTTATCCGGCGCGGTGTAAATGCTCACCCCGTCGACCGTCGTGAGAGACATCCGGGGCAGTCGCGCAAACCAAATATCATCGAACCAGACCGAGCCGGTCAGGTCCTCGTCCTGGCCATCGGTTGGCTTGATATGCAGCCCGATCACCGCCAGTTCCGCATCGCTGGAACTAGGCGCCACCGGGCCGATCCGAACCTTGGTCCAACCGTCGGTTTGGCGGAAGTAATCGGACTCGTGGGTTTCGACCGGCTCGTTGTTGTGGTCGTAGAAGG
>JBBDIM010000108.1:0-26108 GCA_040880405.1 Pirellulaceae bacterium | reverse complement strand
GTATTTCGTGGTTAAAAAAATCACTAATGTTGGCGCTGTCCCGTTTGGGAGCGGTGGAGTCGGGAAGTTGATTTTCGGCGACTCACTTAATCAGCCGATTCCGGCAACGTCCTTCGAAACCGGGCAAGCGTTGATCGATCGCGTAGCGAGCCCTTAGCAGTTGGCTGCGGACCGATTGACGGGAGTACAGCGTGTAGCAGATGGCCCGGTGGATCTCTCCGGCGAAGCGAAGTTTGTAGTCCTGCGTGCCGGGGCCGAGGTTGATGAGACGGTCGCCTCGCTCGTAGCTGTCACGAATCACTTCCGCCAGCAGCACCGTCCCCAGGCTTTGGGCGGGGCAGTTGGCGTCGTAACCGCTGCGAAGGGCGTACACCTGCCCTTGGCAGACGTAGTTGTACAGGAAGGCCACCGGCTCCCCATCGAGCCGCAGCAGGTTCACATCCAGCATCCCTTTTTTGGCTGCCGTCATGTGCAGATCGCGGAGGACCGGTTTGACGCGGGGGCTGCAAAAGGCGGCACCCAAGCTGGAATCGGCTTGCCAACTTCGCTCGGCGACCTGCTGGCACTCGTCGAACATCCCCCGGCAATGGTCGGTGGAGAACGTCTCGCCCGCCACATGCCGATAGCGGACGAATTCCAAAGTGCCGACCTCCTCGACTCGTTGCTTTTCCCGTTTCATGTTCCGCCGCCAATTGCGGGATTGGCCGGCGAGGTAGTCTTCCCAGGTTCCTTCGAGCTGAACCACCGGGACTTCCATTCGGGGTCGGATAAAGGCCGTCGCGTCCCGCTGGCGAATCGCCGCGTCAATTTGGGCGAAGTCGGGGTCTTGCTCGCGGATCGTCCGCAGGTCGATCATGTCCCAGTCGCGCTCGGTTTGCATCACATGATCCAGCGCGAGTTCCTGGTATCTCACCGGATCGGCACCGAGTGGCCCATAGAATGGCCCCCAGTCGTCGAGTGGATACGAGAGCACTCGCAGCTTCCCGACCCGATACGTTTCCTCACGAACGCAAAAGGGGACGATGCCAACCGGCTCGTCCCCTTCATAAATCATCATCAACCGCAATTTTTGCGGGCGGCCGAAATGCCGCCAAGTGGTGGCCAGCCACTCCCAGGTCTGGAAGAAGGTGGCCCCAGGGGTCTGCCGATGCAACCGATCCCACAACTCCCCCAAGCTCGGCAGCAGGCTGGGGTCGTTCATCTCGACTACGCGAGGTTCCATTTCTACTCCACACGAAGAGTTCACGTTTCCAAAGCTTCCGAGAGAAGCAAGCGGCGTGCCAAGAAAAGATAGTTTGCGGACGAAGGTCGCAAATCGTTTGTGGCGAGAGATTTTGGGCGTTTCGCTAGTTGAGCGGGCCGTGGCAGTGTCGTGTTTTGGCAACACCTGCGGCGTTTTCGCGACAACCCCGTCCCAAGCTCGCAGTTCTCCCACGGTCTTGGCGACCGTGGCTACTTCAAGAATCCGTCGTAGCCACGCTTGCAAAAGCGTGGGGGAAGTGCTCACCCGCTTCGCCTGCATGTTCTACTAGATCCCGAAGCGCGTGAAGGACGGGCAACCGATTTTCGCGTTAATGAGGACGCGGGCCATTAGGGGATGAGTTCAATTACAAAGAGTCGGCGGTAAAGAAGTTTTAGCCGCGGCCCCCGTAATTGACCTTATCCCCGTTCATTCGGGATGCCGGCCATAGGGTCCTCCACCTTGGGTTGGCGAGTAAATCCGCCCCTGAAAATGGCACGTTTAAAAGGGGATAAGTTCAAATACGGGGACTGCGGACTCGGGGCAGACCGCCGTCTACTTTGTAATTGAACTCATCCCCTTTTTTAGGTGAAGTGCCAACCCGCTTCGCCCCAAGGGCACACCCAACCCGCGGTTCTCCCACGGTCTGCGCGACCGTGGCTACCTCAAGAATTCGTCGTAGCCACGCTTGCCAAAGCGTGGGGGGGAAACGCGAAACCCTTCTACCTTGGTCGCCTTGCTGGTAAATCGTCTACGATTTTTTCGATGATCTTCCCGGGGGTTTTGTAGGTCGATTCGCTGCTTCGGGTCGCTCGGTTGACGATGGTCTCCGGCACGCCGACGTCGTCGCCGGAGATCATCATCTCCCAGAAGATCTCCACCCCGCGGGGGACCTCGGCGAAGCTGAGTACGCCGAGCCTCGGTAGCTCGGGGGAGAGCATCTGCCAGAGCTTGGCTCGGAGGTCGGTCCCGACGATCAGGGTGGCGGGTTGCTGCTGGTCTTCCAGTTGGTTGACGGCATCCTGAAGCTGCTCCACCAGGCGTTCGACCCAGGGTCGGGCCAAACGGCCTCGATCGGCGTCGACCAGCGACAGCAGGTGGGCCTCCAATTCTCGGTCGATGCCGATGGCGTGGACGCGGCCTTCGCGGTCGAGGTATCGCTGAATGAGCTGGCGGCCGAGTCGGCCCCGGACAATGGCAACTAAGGTTTCCACCTCGGACGTTTTGGCCCCGGCCAGCCAGATCGCCTCCAGGACGCGGGGGAAGTTTTTGATCGACTCCCCTTCCTCCAACAGTCGCCGCAGCACCGCGTGCAGCACCACCAGTGGGACGCCGATCGACCGCAGGTCGTCCAGGTCCAAGCTCGATTTCGCTTGATGACGCTGGATCATGTCGCGGACATCGCTCAGGCTGAGCAGTTCGTGGCAGTGCCTCCGCAAGGTTTCCTGAAGGTGGGTGACCAACAGCATTGAAGGGTCGATGACCAAATAGCCGAGCCGCTCCGCCTCGTCCTGGCGCTCTTTGGCGATCCAGATGCCAGCCCCGCCGAAGGTTGGATCGACGCCGCGGATTCCTTCCAGTTGCTCCAGGGCCGAACCCATATCGAGCGCCAGGTATTTGCCGGGGCCGAACTTACCCCGCGCCACCTCGTTCTCGTCGATCAACACGCGGTATTCCTGATCGTCCAGTTGCATGCTATCGCGGAGCCGCAGCGGGGGGACCGCCAGGCCAAGTTGATCCGCCAGTTGGCAGCGGACAGCGCTAATGCGCTGGAGGATGTCGGTCTGATCGGGATGGACCAGACCAACCAGCTTGGGGCCGACCTCCAGGACCAAGCGGTCGATGTCCAAAAACCGCTGCCAGACATCGTCATCCTCATTCGTGGCGGCCTGAAGCCCTGCGAACTCCTGCGGTAACCAGTGCGGTGCGGAATCGACCGCGACCGGAGTGTCCAGTAAGTCGTCGTCGTTGCAGGAGATCGCGACGATGTGGTGGAAGTGGACGAGCGCCTCGGAGTTCTCACCGTCCCCCGCGTCATCCCCCAGGTTGGCGGATTGGATCCACTGCTCTTCTGCCTCCCCCACCACAGCGGTGTGGATCAGGCGGACGCAGTCCTCGTAGATTGCGGCGACTTCACCTCGCAGGCGGATGTGCCCGAACGTCGAAACGCAAACCTCTCTGCCGATATACCGTGAAAGGATCGACGCGTAGTCCATCGATTTGCCTTTTTGGAGCGTGGGGGGGAAAACGGAACGACGCAGGGCCGCTGGACTCATCTCCATCGATTGTACAAACCGGCCGGTTCGGGCGGCAACTCAAAGCCCTTGAGAAATTCCCTGGTTTCTCCAGCTATTCTGGCAAATGGGCATCCTTTTTGGCATCCTCCGACTAGTGGGAAGATCCGGTAAATATTCCGTGAAAAGCAGGACAATTACCTTCCCCCCTGAGAGAGAAAAAAAGCGAACCGGTTGTGCCGGTCCGGGGTCCTCCAGGACCGGGATTTCTCGTGCCAGCGGGCGGACAGTTGCCTGAGGGAGGGTTCCATGCCGGTCGGTCGATCGGAGCTGGCGAAGCGGGATGAGGTGGGAAATTTAGAACCCCTAACATAATTTCGCTCATCCGCCTGAATTCCCTCGGGGAGAACGCTGATTGTTGGGTTAAGTTAGGCGCATTAAGAACCACCCATGGGATTTCGGGCTTTCCCGCGGGTCCCCGGCAGGTCACAATTCCTGAAGCGAGTCACTCGCGCGACCGCGGCGGCTCGCATGCCCACACGTTTACCAGTCCGATTCGGCTGTGTGCCACGGAGTACGCATGATTAGCCTTTCCGGCGACGGTGATGTCAACAGCGGCGATGTCAAACTCTTCGTACTCGATACCAACGTCATTCTGCACGATGCCAGCTCGTTCCTGAATTTCAAGGAACATGATGTCGCGATCCCGATCACGGTCCTAGAGGAATTGGACCGGTTCAAAAAGGGGAACGAGGACATCAACTTCCAAAGCCGCGAGTTCCTGAGGCGGATCGACCTCATGACCGGCGATGTCCTGTCCGACGAAGGGGCGGTAATCGCGGCCGATCAAGGTCGGCTCCGTGTCGTCCTGGGTCATGAGAAGGACGAAAGCCTGCGGAGTGTCTTTCTGACCGACTCGCCCGATAATCGGATTCTCAACACGGCGATGTTCCTCACCAAGAACACGCCCGACCGCCGCGTGATCTTGATCTCCAAAGACACCAACCTGCGGATGAAGGCGAAAAGCTTGGGCCTGCAGGCACAGGATTACGTCAGCGATAAGGTCCAAACCAGCGATACCCTGTACACCGGCCGTCGCGTGTTCGACGGGATCGATTCGGCCCGGATCGATCGGTTTTATCAAAAGGGGGGCACGGCCCTGCTGGCCGACTACCCGGAGGTGCTGACGCCGCTGGCCAACGAGAACTTCGTGCTCCGTAACGGCTCCAAAAGCGTGCTGACCACCTACCATGCCGAGGACGAGACGCTCCGCCGGGTCGAAAAGTTTTTCCCCTACGGCATCCGCCCCCGAAACGCCGAGCAGTTGTTTGCGATTCAGGCCCTGATGGACGACGACATCAAACTGGTGACCCTGGCCGGCAAGGCGGGCACCGGCAAAACCTTGCTGGCCCTAGCCTCCGCCTTGGAGTGCGCGAGCCGCTACCGGCAGATCATGCTGGGCCGCCCGGTGGTCCCCTTATCGAACAAGGACCTCGGCTACCTCCCGGGCGACATCTCAGCCAAGCTCGATCCGTACATGCAGCCGCTGTTCGATAACCTGGCGGTGATCCGGCACCAGTTTAGCGATACCGACAAACCGTCGCAAAAGATCGCCCGGATGTTGGAACAGGAGAAGCTGGTGATCACGCCGCTGGCGTTCATCCGCGGACGGAGCTTGCAGCGGATGTTCATGATTGTGGACGAGGCCCAAAACCTCACGCCGCACGAAGTGAAAACGATCATCACCCGAGCGGGCGAAGGAACCAAGATCGTCCTGACCGGCGACATCCACCAAATCGACCACCCCTATCTCGACTCCCTCTCCAACGGCCTCTCGTACCTGATCGACCGAATGAAAGGGCAAAAAATCTACGCCCACATCGGCCTAGAAAAAGGAGAACGCTCCGAGTTGGCGGACATCGCGAGCGAGTTGTTGTAGGGGACGCGACCTCGGAGTCTTTTTAGCTCTCACTTTGCCGTGGACGTGGCAATGGCTTGGCGTTTTTCAGCATCTCGCGAGTCTCTTCGTCCATGACATTGGTGGAATAGTAATCGTTTGGCCGAACTGGATTGTCGTTCGATTTATTGCCTTGCCAAATCAGAGCTTCGTAGGATGGATTGTTGCCGGGTGATGCCATGCTATCTTCCTGACTGGGGGGACGGTGGACCAGATATCGTAAACCGCTTGGTTTGAATCGGCTCTCCGCTGGCCGTCATTAGTTCCAAGTGATAAACGCCGTACTGTTTGAATTCTACCTCGAAATGGGAGGATTAAATCGATAGTCTTCGACAACTGTGCCCGCATCAATAGGGAGATCTTTAAGCCGCATGGGAATGGTGAACTCTGCTCCGAAAGTGGTTGACGTAAACTCGATGCTCACCTTGGTCAACGACCCACCGGTAGGATTTGCAGTGCCCGAGCTTGAGATTTCCAAAGCCCCTTTTTTTAACATCACCACTCCAGGTCGCTCCTCCTTGAACTCATTGCGTATAACCTCCCGATGGATCCATTTTTCTGGATCCTGGGCGCCCTCTCGATGGATCCATTCTAAAAGATGGAGGCCATGATCTGTCAGAGCAGTGACGCTTAACTCGGGGTTATGGCTAGAACCTCGCATGTAAATCTTTACCGTGGTATTCTTTCCGTCATCATCGAAGGTCACCCAAGCGTCCCCACGTGTGACTCCTTCGTAATGGATGCCTGAAGGTGAGAGCATCTCCTGGACAATCCAATGAAACCGATCTGCAATCTCCATCCTCTTTTCAAAATATAAGGGGGCAGAAAACTCCGTGATGGGGAACCCAATGTTGTACCACTTCGCCCCGTCGCCTCGATGGTCAATCGTCATTCCGCGCCCATCCACCTTTATCAAAGTGGTTCCATTATCGATGCGATAACACGAAACACGCTCTTTGCCATTGAGGTGTTCAAAGAAGATTGATCGACTAAGGCCATCAACCGAAGAGATAAATCGCCTTGCGCCTGGTTGAAGCATGCCGGTTCTCTCATAAGACTCTAATTCGCTCATGATCGCACTTTTTTTGCTGCGGGTGATCACAGCGGAGATTGCCTCGGCAACCCTTTGGGTACCTGCGTCCTTCGTTGATAAAGAGACGGGCTCGGTGGCGTGAACCGAGAGCAACGCAAGGCAAATAGAAGTGATCATTGGACTCTTACCCTTCGCCGTGCTGAAGCGATGACGCAGTAGGAAAATGGATGCGGCCTTGGCCTGGAGCGTTTTAAGGGGATAAGTCCCTCGTTGGTGACTCAACGCGCAGGCCTGAGTTTTTTGAGGTGGAAAGCGAGGGGACTCATCCCCTGGGAGGTTACGCTCCCGCGAGTCGCTTCTTACGCGCCGCTATCCGCTGCGTTTGCCGTTCGTGGATATCTTCTAAACTGTCGCGGGGAGTCGCGGCGATTAGTTTTTGGGTGTAGGGGTCTTTCGGGTGGGCGTAGATTGCTTCGGCTGGGCCGAATTCGACGATCTTCCCTTCGTTCATCACGGCCATCATGTCCGCCATGAATTTCACCACGGACAGATCGTGGCTGATGAAGATGTAGGTCAGGCCGCGGCGGTCTTGCAGTTGTTTGAGCAGGTTGAGCACTTGGGCCTGGACCGAGACGTCCAGCGCGGAGACCGACTCGTCGCACACCAAAAAATCGGGCTCGACCGCTAGCGCCCGCGCGATGCAGATTCGCTGCCGCTGACCGCCGGAGAACTCGTGCGGGTAGCGGCGCAGGTGGGCGGCGTTCATGCCGACTTCTTCCAGTAAGGCGGCAGCTCGGTCGCGGCGATCGGCCGCGCCTTTGCCGATTTTCTGGATGACCATGGGTTCGCTCACGGCGGCCTCGATCGTCATCCGGGGGTTCAGGCTGCCGTAGGGGTCTTGGAAGATGATTTGCAGCCGCTTGCGAATCTCGCGGAGGGGCCCGCCACTCAGGCTTAAGATGTCGTTTCCCTCGAAGTCGATCTCGCCGGCGGTCGGTTCTACCAGCCGCAAGATGGCCCGGCCGGCGGTGGTTTTGCCGCAGCCCGATTCACCGACCAGCCCCAGGGTTTGGCCTCGGTAAACATCGAAGCTGATTCCGTCGACCGCCTTCACGTAACCGACGATCCGGGAAAACAGCCCTTTACGCTGCGGGAAGTGAACTTTCAGATCGCGGACGGATAAGAGCGGCGTTTCCCCTTCGGCGACGCACTTGGTATCGCTGTCGGGGTCGGCCTCGTCCAGCGGATGGTTGATCGCTTTGAGGACCGATTTGGGGTGGAGCAATCGCCCCCGGCCGTCGCTAATGAGCCGCTGTTCGACCTCGGGGGTGACCACCTTCTCAATAATCTCCAGCTCACCGTTAACCTCTTTCGTCT
Organism: Pirellulaceae bacterium; assembly: GCA_040880405.1. Taxonomy (GTDB): domain Bacteria; phylum Planctomycetota; class Planctomycetia; order Pirellulales; family Pirellulaceae; genus JBBDIM01. The sequence goes on along the minus strand of JBBDIM010000108.1, from coordinate 18,267 downwards.
CCATGAAGTCGGCGACGGTCGGCAAGTGGCGGTACTTGGTGTCGAGTCTTGGACGGCAAGCCAAGAGGCCCTTGGTGTAAGGGTGGGTGGGGTTAGCGAACAGTTGTTCGATTGGCCCCTGCTCCACGATCTTTCCTTGGTACATCACCAGCACATGGTCGGCGATCTCGGCGATCACCCCCAGGTCGTGCGTGATGAACAGGATCGACATCCCCCGGTCGTCTCGCAGGCGGCGGAGGATATCCAGGATCTGCGCCTGGATGGTGACATCCAGCGCGGTGGTCGGTTCGTCGGCGATGAGGACCTTCGGATTGCAAGAGAGGGCCATCGCGATCATCACGCGTTGCTTCTGCCCGCCCGACATCTGGTGCGGGTAGTAGTTGACGCGTTGCTCAGGGGCGGGGATGCCGACCTCGCGAAACAGCCGCACGGTTTGTTCCCGAGCCTCTTTGACGGAAATCTGCTGGTGAATCCGGATCGCCTCCATCACCTGCGAGCCGACCGTGAAGACCGGGTTGAGCGAGGTCATCGGTTCTTGGAAGATCATGCTGATCTCGCGACCTCGGATCTTCCGCATCTTGGGGTCTGGCAGGCCGATCAGCTCTTGCCCCAAGAACGAAATATTGCCCCCGGCGATGGTGGCGTTGCGGGTCAGCAGTTGCATGATCGAGAGGGAGGTGACCGATTTCCCGGAGCCCGATTCCCCCACGATCCCAAGCGTCATCCCCTCGCTCAGGGCAAACGAGATATCGTCCACCGCCCTCACAATTCCCTCTTCCGTTTGGAATTGGGTTTGGAGGTTCTCGACCTTCAGCAGCGGTTGTTCCGTGGTGCTCATCGATTGGTCTGGTGGTTTTTGGGAGAAATTGAAACGGAACTACCGCCCGTCTCGGGTCCGCGGGTCGGTCGATTCCTGGATGCCTTCGCCGATAAGGTTGTAGGCCAATACGGTTGCGAAGATCGCCAGCCCAGGGAAGGCGACCAGCCACCACATGCTTTGGATGTTGTTGTTCCCCTCGGAGAGCACCCGGCCCCAGGTCGGGGTGGGTGGTGGGGCTCCGATGCCCAGGAAGCTGAGGGCGCTTTCAGTCAAAATGGCGGTGGCGATGCCGAAGGTGATTGGCACCAAAATCGGGGCAAGCGAGTTCCGCAGGATATGCACGAACATGATCCGGATCGGACCCGCACCCATCGACCGAGCCGCCGCCACGTATTCAATTTGCTTGAGCTTCATGAACTCCGCACGCGTCAACCGCGCGATGCCGGTCCAGCCGGTCAGACCGATCACCAGCACCACATGCCAGATCGTCGGCTGGGTGACGATTGCCAACAGCGCGATGATCAAAATCAATGTTGGAATGCAGAGCACCACCTCGATCACGCGGGAAAAGATCGAGTCGATCCAGCCGCCAAAGTAGCCGGAACAGGCCCCGACTGTGATGCCGATCAGTGAGGCCAACCCCATCGAGACGAACCCAACCAATAGCGCGATCCGCGTGCCGTGGACCAACTGGGCGAAGACATCGATCCCGGAGGAATCGGTCCCGAGGAGGTTTTGCAATGAGGGGCGACCCTCCTGGGTTGGGTTTCCGGATTGATCGGCGAACCAATCATCGCGGACGCGTTCCAGCGGATCTTGCCGCACCAAGGGCCAGATGGCCCAGCTCTCGGGGTCGTTCTGCTTGAGGTTTTCCTCATAGCGGTTGGCGAACCGGTCGCCGGTCCGGAAGATCGCGTTTTCCCAGGAGGTTTTGAAGTAGCCCATCGCCGGGAAGTAGAGGCTTCCCTTGTAGCGGCAGACGACCGGTTTGGTGCCGACGATGGCTGGCGAGAAGATCGCCACCAAGGCCATCAGCACCACGTACACCAGCGCCGCCATCGCCAACTTGCGGCGGCGAAAGTTGATCCAGGACGAGACCCAAAAACCGCGCGACTGCTTGGCGGTCCGCTCAGCCTTGGCCTCAAGTTCACTTTGGGGGACCTGCCCCCGGGGTTCCGGATGCGTGCTCATTATTTATAGGTAATCCGGGGATCGACCACGGCGTACAAGATATCGGCCAACAACTGCCCGGCGAGGGTCATTACGGAGAAAATCAGCGTCAGGGCCATAATCATGGGGTAGTCACGTTTTCCGAGCGAATCGATGAACAGTCGCCCGATACCGTTCCACTCGAAAATCGATTCCAAAATCACCGACCCTCCCAGCAGCACCGGCAGCGTCAAGCCGATCATCGTGACCAGCGGGATCAAGGTGTTGCGAAAGGCATGCACGGCGATCAGCTTCATCGGCCCCACCCCCTTGGCCTTGGCGGTGCGAATGTAATCCTGCTGCACTACCTCCATCATGTTCGACTTCACAAACCGCGTGTAATAGGCCAACGAACCATAAGTGAAGCAAAACACCGGCAGGAGCGAATGCCGAATGATGTCCCACATTTGAGCGGCGAAATCGAGTTCCCGGAAATTGTCCCCCGTCGTACCGTACAGGGGTAAAAGTTCCAACCGGACCGCCACAATCAACTTCAGGTAAACGGCCGCCACATAGGCGGGCAGCGCGAACAACATATACAGAAAGGTGATCAGCACGCGTTCCTGCACCGTGCCGGCACTCGCGGTTGCCCACAAACCCAGAGGGATGCAGAGGACATATGTCAGCAGGAGGGAACTTCCGGTCAACAGCAACGTCCGCGGCAAGCGTTCCGCGACGATTGTCGTTACGCGTCGCCGCGAGCTGATCGAGCGCCCCAGGTCTCCCTGCATCAAGTCGCCCAGCCAGTAGGCGTACCCCTCGTACCACGTCTTATCCAGGTGATACATCGCCTCCAGGCGGCGAATCGTGTCGGGCGACATCTGGAAGTCCATCCGCGTCTCCTGCTGCAGCAAGGTCAGCGGAGTGCCCGGCATATTGCGGATGAGGCCGTAGATGATGCAAGTGACCACCATTAAGGTGAGCACCCCGATCAAGAGCCTGCGAACGATGTAGGTAAACATATCGCGTATCGATTCCGGTGCGGCGAGGAGACCAGGCAAAACATCCGCAAGGGAGGGGTGGTCCGGCGCGGGCTAGAACGACGGGCAACCAAGTCTGCCCGTCGTCGTGGAGTAGGGTGGGGCTATTTGGCACGCCAGATACTATGCGTGCCGGGATTGTAAATGAACGGTCCGGAGGGGCTCATTTTATATCCCCGCAGCTCCTTGTTGAAGGCTTGCAGATCGGTGCGATAGAACAACCAAGTGTACGGCTGATCCTCGTGCAGGATGGTATGCACCTTGCCATAAATCTTGGCTCGCTCGTCCTGATCCAATTCGTACAGCCCTTCCTCGAACAGCTTGTCGACCTCCGGGTTGGAGTACTGCCCGTAGTTCCGATTTTCATCGGTGCCGAAGATGTTTTTGGTGCTGTACGGATCGGTGCCGGAACCCCAACCACCAAACGCGGCGTCGAAGTTGTGATCGCTCGTTCGCTGCTGCATCACGGTGAACTCGATCGGGCGGATATCCATCTTCGCGCCGACTTTGGCGAAGCTCGACTGAAGCACCCGGGCGACGCGCTCGCTGTTGGGTGAGGGGACCATCAGGAACGAGAACTCTAGCGGAACATTTTTGCCGTCGATCTCTTTGTTCCGAATGCCGCTGCCGGTGGTGTCTTTCCAGCCTGCTTCATCCAATAGCTGGTTGGCCTTGTCCAGGTCCAAGTTGTAGTTTTCGACCGGCGGATTGGGGTGGGCCCAGGCCTCGGGATGGAACGGACCATTGGCCTGTTTGTTCATCCCGGCGAGGATTTTGTCGAGGATTTCCCGATAGTCGACCGCGTGGCTCATCGCCCGGCGGACCTTGGCATCCTCGAACAGGGGTGATTTGCAGTTCCAGACGATGTGGAACTCCGTATAGGCGGTCGCGGAGACTTTGGTGTTACGGTCGTAAAAGTCGTCGGCCGCGGCGTCGGTCGCCCACTTGTCGGCGGCGATCGTGGTGTCGTCGATCTTCCCTGATTTGAGGGCCAACAGGGCGTTGTTCGAGTCGTTGATCACCTCCATCCGGATCGTCTTGAAGTACGGCTTGTTGCGAACTTCCTTCCCGTTGTGTTGGTAATAGTCGTCGTTTCGCTCGAAGATCAATTCCTTATCACGCTCGCGCCGAACCAGCCGATACGGCCCACAGGTCACCGGCTGCTGTTCCATTTCCAGATGGCGGTCGCTATCGACCATGGAGGGGTCCTCGGCGATCGACGGCTCGAAAACGTGCCGCGGAATGATCGGGAAGACGTTTTGCCAGACATTGATTGCGAGCGGCTCGCTATGGAAAATCACAAGGGTGTGGTCATCGTAGGCGTGGACCAAGTCGATCATCTCGGTCCCGGAACTGAGAGCCGGCAAGATGATATCAGGGTGCCGCAAAATCTTGAACGTGAAGGCAAAGTCGTGGGCGGTGACCGGCGTGCCGTCGGTCCATTTCAGGTCGTCCCGGAGGATGAACTTATGGATTTTGTTGTCGGGGCTGGTCTGCCAGCTTTTGATGTGGTCCGCATCGCCAAAGGGAATCTGATCCCAGTCGGACGCGATCAGCGAAATGTTGGTCAGGCCGACCACCTCGAACTCGTAAACCGAGCTCATGAACAGCGGGTTGACGCTTTTGACCTCGGCCCCAATATGATGGTTGAAGGTGGCGTCCCAGTTTACCTCGTCCGGGCTGCTGGGCTGGATACCCAAGCCGCTTTTGATCTGCTCGTTCGCCTCGTCCGAATCGTTCCGGAGGTCCAGGGCCGTTTCGACATCGACCTGCGGGGGGTTCTCCGCCAGATAGGCATTGAGACGGTCCAACGGGCTCATCACCTCCTGGTCCTCCCACGCGGTTGCCTCGTTGAGCTGCTCAAGGCTGGGTGGGGTGAAGGGTTTCAAACCAGCGGAAAAATCGAATTCCGCGGCGGCCTTTTCCGCTTTTCGATCCCGAGTGCAAGCAAGCTGGCTTGTCACCAGCACGACGAGAAGTCCCAAGGTCAGAAAACGAGCCCACGGCATGGCAAATCCTTTGGTTCGATGAAGCCCCGCGTTTCCGCCCCCGGCGGAGACCACGTAGTGAACAGGGGTGCCTAATTAGAAACTAGCTGACACAATTTTCCCAGCCAACCCATTCGAATCACCCATTCGAATCGTAGCCCTCAGGCAAAAAGGGGTCAATAACAGCCTCGCTTGCACTCACCCCCACCCTCTAGGCGAGTGTGACTCCGAAAGGCGCGTCGTAGCCACGCTGGCGTACAGCGTGGGGGAAGTGCTAAACCGCCTGGCCTTCAGGGATAACTTTCCTCCAAAGGCACCCCATTCTCGCGATTCGCCCACGCTCTTGCGAGCGTAGCTACAAAAAGTCGGATGCCATGAGAGAAGGCATCGGGGATGAGTTCAATTACAAAGAGTCGGCGGAAAGGAACCCCCGGCCGCGGTACCCGTAATTGACCTTATCCCCTTCCAAACGCTCCATCTTTAACCAGAGCCCCCCACCAACCGACCCAGCAAACCAGGGGCAATGACTGGCACATACGTCAAATTGGAAACGGGGATAAGTTCAATTACAGAGGCCGCGGCCCAAACTGCGAGACCTCCGACTCTTTGTAATTGAACTCATCCCCTCCTCGCGCGGCCCCCACGTTCTTGGCGAGCGTGGCAACGAAAACCTTGCTAGCGTGCGTGATTCGTGGGCTTCCCTCCAGCTAGCCGTGACGGCGGATCGTGCGAATTCCTCCGTGTGTTCCGGTTTTGCTGATTTCCCGGGCGGCATGTCCCGATTGGTTAAATGATGGTTTGTTTCCGCGCCCTGCACAGGGGGTGGATGCAACGAAGCCATGTTTCCGCGGAATATGCCAAATCGCCCCTTCAGGTGAGGCGGCTTTTTCGGGCCGAAAATCGTACCGTCAAAAACCTGCGATTGATTATGAACCAACACACGCGACTCGGAATCTGGATCTTTGCCTGCATGCTGCTCGGTGCCGCCCCATTGGAGGCCCAGGAAGCACAGTGGATTTGGGCCCCGCAGCACCGTAAGGACCGTGTGCCGGAGGGCTCCTGCTTCTTCCGCAAGGCCTTTGAGGTCGGCAATCCGACTCAGGGGGCGATCACGATCGCCGCGGATGACGAGTTTGAACTGTACGTCAACGGCACCAAGGCAGCCGAGGGGAGCAACTGGAAACAGCCCCGGACCGTGAATATTACCCCGCAATTGCGGAGCGGCGTGAATCTGATCGCCGTGCAGGTGACCAACCAAGTGGACGGTTCGGCCGGGCTGTTGGCCACCTTAGACTTGGAATCGGGCGGACGACCCACCACCAAAATCGTGACCGACGCCTCCTGGCGAGTCAACTTGCGCCCCTTACCATTCTGGTACTCCACGCACTACAGCGACAGCCGTTGGGCGTTGGCTCAAGTGCTGGGCCCGGCCGGGCGGACCTCTCCTTGGGAAACCGAAGAGCCCAAGGCGGCGACTCCCCAAATGGAAGTCGCCCGGAGCCAAACGACTCCAGTGAGCCGCAATATCAGCCAATCAACCCCGGCCACGGCGACACCCGCTGCCGCCGATCCCGCGGCGGGGCAGCCGGACGAGGAGTCCCGCTTCCGAATCCTCCCGGGGTTCGCGATCCAGGAAGTGCTCTCGGCGGATGTCACCGGCGGGGTGCTGACGATCGCATTCAACGAGTTCGGCAATATCATTGCCTCGATTGAAGGGGGCCCGCTGACGCTGTTTTATGACTCGAACGACGACGGTGTGGTCGACGCTTCCCGAGTTTACAGCGAGGCGATTAAGAATGTCCAAGGCATTCTGCCGCTCAACGGTGATGTGTACGTGATCGGCGAAGGCTCGAAAGGGACCGGGCTTTACCTCCTGAGCGATTCCGACCGGGATGGCATGTTGGAAGAGACCAAGACCCTCGTCGAATTCGAGGGACCGATCGGTGAGCATGGCCCTCACAGCTTGACATTAGGCCCTGATGGGCTGATTTACATCGTCGCCGGTAACGACACCAAAATGAAAGCGGCCCTCGCCGAGAAAAGCCCCCACCGCCACTTCTACGAAGGGGATTTGGTGCAGCGGCTGGAAGATCCAGGCGGGCACGCCGTCGGTGTTAAATCGCCAGGCGGGATGGTCCTACGAACCGACTTGGAAGGTTCCTCGGTCGAGGTGATCGCCGGTGGGTTGCGAAACGCCTTCGGACTGGCCTTCAACCGACAGGGAGACCTGTTCGTCCACGATTCCGACATGGAATGGGACGAAGGCTTGCCCTGGCATCGTTCGACCGGTTTGTTCCAGGTCCTCCCGGGAGCCGAGTTCGGTTGGCGGAGTGGTTGGGCCAAGTGGCCTGAGTATTACCCCGACTGCCTCCCGCCCCTGTTGGACACCGGCCCCGGGTCGCCGACTGGAATGGTGGTGTACGACCATTTCCGTTTCCCAGCCAAGTATCAAAACCGGCTAGTCCTGACCGACTGGGCCAACGGCCGCATCTTGACCGTGGCGATGCGGCGGGACGGGGCCAGCTACATGACCCATGTCGAGCCGCTACTCGAAGGGGAACCGATGAATGTAACCGGGGTCGATATCGGCCCAGATGGCTGGATTTATCTCGGGACCGGCGGCCGTGGCACCGAGGGTGGCCTCTATCGCATTGTGTGGAAGGGTGAACAGCCGCCGGGGCTGGACAACCTGGGAAGCGGCATCACCGCCGCAATTCGCCAGCCTCAGCCTCACAGCGCGTGGGGTCGGCAGGCGATCGCCGAAGTCCAAGCCGGACTGGGTGACGACTGGGATACGCAGGTTCAAGGGGTGGTCATCTCCAATGAAAACCCAGCTCCCTACCGCGTCAGGGGCCTCGACCTAATGCACCTATACGGCCCGACTCCGAGCCACGAGATGCTCCTGGAACTGCTGGATGATTCGGCCCTGGAGGTTCGCGCTAAGGCGGTTCAATTGCTGGCCTTCTATCCCGGCGAGGAGACCACCGCGCGGCTCATTGAGCAACTCAAAGACGACAGCCCGCTCGTGCGGCGGAGCATTTGCGAGAGCCTGACAACGCTTGACGCCAAGGTGCCGTTTGAAAAGCTCGCTTCGCAGCTTGAGTCGGACGACCTGCACGTGGCTTGGTCCGCCCGGCGATTGCTGGAAAATCAACCGGCCGAGGATTGGTTCCATCATGTGTTGGAAACCGATTCCCCCTTGCTGTTCAACACGGCCGCCACGGCGGTGTTGATCGCGCAGCCCACCAAAGAGCGTGGCCAGCAAGTTGCCTTGCGAGCCAGTCAATGGCTGGATACCTACCTCACCGATGCCCACTTCCTGGATATGCTGCGGGTGATCCAATTGGCGATCCACCGGAGCGAGTTAGGCAAAGAAGATGTCGGAAACCTGGTCGAGAAACTGGCGCGGGAGTTCCCCGCGGCGGACGACCTGATGAACCGCGAACTGATGCGGACCTTGGTCTACTTCAAGGAGATGTCGCTCGCCGAGCGCTACATCGCGCATCTGGAGAGCGATATCCCGAACTCCGAGCGGCTGAGTATCGCCATGCACCTGACCTTCCTCCGGGAAGGCTGGACCACCAAACAGAAGATGAAAATTCTCTCCGCTTTGGAGAGTGGCCTGGAGATTGAAGGAGGCGAGGGCCTGCGGGGTTACATCGAGAACAGCACCAAGCAGTTCGTCAAATGCTTCACGCCGGATGAGCTTCAGATTGCCCTCTCGATGGGTAGCCAGTGGCCCAACGCCGCCTTGGCTTGCTTGTTCGAACTGCCTAAGGAACGCCCGGCGGGTACCATCGCCACGCTGCGGATGGTCGATCGGGCCTTGGCCGGACGAGATCCGCTGGACCGTGAAGCGGTGGTCGTCGATCGACTCCGCAAGGGGATTGTCGCCCTGTTGGCCGAAGAGGGTTCTGTCGAGAGCATGAACCACCTACGGTGGGTCTACAAGAACGAACCGGAGCGCCGCGGCTCGGTTGCGTTTGGCCTGGCGCAGCAGCCGGGCGGCGAAAACTTCCCGCTGATCGTCGAGGCCTTCCCACTACTGGAACCACGATTCGCGACCGCCATTTTGACCAAGCTGGGAGAATTGGAGACGGAAAAGACGACCCAACCTGAGGATCTCCGGCAGCTCATTCTGCTGGGGCTGCGTCTGGAGGGAGAGGGTAGCCGCGCGGCCTCGCGGTTGCTGGAGAAGTGGACTGGGCAGTACCCTTTCAAGCCGAGCGACACGCCGGAAGATCGGTTGGTCTCGTGGCAAGGTTGGTTCGCCGGCAGTTTCCCCGATTCCCCCAAAGCGGAACCGGTCAACACCGAGGTCAGCAACTGGGACCTGGATGAAGTGCTGAAGTACCTGACTGACACGGAGTTCCAAGGGGGTAACCCCCGCAACGGCGCGTTGGTGTACCAAAAGGGACAGTGCGCGGCGTGCCATCGGCATGGCCGCGTGGGAGAAGCGGTCGGCCCCGACCTGACCAACATCTCCAAACGATTCCAGCGCAAGCAGATTTTGGAATCGATCCTGTTCCCGTCGCATGTGATCTCCGATCAATACGCGGCCAAGAAGATTTTGACCGCCGACGGCAAAATGGTGGTCGGACTGGTCAGTATCGACACCAGCGGCGACTACGTGGTCACCCAAAACACGGGTGAAAAAGTGACGATCCGCCAGCAGGACATCGAAGAGATCGCCCCTTCGGACCGCAGCGTCATGCCGGACGGCCTCCTTGATTCGTTCACCGCCGAGGAGATCGCCGACCTGATGACCTTCCTAGGGGTCGCCAAAGAAAAGAAAGCCGATGTCGCCGAAAAGAGCACCGGGAACCTGCGGAAGTAGGCGAGCGTGAGCGTATGGGAAACCATGGGGATGGAACCATGGTTTCCGGGGGTTGGGAAGCGGTTTGGCTGGGCGCCAGGCAAGTTGTCCGTCTTACCAGTTCCACGCACCGGCTAGGTCATCGCGTACCCTGCCCACGCGCGGAAAGCGCCGAGAATCCTCTGTGCTCTCGGTGCCTCTGTGTTTCAAATCTCTTGAAGAACGATTTTTTCAACCACGAATGACACGAATGACACGAATGACACGAATAGCCACCAATAATTGAAAGCACCTCCAATACCGCTCCTCGTATTCGTGTCATTCGTGTGTTTCGTGGTTATCTATTGAACATCTTGGTAGACATGCCTACGCGCGGTAAACGTGGGTATGATTTGGCGCGTAGATTTCCCACCGGCAACTCTCGAATAACAACGACCTAAACGGCCGACTGCCAACCCACGGCCAGTTGAACGCTTTGGTAGCCCACCTTCACCGGCCAAACCGCTAGCGGCACTCTTTTACGCTGGCATTATCGTCTAATGGAACCGGAGATGGCACCTGGAATCCTCGAATGAGACAGGATCCTCTCGCACTTCACTTGGCAGCTCGCGCTGCTCCGCTTCTATTGATTGGAATCAAAAATAAAAGCGGTAGGGCGCGAGCCCTCCGATCTTTGGCGTGAAAATCACCCACTGGCAACGCCGCCTAATGAAACGAGAGACGGCGTGCATCCTACCCGAAGAAGACAAAATCGCCGCTCACTTCTCATGCCTACGCTTTCCGGGCGTGGGCATGGCGCCCAGGCTCGTCATTCTACTGAGAAGACCCTAATTCCATTAGCTGCGAAGCAGACAAAAAGACGCGTGTCGGATTCGCAGGTACATCCGCAAAGTCCCACCGTGCGTAAAGCCCTTTCAGCGACTCCTCAAGACAATCAACGATCACTGCAACAAACGGGAGCCACTGACTTGCCTGGTAGCAATCGAGCATCGCCTGAGCAATTAGTCTCTCACTGAGACCTCGCTTCTGATGCGTGCGATGAACACCCAGCCAAGCGAGTTTCGCAATCGGCAATGAGCTTTTGGGAAGCTTGCGCGTAGTAGCCGGCGGGAGTTCACTAAATTCAACTTGCCCCAAAGCGAGTGTGTAATAGCCCGCGATCGCTTCCTGTGAGTCGAGCAGGACGGTCGTTGCGGAAAGGAATTTTCGCTGGGCCTGATCCGCCTTTGAGCGGAGCCAGTCGTTGACGCGATCCGATCCGCAATCAAAACTCGCACGAGGATGATTACGTTGCAGCCGTGCAAGCCGATAGCCTGTGGGAAACCTAACCGCCGTCACAGCTCGCTCCGCATCATCGCGCCTAATTTCCGCTGAGCGGGCGTGAGTTCGGGGCTCGCCTCCAACGCCTCCAGAAAATTCCGCTGATCCTCGGGGCTGGATATCGTTACGTTATCCGTCACCGCGAGACGATCTTCTTCCGCGGCGATCCGCAAGAGTTCACTGATGTAATCACTGAGGCTGACGCCTCGACCGCGGGCGGCTAGGTCTAATTGCTGCCAGCTTTGGTGATCGATCTCGATAAGTAGGGACGCATCCTCACCACGAGCCCGAGTGGAATCCTCCGGCTCGACCGCGACCTTAATGACATGGGATTTAGGCATTCGAGTAATCTCCTGGAACCACCTAATTGTATCTTACAGATGATTCAGGTCAAAATTGTCTGAGGCAAATCCTTACAACCTCTAGACTTAACCCTCCAACGGCTTCCGCCCCACGAAGCGGTAATAGGGAGTCTTCATCCACAGCATATACGGCACCTTAGCTCGGGCTTCGTGCAGCTCGATGGTTTCGAATCGCTTGGCCAGGTAGGGGAGGTGATCGCGGGAAGGGAAGACGTTGTCCGTGGCGAACCAAACCGGCCAGAAACTGCGGGTACACCAGCCATGGCGGACCCGATTGTCATCGGGGAATTTGCGGGAGACGTAGAAGTCGACCACGCCGATCGTGCCGCCCGGCTTGAGGATGCGCAGGGCGTTGTCGATCGCGGCAAACCAGTCCGGAATCATCGTCAACGAGTAGGAGAAGGTCACCACGTCGGCCGAGCCTTCAGCCGGGGTCCAGCGGGTGGCGTCCGCTTCGACCGTTTCGACATTGGTCCAGCCGTTGGCGGCGACCCGCTGATCGCACACCTTGAGGAGTGAGCCGGCGAGATCGACGACATAGGCCTTGCCCAGCCGCGGGATCGAGTCGCTGATGTATTCCAAGTTGGATCCCGTGCCGCCACCCATATCGACCCAGACGCCCCCTTCAGGAACTGGAATCGATTGGTACATCTCCTCTCGACCCTTGAGCAGTCGCCGCCGAAAGTCGTCGTAGGCGGTCGCCTGCCCGGAGTAAAAACTCTCTAGGCGCTCGGCATGATCGTCCCCCTTCACCGGCTTGGCCACGAGGTGGTAAAGGACCTTCAGATCGGAGACCAAACCCATTGTTTTGTTTCTCGGAAGGGGGAACGCCGGTGAGGTGTCGGAGGTGAACCGCGAGCCGGGAATTGAATTCAGGCCTTAGCTCATGGCCATGGGGCGTTGCGATTGAGGAGTTCCGGCCGCGGCCAAATCGGCGATCCGGAACACGCCGTAGGTGTGGACGCGATCTTTGGCGTGCAACTCGCTGGCGAGTTGATCGTTATAGGTTAGCAGTTCCCCCACATTTCGCTTTTTCCCCTCGACATTGACCTCCACCTCGTCGACGAAATCGGTGTTCAACCCGCCGGACCGCCAGATCAGCCGGATGTCGTCCTGCTGGCCGACTCGGTTGACGATCGCCTGCCACTCCGAGACCAAAAACGGGTGCAGGTTATCGGTCAGCCAGTCTTGGTGATCTAAAAGCACCAGCCGATGGACCGGGTGCCCTTCATGCTTCTCCAAGAAGTGCTGGACCGAATCGGTATGGGTTGTCACCTTATCGGCGATGCCATCTTTTAAGGCCTGGAAGTTTTCCGGCTTGAGGTACTCCGGACAGCAGGCCTCGGTGTACTGCCCCGTGACATACACCCGCCAAAAGTAGTTGTCCTGGATCGGCAGTTCGGCGAACACGGCCCGCATGTTTTCCTGGACGAAGTCGACGATGCCATTGGCGTATTGCTTTTCCAGATGCTCTCGCTGAGCCCTGGGCACACCGACCAACGACCAAGTGGTATCTCTGGCCATCGCGAACTTGAGCGACTTGGTCCAGAGCCGATCCTGGATCTTGGCGTACAACTCGCGCTGTTCCTCTTGCGTTTGGCAGTCGAACAGTTCCATGATTTGCGGGCGAATCCGCAGCACGCGGTCGACGTACATGTTCACCGCGCGAGCAAAGGCTCCGGAGGTGCCACGGAAGTAGAAACTGCGGCGCTTCAGGGGCCGGAAGTATTTGATTTTTCGGTCCCAATAACTTCGCGACCATTCCGGCAGGGAACCGCGGAGCTTGCTGGAGTAGACCTCCTTATAGTCACCCAACTGCCCCCGACCGAACATCGCGAAGAAATCCTCGTACTGGAGGTTCGCGATGGCGGATTTTTTGAGGTCCAAGAGCGCGTTTTGACGGGGATTCATATCCACCGCGTACACATGGTTGGCACCCGCCAAGGCGTAATCCAAGGCGTTGCAGCCGGCCGAGGTGATGACCATCACATTGTGATGTGGCTGGATCTCCAGGGCGGCGCGGTCTAGCCGCGGGTCTTCCCAGCAGGTGTTGTAAACTAAATTATTGCCATGGACCAAGTTAAAAACTCGTCCACGAACCCAACGTACCAAAGCCATGGCAGACCTCACCGTCGAATCACGGTCGCATGATTGCAAGACAGGAAAAACTCGTCGCCAGCCAACATCCCCGGCGACATGACCTGAGAAGTGAAAGCGGCAGGACGAGGGGGGATAGTTTAAGCCGAAACAGCCCGATTGTAAGCGACCACCCCCCCTCGACCAATAACACGTGGACCAGGAAATCCGCAATTTCGCGGGAGTTACGCAAGATTTTACGATCAGAACGGAGTGCTTTGGTAAGGCGAGCTGGCTAAATTGGGCGTGCTATCAGGGGGAGTTGTGGGTTGCGGTTCACCCCAAACCACCGTTCATCGCAGCGTTTGAGAAGACATATCAGATCGCATCGATCAGTTCCCGCAACTTATCGGCGATTTGCGCAAGGCCCTGATTTGCAAGCGTGTCGAGGTATTGCCACGGGTCTTTGGGTGGGTTCCTCAGGCTTTGTCGATGACGCGTAGCCGCCAAGCAAACCTGTCCCGGCGCATGCTCCAATTGCCGCCGAACAAAGTCATCCGGAGAGACCGCTCTTATGCCGTATGGCGAAAGTAAGTCCTCGGGAAAGTCCTTCTGATTGAATGTCAGAATCAGTTCTGCCCCACCATGGATGGCGGCGGCCAGCACATGCCGATCACCCGAATCGGGGAGCTCAAGGGTCGGAATTAGGAATTCGTAGCCCGTGATTAGACAATGCTGAACGTGCGCGTTCATGAGCGTCCGTGTCCGCTCAAGTTGTTCGGGGAGGATGTCAGGGCGATTGCGAAGGACGTTGCGAGTCCACTCTTCGTGAATCGCGTCGGTCCAGCGTGTGCCCTGAAGAGATCGGTCACCGCCAAATGCATCAAAAAGTCCCGCAGCGGCGCGGGATAGAGGACGCAGGCATCGTAAACGACGGTCACGCCGCTCACATCAATAGCCCATATCCAGTTCCTGGGCCTGGGCGGCCAACTCGTCCAAAGCTTCCAACCGCTTACGGTTCATCGACCGCTTATACTCCAGGATGTCCGCTAACAAGATTCGTCGCTGGGCACCCTCCTGATGAAACGGGATTTCGCCACGGTCGAGTTGCTCAACCAAAAACGCGTGGGAAACATCCAGTAGCTCCGCGGCCTGACCGGTGGTCAGTTGCTCGTCCGCCGGGACCAATGAGACACCGTGGCCTTCGCCCATTTGCGTAAGTATCTCACGGAGAAGACGCAAGGCGGTGGCGGGGATCGTCACCATTTCGTCCCCTCCTCCTGCCTTTTCAAGCCGGAGGTGACAGGGCGAAACGGTATCGTCCGCAATAAGCTCGACGAGCTGGCGGCTGCTCTCGCGGGCCAGCAAGGCATCACTGGCGCTCGGAGAACGCGCGTCAGGAACGCGTCGCGGTAAGGTACTCATGATTCATTCTCCCTCTAGAAGGAATCATAGTTGGTAGGCGGAATGAATCCAATCGAGAAAATACCCAAATTGGGTGTTTCCGGTGCAGGCGCGACTCCCTAAGTTCTATTGCGGAAGCAACATGTGGGCCTGCACAGACTTTTCCGTCCTACACCAAGTCAGGCAATGGCAAATCTTGCCATCCCCTGTCATTCTAGCTTATAATCGAAGTGGAGGGTTAAACCATGGATTCGATGAATATTTCTCTACCGGAAGGCCTGCGGGAATTTGTCCGCAAGCAAGTGCAGTCGGGATACGGTAGCGCCAGCGAGTACGTTCGCGAATTGATCCGGTCCGACCAAGCCAGAAAGGAACAGGAACAGTTGGAGCGAAAGCTACTAGAGGGTCTGGCCAGCGGCGAAGGTCGCGAATTCACCGCTGAAGATTGGGACGCGATCCGTGATCGTGTCATCGCGAGCGTGCCCACGCGGAAAGAAAAGGCGAGCACGGCTCGACCTCGCGAAAATGGGAATCGGGGGTAAGCGACTTGCAAAAGAGACACCGAAGTGCGAATCCTTCGCGTCCTCCACGGGGCTCGCGATCTCGGCTCTCTGTTTGACTAACAACTCTACCCCAAGATCCTCTGAGCCTGCAAAACCCCGTCCGCCAACCGGTCCACCTCTTCCAGCGTGTTGTACAGATAAAAACTCGCTCGGGCACTCGATGTGACCCCCAGTTTTTTGTGCAGGGGAATGGCACAGTGGTGCCCTTCGCGGATCGCAACGCCGCGGCTGTCGAGCAGCGTGGCGATATCGTAAGGGCTTAGTCCGTCGATCACAAAGCTGACCGTGCCCGCCTTTTGGCGAACTTCCGGGCCCAAGATCCGCAAGCCGGGGACTTCCGCCAACCGCTGATGGGCGTGCTCGGTCAGGATGCGTTCATGTTGCAGGATATTATCCAGGCCGATTCCTTTTAGGTACTCGAGCGCGGATTTCAGGGCGATCGCCGCACTGATCGGCGGAGTCCCCGCTTCGAACTTGGCAGGCAGCATCGCCGGGGTGAAACTTTCCAGGGTGACATTCGAGATCATGCTCCCCCCACCCAGAAATGGCGGCATTTGGTCGAGCAGGTCCTCTTTGCCGTACAAAATTCCTAGCCCGGAAGGGCCTAGCATTTTGTGGGCGCTGAATGCCACAAAATCGGCGTCCCAGGCCCCGACATCCACCGCCTGGTGGGGAATCGCCTGGGCGGCGTCGACCAAAACCACAGCCCCGACATCATGGGCCGCTTGGACGATCTGCTTGACCGGATTGATGGTGCCCAGAACATTGGAAACCGCCGAAAACGCCACGATTTTCGTCCGCTCTGAGAGGAACTCTCCGAGGCGATCGACCGCTAGCAGACCGTCCGGCGTAATCGGCAGTACCTTGAGCACCGCGCCGGTTCGCTCGGACAGCTGTTGCCACGGGATGAGATTCGAGTGGTGCTCCATCTCAGTAATCAAAATCTCATCACCGGCGGTGATGAAGGCGTCGCCATAGGCCCTCGCCACCAAATTGATGCCGAAGGTGGTGCCATAGGTGAAAACGATTTCCTGGGTCGACTTCGCCCCGATGAAATCGCTCACGGCGTGGCGCGATTCCTCGTACAGGTCGGTCGCCTGGGAGCTGAGCCGATGGGCCCCGCGATGGACGTTCGCGTAGGTTGTCTCGTAGAGGCCCGAGATGGCGTCGATCACTTGGCGCGGACGCTGGGTGCTCGCGGCGTTATCGAGATAGGCCAGCGTCACCCCTTCCTCGAAGGTCTGGTTCAGGATTGGGAAGTCGGCCCGAATCTTGGCGACGTCCAACTCGGTAGCGACCTGGGTGGTGTCCATGGCTGCTTTTGCCTCTTGCGCTGCCAGACTAAGGGAAGGTGAGCCCGTCCCAAGGACGAGCCATAGGGCGATCACGGGAGCCATCTTTTGCCGGCGCGAGAGCGGCTGCCCGGCTTTTCGCATGATTCGCCTATTTTATTGCCACGCCAGGCAACCGACAACGGGCAAATTGGTGGAACGGCGTTGGAATGATCCGCTTTTAACTCGAACCACCGAAAATTCGTGGCCCGCAAGGCAACTACAAGGCATTCGCCCCTCTACCTTGTTACTTAGCCCGCCAAAACTGCTCTACGGTAACCCGCAGTTTTCTACGGGCCTGGGTCACTTCCGCGGCGAACCGCTTGGCGTCGAGCGGGTAGCCGGCGGTGGGGCGGAGCGCCGGCAGATGCGAGATCCAGAACCGGTTGAAGGCTGCCATCGCCAGTTCCCGCTGGTACTTGGCGAACATCGAGGCGAGCGCCGCCGGCAAAAACCCCTCTCCTTGAGACTGGAAGCGGATCTCAATCGCTCCCTTATCCCCCTCCCTTTGACCTACGTAACGACTACAGGGTCGTGTTTCCTGCTCCGCCAAAACCCGCCACTCCGGAAAATGATGCCGCAATAGGTCCCCGTATCGATTGCGGCCGCCATGTTTGTCGCAGACCACGAAGGTCGGTTCGGTCGGCAGACGATCGAGACAGCTCCGCAGGAGTTCCAAGGTGGTGTGCGAAAGGACGTCACTCTTTTTGCCCCACTTGAGCAGTTGCCGATTGAACCGCTCGGCCGTGACCGCCGCCACCGCCACTTGGCAAAGCCGCACCTCACACGCGTTACACGCCGCTTCCAGCCTGGCCCGTTTCGCCTCGATCACTTCGTGCGCTGCCGCCTGGGGAAGCAGCGAAGTGGGGGGCTGATACCACGGTGCGAGGGGCGGATCGTCGGGGCTCAGGAAATTCGGATCGGTCCAAAACGGAATCGCATGCCCCACGATGGGGGCAGTCGACCAAACCCCTTCCTCTAACAGCCGCAACCCTTTGCCGCCACCGTAGAGCTTTTTGCTATCGGCGATCGCCAACCGATCGCGCTGCGGACTCGGATGCACCGCCTCGGCCAAGTGGGCGTACAGATCGCAAATCTCGACACCTTGCGAGAGGTGTTCCGGGACATGCCAAACGGTGGCACACACCACCAGCGGTCCCAAGTTAGGACCGTAGCCCGCTTCATCCATTCCAATGAGATAAGGCAAACGAAGTCATTCCCCGAAGCGGTGGCAAACGAAAACCGAGCCGCTTCAGCGTACCAAAGAAGTTGCTAGTCGGCACGTAGCCACGCTCAACGTCGTCGTAACGACGCCTCCCCAAAAGCGCGTCGTAGCCACGCTTCCAAAAGCGTGGGGGAAGTGGTTTGCCAGGCATGTTTGACAATTTGAGGGTGAAA
>JBBDIM010000107.1:0-26302 GCA_040880405.1 Pirellulaceae bacterium | reverse complement strand
TCTAAGTCGCATCAAGACTTACTTTTTTTGAACATAAAAGGGTTAACGGCGTAGGATGCCACCCTTGTAACCGCCGAAGGGGCTCAGACGGAGTTCGTGATTGCCGACCCCGAAGCACTCGGTGGACGGCGCATCCAACCATGGAGCTTTGAGGGTCGGGCCCAGTGCGCCCGATGCCATAATTCGGGGGCCGGTCACACTTTGGCATTCAATCTGACTCAGCTCGATCGGCCATCATTGACTGAGGGTCAAAGCGGAAACCAGTTGGAGGTCTTCGATCGGATGGGCCTCTTCACTCGAACCTTGGAGCCCCCCCGAAGCAGCGTTCCCTTGAACTCGCCCCCGAAGGAGCGATTGCCGGCCCGATTGGTAGATCCCTACGACGAGACCCACAGCCTTACCGAGCGGGTTCGATCATATCTTCATGTCAATTGCGCCCATTGTCATCAGGCCGCGGTGGGAGGCAATGCCGAGATCGATTTCCGGGTCGAGCTGTCGCTTGAAGAGACGAAAGCCATAGGGATCTCGCCGCTGCAAGGTAAGTTTGGGCTAAGCGATCCGCGGATCATCATCCCCGGCGATCCGTATCGCTCTGTCTTGATGTTTCGCCTTGCCAAGACGGGCCGAGGGCGGATGCCCCGCGGTTCCACCCAGGTCGATCGCGTAGGGATCGAGATGCTCTATCGCTGGATTGAAGAGTTGGGAAGCGACGTTCGCGAAGAGACCTCCGACATATCGGAAACCCTTGCGGAAGAAGGCCATGCTTCGGCCATCGAAGAGCTTCTCGCATCGACCGATCATGCGATGCGGCTTCACCGCTGGGTCGAGGCCCAAGAACCTTCCGACCCGCTACGTCACGAGGTAATTCGTGCCGGGGCCCATCATCCCGAGGCACTGGTTCGCGAGCTGTTTGAAGCTTACCTGCCGCCAGATGAGCGGCTTCCCCGCCGAACCGATGCCGTCACGCCCCAACAGGTTTTGAAGATTCCAGGAGACCTGGCGCGAGGAAAGAAAATATTCTTCCATACCGACTCGGTTCAATGCAATGCTTGTCACCGAATTGAAGGACAGGGGGGGAAGGTCGGTCCAGAACTGAGCAAGATAGGCAGGAAGCGAACTTCCGAACATTTATTACAAAGCATTCTCGAACCCTCCCGCGAGATCGAACCCCAGTACCTAACCTGGATGCTGCAAACGATCGATGGCCAAGCCTACTCGGGACTGCTAGAGAGTAAAACGGATCGAGTCATCACCCTACGGGACAGCCGAAACAAGCAAATCCAAGTTCCGGCCGCAGAGGTCGAAATTCTAAAGCCCCAGGAAATATCACTAATGCCGGAGCTTCTTATGCAAGACATGTCCGCCTCGGAAATCGCAGATCTGCTTGCCTACCTTAGCAGTCTGCAATAGCGTTGCCCGCCGGTAGCGGTTCACGGCCCGGAGTATGGCTCTACGCGGCGGAGAGGCTTTGCGAATCGGTTGGCGGGAGGAGTGAGGGGGCCGCTTGGCCCGCGAGTGATGAAAGGTCTGTCTCGGGACCCCAATTCGGCCCAGCGCTAGTCACCGGCGAGTGATTTACTTGCAATCCTCAGAAACGTCGCTATTCTGGCGCTTGCGCTGTTGCTCGGCGTGGCCGGGCCGTGAATGATTACTCCGCAGAGTTACTCTGCTCTGTTCCGGTGAGTAAGACCACGCGGTGACAGATGGCAATGCAATTCAGTGAACTTTTCAGTGGGGAGCGGATGTCTGTGATGCAATCGACAAAGCGCTGGTTTCTGGTCGGAATGATGCTGCTGTGTGTGGGGACCTCTCCCCTGCGGGCAGAATCACCAGCGGCGGACTCCACGCCCGCGTCTGCCGGTTCGACCGAGCAAGAACAACCCCCAGAGCAGCCGGAAGCGGCCGACGAGGAAGAATGGCATCCGGGGCATTCTCTGCACGGCGAGAGTTTCAATACCGGGCCGCGGCAACAGGCTTATTTGATGGAGGGGACCGGCGCGGTTGATTTCCCGGTTGGTTCGGAAGTTCCGCAGGTGCAGGCCTTCTTTAATCAGGGGATTGGGCAACTGCATGGCTTCTGGTTTCTGGAAGCGGAGCGGTCGTTCCGTCAAGCGGCGGCGCTCGATCCGGAATGTGCGATTGCCTACTGGGGCATGGCAATGGCCAACGAAGGAAATCCGGAGCGGGCCAAAGAGTTCATCACCAAAGCCCACGACCTGCGCAGCCACGCCAACAAATACGAACAGAAATGGATCGCTGCCCTGCATGCGGCTCACCACAAGGAATACAAAGACGACAAAGCTCGCTGGCAGGCGTTTGTGGATGCCCTTGAAGATATCGTACACGAATATCCGGGCGACACGGAAGCCAAAGCGTTTCTCGCGTTGCATCTGTTCTGGAACAAATCGGGCAAAGCACTCGGCGTGACGAGTCGGGAAGCGGTCGACAGTTTACTGGCACGGGTCTTCGAACAGCAGCCGATGCATCCGGCGCATCACTATCGGATCCATCTGTGGGACAACAAGAAACGGACAAGGGCCCTCGATTCGGCGGCCCAGTGCGGACAGTCGGCTCCGAGCATCGCCCACATGTGGCACATGAGCGGGCACATTTACTCTGGCCTGAAACGCTACGAAGATGCCTGCTGGCAACAGGAAGCTTCTAGCCGGGTTGACCATCGGCACATGATGCACGACTACGTGTTGCCGACGGAAATTCACAACTACACGCACAATCAGGAATGGTTGGTGCGGAATTTGATCAAGACCGGCAACATCACCAAGGCGCTGGGAATTGCGACCAATCTGATCGAGATCCCCCGACATCCGCAACACAATTCGGCCGAGAAAAATAGCAGCGCGGTGGCTCGGGGACGAACTCGGCTGCTCGATACGCTGATTCAATTCGAGCTTTGGCAGGAATTGACCGACCTGGCGGAGACGCCGTATCTGGAAGTGGACGCCGATTTTGGAGCCCGTGTGCGGAAAACCCGCTATCTGGCGGTTGCTCAACTGCAGTTGGGTCAGGCGGAACAAGCCGAGAAACAAGAGCAAACGCTGCAAACGCTGTTGGAAGAACACCAACAACAACTGGCCGACTTGAATCAGAAAAGTGAGGCGGCCGCGAAAGAGAAGGCGGAATCGAGCAAGACCGAAGGAGACAACAAGACCGAAGACGACCAGCAACCTTCTGAGCAACCCGAGGACGATCAAGCTGCCACCGATCAACCTAGCACCGAACAGGCTGACACAGAGAAAGCGGAGCCCGCGAAGGACCCGGCGGACAAGCCCGAAGGGGAGAAGGGCGAAGAGGAGAAGAAGGACGCGCCCGCCAAACCTTTGACGAAAAAAGAAGTGCAAACGCGGATCGGCAATCTAGAGAAAGCCCTCGCGCATCTGCAAGCCGTGCAGGCGCAGCAAGCCGGGGAGCATGAGCAGGCGCTCACGCACTATAAGAAAGCCAGCGACGTGACCAAAACGGAACTGGCCAGGGCTCATTTGGCGGCGGGAGACTCAGAGGAAGCGGAGAAGCAGGCCAAAGCAGCCGTGGATGCGGCCCGCGAGGAAGTCCTGCCGCTGGCGGTTTATGCGAGGATTCTGCATGAGCTCAACAAGCCGGAGGAGGCGAAAAAAGCGTTTGAGCGGATGCGGGAGTTGTCAGCGCTGATCGATCATGAACGCTCGGTCTTTGCTGATCTCGCCCCGCTGGCCAAATCGCTCGGGCATGCCGAGAACTGGAATCGCGAATATCGGCATCGTGACGATGTCGGCGAGCGGCCGGAGCTTGAGACCCTAGGACCACTCACATGGGAGCCGGTGCCCGCGCCGCAGTGGACCTTGCCTTCGACGGAGCAGCAGCCGTTGAGTTTGGCCGATTATCAGGGGCGGCCGGTGGTTGTCATTTTCTATCTCGGCTTTGGCTGCCTGCACTGTGTCGAACAACTGCAGACATTTGCGCCCCTGCGTGATGAATTTTCCGCTGTCGGGATCGATTTGGTCGCGATTGGCTCCAGTGATTTGCCTACCTTGCAGAAGGCGGCTGAAAGCTACGCGGCGACCAACAACATCCCTTTTCCGCTGCTGGCAGATCCCGACCAGAAAGTCTTCTCGGCCTACCGCTGTGTTGACGATTTCGAGCAACAGCCGCTCCACGGGACGTTTCTGATTGACGGGGCGGGGCAGATTCGCTGGCAGGATCTCGGAGCCGAGCCGTTCACGGACGCGAAATTTCTGCTACAGGAATCGCAGCGGCTACTCCGTTTGCCACTCTCTGGCGAACCACGAGAGGGAACCGCTGCTGCAGGCTAATCTCGATGTCCCACGCGTGTCGCGGCCACATAGACCATCTCCACCATCGAGACGGTACTGGACGGTTCCGTCAGCATTCGCCAGGTTCGGGGGCCCAAACGCAAAGATAATGCCCTCAAGGGGGAACGCCCCATGAACCCTTGTCAGGGGGCGACGCCGGCTTGCGCCCCTGAGGCGATCGTTGACCTGACTTCCGCGAGGGACGATACTGGCAGCAAACCGTCCATTGCCCCTTCGACGAGGTCCCGCCCATGAATTTTGCCTTCTCCCGTGTTTCCGCGCCTGCTGGAAACGCACGATATCGCGGCCTGAGAACTCGCCTTGCATTTCGCCGACTCCTGCTGATCGCTGTCCTGCTTGGCTGGGGCACGACTGCCAGCGAAGTCTTGGCCGAGGTGCCGCAACGGCCCAACGTGCTGATCGTGCTTGCCGATGACATGGGGTATGGCGACGTGGGGGCTTACAATCCCGATGCCAAGATTCCCACGCCGCATATCGACCGCTTGGCTGGTGAAGGGATGAAGTTCACCGACGCCCACACTTCCTCTGGCGTCTGCACGCCGACGCGGTACAGCTTACTCACCGGTCGTTATCATTGGCGCACCCGGCTGCAAAGTGGCGTGTTGGGTGGGTTTTCTCCGCCGCTGATCGAGGAAGATCGTTTGACGCTGGGAGGGCTGTTTCAACAGGCCGGGTACCATACCGCTTGTGTCGGCAAGTGGCATTTGGGGATGAGCTGGCCGCTGAAAGGTGGTCAAACGGCCAACGACCGCGGCAACTTTAGCCAGCCGTTTGACGACCTCTCGAACGTTGATTACACCTCGCCGATTCAAGCGGGCCCGGTCGATCGGGGGTTCGATCACTTTTACGGGATCAGCGCCTCGCTCGACATGTACCCCTACGTGTGGATCGACGACCGCCTGCCAACCGAAGTGGCGAGCGTGACCAAGGCGTTCCATCGGCCTGGGCCGGCCGGCGAAGATTTCGAGGCGATCGACGTGCAGGAGGGGATCATAGACCACACCATCGAGTACATCGGCCAGCGTGTCCAAGAGGATAAGCCGTTCTTCGCCTACGTGCCCCTCGCCGCACCGCATACGCCGATTGTCCCCACGTCCAAATGGCAAGGCAAAAGCGGCATCAACCCCTACGCTGATTTTGTAATGCAGATCGACGCCGACATGGGTCGGCTGCTGGAGGCGCTAGAAACGCAGGGCGTTGCTGAAAACACGATTGTCGTCTTCACCACCGACAACGGTTGTTCGCCTCAGGCGAAGTTTCCCGAACTTCACGCGGCGGGGCATCAACCGAGCTACATCTATCGCGGGCACAAGGCGGACTTGTACGAAGGGGGACATCGCGTGCCGCTGATCGTCCGCTGGCCGGGCCAGGTGAAAGCGGGGAGCGAAAGCGATCAATTGATCGGGCAAACCGATTTCATGGCTACCTTCGCCGAGATGCTCGGCGCGAAACTGGAACCAACCCAGGGAGAGGACAGCGTCAGCTTCTTGCCAGCTCTGCGAGACACGGTCGAAAAGCCAATTCGCGAAAGCATCATTAGCCAGTCGATCAACGGTAGCTTCGCCATCCGCGACGGCCAGTGGAAGTTGGCCCTCTGCCCTGGTTCCGGCGGTTGGAGTTTTCCGCGGCCCGGGAAAGAGACCCACGCCGACCTGCCTGACTTCCAGCTTTACAACTTGGCGGACGACCCCAGCGAAGAGACGAACCTTGTCGAGCAGCACCCTGAACGAGTCGCCAACATGAAGGCCGCGATGGAAGCGGCTATCGCCCAAGGACGCACCACCCCGGGGCCCGAACAGAAGAACGCTGTTGAGGTGAAACTGATCAAACCGATTCCGCGCCCCCTGCGGGAGAAAGAGGCCCGATGATCGCTTCCTTGTCGTCCCCCTGGGGACTTGGCCATTTTATGTCTACTTCTCCGCTTTATACCTCGGATTCTCCGTCGGCATCTTTGCTCCCACATCTTTCCGCCAAGCGGTCAGTTGCGCGTGCAGTTTGTCTCGCAGGTCGGGTTTGGAGTCGGCTAGGTTGTTTTCTTCGCTCAGATCGTTGGCGAGGTTATAAAGTTCCAGGCGGTCAGTTTCCAGGTTCTCGATGAGTTTCCACTGGCCGAAGCGGATGGCGGAGCTGGGAAAACCTCCTTGGTTGCCGTAGTGGGGGTAGTGCCAGAAGATCGGGCCGCGGTCCAGGGCCTCACCACGGAGCAGGGGGACCAGGCTTTTTCCATCTTGGTGTTGGTCTGGCAGTAGGGGTAGCCCGGCGATATCGAGCATCGTGGGGTAGAAGTCGGTGCTGGTGACTGGTTCGCTGCAGACAGAACCGGGCTGGGTGACGTCGGGCCAGCGGACGATCATCGGTTCGCGGATGCCACCTTCGTAGATCCAACCTTTGCCGCCCCTGAGCGGCAGGTTGCTGGTGGGGTGCCCTTCGGAGGTGGAGAGCCCGCCGTTATCGGACATGAAGATCACGACCGTGTTATCGGCCAGACCCAGGTCGTCGATCCCCGCTAGAACCTTGCCGATTGCTAGGTCCATCGCCTCGACCATTCCGGCGTACACCGCGTGCTCCTGCACCAGGCGGACTTTGCGCTCCCCCTCTTCGCCCCAGATTGGGCCGGTATCGCCCAAGGTCTTTTTCTTTTCGAGGTACTTTTCGCGGAGGTCTTCCCGCGAGATCAACGGGGTGTGGACGCTGTAGAAGCTGAGGTAAGCCAGAAACGGTTGTTCCTGGTTATCCTTCATGAACTGGACGGTTTCCTTAGCCAGGCGATCCGGCAGGTGCTCACCCTCCGGGCCATCTTTCAAGCGAGCGTTGCCGTAGGGTGAAAAATACTTCTTGCCGCCGTAGGGGCCCCCTTGATCCAGGCCACCCCGGTTGATGTCAAAACCTTGGTCCTCCGGGAAAAACCCTTCGGGCCCAAGGTGCCACTTTCCGGCGAAAAATGTGGCGTAGTCGTGCTGTTTGAAGGCCTCGGCCAGGGTCGTTTCAGCCAGCGCTAACCGGTCGTTGTAGGACGCCGGCAGCAGTTTCGTGTTGCGGTTCCACTGCTCTGGCTGGTTGCGTCCGGCCGAATTGATGTAGTCGGTAATGCCGACCCTTTGCGGGTACTTGCCGGTGAGGATACTGGCGCGGGTAGGGGAACAGACCTGACAGGCGGCATAAGCATCGGTGAATTTCATCCCGGAGGCGGCCAGCTTGTCGATCTGGGGCGTCTCATAGAACGAACTGCCAAAGCTGGCGACATCGGTCCAGCCAAGGTCATCGACCAACAGGAAAACGAAATTCGGGGGCCTGTTCTCGGCTTGCAGGGGAGCGGCGACAATCAGCAACAACAGGAAGCAGAAAGAGGTGAGCGTGCGCATGAAAAGACCCTGGGGCGGGGAGGAGCGAGGTGAATGAGCGTAGAGGTTCGATTGTCGGTCAGCGCGAGGGGAGAGTCAAATGAAAGGATGAATAAGGAAGCGGATGAACATCTCTTCGCCTTCAATGGTTCATGGTTCGTCGTTCGTCGTTCGTCGTTTCCGGCCGCTATCGCCTCAGGCGATAACGGGCCGGATCAATGTGGGGTTGTTCTCTGCACAGGATCTGCCTTACCAACAAACCGGTTCCGGGGGCCATTGAGAGGCCGAGCATGTTGTGGCCGGCGCAGAGGAGGGTGTTGCCGTAGCGGGGGAGGTAATCGATCAAGGCAACGCCGTCCGGGGTCATCGGCCGCCAACCGTACCATTGTTCCTGTTCCGGCTGGGCGTGGGGCGTGTGGAGGTAAACTTCCGCGCCCCGTTTGAGGAGCTGGAGCCGTTTGTTGTTGATGGAGGTGTCGTACCCAGCGAATTCCATGGTCGAGCCGAGGCGGTAGCCGGAGCCAAATGGCGTGACCCCGACGCGGTGCTGTTCCAGCAGCATCGGAATTTTGGGGCAGTTTTCCGGGCGGGGCATGGTAATGGAATAACCTTTGCCAGGCTGGATCGGGATGTTGACGCCCAGTTGTTGGTTGAGCATCGGAGTCCAGGCACCGGTGGCGATGATAAACTGGTCCGCCTCGTACTGGTTGTCCTTGGTGCTAACCGAGCGGAGTTTTCCCCCTTCACCGCGAAACTGGGTGACCTGTTGGTTCTCGATGATTTTGACACCCATCCGCTCAATGACCTGCCGCCAGGAGGACATCAGCCGATCAGGCCGGAGGTGGGCGTCTCCTGTGTAGTGCCAGGCCCCGGCGACTTCCGGTTTAAGGGCCGGTTCCAGGGCTTGCAGGTCCCCTTGGGCGTAGGGGACGGCGGTCACGCCGAACTCGCGAGTCAGCCACTCATTGGTCGACTGGAACGCGTCGAAGTGATGGTGGTCGAGATACACAAACATCAGGCCCCGCTTTTCAAACTCGCAGGCGAGCTGTTCGCGCTCGATCAAATCTTCGTAGAGCTGGCGCGAGGTACTGAGTAAGGCATGTCGCGCGATGGCTCCTTGCTCCATCTGTTTTTGCGTGCAATTGGCCAGAAACCGGAGCAGCCACTTCATGAGCGACGGCGAGAGCCTCGGCTTGATGTAAAAGGGAGAATCGCTGCTCAGCATGCTCCGTAAGGTTTGCCCCACCACGCCCGGCTTGGCCAGCGGTGGGACATGGCTGGGGGAAACATAACCGCAATTGGCGTGCGAGCAGCCTCCGCCATGGCGGCCTTGATCGAGAATGGTGACTTCATGTCCGGCATCCGCCAAATAGTAGGCGCAGGCGGTTCCAATGACGCCGCCCCCCACAATCACTGTCCGATTACTCACAAGCTGGCCTTTCGTGCCGATGGTCCGTCGAGGTGCGTATTCCGTAGGTGTAAGGGTCGCTCGGCGAGGTGAGCAATTGCGACCGCGCCGTCACGTAGGCATTGCCGGTAATGGTGGGGATGATTCGCTCTCCCGCCGCTTCATAACTTCCTTCGAAGATGCTGCCAATCAAGGAAGCTTGTCGCCATGTTTGCTCAGGCTGTAACCACCCCTCGGCCGCCAGACAGGCCAACCGCGCACTGGTGCCGGTGCCGCAGGGAGAGCGGTCGTACTCGCCGCCGGGGCAGAGGATGAAGTTTTGGGAGTCGAAGTCACCACGGTCGAAGGGACCATCGTTCACCAGTTGAATGTGTTCGATTTGCCGGCCCTGCTGGCCGGTGATCCCCTCGGCCGCAAGGGCCTGTTTGATCTCCTGCGAGATGGCGGTGAGTTGGGGTAGGTTCGCCAGGCGAATCTCCTGGCGATGGTCCGCCGTGATGAAGAACCAGTTGCCCCCATAGGCGATATCGCCGACCACCTCGCCAAACGATTTCGTCCGCAGGGTGACCCCGGTTTGGTAACGATAACTCGGGACATTGCGGAACGAAGCTCGGCCATCTTCCCACAGTTCGATTTGGACATCACCGGCCGGAGTTTCCAGCAGGTAGGTCCCGACCGAGATTTTGCCGAGGAAGTCGAGCGTCGCCACCACGCCGATCGTCCCGTGCCCGCACATCCCCAGGTAGCCGATGTTGTCGAAATAAATGACCCCCGCGATCGCATCCGGTTTGCTCGGCGGCAGGAGCAACGCCCCCACCATCACTTCCGAACCGCGAGGCTCGGTCACCAGGGCGGTGCGGAGCCAATCGTGATGGTGTCGAAAGATCTCGACCCGCTCGATTAGCGGGCCGCTGCCCAAATCGGGGCCACCGGCGATCACGGTTCGGGTCGGTTCGCCGCCGGTGTGGGAATCGATGTATTCCAGTGGAGCGATGTCGTCAGGGAGGTGGAGGTTCATGCGTGGTTTTCTGGAGTGGGGCGGTTCGCGGATGTTGGCGAATCGGGGTCAACCTGCTCTTCAGTTTAGGATGAAACGGGTTGGCGACAAAGAGGCGGTATCTTTTCAGCCCCCCCCAAAATTGACAATCTTTAAGGCCTTTGACCAGCCGCATGGAATTCCACGCGGCGCGGCTTAAGTTTTTTGCCACAGAGCACACAGAGTTCACAGAGAGAAGCGGTTGGAACGCACGCCTTCACCAACAAGGTTAATGACCCAAGTCACGCAAAGAAATTTAGCCACGGATGGGCAAGGATTAACACGGATAAGAGGGACGGGACAGCGGAGAAATACCTCATTCTCTGTCACTTCTCTGTGACCTCTGTGACCTCTGTGGCTAAGAAAAGGAGCCGCGGATCGGCGCGGATAAGCGCGGATGGGGTTGCCCGCGGTTCGGCGTTCTACTCGCTTGCGATCCGCGTCCATCCGCGTTAATCCGCGGCTAAAAAAATCTCCCGCTAAGCCGCAAAGGGGGATTGGAAACGCGGCGCAGAGACCGCTGAGGATTCACTCGGCGCTCTCCGCGCCTTCGTTTCAAAAAATGCTTTTCGATTGGATCAATTTAGGGGGTGACCAAGCCGCAAAGAGGCGATGATCGGCGGTTGGTCGAAAACCATCACCCAGTCGACCCAACTTCCCGCGGCGTGGGACGCGCCTGTCCGGGATTGGTAGGACCTCCGCTTATGGATTATAAAGACCGCAGAGGGAGTTCGCTTATCTCAAGATTTAATCGACCAGCGACCGGCTCGATTCCGCGTAATCCATGGCAGGGCCACGTTTTTCCCAGGGTACTGAATCGATATGAAAAAACTGCTGCGGAAGTTCCTCTGGAGCGTGCTGCGCTGCCTGCTCTGGTGCCGATATAAGGTGGAAGTCCGCGGACTGGAAAAACTCCAGGCAGTCAAAGGCCCGATCCTCGTCTGGCCGAACCACCCCGCCTATGTCGACCCGCCCATGGTAATCAGTCACCTGCAATTCGGGCCGACCTTGCGCCCCTTGGTGTTTACGGAAACCTATCGGAGCTACCTGTTCTACCCGTTGATGAAATTGATTGAGGCAAGGGAAGTCCCCAATCTATCGAGCCACAGCCGCGACGCGCACCGGCAAACGACCGAGATGATCGATGGCGTGGCGGATCGGTTGAAAGCGGGAGAGAGCTTTTTGATCTATCCCAGCGGGCGTTTGCAGCGGACCGGCAAGGAGATTGTGGGCGGAGCGCGGATCGCGCATGAACTGCTAGAGCGAGTCGACAACGTGACTGTGGTGCTGGTGCGAACCAGGGGACTCTGGGGCAGCCGTTTCGGTTGTGCCCAGACGGGAGAGGTGCCCGACCTGACAAGCAACAGCCTCCGGTCGTTGGGTTGGATTTTGGCCAGCCTCGTGTTTTTTATGCCTCGCCGGAAGGTCACCATCACCGTGGATCCGATCGATGTGGGGCAGCTCCCGACCGGCGGGAAGGCCCAGCTCAACGGGTTTCTGGAAGAGTACTACAACCAGGATGGGGGCGAAGAGCCGAAGTTTGTTCCGTACCATCATTGGTTGGGAAAGCGGCGGTTTGATTACCAGAGTGTGCAGGCGGCCCAAGATATCGACACCAGTGACGTCCCGGCCGAGGTGGCCGAGGCGGTCAACGAGATGGTCGAACATCATTTGGATCGTCCCCTCGACTCGGCCGAGAAAGATCCGGCGACGACGCTCGACTTGATTGGGCTGGATAGCTTGGAACGGATGGACCTCTCGCTGGAGATCGAACAGCGATTCGGTTTCCGGAGCGATTCGGTCCCAGTCACGTTAGGTCAGCTCTGGCTGCTGGCCGCCGGCAAAACCAGCGGGGAGGAAAAGCCGCTCAAGACGCCGCCCGGTTGGCTCACCGGCGCTTCCAAGCGGGATGGTAGTCCGGAGGTCTTGGCGGAGACAATCAGCGAGTCGTTCGTCCGCCGGGCCCTCGCGCGGCCGGGGGATATCGCGATCGCCGACGCCCTCTCCGGCGCGGTCAATTACCGCAAGCTGTTGATCGGCGCGACGCTGATGTCCAAACGGTTTCGCGACCTACCGGGCGAGGCGGTCGGGGTGATGCTGCCCGCTTCGGTCGCGGCCGATATCACCTACCTCGCCTTGCTATTGGCCGGCAAGTTGCCAGTGATGCTCAACTGGACTACCGGGCCGGCCGGGATGCGGCACGCGATCGAAAAATTGGAGATCCAGCGGGTTGTTACCTCCAAGCGGTTCTTGGATCGTCTGGGAGTGGAGATCCCCGGGGCGGAGCCTGTTTTGCTGGAAGAGATTCGCGGTGGAATCGGCACGGCCGAAAAGGTGACCACTTTGCTGGCCACCTACCTGCTGCGCGGTTCGTTCTTGCGGTCGCTTCCTCCGGAGCGACCTGACCAACCGGCGGTGGTGCTGTTCACCTCCGGTTCTGAGAGTCTGCCCAAGGCCGTCCCACTAACGCACCAAAATTTGATTTGCAACGTCCGGGGCGGAATCGGCCATATGGACTTTCGTCGCCGCGATGCGCTGTTCGGGTTTTTGCCGCCGTTTCATAGCTTCGGCCTGACCGCGACGATGCTGATGCCGATTCTCGCGGGGATCCGCGTCGTGCATCACGCCGATCCAACCGATGCGCGGATGCTGGCGCGGATGATCGCGGCGTATCGTCCTAGCTTAATGTTCTCGACCCCCACGTTCCTGCAATACGCCGTCGGGGCGAGCCTACCGGATGAGCTAATCTCGCTACGTCTGGTCCTCGTCGGCGCGGAAAAATGCCCTGAACCGCTGTACCGGAAGGTGAAAGAACTACTGCCTGATTTGGCGTTGCTGGAAGGGTATGGCATCACGGAGTGTTCCCCGGTCGTCTCGGGCAACATGCCAGGCCATAACAAACCAGGCACCATTGGCCTGCCGATCCGTGAGGTCACAACGCTCGTGGTGCATGCCGAAACCCACGAGACCCTCTCGACTGACGAGACCGGGCTGCTGTTGGTCCGGGGCACCACTATCTTCAGCGGTTACCTCCACCACGACGGCCCGCAACCCTTTATCGAAGCGGAGGGACACCAGTGGTACAACACGGGCGACCTGGTCAAAATCGACGACGACGGCTTCATCCACTTCCAGGGACGCCTCAAGCGATTCATCAAAGCGGGTGGCGAAATGATCTCGCTACCCGCACTGGAGCAACCCTTGGCCGAAGCCTACCCGGCCGATGACGACGGGGCCCAGGTGGCGGTAGAGGGGATCGAAACGGAATCTGGCCGCAAGATCGTGCTGTTCAGCCGAGTGGATGAACTATCAACTCGAGCCGCCAACGAGATCCTCAAGAAGCATGGCATGCAGGGGATCATGCGGATCGACGAGGTGAGGAAAATCAACGCGATCCCGGTTTTGGGAACCGGTAAGACCGACTACCGCACGCTCAGAGGAATGATTGAGGAGGCGGGATCACAGGGTTAAACCAAACGTGAATCGCACTTTCCGGGCGAGAGGGTGGTTTAACTCTGCGATTTGGGTTGCCTGCACCAACATAGGGCCAAAGGCCCGATTTCATACCAGCCTGGGATGAAGTCCCAGGTTATTGGTACACAACCAATCGTGAGGGCTCAGAGAGAAGCGATTTGGTCACGAAAAAAGTTTAGCCGTGGATTAACGCGGATGTACACGGATCGCAAGCGAGTAGAACAGCGAACCGCAGGTAATCCCATCCGCGTTAATCCGCGGCCAAAAAAAATCTCTCGCCAAGCCGCTAAATCACAACGGGGAATTGATGGGACCGTATTCGTGGTGTCTCGGCTCTTCGGGCCTTGGTAGCTTCCGGCTCTGTGATCTCTGTGCCCTCGGTGGCAAAAAACAAAAGCCAAAAACTTACAACGGCAACAACCAAGGCACCATCAGCACGCTGATAATAAGCACCACCATCGTGAACGGCATGCCGATCTTTAAAAAGTCACCGAAGCGGTAACCGCCGGGGGTGACGACTAGGGTGTTGACCGGCGAGGAGACTGGGGTCATGAAGGCGGCGGAGGCGGCGAGGGCCACGATCATGGCGAACGGGTAGGGGGAGGCATCCATGTGCTCGGCGATGTTCAGGGCAACTGGGGCCATGAGCACGGCGGTGGCGGTGTTGGAGATGAACAGTCCGAGGATCGCCGTGGTCAGGAACAGGGCCGCAAGCACACCGCGCGGTCCCATGCCGCTGGTGATCGCCATCAGGGTGTCCGAGGCGATGTCGACGCCGCCTGTCTCCTGCAAGGCGATGGAAAAGGGAAGCATCCCGACGATCAAAACGATTGTCTTCCAGTCGATGGAGCGGTATCCGCTTTCAAAATCAATACATCCCAAAGCCCCCATCAGCAGACAGCCGATAATCGCCGCCTGAACGTTGGGAATGATGCCGGAGACCATCAGCCCCACCACCAACAGCAGAACCAACAGCGCGTGAATCATCTTGCCCTTAACCGGCAGCACCTCTTCGATTTCCGCCGGCAGGTTCAGGGGGACCAGATCGCGTTCTCCCGTGATTGATAGTTGTCGGATTGCCTTCCAAGGGCCGATCAATAACAAGGTGTCGCCCAGCCTCAATGGCTCGTTCTTAATCGCTCCGCTGAGGGGCTCGACACCCCGGCGGACGCCGATCGCCGACAGCCCAAAACGCGTGCGAAACGAAGCCTCGATAATCGTTTTGCCAATCAGGTCGGAGTCGGCCGGGATCATCACCTCGGCCATGCCGATTTCCTGGGCCTGGTCGGCGAAGTGAGCGCCACTGAGAGGCAGGGCGGCCAGTCGATACGTTTCTCGGAGATTCTCAATACTCACCTGCTCCTCGTCGGTGCCGGAGCTGGTCAGCATCAGATCGACAAATAAGATATCGCCGACTTGCAATATGGTTTTCGCTGTCGGCTGCAACAAGGTGCGGTTTCGCTGGATCGAGATCAAGTTGGCATGGGCGTTCTGGCGGAGGCTGATCTCATCCAATACCTTTCCCGCCAAGGGAGAGTCTTCCAAAATCCGCAGGCGGTGCTCGCGGTCTGCCAAATGGTATCGATCGACTAAGGTCTTCAAGGTCGGTCGGCGGTGCCTTCCTGCCAGCATGTCATCTTCCCCCTCGGGCAGCCAACGCCGCGCGATCAGCATATACCCAATGGCGCAGATCAAAACTGGAACGCCAAACGGCGTAAAGCTAAAGAAGTGAAACCCATCGTGACCGCGGCGGACCAGCTCGCTGTTGACCACCAAGTTGGGCGCGGTGGCGACCAGCGTAATCATGCCACTGATCAAGGCTGCCGTACTGAGCGGCATCATCAGCTTGCTCGGGGCGATCTTGGTGCTCCGCGAAATCCGGAGGACCACCGGAATAAAGATCGCCGTGACCGCGGTGGAGCTCATCGTCGCTCCCAGCCCGCACACCACGCTCATTAGCAGCGAGATCAAGCGGGGCTGGCTGCTGCCCGCCTTGGCGACCAACCAGTCTCCCAGTTGCCGCGCCACCCCGGTTCGGACGAGCCCCTCGCCCAGTACAAACAGGGCGGCAATCAACACAATGTTCGAGTCGCTGAAACCGGCCAAGGCCTCCGACATTTCGATCACACCGGTGAGCGGGAGCAGGCAGATGACGATGAGCGCCACCGCGTCCATCCGCGGCCGGTTGATTGCGAACATGACGATCGCCATCGCCAAGAGTGCCAAGACAACCGCGAGATCCGGATTCATGAATGATCTAACCGAACGGGTTTGAGCTGGGAGGGAAAATAAAGCTCAAAGTATACCCCACCTACCCAGCGGAGAAACGCAGGGGTGAGAAATCGGCAAGCGGTAACGAAGCTACCGAGCGTACGGCGAAGTGCCTGCGCCAAAACGATATTCCAATCCGCCGGTGAACGAGAGATTGTGCATCGCGTTGATTTCGTTGGATCCGAACGCGTAGTTGTTCAGCAGTTCGAAACGGAGCGAGCAGTTTTTCAACCAGTAGTATTTCAGGCCGAACCCAAACGGGAGCCCGAACTGGGTTTGATCTCGGTTGGCGCGAAAGGCGTCGTCAAACTGAAACGAGGCGGCCCCCATGCCGAGCGTGGCGTAGGGTCGCCAGGTGGAGTCGCCCCAGGGGTAATACTGCACGCTGTAGTCGAACAGATAGACTTGGCTGGTTCCGGAGGAACGCTGAGGAAACCCTGGGTAAGTGAGCCGGGCCTGGGCGATCCCGAGGCGAACTTCCCCTCCCCAATAATGGTCGAAGTCGTAACCCAATCGCAATCCGCTTAATACCGCGGGGGCTTGGTTTACTTCGTCGCTGATTAAGTTTTGCAGCAGGATCGACCCCATGAACAGGTCGGCATGGTAGGGACGATTCCGCCAGCTACTGCCGATCAGCGGTCGTCCCAGACCCACATGCCGAGCCGGATCGTCCGGGTGGTCGTGATAGGTGGCAAATCGATCGCGGAGAGAATGCCCTAGCGGCTTCTCACCAAACGGCTTGAAGCGAGGCCAGACGCCGGTTGGGTGCTCTTCCGGCGGCGCGATCGCAGCCGGGGCGATTTGATCTGCCATCCAACCATGTTCCGCCGCCGGAGGAAGGAGCTCTCCGCCGGGGTCCGTCGTTGCGGCGGGGGATGGTGCGTTTGGCGGCTGCCCCTCGGTGTCCGCTGCGCAAATCGCGACATGACTCAGCCCGATTAGGGAGAGCAAGCATGTCAGTGCGATCTTCAAGCGAGTGCGGTTCATGCAATCAGAGGAGTTTTCTGGGGTTGTAGCTCGTGGTTCAGGTGGACAGGCTCCGTCGCGGTTAGCGATAGCCTTGTGGAAAATTTTGGCAGCGGATTATGGAGTTCCCCCTCACGCGCGTCAATGCGAATCGGAAGGCAGCGCCATTTTGCCCTTCCGAAGGTTTTCACGCGGCAAGCGGGTTGCTCTGGGGCTTACCAGACCAATTTGGTAACTTTCGCCCACAGGCCAAACGCCAGAGGAGGCGGTTGGAGCAATGTGTGGGGTGAATAAAAAGCAGAGGCATATTCTCATGGTGGCGGGTCGGAAACAGCAAATTGGCGTGATGGCGGGTTGTGCGGCTTTGTTGTGGATGGGGGTGGTCCTTGCCCAGGAGGAGATCACGCCCATAGGGACAGGGGAGAAACCCACGCGGTACGTTCCCCAAATCCATGTCTCTCCCCCTCCCGAAACGATGGCAAAGCCCTCGGCGGAGGAGCTCAAGGAGATCGAGTGGATCAAGTCACAGCTTGGAAGTAGCCATTCCATCGCCGCGCGGCTTGAGCGACTTACCGTGGCGGAGAACACCCCAGGGGAACCCGATTTGCCGAAAATCGTGGGTCCCGACCAGGAGGTGTTCGAGACGAGACCAAGTGCTAACGCCGCCCCAGGTGAGACCCTCATGCTGCGGTCGATGGCGCGGCAACTGGAGGAGTCGGCTGCGGATCTGGAACTGCGGGGGGACTATCAGTTGGCGGACGAGATGCGCGCGTTGGCCCTCTCGCATTGGCGACTAGCCCGGGTTGCGGGCAGCGGTCAATCGGGAAATTCGCGTGAACCAGCGCTCCGATAGCGGCCCATTGCTTGACATAAGTACCGCCTCGCGATGAAGATAAGGTAAGGTTGGGCACACTAAAAGGCTTCTAGACTCGCTCGGAGGACTGCACCTTGGCAGGTACGCTTGGAA
This sequence comes from Pirellulaceae bacterium, assembly GCA_040880405.1. Taxonomy (GTDB): domain Bacteria; phylum Planctomycetota; class Planctomycetia; order Pirellulales; family Pirellulaceae; genus JBBDIM01. The sequence goes on along the minus strand of JBBDIM010000107.1, from coordinate 8,511 downwards.
ATTTCGCGGACATCCTTATTCGCCGAAAAGTTGTAGGCCCCGATCAGGTGGCCGAGGCGGAAGGCGTTGCCAGTAGCCAGGGAATCGGGGTGCCGGACGCCTTGGTTCAATTGGGATATGCCAGCAGCACCGAGGTGATGCAGGCAGTGGCCGAAGAGCACCGGATGGAGTTTGTGGACCTCGATTCGGTCCAAATTCCCACCTCTGCCGTGGAATTGGTGCCGGAGTCGGTCGCGCGGGAAAACGTCGTCATGCCGATCGGTGAGGAGGACGGGACCTTGCGAGTTCTGGTCCATAACCCGTTGGATCTGGAGACGATCGATAAGCTGCGGTTTATTCTGAACTGCAAAGTGAACGTGGCACTTGCCCCTCGGGAGAGTATCCTAGAGGCGATCAACCGCTACTACGGCCAACAGGAAGGTGAATCCGCCGACACCATGTTGCAGGAGTTCACCGACACCAAGATCGAATTCACCGACACCATGGAACAGGACACCATGACGGTGGCCGACGAAGTGGTGGACGAGAACAGTGCCCCGGTGGTTCGCCTGGTTCAGTTGATGATCAATGAAGCGGTCCAGCTTAGGGCATCGGACATCCATATCGAGCCGTTCGAAGAAAAGATCCGGATTCGCTACCGGATCGACGGCAGGCTCGTCGAGCGGGACAGCCCCCCCCGCCGGATGCTGGGTGCCCTCCTGTCTCGCATAAAAATCTTGGGCGCAATCGATATCGCAGAGCGACGTCGCTGTCAGGATGGTCGGATCAAAGCGGACGTGGGAACCAAGGAGATCGACCTCCGGGTGAGCGTCATCCCGACCAACCATGGTCAGTCGGTCGTGATGCGGATTTTGGATAAGGATAGTATTAAAGTGGGGGTCCGGCAGTTAGGGCTCTCTGAGAACAACTTCGTTAAGTTCAACAACCTGCTCAAACGCCCCAACGGAATTATCCTCGTGACCGGCCCGACCGGATCGGGGAAAACCACGACCTTGTACGCCGCGCTAAACGAGCTGAACCGGCCCGATACCAAAATCATCACGGCGGAAGACCCGGTCGAATACTACCTCCCGGGGATCAACCAGACCCAGGTGCGACACAATATTGGGCTCGACTTCGCCCGCATCATCAAGGCGATGTTGCGTCAGGCTCCGAATATTATCCTAGTCGGTGAGATGCGCGATTCTGAAACAGCAGCCATGGGTATCCAAGCTTCTTTAACGGGACACTTGGTTTTCAGTACACTACACACGAACGATGCGCCCGGTGCCATTACACGTTTGATTGACATGGGGGTTCCCTCCTATCTGGTGTCTAGTACCATTATTGGGGTGCTTGCGCAGCGTCTGGTTCGTGTGAACTGCGAGAAGTGCAAGCAGCCGTTTACTCCCTCTAATGAGGTGCTCAAGCAGGCGGGCATTACCCCCGAGATGGCGGAGAAGGCGACCTTTATGAAGGGTCGTGGTTGCGGCAATTGTCAGCGGAGCGGATTCCGCGGCCGGATGGGTATCTTCGAGCTGATGAACATGACCGCACCGATTCGAGAGCTTGCTTTTCAGGGTGTTGCGACCCAGCACATTCGTCGAGAGGCGGTGCGAGGGGGCATGGCAACTCTGTTCGACGATGGGGTTTTAAAGGCCTTGGCAGGCAAAACCACCCTGGAAGAGGTCTTCCGCGTCGCCAAGCAAGTAGAGTAAATCAGAGGCCACCCAAACGGGCTAGGGTTCATGCCTCGTGATGAAGGGGGTGATTGATTCCCCTGCTCTCGTCACTAAACGCTCTTCTTTTCCGGAAAACATCGCTTCATGGTGCATTTGCTTGAGTCAGGCCTGGGCCGGCCCAATAATGATAGCACCGGACAGCTTCCTATTTGCTTATCCAAACTTATCCCAAGCGTATCGGAGACTCATCTCGAGGTAGACGATGGCAACCATTTTAATCGACAAATTGCTCCAAGCCGCGATTAAGCAAGGGGCGAGCGATGTTCACATTACCGTGGGGCAACCGCCGGTGTTCCGACTGCATGGCCGAATGCGGCAGTTGGATACCAAAACGCTTGAGCCGGAAGATACCGTCTCGCTGATGAAGAGCATCGCCCCGGAACGGTGCCAACGAGAACTTCAGGAAGTGGGTAGCGCGGACTTTGGGTTCGCCTTCGCCGATTTGGCCCGCTTTCGGGTTTCGATTTTTCGCCAACGGGGCAACATCTCGATGGTGTTGCGTCAGATTCCTAACGACATGCTCACCCCAGAACAGTTGGGCCTGCCGAGCAAGGTGATGGAGCTTTGTCACCGCCCGCGTGGGTTGTTCCTAGTGACTGGGCCAACGGGTTCCGGAAAAAGTACCACGCTGGCCAGTGTGGTCAATCACCTGAACGAGACCATCGACCACCATATCATCACGATCGAGGACCCGATCGAGTTTTACCATTACCACAAAAAGTCGACCGTGAATCAGCGGGAAGTGGGGGTCGATACGCCCTCCTTTTCCGAGGCGATTCGGCGTGCCCTGCGGCAAGACCCGGATGTCATCCTGGTGGGTGAAATGCGGGACTTGGAAACGATTGAAGCGGCCATTTCCGCGGCGGAAACAGGGCACGTGGTGTTCGGCACGTTGCACACCAACAGCGCTTCCGGCACGGTCGACCGGATCATCGACGTGTTTCCCAGTAACCAGCAGGACCAGATCCGCACCCAGTTGGGTTCGTCGCTGCTGGGGGTGTTGGCTCAAACGCTGTGCCCGAAAATCGGCGGTGGTCGGTGTGCCGCGTATGAGTTGCTGAACGTGACCTCCGGGATCGCCAACCTGATTCGTGAAAACAAGACGTTTCGAATTCCGTCGATGATTCAAACCGGTGCCAAGCATGGGATGATCCTGATGGACGATTCGCTGTTCAACCTGTGGAAGGCGGAGAAGGTCACCATGGAGGACGCCTTGGCAAAATCGCAAAACCCGAACGACTTAGCCAAGCGGATCGCCGATGCCCGCCGCGGCATCGTGGAGGAAGAACCCAGCGGGGCGGCGTAAAGCATGTCCCGACACGCAACGGAAATGCCATTGCGTAAAGGATCAAAGCATCGATTGCGACCCATCGTTTGAAACGGCAACCAAGACGCACTATTCACGACTTATCGACGAGACATAGCAATGGCAGTTCGCCGACTTGGACAAATTTTGGTCGACTTGGGCTTCATCAGCGATGAGCAGTTGATGCTGCTTTTGGAAGAGCAGGAGCAGCAAGCGGAGCACCAGCCGATCGGCAAGATCGCCGAAGACATGAACCTGATCACCGACGATCAACTCGCTCAGGCCCTCGCCGAGCAGTTGCACATGCAGGTGATCAGCCTGGACGATATTACCATCCCGCCAACGGTGCTCGCCCTAGTCACCGAGCCGATGGCCCAGCTTTACCGCGTGATTCCGGTTTCGTATGACGAGGACGCCAATCGCCTAGTCGTCGCCTCGTGCGAGCCACAAAACATTTCCACGCAGGATGAACTCCGGACCTTTTTGGGGTACACCATCCGAATGGTGGTCGCCACCGAACGGGATGTCCAAAAGGCCCTCGACCGCTTCTACTCCGAAGACACCGAGAGCTTTGAAGGGCTCGTGCGAGACCTGGGGGACGACGCCGAATTGGCGAAAGCGGTCGAAGCCCTCACCGGAGGCGGCCCCGTCGATATCGCCGATGTCCAGGAGTTGGCCGATAGCGCGCCGGTTCGCAAACTGCTGAACATGGTGTTGCTGATGGCGATCAAGGATCACGCCAGCGACATTCACTTCGAACCGTTTGAGGATGAGTTTCGCATTCGCGTCAAGTCGGATGGGGTGCTGTTCGAAATGGTCCCGCCCCCCCGGCACTTGGCCTTTGCGATCACTACGCGCATCAAGGTGATGGCGAACCTCGACATCGCCGAGCGGCGAATGCCGCAAGACGGCCGAATCGAACTGACCGTGGGTGGTCACCCGGTCGACCTCCGCGTGAGTGTCCTGCCGACCATGTTCGGCGAGAGCGTCGTGATGCGATTGTTGGATCGCAGCGTCGTCTCGCTCAATATCGAAAAAGTGGGCATGGACGACGATGTCCTCAACAACTTCCGCGAGGTAATGCACAAGCCGAACGGCATCGTGCTGGTGACCGGGCCAACCGGTTCCGGCAAAACCACCACGCTCTACTCGGCCCTCAGCGAGCTCAACACGATTTCCGAGAAGCTGATTACCACGGAAGACCCGGTCGAGTACGACATCGAGGGGATCATCCAAATTCCGATCGATAGCGATATCGGCAACACCTTCGCCAACTGCCTCCGCGCGATTTTGCGACAAGATCCGGACATCATCCTGGTGGGCGAGATCCGCGACCTGGAGACCGCCGAGATCGCGATTCAGGCCTCCCTCACCGGGCATTTGGTGTTCAGCACCTTGCACACCAACGACGCCCCGGCGACGGTTACTCGGCTGCGGGATATGGGAATCCCGACATTTATGATCACTGCCACGGTCGAGGCGATTTTAGCCCAGCGGCTGGTGCGGCGGATTTGCAGTCAGTGCCGTGAAGAGTTCAAGCCAGATGACGACGCGATATTCAGTTTGAAGCTGACCGAGGAGGAGTTGACCAACCGCAAGTTCTTCAAAGGGAAGGGCTGCGATGTTTGCAACAACACCGGCTACAAAGGCCGCGTCGGCCTCTTCGAACTGATGATTATGAACGACAACCTGCGCGACATGATCATGCAAAACTGTTCCAGCGACGAGCTCCGCGAGGAGGCCCGGAAGTACGGGATGACCTCGCTCCGCGACCATGGACTGTTCATGATGTCCGAAGGCCTGACCACGGTGGACGAGGTCCTCCGCGAAACGGTTGTCGACTAACAAAACATTGAGATACCCCAGACAATTCACCATTTCATTTCGGCCCCAGCCCACCGCACCCGCGGCGGGCGGCGGCCGAAGAGGCGGACACCCGGGATTTCCGGGGTTCCCCCTTTGACCTTTTAATACCACGTACGAAACGCGGGACGTAGCCATGCCAACGTATCAATTCGAAGCGATGGATGCCCAGGGTCAGGAAATCCGCGACGTCATCGACGCGGCGACCGAAGATGATGCCCAAGCTACTATTCGGCAGATGGGTTACTTTGTAACCCGGATTGCCGAAAAGAAGGCCCGCGATACCGGCAAGGGGAAGCGCAAAGGGAAACGGGGTGGCGTCTCCATTGGCGGGGTCAGCCTCAAGCAGCTCACCACCTTCACTCGCCAGTTGGCGGTGCTCCAAAACGCCGGTCTCCCCATTCTGCGGAGCCTGAAAATTTTGGAGCAACAGGCCAAGCCGGGCCGTCTGAAGAACTCGCTCGTCGATGTCTGCGAAGACATCGAATCCGGGGCGGGACTCTCCGAGGCGATGGGCAAATGCCCCAAGTGCTTCAATCGCCTGTACGTCAATATGATCAAAGCGGGCGAGGCGGGTGGTGCCTTGGAGATCATCCTCGACCGTCTGGCCGACTTCATGGAACGCGACCAGGAACTCCGCCGCAAGGTGCAGGGTGCCATGATCTACCCGGTGGTGGTGATCATGGTCGCGGTCGGTATCTTGTCGTTCATTATGATCAAAATCGTGCCGACGTTCCGGAAGATCTTCGAAGACTTCGAACTGGACCTGCCGCCACCGACCGAACTGCTCATCACCATGAGCAACGCGCTGGTCAGCTACTGGTACTGTATTCCGCTGCTGCCGATCGCGGTGATCCTGTTCGTTACGCTACTGCGGAAGTTCAAACATGGCCGGATGGGTTGGGACTTCTTCTTCCTGAATATCCCCATTTTCGGCGCGTTGACAGAGAAAAACATCCTGGCCCGGACCACGCGGACCCTGGGTACGTTGATTGCTTCCGGCGTGCCGATTTTGGAGTGCCTGAACATCGCGCGAGATACCTCCGGCAACGCCATGTTCGAGCGGATGTATCACAACGTGAGCGAGGCGGTGAAGGAAGGTGAATCGATCTTCAAACCGATGGAAGAGAACTGCCGCGCGCCGTTCCATCCGATCGCCCTGTTTTTGTGGATGCTGGCCCCCTCGGCCCTCTTCTTCTCGTTCTTCTTCATCGACGCGATGAAGCCGTTCGCGTTGCAGGCGGTGTTGGTGATCGCGGGGCTAGGTGCCGGTTGGTACTTCCTGACCCTCAAGCGCCGTATGGTCGAACTGTTTGTGACCAACATGATCGACGTGGGTGAAGAGACCGGTGAGCTAGACAACATGCTCTACCGCGTCGCCGACACCTACGACGAGGAGGTGAAAGTTTTGACCGAGGCCCTCACCAAACTGCTGGAACCGTTGTTGATCGTGTTCCTCGGTGTGGCGGTCGGTTTTATCGTGATCTCGTTGTTCCTCCCGTTGGTCGACCTGATCCAGAACCTGACCTAAACGAAAACCGATAGGGGTGGCACTCGCGGTTCGCCCGGCGAGTGCGACTTACCCCCAAACATTTGAAAATAACCGTAACTCCCCCAAACCTGAACTGAACCAGTTGGTACCGGTCCTGGAAGGACCACCCAAGGAAACCGCCGCCATGAAAACCACACAGACCACGAATGCCTCCCGTCGGACCGGGTTCACGCTCGTCGAGCTTTTGGTGGTGATCACCATCATCGGGATTCTGGCTGGGCTGACGTTAGTGGCGATCGGCCCGGTGATTTTTGGTACCAAGAACACGGCGATGAAACTGGAGCTAATTCAAATTGAAACCGCCCTAGCCTCTTACAAGCAAGATCGGGGTGCCTTGCCGCCGGATGGGAGTTTGCTATTGGCAGGCGCGCCACGCGTCGCCGCGATCGATCGGCACTTAAATCGGATGTTCCCGCAACGTAATTCGGCAGCGGATGACCCCGGCGTGGAGGCCAACCGTGATCGAATGGTTCAGGCCGGTATCGTTAGTCCGAACGCACCGCTTACACTTGACGTTTCGTTACTTGATCCCTCGGAAACCTACGTCCTGTTCCTCATGGGGTTCAGCCCGGATGTTGAGCGGCCACTTACCGGACCGGGGGAACGGACTCGCGTCTTCGAATTCGACCAAACCCGATTGGTCGATCCTGATGGGGATGGTTGGTTTTCGTACAAAACCCGCTACAGCGAATCCGAGATCGTCTATTTCAATAGCAATACCTATTCTTCCGGCGCCAACGTGGCCTCCTGGAATTTTGACGCTGCCCCAGGAACCCCGTTAGCCTCCGGCGTTGTGCGTCCGTATGCCCTCGTTCAGAGCGGGCAGCCTCGGTTCTGTAATCCCACCACCTTCCAGCTAATCTGCGCCGGTGAGAATGCGAACTTCGGTGGGGGATTTACTGATACTGATCCATTAAATCAGGTCAAAATCTACCCTGCTGGCATTCAAACAGGATCACTCGGAAGCAGCTCTTTCATTGGCGTCCCATACACCGACGAAGATCGCGACAACATCACCAACTTCACCGAGGGATCGTCCCTCCAGGCCGATGAGGCATTGGCTGAATGATGAAGCGAATCCAACGCAACCAGACGCACAAACAGGCCTTCACGCTCGTCGAACTCCTGGTGGTGATGGCGGTCTTGGTGCTGCTGTCCAGCCTGGTCCTCTCGGCCCTCGCCGGAGCGGCCGAACAGGCCCGAGAAAACCGCACCCGCAGCCAGATCCAAAAGATCCACGAACTGCTGATGTCGCGGTATGAGGACTACCGGTACCGGCGCGTTCCGCCTTCGAAGTCAGGAAACGTCCGAGCAAGGCAGGGAGATCGAGTGGACAAGATCCGCGAGTTGATGCGGATGGAAATGCCGAATCACAAACTTGATCTGAGTATTGGCGTGCAGATTTTGGCGACGTCCCCCTCGCTTTGGAACCGCTATCGGCGGACTGTGATTCGCCGGACTGGCGGCGCCGATTGGGCTGCCGCGGTCGATTTGTGGGCCGGTACTAATCAGGAGTCGGAATGCCTCTATATGATCCTCGAATCAATGCAGGATGGTGATACCAACGGGCTAGACTTTTTCCGTGAGTCGGAAATCGGCGATACTGATGGCGATGGGATGCTGGAGGTTTTGGATGGATGGGGCCGACCGATTGCGTGGATTCGTTGGGCACCTGGTTTCCTCGGAGCACGTTCCAATTTACATAACACCAACTCCCCCGATCCATTTGATCCGCTGGGTGTCCGGGATGGTCGTGTTCAAGATCCTCCCGATTCTGGAAATTACGTGCACTTCCCTCTCTTTCCCGTCGTTGTCTCAGCGGGACCAGACGGAGTTTTCGATGTTGCCACCCGTTTCCTAACAGATCCAAGCGATGCGATTACAGGAACCCCGCGGAACAATCCGTACTATGGTGTGGGTACTGCTGCCGCATTGGGAGTGGTAGACACAGCATCCTCTGCCCACTACGACAACATCACCAATCACCAACTCATCATTGGCGGGAATGACTAAGCAATGACGCATTTGCGGACAACGCGTTCAGCCCACCACGGGATGACCTTGATCGA
>JBBDIM010000106.1:0-26395 GCA_040880405.1 Pirellulaceae bacterium | reverse complement strand
CTGCTTCATCACGCCGGGGTGCGCGGTAGCGGATGTCGTACACCTGCCACTGGCCCCGGCCGCGGTCGGCATTGACCAAAGGTTGTGCGAAGCCGTAGACCGAGCCGATATCTTCCTGGCTCAGTTTGTCTTGCGGTTTGCCGGCCGAGTGGATGATTTGCAGTTCGTAGTTGCCATGGATGTAGATCCCGCTGTTGCCGCTCCCTTTCTCTGGCAGCATGAACTCGACATGGATTTCGGCGTCCTGGAAATGCAACTGCGAGACGATGTGGTTCGCGCGAGTTTCACCCCGGGCCGAGACCAGCACGCCAGAGTCCAGCGGCCAATCGACCTCCTTCCCATGCTTGCTCAAAAACAGGTTTTTCCCTTCGTCATTCAGCAGCACCACAGCGCCCTCAGGAGGCGGGACCGGGAGGTTTTCCTGATTGGGCTGAAATTCATCGGCCAAGGTAGGGGAGAGCGCCAAGACGGACAGGAGGCAGAGCATTAGGGGGAGCGAACACTTCAAGGGAAAATCTCCTGGGTGGGGATGGGGCAGGTTGGGTAATTCGACCCCATCTATTGGAATCGGAAGAAGGTCGTGCGGTCAAGGCTTGGGACTGCCATTGCCGCTCTGCGAGAGCCCACCCTCACACCCGGTAACCCCTACGCCGGTTCCTCGCTTTGCCGCCGAGCCAGCGATAGCTTGGCGGAATCCGCCATGACGACCAGCGCCGCCCCCATCATGATGACGTCCTTGATTACCAGGCGACCACTGCCGCTGAGGTAGGGGAAACCGTGGTGGGCGTCTCCCAGGTCGGGGACCCAGGTTTCCGGGGTGGTGATCAGGAATGAGAGGGTCACAATCGACATGGTAAACACCATGAACCCGCCCAGGGTGGCGACGCTTGGCAGCCACGGATGCAGGCACAGCATCAGACCGTACACCACAATCAGCGAGCCTAGCCCGTACGAGAACAGGTAGGTCCCGTTTTGCTCGTGCCAGGCCCGGTTCTCGCTGTTGAACACCCCTTCCGCGTTCATGTGCGGCTTGTAGTTTTCCGGGTCGGATAGCAGGAACGAAAAGAAGGGGCTGTTGGCGACAAACGGCACGATCCCATGCGCCTCGTACGGAAAGGCCTTTAAGCCGCCGATCCAAATCAAAACGATAATCAAGCCGACCCGGGTCACGGCGATCCCGATGCGATCCGCCTTTGAGGCCCACTGCAATAGTTGTGTCATGGCTGTCTGTCCATTGTGAGGGAGGGTTGGTTTTCATTGCTCCCTTCTATTTTCGGCGTTTGGCCAGCCATAAAAAATGGGCGCGGAGGACTAATCCATGGACAAATTGCTCCCACCCCGAATTTCCGTTTCGAACTCGCGAAAAAACTTCGGCGAGACCCCCGTCGCCTTCTTGAAGAGTCGGCTGAAATAAAGCTCGTCGTGATACCCCACCTCGGCCGCCACCTGTTTTACCGGCTTCAGCGTATGCAGCAGTTGCCACTTGGCATGGGTCAGCACCCGCTGGCGAATCAGCTCCCCCAGCGTCTTGCCCAGTTGCTGACGAACCTGGCGGCCGAGCGTCTTGGTGGTCATCCCCAGCAGTTCGGCATAGTCGGCCGGGGCATGCAGGCGTTGGTAATGTTGTTCGATTAACTCCGTAAGCTGCTGGATTGTCGGGTCGCGAAACGGATCGGCCCCCACCTCCCCCGCGTTGTCACAGGCGGTCGCCTTACACGGGGCCGCCTTACACCGTGTAGCCAGAATCAGCAGTATCTTGATCGCGGCCAGCACAATCTCTTCATAGGCGAGTGGTTTTTCATCTTGCTCCCGGCGGATGCGACGGACGAGCGCGTCGATCTCCGCCCGAGCCTCCCCAGGCAACGCCACCGCCGGGCTGCCATACGGGTCGTTGAACAACACACCGCTACAACCGGTCTCGGAGTGGAAGGTCTCCACACACAGAAAGTTCGCGTGAAAGTGAATCACCGTGCCGCTAAGCGGCTCGGTCGGCTCGAAGCGAACATACTGATACGGCACAAAAAACAGCAGTTGCCCACTCCAAAACGGGTACTGCCCCGCATCGGCCCAAAACGTCCCCCCGCCCGACTCGACCTGGATAACCGCAAACCGATTGGTCCGAGCAGGCTCCCAATGCCCCGCCGGGACATCGATCGGGGTTAAGGCAAAAGGAGCGTCACCCCGCCGAGGATCGTACCAATCGCCGGGGTTAGCTTCGGGCGATTCGTCTTGCTCATTGTGTTGGGTCATGCGGTGCGTTTATTCCTTCGGTGGTGGTCAAGTCAAATTGTCGTGGCCGAGGATTGACGGACTGCGGAATAGCCTAAGATGACACCACTTCACCAACCTTATTGAGGTAGTAATCCTCGTCCCAAAACAAGACGAAGTCCCCTCGGAGCCGCCATCGACGAATATCGTTCAGCAATTCCTCAATGCGTTCTTTCGCAATGCTTTCCGGGTGATCCAAAACCTCCTGATAGTGCTGGGGCAAATCTTCAATCCCGATCCAACGATCGTGCAGAAAAAATGCTTGCACGTTGATCGCCATCGCTTGAAAGCCAACCCCTGACTTCCAGCGTGCCAATTCAGCGTTGGCCTGATCATAAACCATCGAGCCGCTTCCAAGAGAATCGGTTGCGACGACATCAACCCCGATCAACGCGCCCTGGCTGGAAAATCGAACAGCCACCAGCTCAGGTAACTGAATCCCAACCAGAACTTGCTGGCCATCGGGAAGGACCCCGGTCTCGAAGACGTACTGGCTAGATTGAATGATATACTCTCGTTTCGACATTCGTAGCGACATCTCCTTTGGTCACTCCCTCCAGACGGGTTGCACTGCCAGTCACTTACTCTGAATGTGCCGTTTCTATTTTGCCTGTCAGAGCCAAAGTCTTGGGCCGAGAGGTACCCCTCGGCCCAAGACTCATTGTGGCAAAAGGAGAACTAAGCAGCGACAAGACATCGTACCCCGTGAGCCCGGTGATCATTGGTCTGATCCCCCTCGACGCGCTGAAGTGATGAAGCGTTTGGAAAACAGATCCGGCCGTGCCCAGCTTCGCGGAAAGAGGATACGTCCCTCGATGGAAACTCACGGCAAGTGACCGCATTCACCTCGCGGGGAGAGTGCGGCACGATCTCTGGCTTGCTGCGGCGAAGATCGTAGAACGAATCGAACGTCACCAGGACCAGCATGATGGCCCCGATCGCCATTTTTCCGGCGGTGCCTAGCAGCCGTCCGATCGCGGCACCGCGGCCGATGTGGTAGCGCTCGGCGTGGGTGCGCTGGCTCCCCAGTTCGCCGGCCCAGGCTCCGGCGAAGGCGCCGACCGACCCGCCTCCCAGGGCTCCGAGAATGGTCCCAATAATCGGCAGCCAGGCCAGCAGGATCGCGCCGACGATGCTCCCCACAAACGCCCCCACCACGGCCAAGGCCATGCCTTTTTTATTTCCTCCTTGCCGCGCGGCACCGGCCGCTCCGGCGATGAACTCGACAATTTCGCCCAGCACCGCCAGGCCGAAGATCACCGCCACCATGGTCAGGCTGATCCGGGGGGACATCCCTTCCGGCAGCAGCAGCGCGTACAGCAGCGAAAACGCAACCATCACCCAGTTGCCCGGCAGCGTGAACACATTGGAAAGCCACGCCACCCCATTGGCCAACAGCAAAATCACCGCCCAAACGTAAACCATCGCCCGCCCCTTCCGGAGGAATTCCCAAGCTCGACGTGGAATTTTACACCAGAGGCGTGGCCGTTCCAGCGGCCGGGTGCGCCGTCAGGCGCGACGTTGCTGCCCACTCTACCCCGGTCGGCTGACCGTTAAATTGTCGCGGTGGATCACCTCGTCGTAGGGTCGGTACCCCAGGATTTCGGCGATTTGGTCGCTTTGCTTGCCTTGGATCCGCTTGATCTCCAGGGCGCTGTAGTTCGTCAGCCCCCGGGCGACTTCCTGGTGCTGGGAGTTACAGACCTTGACGATGTCTCCCTTGCCAAAGGTTCCGGAGACATGGCGGATGCCGATCGGCAGGAGGCTGCCCCCATGGGTGGCGATGGCGACCGCGGCTCCGTCATCGATCGTGATTTCTCCGCGGGGTTCGACCGAAAAACCAATCCAGCGTTTGCGCGGAGTGACGGTTTTACCTTGGGGCAAGAATAGCGTTCCCAGGTCCTCTCCCTCAATGATCCGCAGCAAAACGTTCTCCTGGCGGCCGGAGGCAATAATAACGTTCTCGCCGCTGGAGGTAACCAGCCGGGCCGCCTCTAGCTTGCTGCTCATGCCTCCCTTGGAGTGCCCCGTTTTTTTGTCTCGGGCCAGGCCCAAGGTTTGGTCATCGAGTCGGGAAACGACCGAGATTAGCTTCGACTCCGGCAGTTCCGGCGAGCCATCGTACAGCCCGGCGACATCGGACAGGATCACCAGCAGCGGGGCCCTAAGCAAGTTGGTGACCCGGGCGGCTAGGCGGTCGTTATCGCCGAAGGTGGTCAGCAGTTCCTCGACCGCGACGGTGTCGTTTTCGTTGATGATCGGGATCGCCCCCAGGTCGAGCACGCAGTGCAGCGTGTTGCGGATGTTGAGGTACCGCGTACGGTCGTTTAAGTCGTCGGCGGTGAGCAGTACCTGGGCGGCGTGGCGACCATGGGGACGCAGGGCTTGGTCGTACCGCTCGATCAATTTGGCCTGACCCACGGCGGCCACTGCCTGCAAGCGGGCGACGTCGCTCGGGCGAGACTTCAGTTTGAGCTGGCTCATCCCGGCCCCGACCGCCCCGCTGGAGACCAACACCACGCGGCGACCCAAATCGGCCAATTGGGCAAGTTGGGCCCCCAGGCGATTGATTTGCCCTTCGTCCAACACGCCCTGGTCGGTGGTAAGTACCCGGGTGCCGACCTTCACCACAAGGGTATGGGCAGCGGTGGCGATTTCCTGACGTAAGAGGTCGGTCATGGGTGTTTTGGGCGAGTGCGGTATCGGGGAAGCTACGCGAATCAGTCCTGATTTTCACGTAAATCGGTCCTGTAGGGTAGGGCGGTTTACCCGAGCGGTTCCCAAAACGAAAAAACGCGCGTCCTTCTTCGGGAAAAAGGACGCGCGTCGGAGGTTTTAGGATCGCCGAAAACGGGCTACTTGGGGGGTTCTTTTTCCGGGAAGAACCGTCTCAGGGTCTCGTCCGTCGGTGGCCTGGTAAACAGCGAAACCAGGATCAAGACGATCGCCGAGCCGCAAACCATCACGGCCGAGGGATGCACGCCCCAAACATTGTAGTGCGGATTTCCGGCGAAGTTGGAGTCGTAGAACATGTACGACCACATTGCCACGACCGAGAGAATGCAAGCGTAAGCACCCGCTTTGGTCAGACCACGCCAGTACAGGGCGGCTAGGATCAACGGGAACAGAGCGGAAAACCCGCTAAAGCACCACACCCCCAACGTAAACACGCGCCTAGATTCCATCAGACTAAAGGCGTAGGTGATCGCCACGATCAGCACGATAAATACCCGCGCGATGATCACGATTTGCTTGTCGCTGAACCGGTTCTTGCCACCATAGTGAACGACCACGTCTTCGGTGAAGATTGTTCCGATGCAGAGGAATTGGCTATCGAGCGACGACATAATCGCCGCTAGAATTCCCGCGGTTAATAGGCCAGTCAAAATGGGAGTCGTCATCTCGGCGACCATCTTCACCAGCACCGCGTTGGGTGGAAAGTGAGGGGGTAAAGGACGTCCACCGATATCGGCCGACGTGGCCCACACACCCACCAAGATACAAGGGACCCACACAATTGCGATGAACAGCGGATGGGCCACCACCGGCAGTTTGAAGGTTCCCGCGCTCTTAGCGGTGAGCCAGTGCTGGAAGAGGTGTGGAAACATCCCGACCGAGAGCGGCACGAACATGTACGTGATAAACATCACCATCGGCATCCGACGCGGCTCTTCCGGAGACCAGTTGGTCGCGCGGTAAACGCCGGTTGCGCGTTTGCGGGTCCACTTTTTGCCCGCCTCCGGGTTTTCGGGATCGAGTAGGTCGGCTGGATGGCCGATTTTATCGGCGTACTGGCCGTAGGCCCTATCTTCCGGGTTGGCGGTCCGCTCATACTCGTTCAACTCGTGCCCGGTCATCACCCGCTGGTCCCACCAGTCCGGTTTCTCGCGCGGTGGTTGGCGATCGTCCTGAAAGAGATAGGCCTCGTTCTTCTCGGCGAAGCTGAGATTTTGCAGGTTGTTATCCAAGGCGTATTTCGTCTCGGCGAACTTTTGCCAACTTGGCATTCGGGCCGGAAAGTTACTATGGGCCTCCTGACGCTGCTCGTCGGTGAGCCGGAGCGACTCAAGCACCTCGGTCGCGTAGTTGTACTCGGCGAACGACCGCCAGCGAGCGAGCGTTTCCTCGTATTCATCGATGTCCTGGGGATCGCGGTCGCGGATCAACTTGGTCGGGTTTTTCTCGGCGACTCGCTGCGAAGCGGCCTGCAGGCCGCCCAGTTTGTCGGAGATGATAAAGAAGGTGACCACCCCCAGCACCATAAACACCATCGTTTGGAAGGCGTTGGCCCAAGCGGTGCCCCGCATCCCACCGATGAACACGTAGATGAGGACCACCACGCTGATGATCAAACTGCCCAGCCAAGGGGGCAGGCCGTAGTCGTACTGGGCAAAGGCGGTGGCAAAGGCACCCTCGCTCACGCCGTTGATCACGGTACCGCCGGCCATTACGCCGATCAGGAGATAGGGAATCACCAGCGAGACCAAAATCGGGAACAACAGTACGCCGATCTTGTCGCTTTCCAGTCGATCGCGAAAGTATTGGATTTGCGTGACATAGCCATACTTCTTGCCCAGGGTCCACAATTTGATCCCCAACACAAAGAAGCAAAGGGAGTGGATAATCCCGCTGGAGGAGGCGAGCAACCCATACACGCCAACCCCTTCGGCATAGGCCTCGCCGGTCGAACCGACCAGCGCGAAGGCGGTCATGGTGGTGCCGAACAGCGACATGAGCAGGAGGAAGGGGCCAATCGAGTGGCTGGCCAGCATGTAATCCTTACTGCTGCCACGGAACATCTGATTCGCGCAGACGCCCAGAATTAGCAGGAGGCAGAGATAAACGGCGATGATGATTAAGGGAATCATACCTGCTCACCCCCTTCCACTTCCTGATGGACTTCTTCGATCATCTCTTCGGGCCAGCAAAAGATGGTAGCCAGAAACCAGACGAAGGAGGCACCTACCGAAATCCCGATCTGGTAGAGCAGCGTGATCGGCATGAAACCCCAGACCAGGGTTCCGTTATCCCAGTTCCATAAGTCCTGGTGCAGCACCATCAGTGCAAACACCATGAACCAAACGACGTATTTCATCGGAGGGGGACTTTCAAACGAAGGCGGGTAGGGAGAGAAGACCCAGTTCGCCGACAACCGGCCGCTGCGGTTCGCCCCCCGTGGTATCGCCCCGACCAGCCAATCAGGCCGCCGGACAACAGTTGGTTAAACAACTGTCGCGGCATTGTAACATGAGGCCAAGGAGATTCCCAACTGGGAATTGGGTGATTTTTGAGAGAAATTTTTGGCCGTGAATTCAAAGATCGGGAGTTAAAAAGGGGTCAGGAGTCTTTTTAGAAACAAGAAATCGCAGCCCCGCTCTTTCAGCTATGAGAAAAAGAGTCCTGACCCCTTTTTAACGGGTTGGGCTTTTGGCACCTACGCCACCTCGCACCGCCTAAAAAAGGGGTCGGGACTCTTTTTGGCCACCCTGTAACTGGTGTCATCCTCTCACGTTTCTAAAAAAGACTCCCGACCCCGTTTTTACGCCAAGTCACTATCAACGATTTTGGCTCTTTGGTCTCCCTCGACTTCGTAGCGTCGACTCAAGGCCTGATTGTTTGGCGGTTGCCTCCACCCATTGCGAATCACCGAAGGGACTACCACGCTTGATGCTTTGGTGAATAGCCGCCAATTCTCGTTCGTTCTGAGGCTGATTAACGTATGAGCCCCAGTCCTTGGGTTGAAATAGCGGCCATGCGGTCAGCAATTTGGGCTTCGGCTCAATTGGCTGTTGCGACCGCCACAGTGATCCCCATTGCCAATCCTCCGCCTGGTCAACGAGACCGGAACGGACCGCATTTCGCTCGACGTAACGGCAGACTGAAAAGAAGTGGGCATCCTCCTGAACCTGAAAGCTTTTGAACCGGCCTTGGTAGACATGTCCTTCTCCCACGGTCCCGAAATGGGTGTGATAGCGCATCGTATGGGTCATGGTGAGGTAGCGCATCATACGACCCATCTGGCCGTCCACGGTGGGGCGAAGGACCAGATGCCAGTGGTTCGGCATCAGTTGATACGCGAATAGTTCCACCGGATGCACTTTGATCGCCTTACCGAGAATTCTTTCAAATGCGGCGTAATCTTGTGGCTTATGGAAAATCGTCTGACGAGCGTTGCCTCGGTTTAAGACGTGGTAGATACCATCCGCCTCGTCGGAACGTTTGGGTCTGGTCATTCTTCGTTTCCCGGTGATTCGTAATTGTATTGGCGTTTTTCTCTTATCCGATCTAATCCACTCGAGTAGGGAGGTCAAGAATAAAAAGAGCAGGGAGTTCAAAAGGGGTCGGGAGTCTTTTTAGAAACCAGTACACGCAGCCCCGCCTCCCAGCTATGAGAAAAAGAGTCCTGACCCCTTTTGAACGGATTGGGCCCTTTGGCACCTACGCCTACTCGCACCGCGTAAAAAAGGGGGTCGGGGCTCTTTTTGGCCACCCTTGAACTACTGCTAACCGCCCACGTTTCGAAAAAAGACTCCCGACCCCGTTTTTACGTCACCTGCTTAATTCGGCGTGACGATCTCCAGCAGTTCCACGGCCGGTTCGCCGTTGCAGTAGATGAGGGCGGTGCGGCCGAAAATGGTTTGGCCGGGGGCGAGACCGAGCAGGTTACGGAGTTCCTGAGCGGGGGCGATTCGCCAGAGACTCGTGAGCTGGACCTCACGCAGGACGTTGTGCTGGATCAGCACGCGCCCTAGTGGCGTCCGCTCGCTTTTGATTTCCTCGGCCGGGGCCTGTTGTAGGAAATCGCAGTTGAGCCGGACGATTCCGTATTGCACGACTTTGCCGTCGGTTTGGCGGCGGAGGAGAATCTTGCGGCTGTAGTAGGGGTCGTCGGTTCGTTTGTCCAAAACCTGCACGTTGACCGCCGAGTGGTGAAACTGCTCGACAGTCACCGTCATGTGCGAGTTGTGCGCCAGAAGCTGGTGAAAGGGAGGAGGCGTCTGCTCCGCGGAAACTTCTTCGAAGCCTCCCAGGTCCTGTATATTCTCGTAAAACAGGCCAACCAGTTGGCCCAGTTCGGGAATCGTCTGCCGATTGCGGTCCACGACCAAATCCTTTCGCGAAGGGGGACGACCGTGAGGGGAAGGGCTAAGGGGTGGGGCTGGCGATCGGCATTTCCAACTGCGTGCTGGGGATGACGATGGTCGGTTGATGATGGGTGGGCAGTTCAAGGATCGAATCGATCAGGTAATACAGCAACTCGCGGAATGGCTCCGGCTCGATGCCGTCGGCGATCTCTTCCGCCTTGTCGCGGTATTTTTCAACCAGTTGCTCGGCCGCCTCGAAGACGCCCGCTTCTTGGTAAAACTGACGGACACGGTGGATCTTGGCTGCTGCTGAACGGCGGGGTTGAACCCCGCCGCTCGTTGCAATCGGTTCAACCCCGCCGCTCGTCGCGGTCAAGTCCGCATCACTTGTCAACTCCAACAGTTGCTGTTTCCGCTCCGCTGAGAGACCTTGCAGAGCCAGCGCCCACAGCACCGTCGGTCGGCCGCCGATGATGTCGTTACCGGCGGAAAGTTTATTGTCCTGGTCGCCGTTCCAGTCTTTCAGGTCGTTCAAAATCTGGAAGGCCACTCCCACATGCCGGGCGAATTTCCGCATTTCGTCCGCATATTTTTCCTCGCTCTTGGCCAAGCGGATACCGACATTCAGGGCCGCTTCGAACGCGGGAGACGTTTTCAGAGCGTAAATTTTGAGGGCGTCGACCGGAGTCAACTCCTTGCCGCTGGAGTCGCGCCAAAACAGCTCCGCTCCCTGGCCTTCCGACAAACGCATGTGCGCCTCGGCCAGTTGGTTGACGATGTTCGCAACCACCTCCGCGCCAAGTTCGCCAATCTCGCGGCTGACCAGGCGATATCCCAGCCCGATCATGAAGTCCCCCAGGTTGATTCCGGTCGCAACGCCGTATTGGCGATGAATCGTGGGTTGGCCATAGCGGAACTCGTCGTCGTCCTCAATGTCGTCATGCACCAACGACGCCTTGTGAAAGGTCTCAATCGCCAAGGCACCGCGACGGACGGCGTCACTCAGCTTGGCCAGATGCTCTGCTCCGCTGGGTCCGGTTCCTTGGGCGCCGGTCAAGGCATCGTAGACGGCAAGAGTCGTGAACGGACGGGAATATTTTCCACCTTGCGCGAGAAAATCGATCGCCAATCGCTCGGTTGCGGAAATCGGATCGCACTTCGCGATATCGAGCGGCTCACTGGTCACTTGTTCCACGGTCGAACGCTGCGGCACAACCAACCGCGCCAAGGTCTCTGGCTCGAACAGGTTTTGCGCTGCTCGCATCAGGTGGACGTAGGTCCGGGTATGTTGCTTCGGCTGGCGATGCTCGACGTTAATCATGTCGAACACCCAGTCCTCATCGACCGACGTGTTGCGGCAATCGCTGGAGAGCAGGGGAACCGCCATGCAAGGAATCCCAGCCAACAGGATTTTATCGATCGCCTTTTCCAATACGTTCAGACAGGCGACACCGACCACCGCGTCGACATAGCCGCTGACCAAAATTTTCATCACGATCGGCGAGCCCTCGGCCACCAACACGCGGTAGCCCATCTCTTCCGCCTGGCCGCGATAGTCGGCGATGCTGCACGCGCCGCAGGTTTTGCAGTCGAGCCCGAACTGGTCGTAATCCGCCGGGCAGCCTTCGGCATGTTTCAGGCAGTGGGGCAAGAGGAACAGCCGCCGCTCCGGCGGGATGGCCGAGACCTGGTCGCGCCAAAAGGCGGAGGCGAACATCACCATCGTCCAGCCGAGATAGCTCTCCGGTAGCTCCATCTTTTCGAGCAGTTGCCGAACCAACTTCTCCATCTCGTCCTTAGAAAGGGGACGCGACTTGTCGAGCTGGTCGCAAATCTGATAACAGCGGTCGCGGATCTCTTCCCGCAGGGCCTTCCGATCGGGCACCCCTTTAAGATGCGCGGTCTTGCGGCGACGCGAGGCACGCTTGACCTTCTCCCCTGAGTTCGGGTCCGAGGCTTCCGCTGTTTCGATCTCAGGAGAGCTGGAATGCATAGGCTTGCGTCAGGGTGTTAAAACTTCGATTCCGCGTAGACCGATTCCTGCTTGGACCGCTCCGCCTCCTCCAACCGCCGCGCCAGGCGACCCAGTGCCGCCACGGTAAAGACTTGCGGGTACAGGGTTTCATAATACCACAGCTTGGAGAAGTAAAAACCGATTGGAGAAGTTTCCCCATGGGAATTTGTCTCGACCTGTCGGCACAAAAACCGAGCCGCGCGATCGATTACCTCCTCATATACCGAGTCTTCCTCCGCAAAATCGGGGCAAACCGCCAGGCACTCCAGCGCCAAGGCGGTCTCTTCGATGCCGCTCAGCTCGGCGGAGTTTCGCCGCAAGGCGACCGAATCTCCACCGCCAAACCCCCCGTCCGGGTTCTGCTGCGCGATCAAATATTGCCAAGCCTTGGTGGCGGCCGGCTTCGCCCCGTTTCCCGTTTCCGCGTAAGCGAGCAACACCTTGGCGGTGCCGTAAATCGGATTGTCCTCGCCTTCCTGATCCTGGTTACCAAACCAGAGCGGCAACCAAGCCCCGCTCGGTTGTTGTTGCCGAGCCAGGTAAGCGAAACCCCGCTCAATTGCCGCCGGCATCCGCGGGTTGGGCTGAATGGCGTGCCAACGGTGCAGTGCCCGGATGGCGTGGGCCGTTAAGTCGGCACCGCTGCGGTCGAACGGCTGCGTCCCCCAGCCTTTGCAGAAGGTGGGCCAACCGCCGTCGCTGTTTTGCAAGTTGAGGAGCCACTCGACCCCGAGCGCCGCGGCCTCGCGTAAGTTCGCCTGCTGGCCTGGTTTTAAATTCGGGCTTTCATCGAATGCCGCCAAAGCCAATAGCGCCCCAGGCGTATCGTCTGCATCCGGCACCGAGCCAGGTAAATCGGTCCAGCCCCAACCCCCAGGATCAGCACCGGTAAAAGGGTGGACCTCGCGAAACTGGCAACTCAGCAACCAGTCCAAGATGTCATGCTCACCAACGTCATCTCCCGCGGCAGCCAACGCATTGAGCGAAAGCGTGGTGTTCCAGGTCGCTAGGTTGGTATCGATCGGCCAACTACCATCGGGCCGAACCGAGTCGCGGATGAACCGTAACCCTTCCTGGGTCACCTGATCTTCCGCATGACCGATGCTGGCCAGGCTCATCACCACAAAGCTAGTCAGTGGAACCGCCTCCAGATATCCGCCACTTTCCGGCTGCATCCGCTCCAGGACTTTAAGACTTTTGCCCTGCGTGAGTCCGCGGATCACCCGCGTAATCGGGTTCCAGGGGGGCGTGTGATAAAACTTAGCCTGGCCGATCGCTACCAAGGCGGGGATCGCGTAGCTCACGACCGGCAGCTTCACAAACTTGTAAAACTTCTGCGGCAATACCGCCAACTCGAAGGGCAGGGGAGCGACTTCTCGCCATGGGACCAACCCAGCCAAGGCATAGTTGGTGAGGATCGGCACGGCGAAGGTTTTGTCCTTGCCGTAGCGTCGCCGGAGGCCGGGAATGCCTCCTTGCCGCTTGATATACTCCCGCGCTGGCCCGAGGACACTTGGGTGCCGATCCGCGTCTCCCGTCAATGTGAGGGCCGCCACGCACAGCATGGTGGTGGCGATATTTGAATGGCTCAGCTCGGTATCGCCCCAACCCCCATCCTTATTTTGGTGGTCCAGCAGGTAGGCCACTCCTCTGGTAATCAGCAGCCGATCCGCAGGGTCCACCTCTTCAGAAGTGTGCCGAGTCGCCAACGCCAGCGCACTGACCGCCGTGGCGGTCGAAAGGGCCGAGGTCGACAGTTCGCCCACCCAATGACCCTGCGGCACCCGCTGATCCAAGAGCTGTTGTTTGGCCCGCTCGTAGCAGGTTCGGATGGTGGCGGATTCCAGCATGCGGCCTGGGTGTCGTTCAGGGGAGGATCGGTTTCAAGGTGGGAGCATCGCCCGGGTTGATCCCGTTTCGCGATGCTTCCTAGTCTAGGCAACCCCGACCGGTAAGTCGAGTTGTGGAAAAAATGGAGAATTCCCGCCAGTCCTTCGAACTTGCCTCGCGCTGTATTTCCCGGTGGGGTGCGTTAGAATCAAAGGTTGCCCGACTCAACCCGCCCGATTCTCCCAGGGAGACAGCATGTACCTGCGTCTTGCCAAACGTGCCTTGCTCGAGACCGATAAACGTCTGGTCATGAAGTTCCTGTGGCTGATGGGCTTCAAGGGGCTGCGGTCGGTGCAAAAACACAAGTCCCGGCTCAAGCGGGGTGAGTTCTTCCCGCCGTTTTTGTACATCTCCATCATCAATAGCTGCAACCTGCGGTGCCAAGGGTGCTGGGTCGATGTCTCGGCCAAACAGGCGAAGATCGATATCCCGGCGATGGACCGGATGCTCAACGAAGCCAAGCGAATGGGCAACGCCTTCTTCGGCATCTTAGGGGGCGAGCCCTTCATGCACCCGGAGATTCTAGAAATCTTCGAGCGGCACCAGGACGCCTACTTCCAGGTCTTCACCAACGGGCACTTCATCACGGACGAAGTGGCGAAGCGGCTCCGCAAGTCGGGCAACGTCACCCCGCTGATCAGTATCGAAGGCACAGAGATCATCAGCGACGAGCGGCGCGGCAAGGCCAACGTCTACAGCAAGTCGATGGAGGGGATCGAGAACTGCGTCAACAACAAACTGCTGACCGGCGTTTGCACCAGTTTGTGCCAGTCCAACTTCGACCAACTGCTGCGAGAAGAGTGGATCGACCGTCTGATTGAGATGGGGGTTTTTTATACTTGGTATCATATTTACCGAGTAGTCGGCCCGGAACCGAATCCGCAACTCGCCCTCACCCCGAAACAGCAGGCCCAGGCCCGGCAGTTTGTGGTCGATATGCGGGTCAAAAAGCCAATCGCGATCGTCGACGCCTACTACGACGCCGACGGCAAGGCCCTCTGCCCCGCCGCGACCGGGTTCACCCACCACATCAGCCCCTACGGCGATATCGAACCTTGCCCCGTGATTCAACTGGCAACCGAATCAATCCACGACGAACGTCCCTTAAGCCAAGTGTTCAACGAATCGGAATTCCTCCGCGACTTCCGCCAAACCGCCGCGGAAAACACCCGGGGCTGCATCGTCCTGGAACGCCCCGACCTACTCCGCCAGTTCGCCGACCGCCACCAAGCGAAAGACACCACCGCGCGGCACCAAGCCTACGAAGAACTCGACGCCCTCAAGTCCAACCCCTCGCAGTACCACCCAGGCAGCGAGATCCCAGAAAAAAGCTGGGCCTACTGGCTAGTCAAAAAATTCGCCTACCACGACTACGGCATGTACGGCAAACATTTTAATGAAAGCAACTGGAAAGCCACGATTGGGGCAGATGGCGAAGCGGTGAACCCGGAAACGCGGTTGGTGGAGCTGGGGGTGGATGAGGGGATTCGGGCTGGGGTGGAGTGAGGGGAGATCACTTACATTCGCGCGACGAGCATTTCGTCACCAAGCCACGTTGACTGGCAGTGTACAAATTGATACACCTACCCTCTGGGGGCGAAGCGGAAGTTTCCAATGGTTAGTTCCGCTGACCAAATTATGAATTGGGGATGCTGCGGATAAATCAGTCGCCTTAGGATAAGAGGCCGAACGTGGCGACAAACGAATCAACGGAATACCGCAAGCTTGTCATCGGGCTCGGTTACGAAACGGATAGCACGAGAACTGGGTTCGTCCACGGCGACACGTTGCGTTCCAATGCAACCGGCGATGGCCTCGATGACCGCCGCTTCCGCTACGCAGCGGTCCTTAATCCGGAGAAGCTGGGAGTCACCGACGTTTTTGAGCTCAACGGCGCTCCCTGCATCTACATGAAGAGCTTGAGTGCCGAGCCCACTTCTGAACAGATCCGCGATTGGCACCGCACGGCTTGGAACCACGGTTTGGGACGCATGCTCTGGATTGTGACTCCGTCCCAGGTCCGCGTGCTAAACGCCTATGAACCCCCGCCCAGGACAGATGATCACCAAATCCATCCGGCGGAACTGCTCAGATGCGCGATTGATGATCTCGAGAAATTGAGGCAATACGAGCTTGATCGGATCAGCCTGGAAAGCGGGCAGTTTTGGGCGACAACGACGGGTCGTCGAATAACGAGGGATACCCGTATTGATGCTGAATTGGTCAAAGACTTAAAAGTCGCATCTCAATTTCTGATCGACCGTGATTGTGAGCCAATCCAGGCTTATCGGCTGATGCTGCGAACCTTGTTCATAGCTTATCTGGAGGCTCGCAAAGTATTACCTAAGGAATTGTTTGCTGGACTCAATGCGACCACATTTGGCGAAGTTCTCGGCAGAGTTGGAGAGACCAAGGTCTTCTTCGAGAGAATGCGAGATACATTCAACGGCGATTTATTCCCGCCCCCTCCAACTCAAAACGAAAATGAGGAACCGTACTCCTACCAAAAGAAGCATCTGGATGTCGCCAGAGCGGTTATAACGCGACAGAATTTGGGATCTGGCCAACAAACATTTGATTTCTGGCAATATGACTTCGAGGTCATTCCGATTGAGTTAATCAGCTCAATCTATGAAGACTTCATTTACAAAGATGGCCCTTCAACCGCGCAATCGCGCGGTACCCATTACACGCCGGTGAACTTAGTCGACTTGGTGTTCTCACAGGTTTTCGACGATCACCTGTTTTCAAAGAAGCTACCCAGCGATGCCAAGGTTCTCGATTTATCCTGCGG
Organism: Pirellulaceae bacterium; assembly: GCA_040880405.1. Classification (GTDB taxonomy): domain Bacteria; phylum Planctomycetota; class Planctomycetia; order Pirellulales; family Pirellulaceae; genus JBBDIM01. The sequence goes on along the minus strand of JBBDIM010000106.1, from coordinate 10,344 downwards.
TTCTGGGGTGTTCTTGGTTGATGCGTTTCGTCGTTTAGTTGCTCGACGCGTTGCCGCGGGCGAAAAGCTAACAAGATCGCTCATTCGAAATGTTTTGTCCAATCAGATTTTTGGAATCGATGTCTCCGAAACCGCCGTCGAAATCGCGGCCTTTAGTCTGTGCCTGACCGCTTTCGAGCTTGACCCGTCACCCGGATCGGCACAGCATCTGAAATTTCGGCACAGCCTGAAGGGACGAAACTTATTCGTCTGTGATGCCTTCTCAACGACGGACTTCGTTGAGAAAAAGCAATTCTCGGACAAACAGTTCTCAGTTGTTGTCGGCAATCCTCCATGGAACAAACCGAAGGGGGGACGATCAATATTTGAGGCTTCGCCTCGCTCACACATTGATTACTGCGAAAAGCACGAGCCAAAAATCGAACTCCCGTTTCGCTCTCCGATCGACCAGGCCTTTATCTGGCGAAGCAGGGATTTTCTCCATGAATCCGGACGAATCGGACTCATTCTCGATGCAAAGAATTTCTTTAGTCAGGAGGAGCAGTCGCTGACATCTAAGCGGCAGTTGTTTTCCGACTTACGCGCTCGCGTCATGCTAAACCTGTCGGTACTGCATGACAAAAAACTGTTTCCAACGGCAAAGCAACCGGCAATGGTCTTTGTTGCGGAGAATTGCAGACCGAAGGAAGGAGACTCACTGGTCTTTGCGTCAGCAGAGCGGAGTGAAACATTCCGGAAGCACGGAATTGTTGAGCTATTCCTTGAACGACTCAACTTTCTGCCGATTGAGCGGATTCCTGTCGAACCCCATCTTTTCAAAATTGCGTCATGCGGTACTCCGCGCGATCGTGCGATTTTGCAAACGCTGTGTTCCGGCCGGGGATCGCTGGAATACGTGTTGTCGAATTGGGGCACGGGAATCCATCAAGGTTTTATTCATGGTACGAGATTGAAGCCGGTGCCAATGGACTTTCCTGTCAAGATATTGGAATCTCAGGCGCTGAGGCGTTTTCGGCAACCACTCCATCCGCTGCCACGATTTACATATACAGAATTGGAACACGCTCGTGCCGCGAGAATCTATCGTGGACCAATTTTTATCGTGCGGCAAAGCCTTCAAGAAGATCGACTCGTCGGAACTATTTGTGACGACGATGTCGTTTACTCTCGCTCCTACTTTGGCGTCCCTATGCAGCGAAGCGACCGATGGCGTCTTGACTTACTTAACGCATATCTGAATTCATCGTTAGCGATGTACTGTTTTTTCATGACCGCCACGCGATTCGGCATTGACAGACAATTCGCCGAGCAGAACGATTTTGCTCGCCTGCCCTTTAGGGATGTAGATTCGCCAGACGAATGTGAAGAAATACGGAACGTGTTGCGGACGCTGGCGAAACAAGAATCGCCTGATTTGGCCCTGTTAGACAATGCCGTGTTTGATTTCTATCGGCTTCCTCAATGGCAGCGAGAGTACGTGACCGACACGATCCAATATGATGTGGATTTCGTGCGCCACGGCAAGAACTCACGAGGCATCCTTCCTGCGGCGGACGCCCAATTACAGCTTTATGCCGACGTGATCGTGAAGGCTATTCGCGGGAATCTCGCGACTGAAGACTTGGCGGTCAACGCTGATATAATCACCGGCCTGACCGATCTTCGATGCGTCGTGGTTCGCTTTGATGAGACGCGCAATCGTGGCGTTCGATTCACTGACACCGCCGACGACGATTTCAGTTCACGAATCTCTGCATTGCTTCACGCGCCTTTAGCGACGGGCGTCCAAATCCGCAGGTCGCTGGTCCATTTTGACGAAGATCGATGCATCATCGTCAAGCATGCCCAGGCGAGGTTTTGGTCCCGAGCGCGTGCCTACGACGACGCGGACTCGATCTTTGACGAACTGTGTCGGGGAGGTGAATAGCATTGGTAGCACCGAACCGAAGTGGTCGATTGAACGTCGATATTCGTCGCAGGGCACAGGAAGCGATCATGCTCCTGGTTCTTCGCATATTGCATGATGCTTGGCCCACCACAGCTGCTGATTCTCGAGTAACACGGACAACGGACGAGGATAAAATCTCTGATATACTTCGATGGGAGATGGTCGAAGCCAAGAACCGCCTTGATCCGGTTCCAGAAATGCGATTCGAGCGTGAGCCACAATCAGACGATCCCGAGTTAGAGACGCCATTGGGCCTGATCGACATCAAGGTACTCTACACCTGGAACGACCAAACGTATTTGACAATGGAATGCAAGCGGATCACGAGCACCGAGAATTCGCTTGCTTTGAAATATGTTCGCAACGGCATCAATCGATTTGCCAGCGGCAAGTACAGCCCCGGCCATGCATTTGGCATCGTAGCCGGCTACGTGATCTGCGGTAATCCAACAGAATGCATGAATCGAGTCCGTACAGCACTTGGCAAAGAGCCGATCGACGAGACTGGGTACGATACGCTATTTGGATGGCAATCCGATGAAAAGCTGGTAGAGGGACAACAACACTTTCGTTCTCGGCATCGCCAGAAAGTCACGGGTACTTCGATCGAACTCATACATGCATTTGTGACCCTTATCTGACCAGTTGGTCGAAGCAGTAGCGACGTAAGTTTCACAATGCCATTGTCGCTCGCGCAGTAGATCACCACTCCGCGAAAACCCTACAATCAAAGTTCCCAGCTAAATCCCCCACCCCCACAAACCCTGGAGTACACCCCATGCGAAATCTATCCACCCCGTTAACCATCCTCTGCCTATTCGCCCTCCTCAGCACCTCCGCTGCTCAGCAGCCGCCTAAGTATGGGGAGCCGATTAGTTTGGACGATGCCAAAAAGGTGATGGCTGCGGCGGAGAAGGAGGCGGCTAAGGAGGATTGGCCGGTTTCGATTGCTATTGTTGATTCCACCGGGTATCTGGTGATGTTCCAGCGGCTGGAGAACTCGCATCTTGGGAGTGTCGAGATCGCCCTTGAGAAGGCGAAGGGGGTTGCCCTGTTCCGGCGGCCGACTAAGGTGTTTCAAGATACCATCGAAGGGGGCGGGGCAGGGCTTCGGATGCTGCGGTTCCCGGCTATTCCGTTGGAAGGGGGAGTGCCGATTATTGTTGAGGGCAAGCTAATTGGCGCGGTCGGGGTTTCTGGGGTTAAGTCGAACCAGGATGCTCAGGTTGCGGAAGCGGGGATTAAGGCGTTGGTGGAGGATTAGGATTCGGGATTAAGATTAAGAGTAGGATTAAGATTAAGAGTTTGGAGGTCTGGGGCTGTTCGGCTTCTTGATGGTCTTGGATGTCGGCGCGACTCACTCACCGGACAAGCCGCCAGTGCCACCCGTCGATGGTGCGCGCTGTTACGGCTTGTTGTTACCGCGCCGCCCCAATGCGTATCGCAGGAAATCGATCAACCCGGCGAATCGGTACTCGTCATCTACGTAGTGCTCGATTACGTAGAACGCGAAGTAGTAGGCTCGGCAGAAGGCCCAGATGGTGATGGCTAGGAGCGTGGCGATGCGCCAACTTGGGGCCTGCCACAATAGCAGCCCGGCCGCCAACAGACCGAGCAGGAGGAACAAAATCCCCTTGGTCCAGATGGCCACGGGGCTTTTTAGGTCGGACATGCGGTCTTCTCCACGCTTGAGCTGTGCCTTGAACTGCGCCTTCACGGGAACGACAATCAGGGGGATTCACCCCGTTTGCAGCTCGTATCCTACCTTCTGGAAATCCCTCCATGCGTTTTTTATTGCACGTTTCCCTGGCGTTGCTATTGCTCGCCCTCTCCAGTACCCACGCCGTGGCGGAGCCAAAGTTCAAGCCGCCGGCCGAGGACACACCCGGCCTGATCTCCTTTTGGGATTTCCAGCAACCGGCGGGCGAGCGTTTCACGGCCCAGGGAATGGGAGACTTTCCGCTCCAAGAGATGGAGGGTGTGATCGAGCGGGTTGAGGATGGGGTCTTTGGAAAGTACTCGGCGAAGATCCGCTCAGGCCAATGGATGCGGATTCCCAGAGACCAATTGGGCCCGCTTGATATCCACGGCCCGGAGGCCCAGGTGACACTCATCGCCTGGATCAAACGCGACGCCAAAAACTTCTGGCAATCGATCGCCGGAATCTGGGACGAGACCCACAAGAAGCGGCAATACATGCTGTTCTTGAACGCCAGAGCGCGGACGAACCACGAGACGATGGAGCGAGACAATTGCCAGGATTTGATCCATGGGCATGTCTCGTCGGTTGGCGGCCCAACCCCAGGCTACACGGTTTGCCGGACCTATTCCTCCGGAAAGACGCCCATCCCAATGGGCGAGTGGACCATGATCGCCATGACTTACGACGGCCAGCACAGCCGGGTCTACGTCAACGGCAAGCTCGACGCGGAGGAAAAGTACAATCCGTTTCCGTACGACAACGGCCTGTTCGACGGAGGGAAGGATGGGGCTGATTTCACCATCGGGGCCAACCATGTGGCCGGCCTGCAAAACAACAATCGCTTCGGCGGCTTGATGGGTGGGCTGGCGGTGTTCAATCGGGCCCTTACCGAAGAAGAATTGTTGGAATACGTGGCTGACGAGTAACGGCGTGCGAAGTTGGTGGATTGCGGACGGCTACGGAATTCCACAGCCGGGATTTCGACTTCTTGGAACAATTTTCGCCTCCCTTCCCACCCCGCTATGGGACTTGTTCGCGGTTCACGTTCATCCCCACGGAACAGCGTAGCTGTCTCCGCTAATGGAAGATAGTCCGCCAAAGCTTAAAGGCTATCGACTTACTTCAGTACCGTTGCGAGACCAATCGTGGCTCACCACAGTGCCGCTTAGATGGCTAAATGGAGCGGTAAGGCAGGTAAACAGGCAGTAAGTCTAGGGGTTGTTAATTTTCCACAATGCGGTTGCGGGATGGTGCCGTTGGGATTACTCTAGGGCCATCATGCTAACCGGTTCTCACCCCACTCCGCCCTAGTCAATCGCTGGCCCTGGCCCGCGAGAAGACTTCTTGCCTGAGCAATGCTCTCCCAAGCCTGGCAGGGGCACTGTATGACACGCGGCGCTGGTCCTTTGGCAGGACCGCCCCAGTCGTGGCCGTGGATGGTATTTTGTAACGAATAATCTGGAAGTAGATCAGTAATTTATGTCGCATTCTGCAGCGGTTCCTGTACAAAACAGTGAGAGTGGTGGTATCAAAACCGAGATCCTGGCCGGGATCACGGTCTCCTTGGCTTTAGTACCCGAAGCGGTCGCCTTCGCGTTTGTCGCGGGGATTTCGCCGGTGATCGGGCTTTATTCCGCGTTTTTCGTCGGCATCATCGCGGCGATCTTTGGTGGCCGACCGGGGATGATCTCCGGGGCGACCGGAGCGATGGCGGTGGTCGTGGTTTCGCTGGTGGCCATGCACGGGATCGAATATCTGTTCCCCGCCGTGATGTTGTGCGGGCTGTTGCAGATGCTGGTCGGGGTTTGCCGGTTGGGGAAACTCATCCGGATGGTGCCTCACTCGGTGCTGCTGGGGTTTGTGAATGGCCTGGCGATCGTGATTTTCATGGCCCAGTTCGGGAGTTTCCAAACGGTGGGCAACCTCGGAGACCTGACGTACATCCAGGGTCCGGCCCTCGCCATTATGCTGGGCATGGTGGTCCTCACGATGGCTATCATCTGGCTCTTGCCCAAGTTCACCAAGGCGATGCCCGCCTCGCTGGCTGCAATTTTGATTGTCACGCTGTTGGCCGTCGGACTGAATTCCACGCTCGATAAGGGCCTGGCCGCTCAGAATCAAACCAATGTGCTGCTGACCGTGGGTGATATGTTGGTCACCAACGAAAAGGCCAAAGTGGCGAATGAGGCTCGGGGGATCTCGTCGGGCCATGGTCATGGGGAAGTCGCCGTGGCCACCAACACCGTCTCCGATGAAGCGGTTCAAGCCAGCATGGCAGGTGTGTCCGCCGAATCGGTGAGCCTGGCCGCCGGGCTGCCTAAGCCGTTTTTCCTGGAATACGCCTTCCCGCCGCTCACGCTGCAAACGCTCTGGATTATCTTTCCCTTCTCAGTGATCCTGGCGGCCGTCGGGCTGATCGAATCGCTAATGACGCTCACCCTGATCGACGAAGTGACCGAGACCCGAGGACAGGGCAATCGCGAGTGCCTCGGCCAAGGGTTGGCCAACATGGTGTGCGGGGTGTTTGGCGGCATGGGTGGCTGTGCCATGGTGGGCCAATCGCTCATCAATGTGCAGTCCGGGGGACGGAGCCGGTTGTCCGGAATCGTGGCGGCGGTCTGTATGATGCTGTTCGTGCTGTTCCTCTCACCCTGGATCGAGATGATCCCCATGGCGGCCCTGGCAGGGGTGATGTTCATGGTGGTGATCGGGACGTTTGAATGGGCCTCCATCAAGATGGTTCGCAAAGTCCCCGCCTCAGACTACCTCGTGATGGTGCTCGTCGCTGGCTATACCGCCATCATGCACGACCTGGCCACCGCGGTGGTGATCGGTGTGATCGCCTCGGCCCTGACGTTTGCCTGGAAGCATGCCAAGAATATCGGCGTCGATATCAAATTCGACGAGTTCGGCAGCAAGATCTACCAACTGCACGGGCCGCTGTTCTTCGCCTCGACCTCGTCGTTCAAGGATCTTTTCGACCCGCAGAATGATCCGGAGGACGTGGTCGTCGACTTCTATTTTACCCGGGTCTACGATCAATCGGCCCTGGAAGCGATCAACGCCCTCTCGCAGCGCTACCATCAATATGGCAAACGCCTGCACCTAACCCACCTCAGCCCGGAATGCCGCTGCCTGTTGGACCGAGCAGGGGACCTTGTGGTGGTCAACCACTCCGAGGACCCGCAGTACCACGTGGCGACCGACCGGATCGTGAAACGGGGCGAGAAAGTAACCGCACCTAAGGTCGCGGATGCGGATGTGGTGGCGACTTCGAACGCATAGCATCGGCACGGAATTTGCGCGCAAGCGAAATTACAGCTTCGCCGCCACTTGCCAGCGGCCTGGACTGAAAACGTGCTCGGCCCCGCGTGATCTCACCAAGAGAGTAGAAAGTAGTGAGTAGACCGCGGGAGGGATTTTTCGGATTGAGAGGGGGCTGGGTAGAGTTGTTGGGGCTTGATTAATCAAGCTTTTCTCTAACCTCCCGCTCTACTGCTCCTGGAGGAGCAGTGGGGATGACAGGAATCGAACCTGCACTCCTTTCGGAACTAGAACCTAAATCTAGCGCGTCTGCCAATTTCGCCACATCCCCAAATGTGGAAACGCATTATAGGCCAGCGGGTTATTTTTTGACAATGAGGCCCCTCGGATTGCCGTGGGGTTCTTCACGTTGGTCACGAATCGTGCGAAAACCGAGTGCGAAGGCGTGATGGTTACGCGAGTTGGCAATCGGGTGAAGGAAGTCAGAGGAGCAAATCGATGCGTGTGGAGCAGCTTAAGGGGGTCGTCTTCGATATGGATGGCCTGATCTTCAATACGGAACTGCTGTACCCCAGGGTGGCGACCGAACTATTGCGGCGTCGGGAACTCATCCTCACACAGGAACTGACCGACGCCATGATGGGCCGGCCGGCACCGGATGCGTTCACTGTGATGATCGATTGGCATGGCCTGACCGATACGATCGACATCCTTTCCGCCGAGTCCGAGGAGATCTTTTCTGCCATTTTGGAGGACTCCCTCCAGCTGATGCCGGGATTGCTGGACCTGCTCAAGGGCCTGGAACGGGCCGGATATCCTAAAGCAGTCGCGACCAGCGCCCGAACCGCCACGGCGGAAGATTTGCTGGGGCGGTTCGACCTAATTGACCGGTTCGAGTTCATTATCGGGGGAGACAAGGTGAGCCGCGGCAAGCCCGATCCGGAAGTCTATCTGACGGCGGCGGGTCGATTAGGGCTCGCGCCGCAGGAGATCGCCGTGTTCGAAGACAGCCACACCGGCTGCAAGGCGGCGATCGCGGCTGGGACTTATGCAATCGCAGTCCCCGGAGACCATAGCAAGGCTCACGACTTCGCCGGGGCGAAATTTGTGGCAAATACTTTGGCCGATCTGAGGATTCATGCCACCCTGGGACTGTAACCATCCGTGACGTTCCCCGCAGCGATCAGGCTGGCGCTGCCACAGGTGCCGTCTGGGCGAGATGGCGAATTCGCGACACGTTCACCGCAGGTCGCGGGGGCCGATTCCCGCGTAGTCGGTGTCCGGCTTATAGCGGCAATCGCCAATATCATCGTGGGCTTCTATTGATTTCTCGCCGGCGATACGAATCGCCGATCATTCGGCGTTCTCTTACCGCCGGAAATTGGTCTGTCTTGAACGAGACGACGGCCCACTTTAAGTCGATTTTGTATTGACCATTTTTTGCCCAACTAGCTACACTGATTTCATCCAGCAACGTAGCGGAAAATTAAAGGAAATTCTGGGCCTCAGGAGGGGACCATGCTAAAACACCTCGCGATCGTGCAAATTGATGACGAATGCAGCGGGGCGACAACGCTCCCCGGCAGCTCCACACTTTCCGCTTCGGCGGTTGCCATGCGGCGGCTCGGCGGTAAATCGGTGGTTGAATGGTTGGTTCGCCGCGTCTCCGACGCCTTGAAGGTTGAGGGGGTAATTGTCGTCCTGCCCGACTCGCCCGACTACCTGTGGGTCGCCGACTTGGTCCCGTTGGATGTTCCGGTCCACTTCAGCGCCAAGGCCGATCCGCTGGGCCGTTTGGCCGACGCGGTTACCGAGTATCCGTGCGAATCAATGGTTAGGGTTTCTCCCGAGAATCCCCTGTGCGATCCGACCTTGATCGACCGATTGTTGATCACAGCGGAGAGAAATTCCGGCTGCGATTACATCGGCCACTGCCTGGCGGATGGGAGCCCCGCGTACAACTCGACGATCGGGCTGTTCGGCGAATGGTTTCGCACCGCTTCGCTGATCAAGGCGGAACGGGAATCGAAGGCTCAGGCGGATCGATATCAGGTGGGCCGGTCGATGCTCGCCTATCCGGAAATTTTTAACTTGAAGCTGTTGCCGGTTCCTGGGTCCCTCAATCGAGAGGACGTCCGACTCAGTATCACGCAGGACGAGGATTGGGAGAACCTGCTGGCGATCCTGGAGGCGGTTGGTGCGGATCAACTCGAGTGGCAAGAGGTCATTCAGTTGATTGACCATCAGCCGAACCTGCGGAACCGCATGGCGGTCCTGAATCAGGCGACCGTTTCGCTGTAGTTTTCAACAGTCAACCGCCCGCGTGTCGTATGACCCGGGCGATGATTTGGTTCACGTTGCGGTAGCGACCTTACCGATCTCTCTAAATTAGAGATGTCGCGTTTTCCCTCGAGTTCGAGTGCCCTGCCTGTTTGCGTCATCCCGCCTTCCGGTCTGGTCCGCAGCGAATGGAGTCGCCGCATATGCAAACGTTATCGATCCCGCCTCTCCCCTCTCGCAGCCGCATCCTGTTGAACGTGGCCAAGCAAGTGGAGGAAGTTGCGCCGGAAATGCGAAGGACGCTGCTAATCGATCCCCGCGACACGCTGTTCGACGCCACCGTCGGACGCCGCTGGCTTTACCAGCAGTTGTCGTTTCGAGGAGCATCGATCCTCCCCTATGCCGAGTTTTACCAAGCCTGGGATCAGATTCTCGGTCAGGAAGTCTATCTCGGCAAACGGTCGTACTGGGAAGCGGTTCACGAGTTCCTTCGCGATCAGAACCTTACCGCCGGACATGCTGACGAGTTGACCCGGGCCGCGCGGACCCAGTTTCCAGAGTTGGAGGCAGGGGGCAAACTGCAAACGGTGGTCGTGCCAATTCTTTCCGTACTGGCTACTTACGGTATCCGCAGCGTTGCGGTAGTGAACGCCTCGATGGGTGGCGACGACTTTCAGGCGACTTACTTTCCTCCGGGATGCGACATTCAATTTGACGCGGTCTACAGCTCAATCGACCTCTCGACAACTCATGAGCAAGCCGCATGGATCGAGCGTCTACGGGACGAACTGGGTGAGCGGACCTGGAAACAACGTCCCTACCTGATATCCGCCTGCGAGTCGACCCGGCGGGCCGTCCAATCCGCCGGCCTGCGAACTCTGGCAATCTCGCACAGCGATCCCAGCGAAGCGGTAGACCATCACCTGTCGACCTGGGCCGATTTGATTCCGTTCTATGCCTCCAATCCCGGCTAGCCCATATTCCGTGGTGCTAGCTTAGCCGTTGGGGAAATCGGCATAATCGGCAAAGTTTACTCAAATCGCCACTGGGCATGCGCCGATGATTGGGGTGTGGGGACCTTCTCTTTTAGAATTTCCCGCCGATCATCCCCCCGGGCCCTGTGAAAACCGTTTGAGTCGAAGGTTGCCTC
>JBBDIM010000105.1:8788-26548 GCA_040880405.1 Pirellulaceae bacterium | reverse complement strand
CGTTTTGACCCTTGACACTGCTTAGAAAAGGACAAAGTCCTGGGTTAATCGTCAACAATAAATCAAGAGTCCTGAAGGGACGACTCAATCGTTCATTCCTGTTTAAATCGTCCCTTCAGGACTTACGAGTTCTAATCAAACCCATACCCAGGACTTCGTCCTGGGCTGTCGTTAGACGCCCTTTCAGGACTCAGGCCCAGGAAACCCATTGCAGCGTGAGACGACGTTCTAGCCACCCTGAAAAGACGTGATCCTCTCGCATTTCTGCACTCACCGGGCAAGCCGCCAGTGCCACTCTAAATTTCAATCGTTACAAACCACCCAGGTGAAATCGCAACTCCCAGCGATTACAATCGAAGGCATCCCACCTAACATGCCTCGATTCGCAGGAGCTTTTTCATGAGACTTTTCCGCCCGCTGTTGGCCTGCTGCCTGCTGGCCGGCCTGATGCTTGGTCTGCTTCAGGGGTCCGCGTCCGCCGCTGACCGGCCTAACATTTTGTTCATCTTTACGGATGACCACGCCAATCACGCCATCGGCGCGTACGATGGTTGGCTCAAGGATGTGGACCCCACCCCCACGATCGACAAGCTCGCGGCCGAGGGGATGTTGTTCAAGCAAAGCTTTTGCACCAACTCGATCTGCGGGCCGAGCCGCGCCGTGATTCAGACCGGCAAGCATAGCCACATCAACGGTTTCAAACACAACGGCAATAACTTCGACGCCTCGCAGCAAACCTTTCCCAAGCTGTTGCAAAAGGCGGGTTACCAGACGGCGGTTCTCGGTAAGTGGCATTTGAAGTCGACGCCACAGGGCTTCGACCACTGGACGGTTCTGCCGGGTCAAGGCGACTACTACAACCCGGTCATGATCACGCCCGAAGGCCGTGTTACCATGGAGGGCTACTGCACCGATATCGTGACCGACATGGCAGTCGATTGGCTCAAAAACGGCCGCGACCCCGACAAGCCATTCATGCTGATGTGCCAGCACAAGGCCCCACACCGCAACTGGATGCCGCCGCTCCGGCACCTCGATTTGTATAGCGATGGCGACCTGCCGGAACCAGATACCCTGTTTGATACTTGGGACGATAAGGCCAGCCCGGCCCATTTCCAGGAACTGGAAATCGATCGGCACATGAGCATCGTGTACGACCTGTTCGTCACCCCGGGCGATGACCCGGAAGACGCCCTCCGCAATGGGGACCGCTCCGGATTCCGCAACCTCAAGCGGATGACCGACGAGCAAGCCAAGGCATGGCACGAAGGTTTTCGCGAAGAGAACGAAGCCTTCAAGAAGGCCAACCTCAAAGGCAAGGACCTCGTCCGCTGGAAATACCAGCGGTACATCAAAAACTACCTCCGCTGCATCCGGGGTGTCGACGACAGTGTGAAGACGCTGATGGACTACCTGAATGAATCGGGCCTGGATAAAAACACGATTGTCATCTACAGCTCGGACCAGGGCTTCTACCTGGGGGACCGAGGCTGGTACGACAAGCGGTGGATTTATGAAGAGTCGCTGCAAATGCCGCTGATCGTCAAATGGCCCGGCGTTACCAAGCCAGGCAGCGTCGACAACGAGCATCTGGTCCAAAACCTCGACTACGCCTCCACCTTCCTCGACATCGCCGGTGCCGAGATCCCCGAGGATATGCAGGGTGAATCGTTGGTACCGCTACTCAAAGGGGAAAAGCCGGAGGATTGGCGCGACGCTATCTATTACCATTACTTCGAATACCCCAGCGTCCACATGGTCGCCAAGCATTACGGGATCCGGACCGATCGCTACAAGCTGTTCCACTTCTATGAGTTCGACGAGTGGGAATTCTACGACCTACAGAAAGACCCAGGCGAACAGGCCAACGGCTACCACGACCCGAAAAACGCGGAGGTGATCGCGAAGCTGAAGGAAGACCTCAAAAAGCTTCAAACCCACTACGGCGATGACACCGACATCAGCGAAAAACCGCTCCAGTGGCAGCGCAAACACCGCACGCCCGATTGGGAAGGGGCCGAGAAGTGGCGGGGTTCGAGGTAGGGACCGCTGATTACTTCTTGGTCAACTTCGGTCCCACGTAGGGAATATAAACGGAGATGTCAGCGGTGATTGGCCATGAAAAGTGGATTCGTAATTGAGGGGTTTTCACTTTGCCATGCCATGTGCAGGTTATTTTCTTACCCGGCTCCGAAGGATGCCGAAAGGACAATTGAGAGGCGAACCCAGACTTTTCCGAATCGGATGAATCGGTAAACCACGCCTTTTCTCCCGTGAAGTGCATTGCAAGTAAACGGTCAGCCTCGCTGGTGCGGTTGCCGTCCTGATCAAAACCGTTACTTAACTGATCGAGGACATTCAATCGAATGTAGAGGCGTTCCGCGGCACCCTGGTGATAAGGATGTGGTCTCAGCTTTTCAAAGGCGTCATCCGCGAACATCAGGTGAGAAAATGTATCACGAGCGATCCGTCCCAGTGATTCCCAACTATTGAAAAGCGCTGGCAAGGTGGCCAAAACGTCCGCGACGCTTGCTCTGGAAATATGGTTGGGAACTACTATTAATTGGCGATCTTCATCTCCCTTGACCCAAGTAACGGCGATTTGATCCTCCATCCATTTGGAAGGAGTAAGACTTACCAAGTGTCGTTCAAGCTCGTTAGCAATGCAAAATGCTGATTCGCCAATCGCGGTATTGGTGACAATAGTTTCCTCTGTCGTTTCCATCCAATCATCACCCGTGTGTTCCCGATCGTCCAACCAGAACGGCCCGGCTCGTGACACCCACTGCGTCCACGCTAGTCTTTTCTCACGGGACATGGCCTGAATCGCCTCCGCCATGTATTGAGTATCCGTAACTTTCGCATTGGCAAGCGATCGGTGGCAACTCAATTCCCGACTTGACCTCCTGATACATTCACGAATTAACATGATCGTTTCAACGGCTTTGACGAAGTCAACCGACGTCTCAAATTGACCATGGAGCGACTCTTCATTTAACAGGAACGTCACGTCACTCCCCCCAATCTGCAAAGTGGTTTATGTCCTTGTCAAATTGGTCGAAAAATCCCTCCGGCCATTCATCAACGTTCCCACTCGGGTCAATCTGCGGACTCACTACCTGTGGTCCGTCCTCGTCGCGCGAACGAAAAAAATGCAACGCGACCGCGTCAGATGCGATCTCACCAGCCTTGACACCACGCCGAATGCCGTTGAGCACATGATCACTATGGGTCTCGACTAATACCTGGACACCCGCGGCGGACGCGTGCGTCAAAAACCTCCCCATCGCAGCTTGTCCACCGGGATGCAGATGGACCTCCGGGTTCTCGATCAGGAGTAGATCACCCTCCGATGCCGTCAGCACCGCAACAATGATTGGAAGAATCTGAGTGAGACCAAATCCGACATGCATGGGGCGATGAAACCCAGTGGCATCCGAAGTCTTGATTCCCAGCGTAACAAAATTGGTGTTTTTAACATGCTGTACATCAATTGATGAATTCGGAAAGAAAGCTCGCATGCGATTTCCAACCTGCTGTAGTAGTTTTGGTGGAAGCGGTTCCGTGAGCAATAAAGGCAGCACTTCCTGGTCCAACCTTTGATAGAGCATTCCCACGGCGTTATCACCCCGAGGCCCAACGACCTGTGTGGAGTCGGGGTCTTGCAACTGGTAAACCTCGCGCGGGCCTGTGCGTTCCGCCGTAAGGTACGTCATGCCGCGAAGCCGATTTGTCAGCGTCAGCGCGTCGTTCGACGATTCCGGCACAAGAAACCTGAGATTTTCATTCGGACCCGATGGTACACCATTGACTTCCACGCTCTCCACGGCCACCGACATTGCTTCCTGGCGATCCTCACCGGAACTAAACTCCCATTGAATCCCACAATCGTTGTCAGCGATCCCAATCCGAAATCTTCCACGCCCATGAACCTTGTCAATAACATCCGCAGCGGTGCCCAACTCCAACTCGGGTCCGTTGAGTTGTAATCGGGTTGCCCATTCATTTCTCAACATCGTCTGATGAAGAAGCACCAGTGATTGGAATATCGTTGACTTACCCGACGCGTTCGTCCCGGACAGGAGTGTCAATGGGGCAATCGGCAATACCAAATCCTCAAAGCATTTAAACCATTTCAGGTCAATTCTCGTAAACACCGAAAGCCTCCTTGAACATTTGTCGCGCCATCTTAAAGCGGGTGTAAACCTTATTTGTGCTGTTCACGCTATAGGTAATTGCGTCCACAAATTCATCCTCATTAAGCAATTCATAAAATGCTTCATGAAATCGGTCCTTATTATCTCGGACAATTTCCTGTGAATATCGGGCAAGCCCAGTCGACATAACATCCCAAAGTGACGCGTTCACCACACTTCGTTTAGCTTGGCCTTGACAGTGCTTACGGAAGGCGTGTCCGGCGAGCAAATCGAGATTATTTTGTAGTGAAAGTTGGAAACAACGAGACAATTCATTCAGTTCCGCCTCATTCATCTTATTCATTTTCGTGAGTGATCGGGCCAAAAAATCATCCATGTCTCCTTTGGTGTATTCTTCAGATCCCAATAAAAAGAAAGCGCAAAAGCGATTCGCGAATTCCCGGTCCCGCATCGTCTTCCGGTTTAGGCTTTTTCCGGTAGCTTGAATGAACAACTCCGTGGAGACCTCATCTCGAAGCCATCTGCTTGCTTTACCTGTATAAAGGCAGTTTCGCATTTGCTGACGCGTCAACGGCTCCCCACTGTTCACCCGTTCAAAGATATCCAGCTTTGCTCTTTCGGGAACATGAGAGTCGATAACGTATAGCTCCAGGCTGCAGTCCTCGAGTCGATTCTGGAGTTTAGGCAAAAGCTCATCGAACGTCTTCTTGTGAAGGTATTCCTGATGGACCAGGTCCAATTTCAATTCGTTGTCGAGAAACCGACGAAAGGTCGAGAGCCTCTGTAACCCGTCAACAACAATCGTTCTTCCATCCTCATCTTCGGCAAGATAAAAAACGGGAAGTGGGATCCGCATTATAACGGACTCAATGAGTCGACTTTGCTTTTCAATCGACCAGACAAACTCACGCTGAAAGTCCGGGTCGAGAACGAATCCGCCCTTCCGAATTCGACGAACCACATCGAAGACCGTTCGAGTCTCCTTTCGGATCATCATCGTATCAATCGGATATTCCCCCAACCCGATGTCGTCGACGTCGTCCAGGCCTTCAATCTGGTCTCCGACGTCACTCGAACTTGCCATAGCTTCCTCCTAGCGTTTAAAAAAACGTGTCGTAATATTCGATTTCTCGCTATTTTTGCGAAAAGTGATAAACCAGCCGTATTGAACACAGCGACTTATGAAACCGTTCACATCATAGAGCAATCCCCCACGTGATGGTCCCGGAATTTTAAGGAAAAAGCCTCCCGTGTGGGCGGGAGGCTTTTTTCTAAGTCGTACTTCGGCGTCAGCCGCACCCAAAAACTACTCCGGCAAACGCCCCTGCTCCACCTTCGGAAACTCGCCGGTAAGGGCCTGCATGAAGGCGACCAGGTCCTTTTTGTCCTGCTCGGTCAGGTCCAGCTTCTTCATCTTGTCGCTCAGGTGTGGGTTGGGATGGCCTCCCTTGGCGTACCACTCCACGACCTCTTCCAAGGTCTTCTGGCTACCGTCGTGCATGTAGGGCCCGGTTTGCGTGACGTTGCGGATGGTAGGCGTTTTAAAGGCCCCTTTATCCTTCTCTTCCATGGTCACCTCGAACCGGCCCAGGTCGGGGTTTTCCGCGTCCATCCCAACGCCCAGGTTGTGGTACAGCTCATCAGTAAAATTCGCTCCGGCGTGGCAGGCGGTGCAGGCTCCCTTGTCGGTGAAGAAGATCTCTCGGCCCCGTTTGGCGCTCTCGGGCATGTCCTTGGTCTTTGCCTTGGCGGCCTGATACTGCTCGTATAGCTCCGGAGCGTCCTCTTCCAGGAACTCCAACTCCTCGGCATCAAACTGGGTCTCGAAGTTGCGGACAATCTCGTAGTAATCGTAGTGGGTTGGCCCGGTGACGAGGGTTCGCTCGAAAGTGGCTAAGGCCTTGCCGACATTATCGATGTTGATTCCGTCACCAAAGACCTTATCGAACTGCGTTTGGTATCCGGGAATCGACTTAAGGCATTCGACACACGCGTCGTGACTGCTTCCCATTTCAATTGGGTTGGCGATCGGCCCAACCGCCTGATCTTCCAGAGTCGCGGCCCGGCCATCCCAAAACTGGGCCCCACTCAGAATCCGGTTGTACGCCGGAGGTGAGTTTCGGCCGCCTTCTTGTGCGTCCACCCCGATCCCAAACTGGGTATCGCGGGCATAGGCATTGTCCGGGTGATGGCAGGTGGCACAGCTCACCGAGAAATCGGAAGAGAGCCGCGGATCGAAAAACAGTTGGCGGCCCAGTTCGATTTTGGCCCGCGTCAGTGGGTTTTCCTCCACCCCCTTAATCAAGGCAGCGCCGGCGGCCAAGCCGAAGGGGAGTTCGAAGTCAAGCTCCTCGTGGTTTTGGGGGTCGGCCAACCACTTGTTGATTTCCGCAAGGGTCAGGTCCCCTTCCCCGGGAATTCCAGCGGTCAGGGCCGGATCGCCCAGAGTCACTTTGTTGGTTGATTTGTCATCTTCGGCGAAGCAAACCCCGGCCGCGAATAGCAGGGCGAAGGTTAAAACGGCGGCGGACATTCTCATGGCTTCAGTTCTCCGGTGGTGTCAACGAGTCGGGCACTAAGGTGGGTCTACGAGGCGGGACAAGCGATTGGTGGAGGTGGTGTGATCGAGTAAGAAAAGCGTTCGTCCCCCAGCCTTTTCATTATGGCTAAGAAAAATGGCGACATGCAAATTCGTCGCCATTTTTTGATTGGGTTTCCGTGAAGTTTCGCCGGAAAGGCACTTATCCGGCGTATTCCGCTTCGAAGAATTCTTTCGAGGCGTCAGGCGAGGCCTTGATGGTCCGCGCCCCTTCTTTCCAGTTGGCGGGGCAGACTTCGCCGTTGGTCTCGAAGTATTGCAGGGCCTGGACCATCCGGAGGGCTTCGTCAACGCTTCGGCCCAGCGGCAGATCGTTCACCACCTGGTGCCGCACGACCCCATCCTTGTCGATCAGGAACAGTCCCCGCAGCGCAACCCCGCCCGGCAACAGGACATCGTAATCGGTGGAGATTTGCTTGTTCAAGTCGGCGATCAAAGGGTATTGGATTTCGCCGATTCCACCCACGCTACGGGGCGAATTGCGCCAAGCCAAGTGTGAGAAGTGGCTGTCGACCGAGCAGCCCAAAACTTGCACATTGAGTTGCTTGAACGACTCCACCGCCTCGGAAAAAGCAATGATTTCCGTCGGGCAGACGAAAGTAAAATCGAGCGGATAGAAGAACAACAGGACATACTTGTCCCGGTAGTCCTCCAGTTTGATTTCCTTGAAGGAGCCATCTTCCATCACCGCTTGGGCCGTGAACGAAGGGGCCGGCTTGGTGACCAATACACTCATCAAATCTCTCCTGTCAGACAAAAATCGCTGGCGACGATTCTGGAAACCGCCGGACCAACTACCAATAAACTGAACGGTATACCGCTAATTTGACACTCCCGGGTGACGCCCGCAAGTAGCAGGTGGATTTCCGCCAACGGAAACCGCCCCGAGCCGCAATCGCCAATTCCCATTCATTATGCCGATTCGTGCGCAATAGACAACCCCTATAGATATCTCCTGTTCGATATCCATAGACTTGACTAATCTTGAGACCATCCCCACTCTAAATCGAAGGAGCAACATCCCCTGGCGTGCCGCTCGGCATTTCGAACTCGCGGGGGCCGTATACCCGCTGTCGATAGAGAACCAACGCGTGGGCCGCGTGGTAGAGGGCCCCGCATTCCAGGGCGATTCCCTCGGTCCGCTCGAACACCTCGCTTAGGTAGTCGGTGGCGTGCATTACCCATGGCTCGGAGAGCTCGGCTTCGGTCAAGGAGAGCGTCATAAATTCCAGGGTGTGCCCGGATGAGCCGAGCGTCTCGGCCAAGTCGGCCGCCGCCCCGGACCGCAGGAAGTAGTTTGAACTAAACGAGCCGTTCGGGTTTTGGTACTGCCGCGCGTGGGTGATCGCCTTGTCACGGACAAATTCCTCGGCGCTGGCCCAAGCACCTTCCAGCTTGCCCCCTTGGGCCAGATGGCGGTTCAAGGCCATGGAAATACCAATCAAACGATGGCTCCCGCCACACGCCCCGGAGCCGAAACCGTGATCCAATTCCGCCTGGACCAGATCTTCCATGGTCCAACGCTTCCCTTGCGAATCGGTCCAACTGGCATCGGTCGGCAGGTAGGCGGTCAGGCCGATCAAGGTCCAGCTAAACTCTCTCTCGGGATTGCGCGACATGTCGAGCTGCACTTGAGCAACCCAGTCCGCGATGGTGTAGGAATGATCGCCAATTTTAAACTCGGTGGTCTCCGGCAAGTCGCACTGCGAGATAATCGCCAACCATTGGTCGTAATGCCCCTGCCCTGTTTGGGTCCCCGGTTCAACGACCGCCCGCAGCCCGTACCGGGGCGAGCCATCTTCATGGCTCCGTTCTAGACGATTCCCCCGCTCCATCGTCCAGCCCTTCATCAAGCCGCCCGATTGGAGGTACTCGACCGTCGGATAGAGCTGGCCTTCGTGTTCCACCGGAAAGTTCGGCCCATAAGCCAACACGCCATGCAAAATTTGCCACGCGGCGTGGTCCCGCGTATTGAGCCGTCGTTTCTCCCACGTGTAGTCCAAGGCCACATCGATTCGGTCTCGCAGGGCGTCAGGGTCGACTTCCGCTACCTCGCCGCTGTCACCTTCGACCTGCATCGCGGGGCGGCAACCGAGCCCCACCAGCAAAAACAAAGCAATCAGGCAACTAGCTCCGCTTAGAATGGACGGCCGCGCGGCGGTGCGATACATGGAAAATTCCGAAGGAAGTGGTTGTGCGGGATGCCCCAAGGATGGCATCGCGGTTGACGACTCGGTGGGCTAGAAATGTTATACCACCGGAAACCTCTTTCAGCCAGAATCTAGGGGAAATAGGCAGGTTAACCCGCAGGAGTCGGAATTCCGATCCGGCGGCAGTGGCCTCCGGGGGGCGATACCCTATAATTAAGCGATCCGACACTTCAAAAAGGTGACTTGGCACAGGTCGTGCTCGCGTATAACCCCTGAATGCTAGGGCTTTTGCGCAAGTATCGGAGCCACACTGCGAATACCTAGTCAGAAGCCGTCTGTGAGACAACCGCAACCCGATTGTTGCCATTCGTGCAATGGCCCACCGGATTGAACATATTCCCCTTGCCTAAATAGGTGACCCCATGTTTTTCGACCCGATGTATTTCATCATCATCGCCCCGGCCTTGATCTTGGCGTTTGTCGCCCAGATGTGGCTCAAATCGGCCTATGCGAAGGCGAAAAAGCAACCGGCTCGGCTCTCCGGAGCGGCGGCCGCGCGGCACATTTTGGATTCCGCCGGCCTCCAAGATGTGGCGGTCGAGCAGGTCCCCGGTGAGCTCTCGGACCATTACGACCCGAGTCACCGCGTGCTGCGGCTCAGCCCGCATGTCTACCACGACCGGACCGCGGCCGCTGTGGGGATCGCCGCGCACGAAGCGGGTCACGCCATCCAACACGCCACCAACTACGCCCCGCTTATTGTCCGCAACATGGCGGTCCCGATCGCGAGTTTCGGTTCGTCGACCAGCATTTTCATGCTGATCGGGGGGATCATCTTCGGCTGGGCGCCTCTCCTCTATCTCGGGATAGCGCTGTTTTCCGGGGTGGTGTTCTTCCAACTGATCAACCTACCCGTGGAATTCGACGCGAGCAGCCGGGCCAAGGCCCTGCTGGTCGATCACAACATCGTGCCCCGCGAGGAAATGGGCGCTGTCAGCAACGTGCTGTGGGCCGCGGCCCTGACCTATGTGGCAGCCACCTTGCAGGCGGTGTTGACGCTGGTCTACTACCTGCTGATCGCCTCGCGACGCAACTAACTGACACCCACACTATCCACAGGAGTAATCGTGCCGGAAGCCGATTACAACTCCGGAGACCC
Source organism: Pirellulaceae bacterium (assembly GCA_040880405.1). Taxonomy (GTDB): domain Bacteria; phylum Planctomycetota; class Planctomycetia; order Pirellulales; family Pirellulaceae; genus JBBDIM01. Next base: position 16,483 of record JBBDIM010000105.1, on the reverse strand, counting down.
ACCGCCGACGTGGCTTTACGTCGGCGGTTTTGTTTTGTTCGTGGTGGTGATTTTGCTGCTGCGTGGATGTTAGCCAGACCTGTGAGTGTTAAAGGGGTCAGGACTCTTTTTAGGTGCGCGTATACCAATGGGTAGCGGGTCGTTAAAAAGAGTCCTGACCCCTTTAACACGGCCACCCGGGCTCGGTAGGCATGACCTGACGCGATCCCGTTAGAACGATTGAATCATGACCACCGACTCCCCCCCTTGGCTCCAACATCACTGGCTCGACCACACGCAGCTCCTGCTCGATTCGTTTCGGCATTTCGTGGGCCGCGAGTTGATCCCTCGGCTCGCCACGCCGGAGGAAGAAGCGGAGGCGCTGTTTGGCGCCGCCAGGGTTGTCGTCTCGCACACCCCGGCCACCGATCCAATCCTCAACTACGCCAACCACGCCGCCTTAAACCTCTGGGAAATCGATATCCCCACCCTCTTAAAAACGCCATCCCGCCACACCGCCGAGCCGATGCACCGGGACGAGCGGGCCGAACTGCTGCGGCGGACCACCGAGCATGGCTACGTCGACGACTACCAAGGCATCCGCATCGCCACCACCGGCCGCCGATTCATGATCGACAACGCGATCGTCTGGAACCTAATCGACCCCCAAGGCAACTTCGCCGGCCAAGCGGCAACATTCACCGATTGGCGGTATCTGGACGGCTAAAAACGGGAACAACCATCAGGAAGGAACTTGAAACGCAGGCGCAGAGAGCGCAGAGGATTCTCTCCGCGATCTCCGCGCCTCCGCGTTTCAAAAAAATTCTTCGAGTGGATCGGCGTCCGGGTGCCATGCCCACGCCCGGAAAGCGTGGGCATGTTTTGGCGGGCGAATCTTCCACCGGCAACTCCCCTCACCCAAAAAACCGGGTGACAGGGCTATTGGCATCGACGACAATCGGAAGTTGTCCACCTAGTCCGCCTGCCCTGCCCCGGAGGTTTTCCGATGCCTGATTGCCGGTTGCTCGCTCGCCTTGTGCTCGCTTTGGTCGCTCTCTGTTGGCTTCCGGTCAGCCTGTCCGCAGACCAGCCTCCCAACGTGATCATCATCTTCTCAGACGACCAAGGGGTACACGACATTGGCTGCTACGGCAGCGAGATCCCCACCCCCAATATCGACCGCATCGCCGCCGAGGGGATGAAGTTCAACCAGTGGTATGTCGCCTCGTCGATCTGCACCCCCTCTCGGTTTGGCCTGTTGACTGGGCGGAACCCCGATCGCTCGCAAGACAAGCTGTTGGGGGCCCTGATGTTCCTGGGAGACCGAGACAAGGACCGCGGCATCCGCCCTCAGGAGACGACGTTTCCCAGCCTGCTCAAAAAGCAAGGCTACGACACCGCCCTGATCGGCAAGTGGCACCTGGGACATGGCGACGCGAAGTTTCTGCCGAACAACCATGGCTTCGACAAGTTCATCGGCCACACCGCCGGGTGCATCGACTTTTTCACCATGCGGTACGGCAAATTCCCCGATTGGTACCACGATAGCTCGCTGGTCGACGAGGTCGGCTACGCCACCCATCTGATCACCGACGAAGCGGTCGACTATCTCAAGGGGCGCGGCGAGGATGCGAAAAAGCCGTTCTTCCTGCACCTGGCCTACAACGCCCCGCACTACGGTAAAGGATGGGACCCCGGCAAGCAGGAGGCGGTCAACCTGATGCAGGCCCATCCCGACGACCTCGCGCGAGTGCCTGAGAGCGACGACATCATCCGCCGTCAGTTCGCCGCGATGGTGATGGCGATGGACGATGGCATCGGCCGCGTGCTCGATACCTTGGATGAAACCGGCCAGGCGGAAAACACCCTGGTGATCTTCATGACCGACCATGGCGGCGACCCCAACTACGGGGGCAGCAACCTGCCGTTGCGCGGCAGCAAGGCAACCTTGTTCGACGGCGGTTTACGCGTCCCCTGCGTGATGCGGTGGCCCGGCAAAATCGAACCAGGCAGCGAGTGCAACGAAGTCGCCTCGGCCCTCGACATCTTCCCCACCCTCTGCCACCTGGCCGGGGCAAGCACCGAGAGTGAAACCCTCGACGGCCTCAACATCACCCCCCTGCTCCACGGCCAAGCCGACAACCACCCCGAGCGAACCCTCATCTGGCACCTAGGCCAACACGCGGAACTCAACCGAGGCCAATGGTGGGCCGTCCGCACGGGCGACTGGAAACTGGTCATCGACCGCAACCAAGAAGAATATCTCTTCGACCTAGCCACCGACCCGAACGAGAAGAAGAACCTGCGGGAAGAGAAGCCAGAGGCTTGGGAAAAGGTGAAAGGGGTTTTGGAGGGGCATATTGCGGAGGTTTGGAAGGAGTAATACATACACACGGCGCATAGTATCCGGTCGCCTATCCTGAGTCCCAACGGGACGTCTCACGACAGCCCGGGACGAAGTCCTGGGTTTCAACGAATGTCAAAGGACGGGAGTCCTGAAGGGACGATTCAACTGGGAATCATCCCTTCAAATTTCTGGTGAGTCCCAGGTGCTGTGCCGGTCGACCCAGCGTATCGAGAGGTAATACCAGAGCGAGGCGAACAAAAATACACCGCCAAAGAGGGCGAAAGGGTTCACCAAGCCGTAAGCGATGCTGCCAACCGCGAAAATGACCGAGACCCAAAACCAGGTCCAGGCGGAGTTCCGAGACGTTAATCCATAGAGGCCCACTCGCACGATTGGCGGCCAGTCAGCTCGGTCATTGCTCATTGATCCTCTCCCCCGTTCGAAACCACGGATGGCAACCGAGCGATACCCGATCACCCCGCCGGAAGTCCCCCCACTTCGGCACCATCGCTTTGTCGTCCCCTTACCTTACCTTGAAATCAGTGGAGTTGAAACGGTCGACCGAGGGAGTGGCTCGTCGACTTCGGTTGCGCCGGGTGCAATGGAGGTAATACGGGCGGGTGGTACTCTCACGCATGACAAATTCCATGTGCCACCAGCCTCTCACCCAGTGCCGCGTGAGTGGACTCCCGGGGCGCGACTTTCCCGGCCCGATCGAACCGGAACCTCTCCCACAACCGAGTGGCCCCGTGCTTCACCGCTTGCCATAATGAGTCCCAAGGCATTCGGCACGCGAGGCTTCGGGACGTGCCCAGGATGGGACACCCACGTACTGGCAAGATGCCAGTGGCAGACCGACGAAGGGCGGCTGACAGCGCCACCCCGCCGGAATTTCCAAATTTCTTAGTGACATTGATGCTAAAAACCTTGTCATCTGGACAAATCCACCGAAGCATTGCATAGTTAACCAACAACTAATCTGCCTCGTCGTTCGCGGGGATTAACGCAGTTTTCTTGTGGCAAGGCCCCGCTCGGAGGACCGATATGGAGATGAGTATTGAGTTCATCACTGATGTTGATGGCTTTATTTCCCAGGAATGTCCAGCCTGCAACGGACGCTTCAAGATTATCATTGGCGAAGGAAGCCCTGAACCTATTTCGTTCTGCCCTTACTGCGGTCATGAGGGACGCGAGTGCTGGTGGACACCTGAGCAGGTTGAATACATCAACGCTGCCCAGAAGAAAATGGTGACCGATTATACCAATTCTAAATTCAAGAAGATGGCTCAGAAATTTAACCGCTCTGCTGGGTCCGGGTTTCTAAAAATGACGATGAGCTTTAAGCCTGATGGCATTCGCCACTCGCCTGCAGCTCCAGCCGAACCAGACTTTGGGTACCCTATCTATACGTTTTCTTGCTGCAACGAGCGGATTAAACAGAATAAGTCCGAAAACCGGCTTTTCTGCATCATTTGTGGAAGTGAACATCAGGTTTAGGGGGCGAGATGAATATTTTGCTTGGATGGTCGAAGGAACGCAGTTGTTTGATGGCGAAGGCACTGCGAGCTTGGCTTCCTAAAGTTATACCTGTGTCCCCTTGGATGTCCGAGGTAGACATCGACAAAGGCAAGGATTGGAGCGACGAACTTCATGCCTTCCTTGGTCAAGCGTCGGCGGTCATTGTTTGCGTAACACCTGAGAACGTTAGGTCTCCCTGGCTCTACTATGAGTGCGGTCGGGTGTCTGCAAAGCTCGAAGCAACCTTGATCTGTCCATATTTACTGGAAAACGATCACAGCATCCTTGCCGACGGCCCATTGGCACGATTACAGCAAACAAAGGCGAACAAGTCCGAGACGTTTCAACTTCTGGAAAGTCTACGTAAAACGGGGAATTTAGAATCGGAGTCACATTTATCCACGGCGTTTGAGCGAGAGTGGTGGGAACTCGGCGAAACCTTGAAGAGAATCCGGAATATTGAGGAATCTTACTCGGCTAGAGATTCTTCTATCCAGACGCTCATTAATGAATTGGCAGGCGGTGAACTCGTGTCCGCCGAACGACAGATGCTTTTAGCGATCGGAAAAAGCAACGATGGCCTTCTAATCGAAGTTACAACCAGCCACGGCCACGATTTCATCACAGGTGGGCTTAATTTGAACCCCGAGGATACGGCGCGCACTACAGCGATGTGGCGTGAGGCACGAAGATCGCTTGTACGCCGTCAATTATTGGAAATGAGAGGCCGGAAGGGCGAATCCTTCGCTTTAACAGACAAGGGTTTCCAGGTATTTGATGCACTAATGAAGAATGAATAAGTCTCAACTGGTACTCGGCTGAGCAATTTTGCCAGTGCCACCCAACCGGCGGCGTGACACCTTGGCGTCTAAATTACCAAGGCAGTGGATCCGTGGGAGGCTTTTGGCAAGCGGCGTTGCGAGAATCGCGTTGACTGGAATCGCCGCTTGGTGAAAGAACCGGCGAATTTGGTGCTCCTTGGGGCATTGTTTTATGGGGCGAAGTCGCCCCACACCATCCACGATCACCGATAATCGACTGCAACTTGGAAATGCTCATTGCTGGCGTGTCGACGTGCAACATCGCATGACAATTGGGACATACCGGCCGAAGGTCTTTAATGGGATCCACTTCATACTCCTCGGCTATCGTCGCCAGGTCCGTCAAGTGGTGAACGTGGATAAATTCGGATCCGATCTCCCCGTAAAATTTGATGAAATTAAATCCACAAACGGCACAATCAAACCCGTAGTGTTCAAGACATGCAGTTCGGGCTTTCGAATTCCGTTCGTAGGCATTTACTTTGACCTCTCGCGTTGCACCTTCCACGAACTGATGGTCGGCCAACTTCTCAGTCGAATAGGTTATGAACCCAGGTAGTTTGGCTGACGAAGTAGATCTAGTGTCTTGTTTGGAAATCATCTCGGACCACGGTGCTAGGTTCGCAGCCGCCTGAATACCACGCTCCGATAATCGCCAAACACCACGCAGTGCCGTGGGGCCTAGGTAACCATCACGCCTTAAGCGGTCTCTGCCGTACTGAACCAGAGCATGCCAAATCGATTGTTTGTGGTCATATTTTCCGTTATGCTCTCCTCGGCTCCTGTTCTGCTCTTCATCAGTTAGGCCAAACAGATTACCAAGTGGTCTGTAGGTCGAATTCGACCGCACTTTGCCACCTTGATGTGACATATAAGCAAGAAGTGCACGGGCGATTTCTTTCTCAGTTGGATATGGCATGGCTACTGACCATTCCTCATTTTAATCACTATTCCACCGTGCATTAAGCTATTCTCCTGGCCTGGGTGCCTTCTGCTAATTTTAGCCGTGTGCCATGCCCACTTGCTAGAGTGGGCATGTGAAGTGCAAGAAAAGGAGGCCAATTCGTCGTCGGATGCCTCCTCGGGTTCGATCAGGCGGCGTTGCCGGTGGATGGTCTTCACGCCCAAACATTCCTACTCTGGCGCGTAGGCATCGCACCTAACTCCTACAACATCGGCCCCACCAACCAAGGCACAAACTCCTCATCCCCCATCCCATGTGTTTCGCTCTTCGTAGGCTTCCCACTCGCCACCGCCAAAATCTCTTCGAAGATTTGCTCGCCGACGGTTTCTAGGGGGGTTCCGGTGAGGATGGTGCCGGCGTTTAGGTCCATGTCGTCTTGCATGCGCGTGTACATGGGGGTGTTGGTGGCGATTTTTATTGAGGGGGTTGGTTTGCAGCCGAAGCAGCTTCCTCGGCCGGTGGTGAAGACGATGACGTTTGCGCCGCCGGCCACCATGCCGGTCACGCTGGCTGGGTCGTAGCCGGGGGTGTCCATCACGACCAGCCCCTTGGCTTCGACCGGTTCGGCGTAGCCGTAGACATCGACCAGCGCGGTGCTGCCCGCTTTGGCGACCGCGCCGAGCGATTTTTCTGCGATCGTGGTCAGGCCCCCCGCTTTGTTGCCGGGGGAAGGGTTGTTGTCGAGTTCGGCACCGAACATCCCGACGTAGCCTTTCCACCACTCAATGCGGTCGATTAGCTTTTGGGCCACGGCCCGGGAGGTGGAGCGGCGGGTTAGCAGGTGTTCCGCCCCGTAGATCTCGGAGGTCTCGCCAAGGATGGCGGTTCCGCCGGCGGCGACCAACAGGTCGCTGGCGATCCCCAGGGCGGGGTTGGCCGTGATGCCGGAGTTGCCGTCGCTGCCGCCACACTCCAAACCGAGGACGATTTCGCTCGCCGGGATCGGGACGCGTTTTACGTCGTTCACCTTGGGGAGCATCGCCTGGACTTGGCGAACGCCCTCTTCCACCGTTTTGACGGTTCCGCCGCTGTCCTGCATCGAGAGGACCACCGCCCCGCCGGTGTCACCCGTGGGAACTCCGTCGATCTGGATCAGGTTTTGTTCTTTGAGCAGGTAGCCCATCGCCCCGGTCTCGCAGCCCAGCCCGACCAGCAGGAATCCGCCGATGTTCGGGTGCCGGGCGATTCCCGCCATCACGCGGTTCAGGGTGTGGTGGGCGTCTCCTTGGTACTGCATGCCGCAGCCCGCTTGATGCTTAAACGCGATCACGCCATCGACATTGGGGTACTCGGCCAGCATTTCCGGCGTGAACCGCTGGGCAATGTACTTGGCCACACTGGCCGAGCAGTTGACAGTGGAGATGACCGCTAGATAATTCCGCGTGCCTGCCTTGCCGGAAGAGCGGCGGTAACCATCGAAGGTTTTTCCTTCCAACGGACTCGGCGCGGGCGGGGTCTCCGTGGCGGCGGCGTAGTCGTTGCGGATGTCGCCGATCGAGAGGTTGTGACTGTGGACATGCTCGCCGGCGGCGATGTCCCGCGTGGCGAAGCCGATGGTTTGGCCATATTTGTAGACAGGCTGTCCCTCGAGGATGTCGCGGAGAGCTACCTTGTGCCCTAGGCCGATCGGATCAAGCGTGACGACGCGCGTGTTTCCGACAGCCACCGAGTCCTTGGGAGCCAAGTCGGAGATCACCACGCCGATGTTATCCTTGGGATGCAGATGCAGGATTTTGGAAACGTCTTGCTGGGTCATGGGTGGTGCCGCTTGAGGGGATTTTCAGAGGGAGGGTTGTCGCTATGGAATATTATTTCGTAGCCACGCTCTGCGCACAGCGTGGGGGAAGTGCTAACCGGCTTGGCCTTGTGTGCGAACCGCACTCGCACTTCACCCACGTTCTACGCGAACGTGGCTACAGGTGAGGCCTCCTCCACGCTGTGCGCCAGCGTGGCTACGTACAGGGCGAACCGCGGCCACCCTTCAGGGGGCCCGTACTGCCTGGAATGTGATGCGCGACGGATAAACGAGGCGGGATTTGATTGACGGTTGCTACAATGTATGGTCT
>JBBDIM010000105.1:0-8688 GCA_040880405.1 Pirellulaceae bacterium | reverse complement strand
GCGCGACGGATAAACGAGGCGGGATTTGATTGACGGTTGCTACAATGTATGGTCTGGTTAAATGAATAAATCGCAAATCGCCCCACTTCACCTTAGGGAATTTTGACTGATGGGCAAAGCATACATGGCGACGGCCTTGGCGGGAATCTTGGCCGTCTTGGCTTGGGTGCCAGCCGCTTTTGGCAACCTGCCGGAAGACCTCTCCCCCTCGGCCCGGGCGGCGATCGAGGCCCTGCAGCGCAACGGCGCGAATGTTAACTTCTTCCAAAGCTCCAACGGCGGGGTCGCCTTTCACGTCAACTGCTACGCGACCAAGGCAACCCCGGAGAACCTAGGCAATTTGGAGCTAATCCCCAACGTGGAACGGTTGTGGCTCGGCGGTTCGTTTCAGCTTAGCCCGGAGGCGTGGCGTTCGATTTCGCAAATGGGGGAACTTCAACACCTGTACCTGTACACGGCGATCGAGGACGAAGACATCACGCATTTGGTCGAGTTTTCCGAACTCCGGACACTCAACCTCACGGCCAAAAACCTAACCAGCGCCGGCCTTTGGCACCTGGAAGAACTGGTTCACCTGGAGCAGTTGACCTTGCAGCAAATAAGCGAGGTGGACGAGTCGTTGTTTTCCAATCTGGCCAGCCTCCCCAGCCTGCAAGGCTTGAACATCAACCTGAGCGGGTCACAGCCGGCGACGCTGACCGGTTTGGGCAAGCTCACGAAGCTGACTTCGCTGAACATCGGCGGACCGAAACTAAGTGGGAACGTGATCTCGGAAATCAGTTCGATGGTCGATCTCCGCACCTTATCGGTCAGCAACTTAGAGGCCTCGGAGAAGGATTTAGAGGCGCTGGGAAACCTGCGCCAACTCTCCGTCTTGAATATCTACAACAGCCAGTTCGCCACCGAGGGGCTGGTTCATTTGGCCTCGCTGGAGCAACTCAATAACGCCCGGTTGTCGAACTCGAATATTGGCGACGAGGGGCTGGCGGTGTTGGCCAAGTTGCCCAAGCTGCAATATTTGGAGCTCAACCAAACGGACGTGACCGACGAAGGGCTGGCTCACCTGAAAGACTCCACCAACCTCAGCAGTCTCCATGTCCGCGGCACCAAAGTAACCAAGGAAGGGATCGAGGCCTTGAACGCCCGACTGCCGAAATTGCGGATCATTACCTCGCTTGGCAATCCGTAATCGCCGCGGGGAGAGACCTCGGAGCCTTGCCCAACCAGCGAGCGATCGTAAAATTACCGCATGTGGGGTATTTTTTGGCCTAATCGGAAAAGCCGACCTTGCTAATTTGCGCCGCTTGCCATTCAATAGGGCTCAGGCCACACCGCTGGGAGGGTAAGTCTCTTCCTATTTTGGCCTGACGCCTAAGGACGCTATGAAGCTTTGATTTCCAGGATGGCACTTGGTCCTGACCATGTTTCGGTCAAACCAACTGGGGGCACAGGAGGTAGGTGATGGGTGGATTTTCGACTGATCGGTTTCTGCCAACGGCCTCCCTTTCGCCAAGTGGTTTCACCACGAAGCGTGGTGGCTTTCGTCTGGCTCTCGCCCTCTGCTGCCTGTTCACAGGTCTTCGCTTGGCCCAGGGGCAAGCGCCTGCCCCGGTTCCACCTGAGTTTGAGCTCCCTTCGTCCGACATGCCGCGCGAGCTGCAACAGGTGGTGCATACCTTAGAGGAAAACGGCTGCCTGTTCGGATATGGCGCGGCCCTCAGCGACGAGCTGATGCAATGGCGAGAGCATGGTTGCATCCGAGTCGATGGTTCGAAGCTAGACCAAACCAAGTGGCATCTGCTGTTGGAATTACCGGAGATCAAACTCCTCTCGCTGCACGATACCCCCACCCTTCCGGCGGTCACGGATGTCCTGCGGCAACTTTCCCAGCTCCGCGAACTGCAACTGCATAACAGCCTAGACGATTCGGGGATGTCGAACGTCGCCGAGTTACCGCTCTTGAAGGCGTTGGTCGTCTCCAAATCGAAGGTCACCGACCATGGCGTTTGGTATTTGGAAGAGCTGCAATCGCTCGAACAGATCGAGTTGGAGGATCTCAAGATCTCCACTGATTCGATCCAATACCTTAAACGCCTGCCCCGTCTGACCGAATTAAACATCATCAATGCCGACCTGTCCGATAGCTGGGACCTGCGTCCAGGCGATTTCGCCAGCCTCGCGGAGCTCAGCCTGCGGGGCAAAACGATTGATGATCGGATCGCGGGCGAGGTGGCCAAGATCACCGGGCTCAAGCGTTTGACGATCGAGGGGAACGCGATGACGATGGAGGGATTTTCCCAGTTGGCAGCCATGCCGAACCTCCATACCTTGTCGGTTTCTCGCTCGCTGCTCCAGGATAACTCTTGGAAATGGGAGGCCCCGAACGATCAACTACGAGAGCTGGATGTCAGCTACACCGGTGCAGGCGAGAAGTTCCTCGCCCAGTTGGGCTGCTTTCCGCACCTGAATTCGCTCAACCTGTCCGGGGCCTCGATCTCGGACCAGAGTCTCCGCCACCTGGCCCATCTACGCGACCTACACATCCTTTGCCTGAACGAAACGGCGGTCACCTCCGAGGGGCTGTCAGGACTGCGGACGATGGAAACCCTCCGCGAGGTACACCTCAACAAGACCAAGGTCGATGGCGAGGGGCTCAAGCACTTGGCGCAACTCAAGGACTTGGAATGGATCGATCTGAGCGATACCCAAGTTCGTGGTGAAAACCTGGCCCTGCTGGCAGGGTTACCGAGGCTGCGTGGGGTCGCGCTGTTCAACACGCCGATCTCCAGCGAAGACCTGCCGCACCTGCGGCGTCTGACCAATGTGGATGAGGTGTACACCGACGGGAGCAAGCTCTCGATTGCCGAAGAGATCGAGTTGCGGCAGTACTACGCCGAGGCCCGAGCGCGACGGATACCGCGTTAAACGGCCCACCCACCCAATAGAGGCGGAATCTCTCAGCAGGCATCGGTTTCCGGAAAGAGTCCCCGCATTCACCTCGTTCCGCTGAAATACTTCTCCGGAATATACCGCCCAACCTCTCGACTTGGGCCAACCGTTTCCACGGAATATGCGGTAATTTCCGGCACGGGATGCCCCGAATCGCCTATAATGAGATAACCCCCGCATTGTATTAAAACGGATGTTTCACCGGGTGTCCCCCTCATTCCGCCTAGCAACGGCTTTCCACCGATACGCAGTGGCCGAAAACGACTGGATGGGAACCCCGTTTTCCCTCGGGATCTGACGCGATGGCAACCGACGTAAGCTCTTCCGCAAGTTCCGCGCGACCGACCACGATGGCCGATCTGGATGTCGGGATTCGTCGCACGATCAACCAAACCCGCCGCCGGGTCAAACTGGCGGAGTTGGCTACCGGTCTGTTGATCTTCGCGTCCGCATCCATCTCGCTCTTGCTGGTGCTGACCCTTGTCGATCACTGGGTCATCGGACTGGGGTTTACCGCGCGGCTTGCGGCCTTGCTCATGTTTCTCGCCGGGGGTGGATGGTTTCTCTACCGCTACGTTGCGCCACTGCTTTTTCACTCCATCAACCCGATGTATGCCGCGCGAGTGATCGAGCAGGGGCAACCGGAACTGAAGAACAGCCTGATGAACTTCATGTTCCTCAGCCGTGAGGAGAAACAGGTTCATAAGGCGGTGCTGCAAGCGGTACGTACTCAAGCCGAGACCGGTTTAGCGAATATCCCCATCGACCACATCGTTGACTACTCCAAGGCGATCCGCCTGGGTTATGTGCTCGCGTTTTTGGCCATCGTGTTTGGATTCTACAAAATCATCTCGCCGAAGGACCCGATGCAAACCGCGATGCGGGTGATCGCCCCTTGGGCCGATCTGGCGCGTCCCTCGCGAGTAACGATTGAAGAGGTGAACCCTGGTGATGCCGACATCTACCAGGGACAAATGTTGTTCGTCTCGGTCAAAGCGTACAACCTCTCAGGCGACGACACGGTCACGCTCTACTACACGACTGAGGATCAGCAAATCGTCAACCAGCCGTTGGTCTTGGAACCTGGCAGCGATGGAATTCACTACGAAGCAAACCTCTCGACCGGCTCTCAGGGGATTCAGCAAAACCTGAGTTACCGCGTGACCGCCGGGGATGCCGAAACCAGGAAGTACCAGGTGCGGGCCTTGGAGGCACCTACCATTGATGTCGCCACGGTTCGCTACAAGTACCCCGCGTACACCGGCGACGAATCACGCACGCAGACCGGCGATGGGCATATCCGGGCCCTGGAAAACACCCTGGTAACGATCACCGCCAAGGCGAATCACCCAATTCACAAGGCCTATCTAGAGTTCGATCCGCGACACAAGGACGAACAGTCTTACCACCAGACGGTCCCGTTGACCATCGACGGAGAGGATCCGAGCCAAGCCAAGGCAACGTTTCCGCTCGTCCTCAACACGGCAGGCACGGCAGGCAAATACCGCCATTACCAGGTTAGGTTCCGGACCACGGACGAGGCCCTGAATCCGCACCCAGTGCTGTACGACATCGATGTCATTCGCGACCTGCCGCCGGAAATCGAGATCACCTCGCCGAACGCGAATCCGGTTGAGGTTCCGGCGAATCAAACCTTGCCGATTACCTTCCGAGCAATCGACCCCGACTATTCGGTGAGTCGAATCATCGTCCGAGGGAAGCGGGATGGCACGACGCTGTTTGAGCAAAAATTGCTAGACGAGTCCCGCTCGGGTCAGGTGATCCAGCGGTGGACGTTCTCGCCCCGCGACTTGGAACTGAAACCGGGGCAGGTGATTCACCTGCAAGGTGAAGTCCAGGACGACAAGGCGGATCATCGGGGACAACGACAACCGAACATCACGACCAGCGAGGTTCTGGAAATCCGAATCGTCGAGCCGGTCGGCTCAGCCGAAAATGCCCCCGAAAGGGCGAACGATCCGCAAGGTGCCGAAGCAGACAATCCTCCGCAAGACGGTGATCCGAAGGAAGGTGATCCGCAAGAGGGTGATCCGCAAGACAAGGGTGCCGGCCAGGAGCCGGACGCGAACGATCCCCAGCAACAGCCAGGCGGCGCGGACCAACAATCCGAGGAGGGTCAGCCCCAGGATCAGCAAGATGAGGGTGGCCAGGCGGATCAGGAGATGAAAGAGGATGGTGGTCGCCAAGAGGGAGGCGACAATCAAGAAGGTGAACCGCGGCAGCCCGAGCAAGGCGAGGGAGGCCAGGAACAAGAAGGTGGCATGGGCCAACAGGCGGACGAGCCGCAGGAAGGGCAAGATGGGAGTGGGGATCAGGCGGGCCAAGCGGGTGGCGCTGGCGAGCAAGATCAGGAAGCCGGGGCCGAAGGAGCCGGCGGAAACCAACCTTCCGATCCAAGCGAGAAGCGTGACGAACAGAGCGATCAACGAGGGGGCCAAGCGGGCCGCTCGACCGGTAAGCCGGGCACCGGTGAAGGTGGCGGGGAACTTCAGGAAGGGGACGCCGCGCCCAATGAGAATTCCAAAGTCGAGCGTCGCGACCAGCCGATCAATAGCGATGGTTCGCAGGATGGCGACGCGTTCGAGAAGATTCAGGATTTCCTGAAGGAGCAACAAAACAAGCAGCCTCCCAAGTCGGAGGATCGAGCCAACCCAGACGCCGCTGGAGACGACAGTGGTAGCAGCGGCGGCGGCGATCAGGCTTCCGGAGATGCGACCCAGGACGCCGGCGAAGGTGCCCGGCCAGAGGTTAAGCCGGACGCCCAGGATCAGCGGCAACCACAAACGGAAGGCGATCCCTCTTCCAACGATGCCGAGCGTCTGCCACAGAATCGGCCCGATGGCCCACAAGGAGCGGGGGATGGATCACGGCCGGATCAGTCAGGTGCCGAGGGTCAAAAACCCGAAATGGGTGGCGAGGCCGAGCGGTCCAATGACCAAAAAGTCAGCGAGGGGGAGGCCCGCGATATCGGCAGCGACGAAGCGGGCGGTTCCGGTAGCGAGGGTGGCGTCGAGCGCGACGACGATCCGAGCATGCATGTGCCGGAACAACGGGAAGGGGATGTCGGCGGTTCTGCGGACAACAATGACTCCGGAGCGGGCCAACCTGCCAGCGAAAACAGTGAAAACGGCAATCCTGCCTCCTTGCCGGACGAGGCCAACCGGCCTCGGGAGAACAATGGCGAGCAAAGCGAGAAAGACCCCATGGGGGCAGAAGATGAAGCCCCCAGCCAATCGGTGAGCGAGCAGACTTCCGATTCCGAAGGGGATACCGGCGGCGAGGAATCAGGCGGTGGTAAGCAAGGTGGTGGCCAAGGTGCCAAACAGGCCGGCAACGACAGCGCCGGTTCCACCAGCGCCGGTGACGAGGGAGCGGGTGCCGCCCAGCAAGAAGGAGAAGGCGAACTGAGCGAAAAAGGGGGCCAAGGCCCTGAATCTGACAGCCAAACCGGGGTCTCCGGCCAGGACAAGATGGGAGAAGGAACCGACACCGCTCCGGGACAATCCGGTTCGGAAGAATCGCCGGAAGGCCCGATGGCCGATCAATCCCGCGATCCCAGCCAAGAGGCCTCGGATGCGGGTCGTGGCGGCACCGGTCAACCGACCGGAGGTGGCGTGGAAGGCCCTCAAGGCCCGGTCGATCCCAACATGCCTCGCGATGAGCCAGGGGCCGAAGCGGCCAATCTGGAGTACTCCCGCAAGGCGACCGAGATGATGCTCGAAGAACTCAAGCATCAACAGGATCAGCCCGATCAGGAACTGCTGGATGAATTGGGCTGGTCACCCGATGAGTTCAAACAGTTCGTTAATCGCTGGCAGTCGATGCGGGACGCGGCCCAAACCGGTGAGTCTCCCGCGGCGAAGCAGGAACTGGACGACGCGTTGCGGAGCCTTGGACTATCGCGTGGCGACGACCGAGTGCGTCAAATCGAGTCGAGTCGACAAAGCAGCGGCGGCTCCGGAGACACGCAGCGTTCCCAACCGCCGTCGTCCTTCATCGAGCAATATCGCGCGTATCTCAAAGGGGGCTCGCGCTAGAGCGGGAAATTTGGCAAAATAGGGGGGAGTTGCGAAGGCATCCCCTTCGCGGATCAACGGCGAGCCCAATGTGATTGCTCCTCTGAGGCTCTCCCCCTGCCCTTCCCTATCCCAGTCCAACCTAAATCCGAATGACACCCTCGCCTGTCCGTTATCTAGTTCCCTTCGATCCGAAGAGGGTCTCCCACTCCTTTACCGACGTCCTGATTATCGGAGGCGGAATCGCCGGGCTAAGGGCGGCGATGGAGGTTGATCCCCGGCTTTCGGTGTTGATTGTCTCCAAGGAATCGGTCATCGAGTCGAACTCGAATTACGCCCAGGGTGGCATCGCGAGTGTGATGCATACCGGCGACCGCTTTGAAGACCACGTTACCGACACCTTGACCGCTGGCGGTCTGCTATGTGATCCGGCAGTGGTCGAGATGGTGATCAAGGAAGGCCCAGAGTGTATTCAGGAATTGATCCGGTGGGGTACCGAGTTCGACCGCATTGAAGGGGAACTAGCCCTGACCAAAGAGGGTGGACATGGCCACGACCGGATTGTCCACGCCTTGGGAGACGCCACCGGCAAGGAAGTGATCCGCGCGATGGTCGCCAAGGTCCGCTCGCGGGAGAACATCCAGATTTGGCAAAACGAGTTCACGCTCGACCTGATCACCCACGATGGGGTTTGCCGCGGGGCAATGGCATCCGACGAGAAACATGGCCGAACCTTGATCTGGGCCAAGCAAACCATTTTATGCACCGGCGGCGTGGGGCAAATCTATCGTGAGTCGACCAACCCGAAGGTCGCCACCGGCGATGGCTTGGCGATGGCCCTGAGAGCCGGAGCCGAAGTCCGCGACATGGAGTTCATGCAGTTCCATCCGACCGTCCTCTACATCGCCGGCAGTAGCCGCAGCTTGATAACCGAGGCGATCCGAGGCGAAGGAGGGCACCTGATCGATAAAAACGGTCACCGGTTCATGACCGACTACGATCCCCGCGGAGAGTTGGCCCCGCGAGACATCGTCTCGAAGGCGATCGTCTCGCAGATGGAAGTGACCCGGCACCCCAACGTCTATCTGAGCCTGCGGCACATGGACGCGAAATTCGTGATGACGCGGTTCCCCGGCATTCGCCAGGCCTGCGCCAAGTTCGCGATCGATATCACGGTGGATCGGATCCCGGTTCGGCCAGGTGCCCATTACATGATTGGCGGAATTACTGTCGATATGCAGGGCCAAACCACGCTGCCCAACCTGTGGGCCGCCGGGGAGGTAACCTCGAGCGGGCTGCACGGGGCGAATCGATTGGCCTCGAACAGCCTGCTCGAAGGGCTTGTGTATGGCAAACGGGTCGGCCAAGGGACATCTCAGGCGGCCTTGGAGATGCCGGATCGTTTCGAGGCCCTCGGAATTCGCCAGGAGAAGATTCCGCGTGGAATGCCGTTAGACCTGGCCGATATTCGCAATTCACTCAAAAGCCTGATGTGGCGGAACGTCGGCGTTCGTCGCACCGAAACCGGCTTGCACGAGGCGATCGAGGGGTTCGAGGCTTGGAGCACCTACGTCCTCGCCCAGCAGTTTGATAAGCCAGACGGCTGGGAACTGCAGAACATGCTGCTCGTGGCCGATGTCATGGCCCAGGCGGCCTTGGAGCGGCAAGAGTCCCGCGGGGTCCACCTCCGGATGGATTACCC
>JBBDIM010000104.1:0-119979 GCA_040880405.1 Pirellulaceae bacterium | reverse complement strand
GCGAGACCTCAACGAACTTTACCCCCGACTGGACCAACCGGCGAGCCAGCAGGCACCGCTGCCCAAACTCGTCGCCGTACGACTGCCTCAGGCGGGGAGATTCCTTGTCGAGTTGGAAGACATCCATGAACTCCGGACCAGACAACCGGGCCGCTTTGGCCAAGGTCGTGTCGTAGTCGCGGAGCATCTGGTCCTTTTCGTGTTGGCTGGTGAATTGGCCACGCGAAAACTCCAGCATCCGCTCGCGGCGGGCCTGCCGATCTTCCGTAATTTTGAGCGATCGCGAGAGGGCCGCCGGACCAGATTCGGTATCGGTCAGGTACAGGAATGAATGCTGGGCACCAAGGAAACCAGGGCCGCGAGAGTCGTTCGGGTATCCAATCAAGACATAGCCGGGAACGCTGGCGTCAACGTCCGACAACTGGTGCGAAATAATCGAACCGATCGACGGATAGACGATCGTGCCACTCGGTGGTCGACCGGTATGCATCCGATTGGTGGCGGCACCATGCTCATCAATCACGTCATGCCAGACGGTGCGGAGGATGGCCATCTCGTCCAGCATCTTGGCACTATGGGGCAGGTGCTCGCAAACCTGGACGTCCGGGATGACGGTATCGATCGCATCGTAGTAGCCACCGGCGATCTTCTTCTTGGGGTCCCCCTTCGGTTTGGGATCCCAGGTATCGATCTGTCCCTGTCCGCCACCCAGCCACAACATAATGCAGTGCTCGGCCTTGCCCTTGGGAAGAGCCTCGGCGGCGGCTGCGGAACCGGCCAAGGCCAGCCCTCCCACGCCCGCGGCGGCGGCTTGTAAAAAATCACGTCGATTCAGTGGCAGGTGACTCATCGGCGGTACTAGTTGGGGCTAGGGATATTTTTCTGAAACGCGAAATGGAATCAATCGCGAAATCAAAAACTAAGGCAGGAACACAAACTCAGGCGAGTTGACCAAGGTCCAAACTAGGTCCTCGGCCCGCTCGCGCCAATCCGATTCAAGCTGCGGGGTGGGAGGATCGCCAGCGCGGACCTCCTCTTCCAGTCGGATCTTCATCGCGTTCGCCTCTTCACTGAGATGGTTGGTCCAAGAGACGGCGAACTGCAGCCGAGTCCGTTTGGCGGGAGGTTTTCCCGTTTTCCGTTCGTCGAAGCCATCCTTCAGCAAATATCTGTAAAACTCAAGCTCTTCGGCATTCGGCTGGCGAGCCAAAACCTGCCGCATCACCTGCACCACATAATCATCCACCGATTCACTTTCCAGGGCCAAGCGAGTAAATACGCTGTCGTCGGAAAGGGCAACCACTCGGCGAATGGCAATGCCATTGGCGAGGATCGCTGGCTGCTGGACAATCGGGGCCGGGTCACGAATCGTAAGCGGGTTTTGCCGCATCGGACGCCAACCGAACGAAGTCAGCACATCCACCAGGCTTTGCGAACGGGGAATCGCCAATGAGGGCCGATCCCTTTCGTTCGAGAGTGACGTGAACTGCCAAGCTCTGGTCGGCGTGCCCAGGTTTTGAAACGTCTTGATACTGAGCTGGGCCAGCGGATCCATCGTCAACGTTTCACTGTCGAATCCTTTGTCGGCGACGACAAACAGCGAGTCGACCACCTGCTCAGCGGTCATTCGGCGACGCTGTTGAGCCGCGAACAGTTGAGCGTGGTTATGCTTCTGCTCCGCTAGTTCCGCGTCGACCTGACGCTGATAGGCCTCGGAATTGAGGATCAACCGCTGTAATTCGCGGAGATCATAATCGTGCTCAACCAAATAGCGGGCCAGGTACGAGAGCAGTTCGGGATGAGAAGGATTGGACATCTCCCAGTCATCGACCGTGCGTACGATCCCAGTCCCAAAGTAAACCTGCCAGATCCGGTTGGCGATCACTTCCGCGAATCGATGATTCCGCGGGCTGGTGACGATCGCGGCCAGTTGTTCGCGTGAGTTCTTCGGATCGCGAACGACCCCCTCGGGGATTCCGGTCGACTCCAGGTCGTAATGCTCGGCAAAGGGCCAGTTCGGTTCGACCTTTGACCCTGGCTTGAGCGTCACTTCAATCAGCATGTTCCCCTCGTCCGCGCCGGGGACACTGCTAGTCATGGGCACTTGCTGCGACGATTTCTTCAGCATCGCGGCGAGGCTGAACAGTTGCTCTTGTTTCGATTCATGGAACGGTGCGTCGTGGCACCGCGCACATTTCATCTCCACCCCTAAAAAGGCCTGGCCAACGATGTGGGCCTTTTGGGCCATGGGAACATCGTTCTCGGTGGCCATCGCAAACCCAGCGGGTCCGCCCAAGTATGCCGACCCCTCCATCATCATCAACTCGGTCGCGAAGCGATCGATCGATTTGTTGTCGGACAGGGCCTCATGAATCCACCAGCGAAATGGCCCCGTGTTATTGAGGGTGGGTTTAAGAATCCCCGGATTCTCCGCCAAGACATCCTGCCAGTAGGCAACCCAGTGATCGGCGGAGCGGGGATCGGCTAGCAGATGGTCGATAACTTCGCGACGACGCGTCTCATTAGGCATCGCCTCGAACGCTTGCTGTTCCGCCAACGTTGGTACGACCCCAACCGTATCGAGATAGATACGGCGGAGAAACTGGTCATCGGTGGTCAGCGGCGCGGTCTGAGCGTCGGCTTCTCGAATCGGTGCGTTGATAAACCGGTCGATGACCGACTGGTTTTCATCGCCAGCTGGAATCTCGATTGATGGCAACTGGGCGATATACTGCCGGGCCATTTCGTGACGTTTGGCCCAATAGGCATCTTCGTTTTCAGCGGCAGCGGCCCTACGATCGGCGTTCCACTGCACCAAGCGCTGGGTTTCTTGCTCGTGAAAGGTTTCCCATCGGCTGGTGGTCAGCGCGAATTGTTTCTCTTCTTGCGGGCTCACCAGGGTGAACATATCTTCCCCTTGGCGGATAAACAGCCCCAGCTCACCCACTTCCGAACGAACCCGGCTTCCGCCGATCAAGGCTTCTAGAATGACCAAATGCCGTCCCTCCTTGAGGTCCATTTTGATGGTCGATTCCGCATGGCCAATCGGCAGTGGGCGAATCCCTTCCATCTGAGCGGCCGGTTGATCCGGGACGCTGCCATGGGCGCTGCCTCCCTGGACCAAAAATCGATTGGTCGACACCACTTGGTCATCGATCCAAACCCGAGCCCCACCGAGTGAACGAAGCAGTAGTTCATACTCTCCCGCTCCCACGTCGATGTAACCCAGCATCCGCAGCAGTGACGAGTGCGGCCTATCGGCAATGAGCCCCTTGTTGTTGTACTTGCGCGGCAAGTCCGTCATCGCGAACCGAGTTTGTTCAAAGGTCTCGGTTGGTTGAAGCGGCGGAATTTCCCAAGAACGGGTGTCCGGTAAGCCTTCGATCAACTCCACCAGCACGCCATTGTCCGGAATTTTTGCCAGTTGAAAGCTCGGCGGAATCGGCTCAAAATCGACGCGAGACTTGAGCCGCTCCGGGGCAACCGCGTGGCGATAAATCGCCACTTCATCGATACCGCCCCGGAAGGTGTTGCCGGAACTCCCACCCATCGCCGAACCGATCCACAACTGATCGTCATCGACTACCGGGGCCTTAGTCGTGGCTCCCCCCATGTCCCAGGTCCCTTTGGAGGCGATACCATCGACGTAACCTCGCACGCTCTCCGGCTCTCCAAAGGTATAACTCACCGCGAGGTGATGCCAGCCGCTGCCAGCAAAGAACCCATCTTTTGTGGTCCAGCGGTGCCAGTCGGCCGATGAGGCAGAGCCTTCGCCGTCATCTCGAAACAGAAAGCTGACACAGGCCTTGCCATTCAGGCAACGCACCCGTAGGGCGTAGTTTTGATTTTCCTTCGGGTAACCCTTACGAAAGGTTCGCCCCTTGCCCACGACGTACCGATTTTCCCCCTCGCGGATATCGGTAAGCTGAACCCAGGCCTCAATGGTGATCGTATCCCCTTGCTTGAAAGCCAGTGGGTTACCTTCACCCGCATCATTGACCGCGAGATATCCTCCCGAACCCGGGATGCTCACCGCTCGATTTTCAGGCTCAAAGTTCAAATGTCCTACAATCTTGCGTTTATCGTTCCCTGCCTGCACAGGTCGCGGTCCATCGACCTCGGCTTCCAACGCGCCATGAACCATCGCGGCGAGGCTCGCGGCATTGATTCCAGGACCGACCAGAGGCAGATACTGCGTTGCCGGGGAATCGCTCTCGACACTTGACTTCTCGAAGCGCCAATAAGCAACCGGCTGATCCTGCAAGATTTGCTCGGAATAGTCGATCCGATTCGCGCTCGGTTCCGCAGCGTTTCCCAGGTCGGGTTGCCCTGCGGCAAGCAACGGCATGAGAAGGAGGAGGGCATTCCGAATCAAAAGGGCACGGTCGTAGTTCGCCATCAATCGTGTCAACCAAAGAGAGGTGATGGGGCGGGAATCTCGCGAAGCAAGAGTGCCGACAGGATACCATTAACTCAAAGGAGTTGCAATCTTTTTCAGTAGGAGAATGCCCATCAGAAAGCCTTTAATGGCAATCGATTCGCCATTAAACCTGTCGATCCCTAATTCTCCACGTTAGGCTCCGGTCATGAAGTCCACGTGCCATCCAGTTCCTTGGGACGCAAAAGACGCTCCATTTCCCAAGGATCGTGGCTCAATAGCCCCTCGCTCCACTGCCATGACCCTGGAGCGACCAAGATCGCGGCGTTGGCCGTAGTAAGTGAAGTTGAATGGCGTGAGAGTCGACTGACCGCCATTTCCCAGCCCGGGTTATGGCCGATCACAAATAGACACATGCAGTGGGATGAAACCGTCTGAACTGCCTTATCGATCTCATTCAAGCCAGCCAAATACAGCGATTCGAGCGAGTAGGCTGGGATAGTCTGGGAAAAGACCGGTGCCATAAGCTCCCATGTCTCGGTCGTTCGGCGGGCCGAGGAGTGCAATACTAAGTCGGGAAAGACGCTCAGGTACTTCAAGGCCTCGGCAATTCTGGGGGCATCTCGTTTTCCGCGCTGATTGAGAGGGCGGTCATGATCCGAGATCGGTCCGTCCCAGGAGCTTTTGGCGTGTCGCATCAGCACCAGTCGTCGAGTCGCCATATGCTGCTTCTCCCCTAATGATTTGTTCGTCGCGCGAAACCGGGACATTCTGGCCCCCATACGGGACCACTCCTCGACGCTCGGTATTAACCTAGAGCGTAGGGATTATTCCTATCGGTCGTATCATTCCGAGCCTAAATCGGCTGAGTCGAGAGAACCGACCTGCTCGTAGACCGCTGCCGGTTCGTTCCCCGGTGTATTTATGGTATCGTAAACCGTATCCCGGGAGCGAGATACGGCGGATCCGTTTAACACTCTTCCGCCTGGACCCGCCAGCAATTAGCCCTGCGAAACGAAACCGACTCACGGATCATTGCTTCACTCACCATCGGTAAAGCTTCCTCCATGATCGAAATCCAGGACGACCTTTCACCTTCGGACCCTCAGGAGACCGAAAGTGGTCATCGTATCGCCGCGATTGATATCGGTTCCAATAGCATGCGGTTGGTCGTGGCCCAAGTTATTCCGGGGCCGGACTATCGTATTCTCGACGAAGAGCGGGAGGCCACCCGCTTGGCTCGCAGTCTATCGGTGCATGGACATTTAGACGATCAGGCGATCGAAGATTCTCTCGCGGCCTTGCGGCGTTTCAAGAAAATTGCCTTAGGTTTTGGTGTGCATGCCTTTCGCACCATTGCCACCTGCGCCGTTCGTGAGGCGACCAACGGCGATGAGTTTTGCCGCCGAGCCCAGGAAGAGGTCGGAATCGAGATTGAAGTCATCTCCGCCGACCTCGAAGGACAACTCGCCTTTCGCAGCGTCGAACGCGCCTTCGACATCTCCGATACAAATGTCGCGATCGCCGACATCGGCGGGGGGAGCACCGAGATCTTGTTCGCCTCCGGCGGGTTCATTGAGGAAATCATTCCGACCCAGCTCGGCGCGGTTCGCATGACCGAAATGTATGGCGAGGGGGACCAACTTTTTTCGGTCAGCTCCGGGATCTCGCGTTTGCGTGACGAAATCGACCGGGAACTAAAGCGATTGCTCAAGAAAAAGCCGTTTGTGCCGCACCAGTTAATCGGCACGGGGGGCACCTTTACCTCACTCGCTTCCATCCTGATGGCGAGCAAGGGTGAGGCGGGCCAACCGGAGTGGGGTTACCGGATCACGCGGGCCGATGTCAGCCATGTTCTCGATATGCTCAGCAAGATGACCGTCAAGCAGCGGCGGTCCGTCCCTGGACTGAGCGCCGATCGAGCCGATATCATCATCGCCGGGTTGGCAATTATTGATCGACTGATGCAGCGGTTGCAGGTGAACATTCTTCGCGTTCATGACCGGGGCATTCGCGATGGCTTGTTACTCACGATGATCGAAGACGCGGAACCGGCCCCCCAAAACGAGGCCGATAACCGTCAGGTTTTGGAAACCTTTGCCCGGGGGTGCGGCGTCGACATGGTTCATACGCGGCATGTCGCGAATTTGGCGGTCGAGATCTTCGACCAACTGGTCGAGCCGTGCGGTATCGCACCGGCGGATCGTCGGTTGCTGTATACCTCGGCGATGCTGCAGGATTGTGGCTACCTGATCAACTACGAAAAGCATCACAAGCACAGCTATAATCTCATCCTGAACAGCCAGCTACCCGGTTATTCTCGGTCGGACCTGGAAATCATCGCCAACGTGGCCCGCTATCATCGAGGATCGAATCCCAAACGAAAGCACCGCAACTTCACGCGGCTCTCGCCAAACGATCAAATTCGCGTCAAGCAGATGGCCGCGATTTTGCGGATTGCGGGGGCCTTGGATCGCAGCCATACTCAACAGGTGACCCAAACGACCATTCACCTGGAGGATGGTCACCTGCACCTCGAGATCGTGGCCAATGGAGACCCAGAGGTCGATCTCTGGGCCGCCCGCAGCCGGACGGAACTGTTTTGTCGGGTGTTTGAAATGGAAGTCCACGTCAGTCTCGATCGTGAACGGCATTCTCAGGTGAGTGCCTCCAATCCATAGTATCTGAGCCCCTCCCCATGCCCAAAAGTAAGTGGCTACGGAAAGTCGACGCCGAGACTCCGATTAGCCAGGCCGCCAAGCAGGCACTCGATTCTCGCTTTGAAGTAGTAGCCCACTATTTCCCCCAAGCAGCCAAAGCTTGGAAAGACGACGTGGAGTACGTCCACCAACTGCGGACCGCCTCGCGGAGGTTCACGGCCGCTACCGACTTCTTTGAACCGGTCCTGCCACCCAAGCGTTCCAAGCGACTCTCAAAGCTTGTGAAGAAAGCCCGCCAGTCGGCGGGGGACGCGCGGGACCTGGATGTCTACCTGGCGAAATTCGTCATTTCGCCGGAATGGTCCCACGCCGAGGACCACCCGGCGGTAAGATTCGCGGAGACTTCCCTGGAACCGCTTGATTCTCAGCAGCTCGATCCTCAGCAATTGCAAATCTTGCGTAACTTCATGAAGAAGGCACGTAAGAAGGCTCAGAAGCCAATCGAGAAGGCCTGGCAAAAGGCGAAGGACAAGGATTGGGCGAAACAGGCCAAGCAAGTTTTCAAGCGGATTCGCTGGCGCGGCCGGGGCTCCGAACGAACCTTCGGAGAAATCGCCCCGGAGCTCCTAAAGCCGCTGGTCGAGCGGTTTTTCACGACCGCCTTAACAACCGAATTATCTCCCAATAGCCTGCATCAACTTCGGATCGAAGGGAAACGGGTGCGGTATGCCATGGAACTGGCCGCCGCCGTCTTCGAAAAGTCTTTCCGGAAACAGCTTTATCCGAATTTCGAGGAAGTTCAAACCGCCCTGGGAAATATCAACGACCACGCCTCAGCCCAGGCACTCTTCAAGTCGTGGTACGAGCAGGCGGAATCGGTCGATCTTCGCGGTGCGTTGGATCTCGCGATTCAGGAAGAGCTGCGGATGTACGAACAAGAGGTGGAAGAATTCCGGCAGTGGTGGACGAAAGTAAAAGTCGCGGAACTGCGGGGCATGTTCCAAGAGTATCTTCCCCCCATGTGACACGTCAAGTTAGTCGCCGGGACACACCTCGCGGACGAGCCGACTGGTCTCTTTAAACCGCTCACTCCCGGCCACACGACACCATTCAAACAGGACCGACTCGGTGGTGGTCAGCGTCACGCCCACCGATTCCATCCGCCGCACCGCAGTCGCGTAATCAAGTTCTCCGCGAGACCCAGTCGCATCAACGGCCAGGAACACCTGGAAACCGGCGGTCGTCAAATCCAGCGCCGTTTGCAAGACGCAGACATGGGTTTCGATTCCTGCCAGAAGTACTTGGTTTCCGACGCGAGACGCCATTACCTCAGCAAAGCCATCGCCCCCGACGCAGCTGAAGCTCAGCTTGTCTGGCAAGATGGTCAGATCGGCGGCGAGTTGCGGCACTGTATGTCCGAGGCCCGCCGGATATTGTTCCGTACCCAGGGTAGGAACCTCAAATAACTTCGCCCCGCGGATGAGCCGGGAGATATTCCAAACCAAGCGGTCGCTACCGGGAATCGTCGGCACCAGCTTCTCTTGCATGTCGACCACCACCAGGCGACTGGTCGCGGCGGATAACAGCAGGGAACTATTCATCATCAATCGTTTCGTGGAAATGTACGCCCAGCGATCGGTCGGTGGACCTAGCCGCTACGGCATCGATGCGTCACAATACAGAGTCATGCCTGCGTTATGACTTGTACGAGTGGGCGTTAAGACGGCTCGTGAGGAGGTACGGATGAAGATTCGTTCGACAACCATTCTGGCGGTTCGTCACCAGGGTATGGTGGCCATCGGCGGTGATGGTCAGGTTACCATGAACACCTCGGTGATGAAATCGGACGCGATGAAGATCCGCCCGCTGCTGGGTGGCAAAGTGATGTGCGGATTTGCCGGTTCAACCGCTGATGCCTTTTCGCTGCTTGAACGGTTCGAGGCTAAGCTGAAGGACTCTCCCAACAATATTCCGAAAGCGGCCACCGAGTTGGCCAAGGACTGGCGAACCGACCGGGCGATGCGGCGGCTGGAAGCCTTGATGGTGGTGGTCGACAAGGACCAAACGCTTCTTTTAAGCGGCACCGGCGACGTCATTCAACCGACCGATGGAATTCTGGGAATCGGCTCAGGGGGTGATTATGCCATGGCGGCGGCGAGGGCCTTGGTTTTGCACAGTGACCTATCGGCCGAAAAAATTGTGACAGAGGCCCTGAAAATCGCCGCCAGTATCGATATCTACACCAACGACCAAATCATTGTCCATTCGATGGAGG
The DNA here is from genome assembly GCA_040880405.1 of Pirellulaceae bacterium. Taxonomy (GTDB): domain Bacteria; phylum Planctomycetota; class Planctomycetia; order Pirellulales; family Pirellulaceae; genus JBBDIM01. The sequence continues at coordinate 110,666 of JBBDIM010000104.1, read as the reverse complement.
GAGCCGCGTGAACAAGTCGCCAAATACCACCGACGTCGCCAATCAGGAAATGACCCCACGGCAGATCGTCGAGCTACTGGACCAGCACATTATCGGTCAAGCAGAAGCCAAGCGAAGCGTCGCGATCGCCGTCCGCAATCGTTGGCGGCGCAAGCATCTGCCGGCGGAACTTCAGCAAGAGGTTTCACCCAAGAACATTCTGATGATCGGCTCGACCGGGGTCGGCAAAACCGAGATCGCGCGGCGACTCGCTAAGCTGACCGGGGCACCCTTTATTAAGGTCGAGGCGAGCAAATACACGGAAGTCGGCTACTATGGCCGCGATGTCGAGAGCATGGTCCGCGAGCTCCTAGACAACGCAATAGGAATCGTCCGGGAACGGGAAACACACGCCGTCGAGCAGGAAGCCACCGGCCGGGTCGAGGATCGGCTGCTCGACCTGCTCGCCCCACGACCTGTCAGCTTTGACAGCTCAGGCGAAGAGGATGAAACAAAGCACTACGAACGAACCCGCGAACGGATGCGAGGGATGCTGCGGGCCGGAGAACTGGAACAACGAAAAGTAGAACTCACCGTCGAACAGAAGTCGGGGCCGGTGATGCTGGGTGGAGCCGGCCTCGAACAAATGGATATCGATCTCCAGGGAATGCTGGAAAAGATGATGCCCAAGAACTCGACCCGGCGGGAAGTGACCGTCGCCGATGCTCGGGGAATTCTGCTTGAACAGGAAAGCGAGGCGCTGCTGGACAAGGACCGAATCTACGAGTCGGCGATCGAATTGGCGGAGAATCAAGGAATGATCTTTCTCGATGAGATCGACAAGATCGTCTCCTCCGAAGGCAAGGGTGCCGATGTCTCGCGGCAAGGTGTCCAGCGTGACCTCCTGCCGATTGTCGAGGGGACCAACATCCAAACCAAGTATGGTTACGTCTCAACGAACCATGTGATGTTCATCGCCGCCGGGGCCTTCCACCGCGCCAGTCCCAGCGAATTGATGCCGGAACTCCAAGGGCGATTCCCGATCCGAGTCGAGTTGGCGGATCTGACGCAAGAAGATTTTGTCCGAATCCTGACCGAACCAACCTCTTCCCTGATTCGGCAATACACCGCGCTGATGGAGACCGAAGGGGTAACGATCAGCTTCACGGCGGACGCGATCGACGAGATTGCTACCTTTGCGTTCAACGTGAATCAATCGACGCAAAACATCGGGGCCCGGCGGCTGTACACGATCATGGAGAGGTTGCTAGAAGAGCTCAGCTTCGAGGCACCCGACATGCCCGGCGGCAAGGTGGAAATCACCGCCGATTATGTCCGAGAGCGGCTCGAAAGTGTTGCCAAAGACGAGGACCTAAGCCGGTTCATTCTTTAGCTGCAACCGGTAGTAAAATGGGCGATGGGAGCGGCGACCTCACGCGTCCCCGCTCAGTTCGGCTTCGAGCTGGCCCAGCAACGCGTCATAGGCGGTCGTCGGTGAAACGATGGTGAATACTCGGTCATTTTCGCCAGTAACTTCCACCTGAATCTCCACGCGATCGCGTGGCAGGCAATCAACCACACGATCGGCCCATTCAATCAACGTGATCGCGGGGGCGTTGAAAAATTCATCCGGTCCCAATTCCAGGAATTCATCATCGTCACGAATTCGGTAGACATCCAGATGAATCAACGTTCGCCCTGACTCGTACTGCCGCATCAGAACGAACGTCGGGCTGATTACGTCTTGAGGATCGAGGCCCAACGCATTGGCCATCCCCTTCACTAGCCGGGTCTTGCCGGCCCCTAAGGTTCCATTCAGCGCGATGACTGTTCGATCAGGCACCCATTTCATCAATGCGGCTCCGAGCCGGTCGGTGTCTTGTTCGCCGTGGCAGGTGAATTGAAAGCTGGACATGTGGCGGATCGACGGAGGGTGAAAACAAACGAAAATTAATGGAGGAATCCAATCGAATCGAGAGGACGGCGCTGCCCGTCATTCTCGATGAGTGTCAGCACATTGCCGGACACAATCTTACCAAGCACATGCAGTTCGATTCCACTGGGAACCTCGCCCGCCGTTTGTAAGACTTGAAATTTCGCCAGTTCCTCTTGAGGCAGCGTCAGCAGAAGTTCAAAATCTTCCCCATCGCCGAGGGCATGCACCAAGGGTGTTTTGCCGCTTGTCTTCGACATCTCAACGGCGCCATTCGAGATCGGAATCTGCTCCGCAAACAGCTCGGCCCCGACTTGGCTGGCACGGCTTAGACGGCTCAGGTCAAGGGCTAAGCCATCGCTAATGTCCATTCCGGCGTGCAGTTCACAATGTTCGTTCAGCCACAAGGCTTCTCGCACCCGAGGCGTGAAATCGAAGTGGTGCCCCAGCAGACTGCCACCCAGCGGCCCGGTGACACATATGACATCTCCCACTTGGGCCGCATCACGCCGCAATGGACGCCCAGTGGTGCAGCTTCCCAGCAGGGTGACGCTGATCGCGAGCTTGCCTTCCCAGGTATTGGTATCACCACCCACAATCGGGCAGTCGAATTCGGTAGCGATCCGCTCGGCACCCAAGTAAAGTTGCTTGGCCAGTTCCAGGGCGTCGAGCTCGATCCCGGTCTGTCGAGGCAGCAGGAACGTGAGAATTGCAGCCTTGGGCTGACAAGCCATCGCGGCCAGATCACTCAGATTAATCGCGACCGACTTGCGGCCGATCCGCTCGGGCTCAATCTCTGCGAGGATGAAGTCCACGTCGTCGGAAATCAGATCGGAGCATACGACGAAGTCTTCCCCGCCACCCCACCGCAGCACGGCGGCATCATCGCCGATTCCTACTGGATGCGAGGCATTCCCGGGCAACAACCCCCGCTGCCGAACGAATTCGAGAAATTCCCCTTCCACCCGACGACCGACCTGCTAGAGCTTGCATGATTGGGTACGGTATCTCGCTAACGAAGTGAGATTCCGACCGAAGCAACTATTATCGGCAAGCTCGGCCTGCGCCGATAGTGGGGACCTCGCGCGGCTTACTGCCGAGCATCTTCTACCGCTGCGTAACTTGACGAGTGTCGGCGACGCTAATATTTCCGAACAAGGTTTCCTTGTCTCGCAAGATGTAGAACCGAACCATCTGCTGCTGCGACCAAATCTTGCTTTTGAGAACGTAGTCAAGGTTTTCGAAGGAGACCGTTTCCCAGTCATGCATGCCGACCAGAATATCCCCCGCGCTGATCCCCTGCTCGTCGGCGGGGCTATTGGCTCGGACAGCCACGACCACCAAGCCACCTTGGTAGCGGGAGTTTAGCTTGCGAAATTCTGTGGCGGGCATCGGCTTCACGCGGACTCCTAAAGAGCTCCATGCCAGGTCCGATACCTCAGAGCTGCCCGAGAGACTTCGGACGACGATCGCCAAATCCGTATCGCCCTCCCCTTCCCGCTGAACCGTCAAGCGAACTTCCTCACCCAACGACCGTTCCAGCAAGGCCAACTCGACATCCAGTTGATTCCGGATCTCGTATTCTCCGATCTTCGCCAAGCGATCGCCGATTTTCAATTTTGCCGCATCGGCCGGGCTGCCAGGTTCGACACCGGTTATGGTGAATACCGGCCGTTCATTCTCGAACTTCGTGACACCGGTCAGGCCGTGATGTTTGTCCGCCAGACGCTCGACCGACATCAACCGGGCGGTCACCGCGAGGAATTTATTGACCGGAATTGCAAAACCAATTCCTTGAGCACCGACACGCACCGCGACATTGATCCCGATCATTTCGCCATCGATATTCAAGAGCGGGCCACCGGAGTTACCTGGATTGATGCTGGCATCGGTCTGGATCAGGTCGTCGTACCGCTGGGTATCGGTCACTTGAACGTTACGGTGAAGTGCGCTGATGATGCCGCGGGTCACTGAGTTCTCATAACCGTAGGCGTTACCCACGGCAATCACCGTCTCGCCTGGCATCAGGTCCTCGGAGGTTCCTAGCGGGATGATCGGCAATGAGGACTTTGCGTCGATCTTGATCACTGCCAGATCAGTATTCCGATCGTGGGCGATCAATCGGGCGATATGCGTTTCACCGCTAGCGAGGGTCACCTGAATACGGCGAACGCCCTCGACCACATGGTGGTTGGTGACAATGTAACCCCGCGGATCAATGACCACGCCGGTTCCCATCCCGTTGACTTGCCGAGGAGAATCCCCCACTGAGCTAACCGCCGCAACGGTCTTATGACCGTGAATATTCACAATCGATCCCTTGGCCTGCTGCACTGCTTTCACGATAGGTGTTATCCGCCGCTCAGATCCCAAGAGGAAACTTGAGCAGAGGGCAATATGCAAACCGATCGCCAGCATGCCGAGACGCGAGATGGGTCGGCATGCAATGGAAGGCAGGGAAGGTGAACGCATGGGTGTCTCGTCTTTCGGCGGAAGCGGATCGATGACGAACAGGGCCGGGTCATTATCCGTTCCACCGATTCTGCGGCTGTCACGCGGAAGTGCGGTATCACGGGCAGCCTTTGTCATCGGATGCCAAGAGTTCCAGCCTTGACCCCCCAGCGAGTGATCCGCATAGTCGACCTAGCTTGCCAATCGAACGCCTCAGATCGCCTCTAGCCGATGCGTGTTTTACGCAACTCGGTATGGTGTCGAGAGTTTTGATTCAAGAAAGTTCGCCTCACGGGTCACCGAGAGCCTTCGTTGAATTGAGCTAGCGATACGCGCGACCGGTTTCACCGGATCGGCGTCGCTTCATCGATGCTCGCATCCGAGAGTCGAGCAGGGGCGTTTAGCTCAAGAGGAGAGTCTCCGAGCCCCGCTTCAGGGTGCAGACGAGAGGGTGTCTGCGGCGTGGAGATCTCGCGGACGGCGACCCTGGGAGGCTCGAGCAACACGGTGGCCGGCGCGAATACCGGTCTGGCAGGTACCGGATGAAATTTCGAGTGGGGCGGCGCGCTCCAAGCCGGCAGGACTGGTCGATCTTGCTTGCCTGCGGAATGCTTGGGAATGGAGGGTTCATCCGGTTCGACGATTGAACTCGCCGACGTCTCACAGCTATCCTGAGCAAAAAGTCCACTCATCGCATGCCAAGGCATGTTGAGGGGCGGTTCGTAGACCGGATCGTGAAAGCGGACCCCGAAACAACCGGCGGACGAAGCCAGCGTCGCAAGTATCAGGATCCAGATGAATTCACGATCACGACACATGTCGATTTCCAGTCGGCGGAAATTTCTTCCACGCAGTTCCCGGCCATTTTACCAAGCCTGGTTTCAGTGGAAGGCAGTTCAGAGACTTGGGCCTTGAGCGTGACTCAAGCACGCTCACAATGCTAGTAGAATCGGGATTGCCATGCTGGAATCTTTGGCCTAACCGGAAAAGTTTATCAAGCGGGCTCGTTGGATCGAACTTACTTTCACCATTTTCACGTTTCGCTGGTCCCAGATTCTCTGCGAAACAATAATTGCAGGAGTTGGGCCGCGAGGAACAGCCCTAGAGGCGCGATTAGCAATGGTAGCCAAAAAACCCCGACAGGATTGAACCCGAGGAATCGTTCAAAAATGCTACCGAAAGCAGCTAGCATTAAAATGAAAAAGGCCCACATCAGCATGAAACAACCTCCTGCCGCCATAAGCGCCTTGAAAGTTGCCTGCTCTGACACAACATCTTCCCGCATTTCGATCGTCCGTTTGCGTTTGACGCTGTAAAGCGTCGCGTCGAGGACTTCCAGACTATGGGTCGCGCCACTATAGGCCTTCAGGTTGTCGTCCGAGGCGGGCTGGCCCACCGCGCGCGCGAATGTCTGCCAAGCCCGGATTTTGTTTTGCTGGTTTGAGGGAATCTCAAACCGGCGCTGGTCCGGCAATTCGACGATCGTCCCATTCTTGGCATCCCAGGCGAGGATTGCCTTGCCGGCTGAGGTGACCACCTCGAAGCGGACGGAGTCACGCGCCGCAGGTTCGTTCAGCCACCTTGTTGGCACGCCGCTTCGATGTTCCAGATGAACCGCCAATCGCTGATAGTCATCCTGCTCGAAATTTCCGCCGGTCGCCGAAACTCGGGTAATCTCGCCACTCAGATGTCGGGCGACCTCAATATCTCGGGCCAACCAGTCAAGCACCCCGGTGGTGTTTCGATTTAACAGGCCCCGTTGGATCTGGATTTGTTCACAACGCTGCGTCTCCCCCTCTCCGAGCCATTTTCGTAGCCATGCCACGACCTCCGTATCCGGTCCCGGGGCATAAGGGACAATCGGACAGCGAGTATCGCGCTGGATCATCTCCATTTCCAGGGAGACAATTCCTTCGCAGGCGGGGACGACCATCAGCAGCGGGATTTGCTCCTGGACTAGTTTGCGAAGCTGGTTTTCCCGTTCGGCGTTCCGCCAGTTCGCGGCAACGACTACCCCATCGATATTCGAGGTAGAGAGCATCGATTCCCACTGGCTCAGGCGAGACGCGGAGGGAAATAGGTTGAGAATCGTTTCGGCATGATGGTCGGCATCGTAGAAACCAATCAGGGAGTGCCCCACTCCTTCTCGGAGCAGATCGAGCGTGGCGGGGTCTGAGCCCAAGAGTCCGAATCGCATGAGTCTGAATTCCCGCCGGGACGAAGAACCACTGGTCGCCTATAATCGCCGCAGATGAAACCCTCCATCCACGTCGAAACTGTCACCGGTGCTGAATGGAAATGCGTCGCCGCAGATTGCCGAGACAGCCTGGGCGATATCCTCCGGTTTGCCCCAACGCCGGATGGGGGTCATCCCTTCGGCGATCAACTGGTCGTACTTCTCTTTGACCGGAGCGGTCATGTCACTTTGAATCACCCCGGGTCGAATCTCGAACGCCTGGATATTCTCCTCCGCCAAGCGGTCGGCGAATAGCCAGGTCATCATTTTCAGGGCGGACTTCGCGATGCAGTAGTCGGCGCGGTTCGTGGAAATGGCATATGCCGAAATCGACGAAAGATTGATGATTTTTCCGCTGGCAATGATTCCCGCGGCCCGAAAGTCGAGCATTCTTCGCGCCACCTCCTGACTGAGAAAGAAGGGACCTTTTAAATTCGTGGCGAACACTTGGTCCCAACTATCCTCCGTTAATTCGAGGACATCTTTACGACCGGGGGACGTAATTCCGGCGTTATTGACCAGCACGTCAATCTGACCATATTCGGCAACCACTTGATCGACCAGATTCAGGCGATCCTCCGCCTCCGCGACACTCCCTTTAATTGCCATCGCGGTCCCACCTGCCGATTGGATCGCGGCCACCACCTCGGCGGCCGCCGCTTCGCGCGAGACGAAATTTACCGCGACGGCGTAGCCATCCGCCGCCAATCGCTCGGAAATCGCTCGACCGATTCCACGCGATCCTCCGGTAACAATTGCAACAGGAAGACTCATAGCCGGATTGGTAACCTCAAAGATGTTCAACGATGCTCGGAGAATGATGATTTTATCACCACCTGCGGGGGTCCAATTAGGGACACCAGAGATTTAACGTAGGCATCGGCCGGACGAGTGTCAACGAGGTCGACCCGCGACGAAGTCGCTCGCCCACAACGGCCAAGAAAAAAATAAGGGACGAAGCGACCTGCGCCACTTCGTCCCTAAAAACGTAGGCGACCCCTGGAAAAATGACCCAATTCCAGGGGTCCGATTGAAGGTCCTCTGTAAAGCACTCGCCAAGAAGGCCGACCCAGCAGCCGTAGTATCTTGACAAGCAAATGCTTCAACCCAGGAGGGGGGGGCACTGGTGTTCCCGCAAACCACAGCGCGACAAAGGTCCTTCAAATCAACCCAACTTTTCCATCGCCGGAGCGGGCGCACCGAATGGCCCTTCCCGACGACGGGCAGATAAATACGAAATCAAAGTTTCCATGTCACCCCCGGTTTTACGAAAATATCCGGGATTTCGAAAAATCCACCGATATTCTCTTCGTTCGCAAGCAGGTGATTCCGTCGTTCCTGTGTCGTGAATGGACCGAGGATTGCGACCATACCCGGCATCGCGTTAAACTCAGCAGCGGAATAATCTGGCCTTGGCACCAAGTCGGGATAGAATTCCATCAACAACGATGCCATAAACCGAATGGAGAAGTGTCATGTCCGAGAAAGGTAAACTGGAGAACCCCACAAACCGAATTGTGGCGGTGTTTGACCACTCCGGCGACGCCCACAACGCCGTCGTCGAGTTTGTGGATGAGTTTAAAGTTCCGAGAATGGAGATTTACCTACTCCATGAGGGGGAACAAACCGAGGAAGTGGAGACCTCCGCCAAGTGGTTTGCTGATAACGATATTGATCTGGAACGTTACCGGCATCGCTTGGCAACCGGCGCGACCGTCATCTCGGTTCCGGTCGAAGACGAAAAAAAGGTCGATCAACTAACAAAGGTTCTCGAAAAACATCACGCCGATATGATGACCCACTTCGGTACCTGGGAGACACGCACCGATACGCTGGAGTAATCGGGAGGCGGTACTCGCGATTCGAATCCTGGAACGATAATTCAGCAAGAATTGACCACTGCCGAAATAAGGAAACGCCCGGGTAAGATCAATCTTTCCCGGGCGTTTCGCGTTTCATAATCAGGAAGACACTACTTGATGAAAAGCATTTCCTGGTAGGTCGGAAGCGGCCACAGGTCGTCTGAGACGTAACCTTCCAGTTCGTCGGCGAACGACCGCACCTTGGTCATTAGCGGCAGCACGTCGTCACAGTAGTACCGTGCCTCGGCAATCTTATCGTCCGAGTGGTGCTCTGAAACGGCGGCAGCTAGTTCGTTCAGACTATTCTGGAACGACTTCACCAAGCCAGTGATTTTGTCCAGGGTGTGCGTGTCGAACTCGTAGCCTAACTGACGCAGGTTAACACAAGCCGCAGCCAGTTCGTTTTGATAACGAACTGCCGCGGGGAATAACATGGTGCGTCCCATCTCGATCATCAACGCGGCTTCCACGCCGATCGAGTTGCAGTACTGCTCCAGGTAGGTTTCCAGTCGGCTCTCAAGTTCGCGTTCCGAAAGCACGTTGTACTTTCCGAACAACTCGATGACTTCCTTCTCCTTCAATGCCGGAAGGGCGTCCGCGGAGGTCTTCAGATTCAGCAGGCCACGCTTCTTTGCTTCGGCGTGCCACTGTTCCGAATAGCCATCTCCATTGAAGATCACCGAACCATGCTCGTTCATGATCTCGGCCAGCAATTTTTGGAGCTCCGCGTTCAACTTGCTGGAATCCCCTCCGGTCGCTTCCTCCAACCGTGTGGCGCAGTAGTCCAGCGACTCGGCCACAATCGTGTTCATCGCGACCAGCGGACCGGCGATCGACTGATTGGAACCGACCGCGCGGAATTCAAACCGGTTGCCGGTGAAGGCAAACGGGCTGGTGCGGTTTCGGTCGCCGGCATCCATTGGCAATGGCGGCAGAATATCAACACCCACGGTCAGGGTACCGCGAGGAAGCGAGGAGCTGGCCCCACCGCTATCGCGGATCTGGTTGAACACATCGGTGAGTTGATCTCCCAGGAAGATCGACATGATCGCCGGAGGTGCCTCGTTGGCACCCAATCGATGGTCGTTGCTCGCGGAAGCGACAACTGCCCGCAACAGGCCTTGGAACTTGTGAACCGCACGAATCACCGCCCCGCAGATCAACAGGAATTGAGCGTTTTCGTGCGGAGTGTCACCCGGATCGAGCAGGTTACCTTGGGTGGCGCTGCCCATCGACCAGTTGACATGCTTACCGGAACCATTCACCCCGGCAAACGGCTTCTCGTGAGTCAGGCAGCTCATGCCGTATTTTTCAGCCACGCGGCGGAGTGTCAGCATGGTGAGCTGCTGATGGTCGGTCGCTTGGTTCGCCGATTCGAACACCGGAGCGATCTCGTACTGACCGGGGGCGACTTCGTTGTGGCGGGTCTTCACGGGAATCCCGAGCTTGAACAACTCGCGCTCGACATCCAGCATGAAAGCCAGGACACGGTCCGGAATCGCACCGAAGTAATGATCGTCGAACTCTTGTCCCTTGGGAGGCTTCGCCCCAAACAAGGTACGACCGGCGTTGATTAAGTCAGGCCGGGCAAAGAAGAAGTTCCGATCCACCAGGAAGTATTCCTGTTCGGGACCGGCGGTTGAGGCGACCATCGAGCCGTCGGTCTTACCAAACAGTTTCAAGATTCGCTGGGCCTGAATATTGAGGGCCTGCATCGAGCGAAGAACCGGGGTCTTCTTGTCCAATGCTTCGCCAGTCCACGATACAAACGCGGTCGGAATGCAAAGCGTGGTACCGTTCGAGTTTTCCAGAATGTAGGCCGGGCTGGTGATATCCCAGATCGTGTAACCTCGGGCCTCGAATGTTTGGCGGATACCACCGGTCGGAAAGCTTGATCCATCCGGTTCGCCCTGAATCAGTTGGGCACCGGTAAACTCGGCGACCGCTCCACCCTCACCGTCCGGGCACAGGAAACTATCGTGCTTCTCGGCAGTGAAACCGGTGAGCGGAAAGAATACGTGGGCGTAGTGGGTAGCCCCTTTTTCGATCGCCCAATCCTTCATGGCCGAAGCAACCACGTCGGCGGCCGACGGATCGAGTTTCTGACCCGCTTCGATCGTTCGCATCACCGACTTGAAGATCGCCTTGGGGAGACGATCCTTCATTACCGATTTGCTGAACACGTTCGCGGAGAACAGTTCCTTGGTGGGCGTCTCGATGAAATTCATCGAAGGCGAGGTGTTGCGGTAATTCGTAACCGCAGAGATTGCCGCCATCCGAGCGGAACAACCCAATGCCGAGGTAGAGACTGCGGGTGTGGCCACGGCTTGGACATTCTGTTTCGAGGAGTTCGTCGTCATATTGCTCACGGGGGACATGCCTTTCTTCAGCTCAAGACACAAAGGATTGATGTACGGAAGCATAACGGAGGGAGAGTTTGGATTCTATCAGTGGATAATTTTCACCCACTAACCCAGATCATGTCACCGCGGTCAACGGACAAATGATCAACCACCTACCCACCAGCAGGCTCCCGTGGGGTATCGTTGACTTGCAAGCACAGCAAATAATGTGCCATACGCGAAAACCCGGGTGATCATAGAATGACCAGCTACAAGTGCATGCGATTTCGCTTAGATACCGTGCAGCGCGTGCCTGATTTCAGTGCAAATGGGCGGCTTAATCGATGGCATATCTGGGCCTTGCGGAGGTCGCCGCGCCCTTAGCATCCGATAACTCAGCCCCTTTGACGCTCCGCACCAAGTGAGGTACCATACCAGTCTCATAAATCACTGCCCGTAAGCGACCCTCGCAAGGGGGAACCGGCAACCTGGTCAGGCCTTAATTGGAGCAGCCATACCCGGGGTACTTCTGTGCGAGGGTCACTTCCGGGCAGTGCAGCCGCATGAGTCGATCCCGAGCCAAATGTCGGCCCGATGGCGACTTATCGGTGGCCAATCCTATTCGCTTCGGTCAACTGCGCTTTAGCGCCCCTGCGAACCTCTCTAGTCATTGGATGGACCGTGGCTGACTCCAATCCCACCCCACCTGAATATCTTGTTGTTGCGCGGCGATACCGTCCCCAGTCGTTTGGCGAACTGGTCGGCCAGCAACGCGTGGCCCAAGCGTTGGCCAATGCAATCCAACGCAATCGAGTGGGTCATGCCTATCTCTTTACCGGGGCCAGAGGGGTCGGCAAAACCAGTTCGGCGCGAATCTTCGCCAAGGCCTTGAACTGTGTCCATGGCCCCACACCCACCCCCTGCAACGAGTGCGAAATCTGTTTGGGGGTGACCGCCGGCGAGGATGTCGATGTGCTGGAAATCGATGGTGCCAGTAACCGCGGGATCGAGGAAATTCGGCAACTTCGCTCGAACATCAACGTTCGCCCCAGCCGGGCCCGATTCAAGGTTTACATCATCGACGAAGTCCACATGTTCACCAAAGAGGCCTTCAACGCCTTGCTCAAGACGCTGGAAGAGCCCCCGGATCATGCCAAGTTCATCTTCTGTACCACCGATCCGGAAAAAATACCGATCACCGTCCTCTCTCGGTGCCAACGGTTCGATTTCGGCGGGATTCAGCCGGAAGATATCGAGGGTCGACTGTCCCATATCGTCGCCCAAGAAAACGTCTCCGCCTCGCCAGATGCCCTCCGTCTGATCGCGCGGCGGGCCAACGGTTCAATGCGGGACAGTCAATCGCTGTTAGAGCAGATACTAGCCTTTGGCGACACGGAAATCACCATCGATTCGGTCCATCGCTTGCTGGGGACGGCCGATATCCAGCAGATCGTCGACATGGTCTCGGCGATCATCCACGCCGAAGCTGCGAAAGCCCTGGAATTGGCCAATGCGGCGATCCATGAAGGAGTCGATCCGGGGCAACTCCTGGAACAACTCCTGCGGTACTTTCGCGATTTGATGACCTTGGCCGTCGGAGCCGACGATCAATTGCTTCAGTTGATACCACCGGCCGAGGCCAACGCAGCGGGCGAGTTAGCACGCGGAATCGGCTTGGCGAAGATCCTGGCGTGTATTCAATGTCTTGATGAGTCGCTCGTGCGAATGCAGCGAAGCACCTACGGCCACGTTTTGGCCGAGGCGACGATCGTTCGGCTGTGCGGATTGGAAGACCTAGACCGACTCAGCGAACTGGCTGCGCGTTTGGCGAGTGGCGGCGGAATCTCTGGCTCTCCCACGCGGCAACCGGCACCCAGTCGAGCGCAAGGAGCAGGTGGAGGTCGCCCCGCGGAAGTCCGCGGAGCGGTCGCTGAGTCTCAAAAAAAAACGGCTGAATTAATCGCGCCGCCGACCACCGAGCCATCAATTGCTCGGGAGCCCCCTTCACCCCCTATTTCGGAGTCAATTTTACCGGAATCAGGCTCACAAAAGCCTAATTTGCCTTCTCATCCCGAGCCTTCGGCTTCGCCGACCACAGATACGTCGGCCAGTAGAGATGTTGCATCCGACACCACTGGACCGACTGTCCAAGCGATAACGGCAGAGAATTTGCCCAAAGTTTGGGATGCCGCTTTGTCCGAGCTGACCGGAATTGTGGGAGATACCGCCCGCAAAGCCACCCGCGTAGCAATTTCTGGGCCAAATCGCCTAGTCGTCGAATTTTCTTCGTCGTATAATTTCGGCGTCGAGTACCTCTCGCGCCCGCAGAATCAAGTTCAACTTGAGAAGGCGCTGCGTGAGCAATGTGGCTCGGACATTCGTCTGGTGTTTAAGCTGGCCGAAGGAGGACCTTCGGCACCTCCGACGATGGCTGCGTCGAAAGAAGCAGTCCAGCGTGAAGGACTTCGGTTGAGGCAGCACGCGGAGCAAAATCCGTGGGTGCAGCAGGCGATGGAAATATTCGGAGCGGAGGTCACTAGCGTCCGTCCACCGGAACAAAAATAGACGCGTCGGAGAATCGAATTCCTTTTCTCCGGCGTACCACCGCGGGATAGAAGGATATCGACGTGTTCAAAAATCTTTCCAACTTCACCGGATTGATGCAGCAGGCCCAGCAAATGGGGCAAGAGATGCAAACGATCCAGGATGAGCTCAAGGCCCGCCGCGTCACCGGTAGTTCCGGTGGCGGCATGATCCAGGCCACATGCACCGGCACCGGCGAACTGGTCCGAGTCGAGATCGACCCGACGCTCGTGGAACGCGGCGAGCGGGAAATGATCGAAGACCTCGTCCCCGCCGCCGTCAATGACGCCCTCGCCAAAGCGAAGCAGTTACATGCCGAGATGATGCGATCGATGTCCGGCAAACTCAACATGCCGGGCCTAGACGAGGCTCTGGAAAAATTTACCGGCTCGTAGCCTCGGATTTCTGTTAGAAGCCAAGTTGCCTCAGGAACAACGCCGAGCAAACTACACCCACTTCAGGTTAGGTCTCGGCAAGCGAAGGATTGTGCAATGGTTCAGATCACCGAGTCCGTGTCGAGACTCATCGATCAATTAGCCAAACTGCCGGGAATCGGGCGAAAAAGCGCCGAGCGGATGGCGTATCACTTGCTACGTGTCAGCGAACCGGAAGCCCTGGGGCTGGCCGATGCAATACGAGACGTGAAGCAGTCGGTGCGTTATTGCGCTATCTGCTTCAATCTCTCCGAAGAGGAAGAGTGCGAAATCTGCCGGGATAGTCGGCGAGATCGGTCGCTCCTCTGTGTGGTGGAACAACCCAGAGATCTGATCGCGATCGAACAAGCGGGGGTCTTTCAGGGAACCTATCACGTGCTGCTGGGGCGGATTGCGCCGCTGGAAGGGATTGGCCCCGATCAACTAACGATCGAAGCGTTGGTTACGCGTGTCGCGGACGGGGAAATCCGCGAGGTTATTATGGCTACCAATCCGACAACCGAAGGGGACGGCACAGCGCTGCATATCTCCAGTCTATTGGCGGAATTCGAAGTGAAGATCACTCGACTTGCCCGGGGCGTGACCGCGGGCAGCGTACTGGAGTTCGCCAACAAGGAAGTCTTGGCGGACGCCATGTCGGGCCGACAATCATGGTAGCAAAAACGCCTATTGAAGACACTTGTCCCCCAGGCGGGGCGACGGCAACACCGATGAAGCGAGCAACATTGAAAATTATTAATCGCATAACCGAGGGCGGCGATCGCCTTTTATCACGAACAGTTCGATTTAAGCGGGGAGTCCTTTAATGAGACTATCTTTCGGACTGGAACAAAAACTCGCTCAGAAACAGGTTCTTGCTCCACGGATGATCCAATCCATGGAGATCCTCCAACTGCCGATCCTGGCCCTCCAGGAGAAGATCGAGCAGGAGATGAACGAGAACCCAATGCTTGAGGTTCAGGAGAATGAATCAGAGGAACCGATCGTCCGGGACGACCCAGACCTGCCGGAGCAATCGGAACAAGAGTTCGTCGTCGAAGAAAATAAAGACAACGTCGACGATTTCGAGCGGCTTCTGGAACTAGATCAGCAGTATCCGGACACGTTCGACGAACGACCGCAGCGTTCCGCCAATCAAATGGATCAAGACGCCGATCGGCGTCACGACGCATTGGCCAATGTTGAGGCGCGGCATGAGACGTTGCAGGATCATCTCGAGTTGCAACTTGCCGAGTTGAATCTTGAACCACTGTTGCGCGAATTGGCCGAGCGGATCATTTCTTCCCTGGACAGCAACGGCTACTTAACCACTCAAGTGGAAGACCTGCTCCCGGCCGATGCCACCGACGAAATTCGGGAGCTCTCGCACGAGGCGCTGGAAGTGGTCCAATCTCTGGAACCCGCGGGAGTCGGCGCGCGGGATCTGCGGGAGTGCCTGCTGCTTCAATTGGAACCGGCCCGACCGTTTTACGAGGAACTGCGGACCCTGATCAGTGGTCACTTAGAGGACCTCAAGGACAATCGTCTCCCTCAAATCCAAAAGGCGACAGGCTACTCGATTGAACGAATTCAGGCGGCCTGGTCTGAACTCAAACGGCTCGATCCCAAGCCTGGCTCGCTTTATAACGACGCCTTTGTGCCTAACGTCTTGCCCGATCTTATTCTGGACATCACCGATGACGGGAAATACGAAGTTCGAGCCGATGACCAAGACATCCCGCAACTCCGGATTAGCAACTACTACCGGCAGCGGCTAAGTGATCCGACCGCCACCAAGGAAGAAAAAGAGTTCATCAAGCGTAAGCTGAACGCGGCCCAATGGCTGATCGACGCGATCATTCAACGGAAAAGCACCCTCTCGCGTGTCGCCCAGGCAATCGTCGATTTTCAACATGACTTTATCGAACAGGGTCCCGATCATATTTTCCCGCTGAAAATGCAACAAATCGCCGATCAGGTCGGGGTTCATGTGACCACGGTAAGCCGGGCCGTCGATGACAAATGGATCCAAACCCCACGGGGAATCTTTCCATTGAAGCAGTTCTTTGCTGGTGGAACGCTGAATGAAGCGGGGGAAGAGGTGACCTGGGACCAAATCCGGGTCAAACTGCAAGAAGTCATTGACGCGGAGGACAAATCCAAGCCGCTGAGCGACGACGATTTGGTCAAACGCCTGAAAGACGAAGGACTCAACGTTGCTCGCCGGACCATCACCAAGTACCGTAAGAAAATGGGAATTCCCAGTTCACGGCAGCGGCGTGATTGGTCGAAGCGTTGAACTCCCTTAAATCCGAATTTGTAAAGTGACGATGTGGGCCAATCCAAAGAACCGACAGCGGATGACCCGATCCGACCTTTCCGAGTCCAAAGCATGGCGGAGTTTTCCGTCCCCTCCGCGTCGCTTGTAGAAACCCAGAAAACGGGTCTGACCCGTTGGTGGAAAAAACTGCGGGGCGGTTCCCAGCGCGAGGAATCGACGCTCGTAGCCGAGCGGGACTTGGTTGCCTGGCCAGAGGATCGTTTGGACCAAGTAGCCCCGCCGGTCGACTGGAGCCTAGCGGTCGATGCGTTTGACGAGCGGATCGCTCAATGGCTTGACGTCGATGTCGAAGACTCAAAAATCAGCCAAAAAATTGTCTTCTTGATCGGTCCCCCGCACAGCGGTCGGAATCAAACGCTGACTGGCTGGGCGGAGCGAAGGGAACTTTCGATCTGGCCAACCCCCGATCCGGAAACCGTATGGCGCGCCGATTCCGCCTGGTTGGAACGGCCGCAAGACAACCAGCGACCTTGGGTCTTACCGGAACTGCAGCGTTGCTTCTTCCGTCATGCCGATGGGCTGACCCTGGTTCGCGGGTTTCTGGACATGGCCCTCAGTGGCAAACTGGGACGTGGAGTGATTGGCTGCGATAGTTGGGCTTGGGCCTATCTTCAGCACATCTGGCATTTTCGACAGCCCGCCACCCTTTCGCTGGCGGCGCTGGATGCCGCCGACTTGGCGGTCTTGTTTGGTGATTCCCAAGCCCGCGACAACGGCCAACCCATCGTTTTCAAGCAAAGCGATTCCGGCAGATGCGTGATTGCACCACCGTCCGATTTAAGCTCTGCAGGCGAAAGCTGCACGGATTATCTCAAATCGTTAGCCGCCACAAGCCGAGGGAACGTGGGTATCGCGTCGGCAATTTGGAGAATGAGCCTGCGCCGTTCCCCTGAGGGCAAGGTCGACGAGGAGAAGACCGCGAACCGCCGCGAATTCACCTCGGTTTGGGTCCGACCGTTGCGTGACCTTGAGTTGCCGGAACCTCCAGGAAAGCCCAATCGAGACGTCGCCTTTATTCTTCACGCTCTATTGCTGCACGACGGGCTAAGTTTCGATCTCCTAGAGCAGCTCTTACCCCTGTCGCCAAGCCGCATCTCCGAGACTCTGGTTCAGTTGGAATCGGATCGATTGCTGCAACAGAGCGACGAGGACACCTGGCGAGTCTCGCCGACAGGTTACCTCTATGTGCGCGAGTTTTTGCATCAACAGGGCTATCTGGTCGACTCGTTTTAACTGATTTGGGGTCTGGTCATGGGCGATGAAGAAACGATTGACGAACCGGTAAAAGACATGGGAAGGCTGTTTCAAGACTTCAGCCAAGTCCATGTCGTGCAGATCATCTTGATCGTGATCGTTGCGGTGCTGGTGATCAGGGTTTCTCAAAACCTGCTTCCCTGGCTGGCCGATCGGCTACCCACTCGGTGGCGACAACCGACATTGGTACTGGTCCCGATCCTGCGTCTGATTGCCATTGCCCTTGGTTTTATTCTGATCGTCCCCAGGGTCGTTGACCCCACTTTTGAGAATCTGATCACCCTGTTCGGCGCTGTCGGCTTGGCACTCGGCTTTGCGTTTAAAGACTATGCTAGTAGCCTGATCGCCGGTATCGTCGCCCTCTATGAAATGCCCTACCGGCCTGGTGATTGGATCGAAGTGGACGGAACCTACGGCGAGGTTGCCAACATCGGGGCCCGCACGGTCGACATCGTGACACCCGACGACACCGTCGTCTTTATTCCCCATTTGAAGCTGTGGACCAACTTGATCCACAACGCCAACAATGGTGGCCCCAACCTGATGTGTGTTGCGGAGTTCTTTCTCGACGCGCGTCACGATGCTGCCACGGTCAAACGCATTCTCTACGATGTCGCCCTAACCAGTCCGTTCCTGCAATTGCAGCAACCGATCGTGGTGATCGTGACCGAGAAACCATGGGGCACGCACTATCTGTTACGCACTTATCCCATCGAGCGGAGAGATCAGTTCCAATTCCTGACCGATCTGACGGTCCGCGGAAAGGACGCCTTGCGAAAAGGCGGGTTTGAATTCACCCGGGCCGGTCTGGTTCCCGAAATGAATTAACCCTCGACGAGCGACTTGCTCAGCACGGTAACCTGATCAATTTGGCTCATTCCTAAAGCTTCCAAACGCCTGGCAAACTCGGAGGCCTCGGTGGGAATCTGCGTTTCAATCGAGGCGATTCCTAGTTCGCCCAACTGCCGGAACGCCTCGCCAAGGAAGAAAATCATCAACGATTCGTCCAACGTGGCCAAATTCTCCCAGTCGATCAGTGCCGTCGCGCGGACACCCCAAATTTGGCTGAATAAATCGAGTTCGGCAAACGTCACAGAGGTTATCGGCGTGGGGTCATGCTTTTTCGTCAGGATAAACCGCGTCCGGAGTTTTTGAGCAAACAGACAGGCGTCGCTCCAGACCGGGGAAACCGGATCGTCCTCCATGACGACAATATAGGCCCTCCGCAAGGTCATCTGTTCGCGATTGACCGGCGGACGGAATCCATGAATGGTTCGCTGCATCACGGACCACACCAATTCCGTATGATAGTTGTTCCGCGCGGCGATCTCCAGGCAACGAGGATCGGACGCCACGATGCCACGATTTCCGGAGCCGCCATAAAGCCCAAAGTAAAACGGAGCGAAATGTCCATTGCCATAATAGTAGGCGGTCGTCGCTCCGAGCTGGCGTAATCGCTCTTCTGCCGCAACCAGCAGTTTGTCTTGAATCCGCTTCCGATGGGGCGACTTCGAGGTCATCAACATCGCCACGATTCCCTGTTGCGCCGTTTCCGTGGTGCGGACGCAACGTGCGACATGCACAAATCCAACGACGCGTCCCTCTTCCTCAGCCACCAGCAGATTGTCGGCCTCGAAATACGGCTTGGCCAAGACGTGGGTTTCCAACAGCGCGTTGGTCATCGGCTGTGCCAGACACCGAGACTGCGACTGGTGATTCCAGAGTTCCGCGATCCGAGGTGGATCCGTATTGATGAAGGGACGTACGTCGATCAAAACGTTTCTCTGCGGGGAATATAGGTCCGGAATGAAAAACATGCCCCTCCGCGACCTGACTTGGTAGCCTACCGTAGCCAAGTCCGCGGTGGAAGAGTGGCCCCCTGGATCAGCGGGTCTACTCGGCTAGGAAGGAGTTTCCCCTAGCTCGACCCAAACCTTTCCCGCTCGGATTTCAACGGGATATGAGGCAAGCGAAATGGAACTCACCAAGTGTTTGCCGCAGCGAATATCGTACTGCCAGCCATGCCAAGGGCAGGTGACCACTTGGCCTTGTACCTGGCCTCGCCCCACCGGTCCTCCCTGATGAGCGCACATTCCATCAAGGGCGGAGTACCCTTCGGCGGTGCGAAAGATCGCGAGGATCTTTCCTTCGGCAACCACTTCCGTGGCGGAGTCCATCGCCAACTGATCCGCGTCCGCAACCTCAACCCAATGTGCCATAACCCCTCGCCCTAGGCCGCTTTTCGCTCTGGGGCCGACCGCTGCTTGGCCAACCGTCGCGCTCGGCGTTCTTTTTCTCGCGGCCGGTCATCTTTCCAGCGGTTGTGCAACCACCAATACTGCTCCGGATCTCGCTTGACGACGCGTTCCAGCAAATCATTGTACCACTGGGTCATCTCTTGGATGCCGAGTGGCGAGTCCACGTTACGTGGATCATAAATCCCCTCAATCCCCATTTCGAACTGCATAATCCCGTCGGTGCGCCGCAAGTAGGTGAACAGGACCGGTGCGTCAGTCGTCATGGAAAACAGGGCAATCGCCTTGTGGTAAGCCGCAGGGCGATTGAAAAACTCCACCCAGCACCCCTTCACCCCAGCGTTTTGGTCACACAGTAGGGCCAAAGTTCCGTTGGCCTCCATCACCTTTGCGATCAACGGAGCGCTCCCGTTCTTCGGCAGAATGAACTGACCGGTCGCCCGGCGGAACTTCATTAGGTATTCGTGGAGGTAGGGGTTATCCAACGGCCGAGCAACCGTATTGGTGGGGTAGCCGAGAATTCCCGCCATGTACCCCAGCATCTCGAAGTTCCCGAAATGCCCCAGCAGCATGACGACCGGCCGACGCTGCATCACGGCGTTGATGTGATCTGCCGCGTTGTGGATATGCACGTAGTTACGCCAGGTGGTGTCGTGGATTTTCCGCGGGGCGTGAGCGATCTCGAAGACCATCAGACACAGGTGACGCCAAGAGCGCCGTCCCAGTTTCCACCTTTTTTCCGCGGACATCTCCGGAAAAGCATGCCGCAGGTTCTCTTCCAGCAGGCTGCCTCGAATCTGCAAGATGTCGTGCGCAAGATACGCCAATGCCCTCGCCAATTGGTCGCACAATCGGATCGGTAGGGCCTGAATCACACATATCAAGAGCCGCACCGCGACATACACTAGGTAATCGCAAGCTGGCTTCAAGCTCATCCGCTGCAAAATCATTTCGCCTCCCTGCGAAACGTGACGACATCCTGTCGCCCTCACTATCCCGGCCCGATTCGGCGGCCAAGCGGCTGTTGATCGAAAGCTTCCGGGGTTTAATCGGCGTATTGTTTCCGATTGAGCGATTCCGGAAAAGATCAATTCGCTAGCTCGCCACTTTCGTTTGATCCGCTAGAAGCTAACGCGGTCGGTCGGATCGGACGCGAGGGGCAGCTTCACCGACGTGCCGGTCGCCGCCGCCTCGTAGATCGCGAGAATAACCTCCACCGATCGACGTCCCTCGGGACCATTAATCGCCGGCTCACTACCATTCTTAATCGCGGCGATCAGATCCTCGAACTGGGCCCGATGCCCATGATGTCCGATCGCTTTCGGGTCCGCAGCGCCACCACCCGTTTTGGTCTTGCCCGCCAGCCGATCTCGAATTGCCTCATCTTCAGGAGTGGTTTCCGCGAACTCCCAGCTTTTGAGGTCCTCTTCCTCCATCACCGCAGAGCCTTGGCTACCATGGATTTCGATCCGCTTCAGATAACCCGGATAGACAGCGGTGCTGGCCTGAATCACCCCCAGAGCCCCGTTTTTGAATTTGAGGGCGGCAACCGCGGTGTCCTCCACTTCAATCCGCTCGTGGGCTAGCAGCGAGCAGTGGCCGGAGATTTCCGCCACCTCTCCCATCAGCCAACACAGCAGGTCGACACTGTGGATTGCCTGGTTCATTAACGCGCCACCTCCATCCAATTCCCAGGTACCCCGCCAGGCCCCGCTGTCGTAATACTCTTGGGTTCGGAACCATTTCACATAGGCATCCCCCATTGTGAGACGCCCGAACCGTCCACTTTCGATCGCTTTTTTCAGCTCGACGGAAGGTCCATGAAATCGGGACGGAAAAATTGTGGCCAGCTTCACCTTGTTTACCTGGCACGCTTTGATGATCGCATCGCACCGCGCCAATGTGACATCGAGTGGCTTCTCGATAATGACATGCTTGCCGGCATTGGCGGCAGCGACGGCAGGCTCCATGTGAGCCCCGCTCGCAGTACAGATCGAAATGATATGGATATCCGGATTGGCCAGCATCTCGGCCAACTCCTCGTAGGCAGTAATCCCCTGCTCCTGGGCAAAGGCCTGGGCCTTATCGGCGGTACGGTTGTAGCAGCCAATCAGTTTTGCTTCATCGATCTCGGCGATTGCCTTGGCGTGAAACCGCGCGATCATCCCGGTACCAACAATTCCAACCCCGTACACCATGCTGCAACTCCTATGATTACCGGTAGCACGTCAATCAGGCTCAAAATAACTGTGAATTTAAGCTAACCGCGCCCCATTATAGGTGGCCGGGCCTTCAGCGAAAGTGCCACGATCGCCAGTCGGCGACCTGGGATGAACACGACAGTAAAACAACCCCCACGCAGGCGAGTCGGTATCGGCTTCAGCAAAAATCCCCCTTGACCGATGCTATCGGAACTCTTACCCTTCGCGGCACTGTAAATCCTGGGGTGGCAACGAGATGCCCCCTGTTTCATTGGCTAGGTACCCGACGGGAATGATTTCCGCATGCCTGTGCATAAAATCTACCGCTTGAACGCGGCGTTTGCGATGCTCGTCACCATCGCGGTCATGGCCGCCTTGCCGGGGTGTATTTCCCCTTGGTTTGGCTCCAAAGACGTCGAAGAACCCGCCGACTACAACTGGGACGAGGTCCATGTTGTCGGCGATTTGGCGATTCCGCTCGGCTTGAACAGCGCCAAGGTTCAGGGCGTTTCCATGGTGACGGAACTACGCGGCACCGGAAGCGATCCGAACCCCTCTCCCGTCCGCGATATGTTGCTCCAGGAAATGCGAATCCGTCAGGTGGAAAATCCACAGCGACAACTGGCGTCCCCCCACACGTCGCTGGTGGTGCTAGAGACTGTTATTCCGCCTGGTGCGAGAAAGGGAGATCGGGTCGACGTCAGCGTTGACGTTACTTCCGATAGCGATACCACTTCGCTGGAACACGGGTATTGCCTGGAAGGGCGGATGACCGAAAAAGCGATGCTGGGCGGTCGAATCCGCGAAGGAAAGAAAATCGCGAGAGCCTCCGGTCCGATTGTTCTGGAAAGCGTGATCGAGGGTACCAAGAATTCCGTAACACAAAAGCGCGGGGTAATTCTGGGTGGTGCCGAGTTGCTGGAAGAACGCCCGCTGGCACTTGGACTTGTCGAGGGTCGGGCCTCGGTAGCCGCCAGCGCGAGAATTGGTGGGGCAATCAACAAGCGTTTCTTCATGTATGTCCGCGGTTCCAAAGAAGGTGTCGCCACACCGAAAAACGACAAAATCGTGGCCCTTAAAGTTCACCCAAAGTACCACGGGAATATTCCCCGCTATGTGAACGTCATTCGCAATGTTCCCCTGTCGCAAGCGACCACCTACCGCGTCAAGCGATTGGGCGAACTACAGTTGGAATTACTGAACGAAGAGACCACGCAATTGGCCGCCATGAAGCTTGAGGCCATGGGCGACGAATCGCTTCCGGTACTGAAAAAAGGGTTAGAGTCGCAAAGTGAGTTGGTCCGCTTCTGCTCCGCTGAGGCTTTGGCCTACCTAGACCAACACGCTTCGATCGAACCGCTGAGAGAGGCCGCCGCCAACAGCAACGCCTTCCGCTATCGAGCAATTTTAGCTTTGGGCTCGATGGACGAGTTAGAGGCCTTTGACGCGTTGGAGACCTTGCTGCATGCCGAGGGGGCCGAGACCCGCTATGGTGCGTTCGACGCGTTGAAAAACAAAGCTTCCCATTTGCCTTCAATCCGAGGGGTTAAACTGGCTAACGATATCCAGTTACACCATGTTCGCTCCGAAACCAATCCCATGATTCACGTCCGCATGGTGGACCGACCGGAGATCGTCCTATTCGGCAACGATACCCGGCTTCGCGGCCCGGTCACCTATTTAGGAGCGAATGGACTGACGATTCGCAGCGTCGATAACCGCAAGGTCCGAATTACCCGATTCGTAAGCCGAGGAGACGACCAATTCGCCGAGTGCGAAAGCGATGTCAAAGAAGTCATTCGAACCTTGGTTGACTTGGGAGCCGAGTATGGCGAGGTCATCCGTACTCTGTTCGCTTTACGGGAGGAGGAGTACATCCTTGCTCGCGTTGAGGTCAACGCAATGCCCCGCAGCGACCGCAAATATCTGGGCGATTCCGATGTATTCAGCGACACGGAAGAATCGGAAGAGTTTGACGACTGGGACACCGACGAAGACAACGTGGAAATGAACGAAGAAGATGAGGATGCCGAGGAAATCGAGGTCCCGACCGGGGGCGATATCGTCATTCCCGAGTTTGACTAATAGCCACGCCCAGGGCAAAACTGTTATGATTCCAGAAGGAGTTTCTCCGCGATTGATGTCCCGGAATCCGACCGGGCATCGCCCGATCCATCTGAATTCTTCGCTGTCCGACGCGGGAGCAATCGATGCTAAAAGCCCTTGAGTTACATGGATTCAAGAGCTTTGCCGATAAAACTCGGTTCGATTTTCCAGCCGGTATCACGGTCGTCGTCGGACCCAACGGGTCTGGCAAATCCAATATCGTTGATGCGATTAAATGGGTCCTAGGCGAGCAAAGCGCCAAGAGTTTACGGGGCAAGGAGATGGCGGACGTCATCTTCAAGGGTGCGAGTTCCGACTCACGGAAGGCGATGAACTCGGCCGAGGCTACCATTATCTTCGACAATTCCGAAGGCATCCTCCCGATTGACGCCCCGGAAGTTCATGTCACCCGGCGGGTTTTCCGCAGCGGCGAAGGTGAATACCTGATCAACCGGCACCCCTGCCGTCTCAAGGATATCCGCGACCTGTGCCGTGGTACCGGGATCGGGACCGACGCCTACAGCATCATCGAGCAAGGCAAAGTCGATACCTTACTGCAAACGACCGCGAGAGATCGCCGCGCGGTGTTCGAGGAGGCGGCCGGGATCAGTCGCTTCAAGGCGAAAAAGGTTGAGACCCAGCGGCGATTGGAGCGTGTTGATCAAAACCTGGTCCGGCTCTCCGATATCGTCGATGAAGTGGAATCCCGTTATCGAGCGGTGAAAGCTCAGGCGGGCAAGGCGCAGCGGTATCGAGAATACACCGAACGACTCAAGCTTCTTCGCACCGTGGCCGCGGCCCAGGACTGGAAA
This sequence comes from Pirellulaceae bacterium, assembly GCA_040880405.1. GTDB lineage: Bacteria > Planctomycetota > Planctomycetia > Pirellulales > Pirellulaceae > JBBDIM01. Next base: position 85,898 of record JBBDIM010000104.1, on the reverse strand, counting down.
GCCCTTTCCGGTCGGTTGGAGGAATATCAGCTTCAAATCCAACAATTGGGGGAAGAGCAAACCTCGATTGCCGCGGCAATGGAACAAACGGAGACCAGCCAGCGGGAGGCGGAAGAAAAACTCAATCAGCTTGCGAGTGAAGTGGCAGGTAAGGAAGCTCGCTTTTCCCGCCTAAACCAGCGTTTAGCGACGGTTCGATCCGCCTCCAAAATTGAATTCCGCCTGCTGCACGACTTGAGCCGAAACCTGAGCGAGGAACGGAACAACCTGGCTCGACTTCAAGCGATCGGCAGGACCGTTCAGGCCGAATTGGCCGAAAGCGAAGCCGCGTTAGGCAGGGCTCGAAACAACCACCAAGCGATCTCCAACGATCTGGAAAGCGTGTTTGAGACGGCCGAATCCCTGAAAGCGGAACTGGGCAACCGCCGCGGGGAACTGGAATCACAGCGTAGCCGGCATGTTGAACTGCTCCGCAACGCCTCTACCCTGGAAAACCAATGGGGAGCGGCCCAATCCCGGATCGAGTCGCAGCGGCAATCCTTGACTACCATCGAGGAGGAAATCGCCCGGGCTCAAACAGCTATCGCGGAGTACCAGCGGGAATGCGAGCGGCTGTTGGCCGATGAGGCGACCATGGTCGAGCATGTCGACCTTTACGGCGCCGATGTCTTCCAAGCAACCGAGGCACTCAAGCAGCGAAGGGCCGAGTACGTCGATTTACGGCAGGTAATCGATGGCCTCCAGCGAAGCCGGGCCGTGGCCAAGGAGCGGGCCAGCGTTCTGGATGAGTTGGAACGAATTCATGAAGGGCTCAGCTCTGGGGTCAAGGAAATTCTTTCCCGTTCCAAGGTCGAGCGATTGCCGCTGTTTCGGTCGGTGATCGGGTTGGTTGCCGACATTCTTAACGTCGATGTCGAGATCGCCAAACTGATTGAAATCGCCTTGGGAGAGTCGGCGCAGCTCGTTCTGCTGGAAAGCCGAGACCTGCTGGACCAGATCCTAGAACGAGAAATCCACTTTCCAGGCCGCGTGGGGTTCCTGGTCCTCAACACGATTCCCAGCGATTCCACCACTGCGGAAACCGACTTCACCGGCGAACCGGGTGTCCTGGGTCGCGCAATCGATTTTGTCCAGGTAAAGCCGGAATTCACCGCTGTGGGGCAATTCCTGCTCCGCGATACCTGGTTGGTCGAGGATGCTGAAACGGCCAATCGCTGTGCGGCGGAACATCCCGGCCGATTTCGCTTTGTCACCAGCCACGGAGAACTGTTGGAACGCGATGGCCGCGTCTTCGTCGGGCCGACCGGCAATGTCAGTGGTATCATCTCGCGGCGGAGCGAACTTCGGGCCTTGCGGTCCCAGGTGGAGTCGCTCGACGATAAGATCGCCGAGCGGGAACTTGAGATGACCGCGATCCAAGAGCAGATCACCACCCAGGACGAGACGCTGCAGCAATTGGTCGAGCGGCAACAGACCGCCTCGGTCAAACTGTCGGAACATCGTTCCGCCCGGCAGCGGATCGAGGATCGTGCCGCGGAATTGACGGCAGAGTTGGAACGGAAGGAAAAAGATCGCACCGATCTTGTCAGCCAAATCGAGAAGGAAGGCGATCACGCGGATCGTGTCGAACGAGAACTGCAGGAGACGCGAGGTGAGATCGCCTCGCTTGAGAAACAGTCGGAACAAGCCCTCACCGCCATCGCGGAACTCGATTCGGAGCAGGCCCAACTGCGGGCCCAAATCACTGGGCTAAGGGTCGAACTGGCTAGGGCCGAGCAAGAAGTTGGCTCGATGACCCAGCAGACCGAGCGGCTGCAATCTGACTATCGTGAGCAGAGCGAAGGGTTAAATCAGTCTGGGTCACGCCTGGCCGAAAGCGAGCAGCGATACCAGCGACAGCAGTTGAGCATCTTGAACTCCGGGTCGGAAGAGGCGCTGCTCCAGCTTCAGGTCGATCAATCGCACGCCGAACTGGCCGGCAATCGAGCCGCGCGGCGTGGCCTGGAAACCCAACGCAACCAGGCCACCCACCAATTGGTCGAGGCCCGGAGTGAACAACGCCGACTCGAAGAGCAACGTCACCGGAAGGAATTGGCATACGGGGACTTACGCCACGAACGAGCCACGCTCGAAAAGCGTCTGGAGGAGGATTACGGCCTCGCCCTTTCCTCCCTGGAAATTGAGTCCCCCCCGGAAGACATGCCGACCGACCGTGCCGCCGCCGATCAGGAAATTGGAGATCTACGGCGGAAAATCAGCAACATCGGGGCGGTCAACATGCAAGCCCTGCAGGAACTGGATGATCTGCAAACCCGCTACGAGACCTTGAGCGGCCAATTGCAAGACCTCGTCGGAGCGAAAGAGTCGCTGGAAACGATCATCCAAAAGATCAACATGGACAGCCGCCGGCTGTTCGAAGAAACACTCGACACCGTCCGCTCCAACTTCCAAACCTTGTTCCGAAAGGTTTTCGGTGGAGGCTCCGCGGATATCGTCGTGGAAGAGGGGGCCGATATCCTGGAAGGGGGAATCGATGTCATCGCTACCCCTCCCGGCAAGCAACCGCTCAACATTTCACTGCTTAGCGGTGGAGAGCGCGCCCTCACCGCGGTAACACTGCTGCTAGCAATCTTCCAGTTTCGCCCCAGTCCTTTCTGTATTTTGGACGAGGTGGATGGCCCGTTGGACGAAGCCAACATCGGGCGGTTTGTCGATGTCCTGGATGGATTTCTCGACTGGACGCGGTTTGTGATCGTTTCTCACTCCAAGGCGACCATGGCGGCCGCCACGACGCTTCACGGCGTCACGATGCAAGAGTCCGGTATCTCGAAGCGGGTTTCCGTAAGGTTTGACGAGATCCCGGACGAGGACGAGCCAGAGAGCCGGTCGGTGGCCTGATCGAAGGTCGCTTGCGACAGCGGACACCGCTTTCGCCGCTTAATAGCCCGTCTCACTGGCTCGCTGCTCGCCGCGAAGCCGTTGACTATCCCCTGAGTCCCCTCATCCGCCTTGGGGGCAACCGACGTGAACTACGGCCCTCCGCAAGGCGATGCCGGAATAGGGATCCCAATCGATACGACCGGTATAATTGATAAGGAGAGTTCGTCGTGATTTCCGGCTTAGGTGGCCAGCCCTACAAAACTCACTAAAGAATCACCACCCCAAAATTCGAAATTAACATTCGGAAGGCTTGTTACACGCGTTTCGGTTGCAACACGTATGCACACCGGCAATTCGATTTCAGGTCGACCGAGGGGGGATTCTTTACAGTGCTGTGACGACGACGCGAAATTCTCGCCGAATTCGCGTGGTGGTTTCTGTTTGAATTCTCCTAAAGTCACCGCTTCGCCGCCTCATGAAACGAATGGGTCGGTCGCCTTTACCAGGCCAACGAGAGATCCAGCTCGGAAGATTGGTAAGTGGCTGCCTCGGTTTTATGTGCACGGTTTCCATTTTCACTACGGCGCGTTCAGAAGGATCTGAGTACGAGCCACTAGAGAAGCAGTATTTGTAGCGCCCTGACCCAGACATTTAAGTCGAGGACTGCCCCACAGCCGTTGCGAGGGATCGAAGCAGCAGTCCGAGTCGAGAATGAGGGGCGATTTAAGTGCTTTCGCCAGAACGGAAGCACAGTGGAGGTCAACTCAACGAAAGAGTAATGGAGAGCCTGTGATGAAGGTCTTCACAACAGGACAGGTCGCAAAGATCTGTAAGGTGGCCCCCCGCACCGTAAGTAAGTGGTTCGATTCGGGCCGTCTGAAAGGATATCGAATTCCTGGTTCCCAGGACCGACGTATCCCGCGGGAATACCTGATTAAATTCCTGAAAGAGCACGGAATGCCCCTTGGCGACTTGGAAGATGAAGCCATGGCCAAGGTGCTTATCGTCGCTCAAGATCAGGTCTTGGTCGAAAATCTGCGTCGTGAACTTCCGCCTGAAAGATCGTTCAAGGTGTCTGTCGCCGCGAGCGGTTTCGAAGCTGGAATTCAGGCCGAGGGTTTTCACCCGGACTGTATCATTGTCGATTTTTCGATTGGCAGGATCGAGGCGCTACAGATTTGTCAAAATCTGCGCCGAAATGCTGACTTCGGAGAGACGATTCTGATAGCCCTGTTGCCGGACGACGGCAACTCAATCAGCTTTGATCGCTCGACGATCAATGAAACGTTCAAAAAGCCGTTCGACGCAGCATTGCTGGCAGAACGTTTGCGAACGCTGATTGGGGCCAAGAAGGAATTAGTCTAACCTCGGACTTTGCAATCTATCTTAGACAAACCGAAGGGACGCCGTGGTTCAATGATCCACGGCGTCCTTTTTTTTGTTCTTGGACCCCTTGGTTACGCGCGTCGGGGGGATGCGGTTCTACACGAAGGCTCCTTCAACCCGCGACCACAAACCGGTACCATGGGAAGATTTACCGGCCAGAGTGGACAATGACACCCGACGACTTCACCCATTTCGACGATCAAGGCGCTGCCCGGATGGTGGATGTGTCCGCCAAGGGGATCTCGCGTCGGTTGGCTCGGGCAGAGGCGGTGGTGCTCATGCGGGCGGAGACACTCGCGAAAATCCAGCAACGTGATTTTGACAAGGGAGATGTCCTGCAAATTGCCCGTCTTGCAGGCATTATGGCTGCCAAGCAGACCGACGGCCTGATACCCCTCTGTCATAGTATTCCTTTGGAGCGGGTCGAGGTCGATTTCGAAACGATAGACAATCCGCCCTCGGTTCGAATCGTGGCGACCACGCAGACCAGCGGCAAAACCGGGGTCGAGATGGAGGCCCTGACGGCCGCCTCGGTTTGTGCCTTAACGATTTACGACATGTGTAAGTCGCTGGATCGCGAGATGGAGATCACCCAGATCCGACTTCTGGAAAAGCTGGGGGGAAAGTCAGGTCATTTTCAGCGCGAGCACTCGGAACCCCAATCCACTCGGCCTCCGGCCGACGCTACTTAGAATCGACACTGGCATGCACTCAAAGGCATCGGAACACGTGAGCCAAGCAATCAATCACTCCGCCGACCAGGCCCGACACGCCGCGACCGGAATTCCACTCGACCTGATCCAGGCCGAGATGCTGGAGGTCGCTACGATCTTGGAACGCGAGATGTCCTCGCGGTACCCCAGAGTGAACGAAGTTGTTTCCTATGGGTGCATGCTCGGGGGAAAACGACTAAGGCCCGCCCTCTTGCTGCTGACGGCCAAGGCCCTGGGTCAGGTGAACTCCCACCATCACACGTTGGCCGCCGTGCTGGAGATGATTCACACCGCCACTCTAGTCCATGACGATATCTTGGACGACGCCGATGAGCGGCGGCACCTGCAAACGGTCCACGCTCGGTGGAACACGGAAACGAGTGTCCTCCTGGGAGACTTTCTGTTCACCCACGCCTTTTATCTGGCCAGCACGCTGCCAACGACCTACGCCGCGTTAACTATTGGCAAGGCGACTAACGCGGTCTGTGAGGGGGAACTACGGCAGATTTCGTCCAAGGGAGAATTCGATCTGAACGAGGAGGACTATCTCTCGATCATCGAAGCTAAGACGGCTGAGTTGTGTGCCTGCGCCTGCCAATTGGGTGCCCACTATGCGGATGTGGACCCCGTGGTGGTCCAGCAGGCGGAGCAATTCGGTCGGGCGATCGGGATCGCCTTTCAGATTGTCGATGACCTGCTCGATTTAGAGGGCACTGAGGATAAAATCGGCAAAACGCTGGGGACCGACCTCGACCAACAGAAACCAACGCTGCCGCTCATCCATGCCCTCAACACGTGTCCCCCGGCGGTTCGTGAGGAACTGTTAACGATCCTGAACGGCCCTGCGGTTGAGCGAAAGCGGATGCTGCTTCCCATGCTGCGGGAATTGGATAGTTTCACCTACACGCGGGATCGGGCGATTCACTTCGTGAAAACCGCCCAGCGATCAATCGAATCCTGGCCCGCTGGCGAAGCGAAAACCGCCTTGTGCGAATTGGCCCAATTCGTCCTCCGCCGGTGCTACTAGGGGCCGCGGGAACGGAGCGAGGATGCTCACCGCGTGGATTTAGATTCGCTTAGGCATCCGCCGGTTTTCGCTGGAGCATCGGTTGCAGTTCATCGACGAAATCGTGTACGTCTTTGAACTCGCGGTAGACGCTCGCGAACCGCACATACGCGACCTGGTCCAGTTCGCTGAGGTGCTTCATGACCAGTTCACCGATTCGGCGGCTCTCGATTTCGCCATCGTTGGAGTCGTAAATTTCCCGCTCCACCGCCGAGACGATCCCCTCGATTTGCATCTCGCTAATCGGACGTTTCCAACAGGCCAGGGCCAATCCCTTTTTGATTTTCTCCGGCTTGAAGGCTTCCCGCACTTCATCTTTTTTGATGATTTTGACGGCCATCTCTTCCAGCCGCTCGTAGGTGGTGTATCGTCGCCCACACCCATTACAGCCGCGTCGCCGCCGAATGGAAAATCCATCCAGGCTGGCACGAGAATCAATCACTCGATCATCGTCGGAACCACAGTAGGGACACCGCATAAATTTTGGTCCAAACGGAGGGATGGGTTGTTAGTAAGGGGAAATTTTCGAGTCCACGGAAGACTCGGCGGGTAACGACACCGCCGAGACGGGTCGGCCGGCGAGGTCCGGAGCCCCACCTGTCAAACCAAGAATATACCGGAGATTTGGCTTCCGGTGTCGCTCCAGACCCAAAGGGTGGTCAAAAATCATCCGAAAGCGGCAGCCGTGCTTCCGCTCATCAAATCCACGAAACCTCGTCTGCTCCTAGTTCATTCGCTTGGTCAAATCCCTATAATGACGAGCGGTCGACGACAAGATCTGGGGATTGAGAACGAATCGAAAGCGGAGGAAACACTCTTTTGGGTGTGTAAGTTCCTCGCTTAGTCTCCTGTAAATCGAAGTGATCGTGACCGCGGTTTTGATCTAGCCCGACGTCAAGAGGACCCCAGCCGATGCCGGAACCCCAAAGTCAAAAACCTTCCAATCCCCTTGGTGGCCCGGTGCGCAAGGATGAACCGGAGCAGCAACTTTGGCAGGGGACTTATTCCGTAAAGGACATGTACGGCACCTTCCTGATGCTGGCGATCCTCTCGATCGTAGCGATCGTGGTCGCCGTGATCTTCGCCACGGTGCTGATGCCTGTCTTGCTTTTCGTGATCGCGGGAATTGCCGTCGTTTGGTTATTTTTCTTTGTGCGGCTCGGCTGGAAACGGTTGAGCGTTAAGTACGAACTAACGACGCAACGATTCATCCACGAAGAGGGGGTGCTCCGTCGGATTACCGATCGGATGGAAGTAATCGACATCCAGGATGTCACTTTCGAACAGGGAATTCTGGACCGAATGTTTGGCGTCGGGACGCTCTGCATCACCTCTACCGACCGATCTCACGCGATCTTGAGGCTCAACGGAATCGAAAACGTCCGTGAAGTGGCCCATATGATGGACAAAGCCCGCCGAAATGAACGGCTCAGGCGTGGCCTGCATATCGACACCGGCTAATCCGGCTAACTCGATTTCGCCAGCCGGCGGAGGGTCTCCAGATTTCTGGTATCGTGTAGGACACCCTCCTCTTCACCCTTGGGTGTCTCCAGGTACATCGGAATTTCCGCCATTCGCGGGTCGCACAGCAGGTGGCGGAAGGCGTTCTCGCCAATGTGTCCCTGCCCGATATGCTCGTGACGGTCGACACGAGACCCGAGCGGCTTTTTGCTGTCGTTCAGGTGAATCGCCTTGAGCTTCTTCAGTCCCACCAAGTTATCGAATTCCGCGAAGCTGGCGTGGTACTCCTCTTCGGTATCCAGCGGATAGCCCGCCGCGAAGATATGGCACGTATCGAGGCAAACCTGCACGCGATCCGGCGTTTCCAGTTGCGCCAAGATGTCCGCCAAATGCTCGAACCGATGCCCAATGCACGACCCCTGCCCCGCAGTCGTCTCCAGAAGTACTTGGCACTGAATATCGGGATGCTCGTTATGGATCTGGTTCAAAGCCTGGGCAATTCGGGAAATACCCCCTTCCAGCGTATCATCCACAAAAGCGCCCGGATGCATTACCAGGTAGGGAATCTGGAGTTGGTCACATCGCAGAAGCTCAACAATCAAGGCCTGCAGCGACTTCTCCCACAGTTCCTGCTTTGCCGAGGCAAGATTGATCAGGTAGGACGAGTGACAAAGCGGGTGGGTAATTCCATGCTGGCTCAGCGTTTCCTGAAACCGCTCGCACTCCTTGGGGGTTATCTCCTTGGCTCGCCACTGATTGTTGTTTTTGCAGAAGAGTTGCACACAGTTGAAGCCGACCTCAGCCGCCGCATCGACCGCCTTGTAGTATCCGCCCGCGATTGACATGTGGGCACCGAGTATCGACATTGCTGTAACTTTCGTGGAGAGATCGGGGATTGGGCACCGTTTTGGTGTCATAGGACGCCGCATTTAGTTCATCGACAGGTTTTATCCCGTCAGTACCAGGATTCCAAATCCCAAAATCACTAGGATTCCCATTAGCCACAACAGCCCGCCGGTCATCCCGAGGTAGTAACCCAAAACCGTGAGGTTATGCCCCGTTTTATCCATTTTACCCGCTTGCATTTCAGCCAGGTCCGCGGAGGCCATCCCCCACGCCATCAGGCTGAAAATTGGGCAAGCGGCGATCATTCCCAGCGTCCCAAGTAGCAACACGACGACGCCTCGGTGTGGCACGCGGGATTTCGATTCGGACCCCAGCGAGGTCTCAACACCCTTAAATGGGCTTCCCGCCGCGACGGAGGATGGCAAGCGGAGGATCGGAAACCAAATCTCGCTCGCCATCCATCGCTCATCTTCCGACCCTCGAATCTCACATCGCGGATCGACGCGTCCCTCAATCACCCACCGCCGCAGATCGGACTCCCCAACCGGGCCATGGATGCTCCCCTCCGGTATCCGCAGATAAAACATCCTGGTTTGCTGCTGGCTGGTCATATTGACAGTCGCCGTAAATTCCCAGGTTGCATGCGCGGCTTCTCTTCTAGGAAAATCGCCCCGAAAGAGGGAATCAATTGCAAAGTTTGGGTGGAGGTCCCTACAATACTAGCTAAGCGAAGTCATCCGCCGCAATAACCCGGGGTGACCGGTCGGGTGATTCGGCCCCAGTGAAGGGGATTTCGCCCGGAGATGCCTCCGCTGCGTCTTTCCTCTTGCTACCTCATTACCTCCCGCCAGGAGGAGCCGTTGCCATGTTCGCGATCTGGGTATCCGCCGGAATTTTGCTAGGCATGTTGGGCCTAGTGGTGATGATTGTCCTGCGCAGTGGCCGGCTCATGTCGCTGCAACCGAAAATCGACCCCGTCAAGGCAAAACAGCTCTTCCAGATTCGGCGTGAGTGGTTGGAGGCGGAGTTTATGAAAAAGGCCGCGGCCACCGGCAAACCGCGGGGCCTAAGGTGGGTCGACTGCGATTTTGAGTCGAACGCCCAGTTTGCCGAAGATGAACAGTCCAACCTGCTGCGGGCATTTGTCAGCGTCACCATTCGCTTCGAAGCGATCGAAGGGGGCGGCATGGAAGAAGTGGAAGCGGTTTCAAATCTGCGGGCCGCCACGGCGGTGTTTGAATATGACGGCGAGAAATGGGTTGCCTCGCCCCGTACGATCTTCAATCTCTCGCCGGATCAGGCGATCGAGCAATTCCGACATCGCCCCGTTTCGGCCGACTAGTCCGGCAGCTCCGAATTGATCTCGCCATAAAGGCGGACCAATCAAGTTTCGACGTTCAATCCAAAAGCGACGGGTCGAACAGCTTCGGAAAAAATCTACCTTGCATCGGTTCACCCGGCGGAACAATCGGAACTCCGTTGAGTAGTTCCTCGTTGCTGTCGCTGCGAACTCCATCTTTAATCACGTTTAAGACGGTGGCTCGGCGTGGCCGATCGATACGGTTTTCGAACGAACCGTGAACCATCAACGGATGATGAAACACCGCCTCACCCGCCTTTAGTTCAGCGGCCACAGGCTTTTTGAACTGTTCGAGTTGGGATGGAGAAAGTACCTCCCGAATCGCGGTCATATCGCCCGCCAATCCGGTCACCGGCAGCAGTTCCCATTGGTGGCTCCCGGGAATGTAATGGACGCAGCCATTTTCGCGGGTCGCGTCGTCCAGGCCGATCCAACAGGTCAGGTGGGCCATTGGTTTGGTTCTCGTCCAGTACGAATAGTCCTGGTGCCAGGCCACCACGCCGCCATGTTTCGCCGGTTTGCAGAAGAGCTGGTCGTGCCAAAACCGAACGGTTCCGTTAAGCAGTTGACTGGCCGCCATCACGAAGGCCGGGGCCCACAATAAATCGTGAAAACCAGCCGCGATCCGCCACGCCCCTAAGGCATGGAACAGTACCGTATCCGCGTTGACCGATTCGTTGGTGTGATACTCATACCACAGGTCGCGGCCTTCGTGATTGGGATCGAAGAATCCAGACAATTCACCCCGTAGCGTCTCGACTTGCTCCTCATCCAGGATCCGAATCCCCGACAAATAACCTTGCTCGTGGAAAAAATCGATCTGGTCTTCGGTCAATCGATACTTATCCCAACCGGCCGATGTGTTGGGCCACACGAACATGTCGCTGACAAGGCGATGGATTTCCGAAAGATCGCGGGGTATCGTTTGCACGGCAGTTTCTCCGCTGGATGATTCAATCAAGGATAAGGCAGTCAAGGAGGGGGAATCTGTAGGTAGGCCGCGCCCAGCCCGATTCCGATACACGCATTGTAATGGATTGTGCGCACGTCGCGAGTATCGTCGCACATCCAATACGGACATGAGTGGATCCTCTCACAAAAGGTTGAGGAGATTCCATTTGACGAGATGCAGCGCCGCTGTGATCAGGCTTACGGGCAGTCTCGGTAGATGATCAACATGGGTTGGCCGAGGAGGAATTCGCTTTGTTGATGCTTCGCGACGGTATCCGAGTCCGATGGCCGTCGAACCACCCACCTAGTAAATCTTCCACCTTCTTGCGAACTACTTTCTCGAATTGACCTTGATCGTTTCCCGCCCCGCAGACCACAATGCGAGCACTGCCGCGACAGCATCGCTAGCAACGAGTTCCGCTTACGGAAAATGCTGCTGCGTTTACTTGTTGCCAGCAAACGAGTTATAGAATGTGAAGATAAAGTGGTTGACGGAGGCCTCAACCACGATATATTGGGCCTCTGTCGCGAAAATCGATCAACGACCACCATATGTTGTGTCGAAGACAAAATTTAGCGTCACTAGATATTGTGCTCATCAAACAGAGCGATACAATATCCAGTAGCCAGCCAGGGTGGTAATCGGAAGCATTTCCGCCCCAGCACGTGGCCAAATACCACCCGATTGATGATCAACGGGAGGCGGAAATTAGGAGTCTCAGGTTCTGGTCTGAACGAACTGGTGTCACGGACGACCATTGCACACCCCCCAGGGTGTGGCAACTGCTTGATACTGCCTAGTTTCAACAATCGTCTCTGGCAAGTGGCTCATTTGGCACACCGGAGAGGGGTTTAATTTGACCTTGATCACGGAGAAGCGGGACACCATGCAGTCGAAAAAAGGCGTGTCTGTCGGCAATGGTTCGACAGCGGGGAAGCAGCAGCAGTCCGTAGGAGAAGATGTCATGACGACAGTCACCACTCAGGTATCGTTGGATGTGCGGAAACGGGATGGCCGGATCAACTCGTTTGAACCGTCTCGGGTCGAGAACGCCATCACCAAGGCCTTCCGCGCCGAGATTGGCTTGCCCGAGGGCCAAGTTCTCGAGGATTCGCTCCAACAGCAAATCTCAGAGATCACCCGGCAGGTGGTCGACCAGATCGAGAGCCGCCCCTTCAGCCGAGACGGGTTGGATGTCGAGACGATCCAGGACGCTGTAGAAATCCAATTGATGCGGCACAGTCATTACGGGGTGGCCCGCCGTTACATCCTTTATCGCGAACAGCACGCCAAGCTGCGGGCCCTCAAGGCCGCCGATTCCGAAGGCGTGTTGGCCCCGCCGCGGATTCATGTCCTGCTTGAAACAGGTGAGCGGCAACCTTTCGACGCCACGCGGCTACGGCGCCGGATCTATTCGGCTGTCCGTGGGATGGAGCAAACCTGCTCGGCCGAAGAACTGGTCGAAGAGACCTACCGCTCGCTGTACGATGGAATCACCCCGACCGAAATTTACCGTGCCATGGTTTTGGCCGCTCGGGCGCGGATCGAACGCGACCCCGACTACGACACCGTCGCCGCTCGGCTGATGTTGATGGTCATTTACAACGAGTCGCTGGGACATATCCATCCTCAGGACGACCTGAACCAAGTAACCGCCGCCCGGTTTGGCGAGTATCTAGAATCGGGGATTGAGGCCGACCGGCTTTCACCCAAGCTCCGCGAGTACGACATCCCCCGGATCGCAGCCGCCTTGCGACCGGAACGGGACGCTGCCTTCCCCTACCTCGGCCTGCAAACGATCTACGACCGCTACCTGCTGCACATCGATGGTCGCCGGATCGAGACGCCCCAGTACTTCTGGATGCGCGTCGCCATGGGCTTGGCGTGGAACGAAGAGGACAAGGAAGCTCGCGCGATCGAGTTCTACAACATCCTCTCGAACTTCCGCTTCACCTCGGCGACCCCCACGCTATTCAACTCCGGCACGCTGCACCCGCAGCTCAGCTCGTGCTACCTAAGCACCGTTTCGGACGACCTGGAACATATCTTCAAGGTGATCTCCGATAACGCCATGCTGTCGAAGTGGGCTGGCGGACTGGGGAACGACTGGACCAACATCCGGGCCACCAACTCCCACATTAAGGGAACCAACGGTCAAAGCCAGGGTGTGATTCCGTTTTTGAAGGTGGTCAACGATACGGCCATCGCCGTCAATCAAGGTGGCAAGCGGAAGGGTGCGGTCTGCTCGTACCTGGAAACTTGGCATCTAGATGTCGAGGAATTTCTCGACCTCCGCAAGAACACCGGCGACGACCGACGCCGGACTCACGACATGCACACCGCCAACTGGATCCCCGATCTGTTCATGCGGCGCGTGCAGGAACAAGCCCAATGGACCTTGTTCAGCCCGGACGAAACCCCCGACCTGCACGACTTGTACGGTAAGGCCTTCGAAGAGCGGTACACCCAGTACGAGCAAATGGCCGACGAGGGCAAAATCCGTCTCTTCCGCCGTGTTTCGGCAGTGGAACTGTGGCGGAAGATGCTGACGCGGATTTTCGAGACGGGGCATCCCTGGATCACCTGGAAAGACCCTTCGAACCTCCGCTCGCCGCAGGATCATGTCGGCGTGGTCCACAGCAGCAATCTGTGTACCGAGATTCTGCTCAACACTTCCAAGAACGAGACCGCGGTCTGCAACCTCGGCAGTATCAACTTGGTGGCCCACATCAAAGATGGCGAGCTCGATCTGGAGAAACTTCGCGAGACGGTCACCACCGCCATGCGGATGCTCGACAACGTGATCGACATCAACTACTACCCGACGGCCGAGGCCAAAAACTCGAACCAGCGGCACCGCCCGGTGGGGATGGGAATCATGGGCTTCCAGGACGCCTTGAACGCAATTGGGGTTGGCTTCGCCAGCGAAGAAGCGGTCACCTTTGCCGATCAAAGCATGGAGGCCATCTCCTACTTCGCCCTGTTGGCCTCCAGTGACTTGGCAGCCGAACGCGGCACCTACGAAACCTATGCGGGTTCGAAGTGGGATCGAGGGATTTTGCCGATCGACTCGATCGACATCCTGGAACAGGAGCGTGGCGTGAAGGTCGAAATGAACCGCGACACCACGCTGGACTGGCAAGTCGTTCGAGACGCCATCGCCACCCACGGTATGCGGAATAGTAACATCATGGCGATCGCCCCGACCGCCACCATTTCCACCATCGTCGGAGTGGCCCAGTCGATCGAACCGGCCTACAAAAACCTGTTCGTCAAAAGTAACCTCTCCGGCGAGTTCCCCCAGATCAACCGCCGCTTGGTCGACGACCTGAAGGAACTTGGTTTGTGGGATTCCGATATGGTCGAGTCGCTCAAATACTACGACGGCGGCGTGCTAGAGATCGACCGCATCCCGGACGAGATCAAGAAAAAGTACCTGACCGCTTTCGAGGTCGCTCCGGAGTGGTTGATCGAGTGTGCCTCGCGTCGCCAAAAGTGGATCGACATGGGGCAGTCGCTCAACCTGTACATGGCCGAACCGAGTGGCCGCCGGTTGCACGACATGTACTTCTTCGCCTGGGAACGGGGTTTGAAAACCACCTACTACCTGCGGACCTTGAGTGCGACCCAAGTCGAGAAGTCGACGATCGACGTCAACCGTTTCGGCATCCAGCCTCGCTGGATGAAGAACGCCAGCGCCTCGGCCGACATCCGGCTCGACCGAGGAACCACCGCCCCGGCGTCCGAGACTTGCAACTTGGACGGGGATTGTGAGGCCTGTCAGTAGTTTCCCTTAGAATGGAGTAGAGCGAATGTCTGTAGCCAACACGACTGGATTCGACATGAACGCCGTGGACACCGACCGGGTCCAGGTTTCCGATAAACGGCTGATCAATTGCCATCAGGTCGATGTCAACCAGCTCATGCCCCTGAAGTACAACTGGGCCTGGGAGCATTACGTCAACGGTTGCGCCAATCACTGGATGCCGACCGAAGTGCCGATGACCAAGGACATCGAGACTTGGCGGTCGGACAAGCTGACCGACGACGAGCGGCTAGTGATCATGCGGAACCTGGGGTTCTTCTCCACTGCCGAAAGCCTGGTCGGCAACAACTTGGTGCTGGCGATCTTCAAGCATGTGACCAACGCCGAGTGCCGGCAGTACTTACTGCGGCAAGCCTTTGAAGAAGCGGTCCACTCCCATACCTTCTTGTATGTGGTGGAAAGCCTGGGCTTGAACGAAGGGGAAATCTTCAACATGTACCACGAGGTCCCGGCGATCTCGCGGAAAGATAAGTTCGAGATGAACCTGACCCGGGAGGTCCTGGATCCAGACTTCCGGACCGATTCGTTCGAAGGGATGCAGACCCTCCTGCGGAATCTAATCGGTTACTACATCATCATGGAGGGGATCTTCTTCTACACCGGGTTTGTGATGGTCCTCTCGTTCCACCGGCGGAACCTGATGACCGGGATCGGCGAGCAGTTCCAGTACATCCTGCGGGACGAGACGGTCCACCTCAACTTCGGGATCGACCTGATCAACGGCATCAAGCACGAAAACCCCGATATCTGGACCCAAGAGTTCCAAGATTCGATCATCGCGCTGATCAAGGAAGCGGTCGAACTGGAAATCGAATATGCCGCGGACTGCCTCCCCAACGGCATTCTGGGCCTCAACCGAGACCTGTTCCGCGACTACGTCCACCACATCGCCGACCGGCGACTGGAGCGGATCGGACTGCCTCGCCAATTCGGCGGGACTGGCAATCCGTTCCCTTGGATGAGCGAGACAATGGACCTGGCCAAAGAGAAAAACTTCTTCGAGACCCGGGTCACCGAGTACCAGAGTTCCTCCGGGTTAAACTGGGACTAACCCTCCTTACCCCCTGGGCCACGGTTGCCATGGCCTGAGGAACCCTTAAAATTAGGTAGATGAAGCGGCCAAGAATTTCGCCGGGAAAGCTTGGTCGCTTTTTTTCGTCCTAAGCGAGCATGCGATCATTTATCGCAGCCCACGCAAGACGCTTTCCGCCCCAAGACTAGCATAGCCACTATGGAATTTCGCCGTTCTCTCAGCCTCCCCATTACCATCGCGGTCATCATGATCGTGCTGCTGGTGGCGTTGATTGTGGGCTGGATTCTGATCACGGCGTCGGCGGCCCAATCGGACGATCAAAAAGCGACGCTCTACTGGACTTTTCTGCCGATTGGCGCGACGTTTTTAGCCATGATTCTGGCCGGGGTCGTGTTTTATATGATCCTTTCCATCAAGGCGATCAATCTCAGCCAGCGCCAAGCGAACTTCATCGATAGCGTAACTCACGAACTGAAAAGCCCGATCGCCTCGCTGAAGCTTTACCTCCAAACGTTAAACCGATTGAAAGTCTCGCCGGAGAAAGCAGTCGACTTCTATTCCACGATGTTGGATGATGTCGAACGTCTCGACAACCTGATCAACCACCTGCTGGACGCCGGACGACTCGATCGAGATCGGGAGGATCCCGAGATTCTCGATATCCGGCTCGATCAAGTGCTGGGTTGCACCGCTCAATCGGTCGCGATGCTGTATCGCATTGCACCGGAATCGATCCAACTCGACCTCCAGCCCTGTGTGCTGCGGGGGGTTCGAGGGGACTTGGAAATCGTTTTTCGCAACCTGATGGACAACGCGATCAAATATTCCGGCAGCGAGCCCCAGGTTCAAGTCCGCTCGACAATCAAAGCGGATGGAACCATCACCGTGGAAGTGGCGGATAACGGGCCCGGAATTCCCAAGTCGAAACGCGTGATTATCTTCAGTCGATTTTCCCGTTTGGGAATGGAGCTTCAGCGCGAACAGCCTGGCACCGGCCTAGGATTGTATATTGTAAGAACCATGGTTCGCCGGATGCGTGGCACTGTTCATGTCAAAGACTCACCCACAGGCGGGGGCACCGTTTTCGTCGTAACGCTGCCCGGCGGACGGCGAATCCCGCCGCTCGAATCCGCTCCGCAAGACGTTTCCACCGCAACACGTGGACCACGTTATTGAGTCTTGCATTGCGAAGGAAAGATAGGCAACCAATGGGAGCCGACCATTTTGGGACAAAGATCGCAGGCCAATCCCATTTAAAATCCAAACACCAAAAATTACACAATAGGAGTCAATAGGGTGGTCGCGTCGAAACGGTCCAATCTCGACACACATATCCTCGTCGTCGAAGATGAGCAGCATTTGGCGATGGGCATCCGCTACAACCTGGAGGCCGAGGGATATCAAATAACCGTCGCCGAGGATGGCAGAGCCGCTCTGAAGGTAGTCGAACAAAACCCGGGCCAAATCGCCCTAGTCATTCTCGACCTGATGCTGCCGGGAATGAGTGGCTATGCGGTCTGCGAGACCTTGCGGGAAAAAGGAGAGAACATGCCGATCCTGATCCTGAGTGCTCGGACGTTGTCCGAAGACCGAACTCGGGGGTTCGATGTTGGCGCGGACCAGTACATGATGAAACCGTTTGACTTGGACGAATTCATCAGCCGCGTAAAAAATCTGCTCGCGATGCACGCACGTCGATTGCGAACGCGGGAAGACCAGCAACCGGAGCGGATGCGGCAGTTTTCGTTAGGGCAGGCCACGATCGACTTCGAGAATTTTCAAGTCACCGTGGCGGGCAAAACCGAGCGAATTACGCAACTCGAGTCCAAGCTGCTGCGGTACTTCTGTGAGAACGAAGGCCGCATCATTCCCCGCGCGGAGCTCCTTACCGCGGTCTGGGAGATGCCGGGCAACATCAATACCCGAGCTCCGGACCAATTCATCCGGCGGTTACGAAAGATGTTTGAGCGTGATCCCTCGCAGCCGCAGCACTTCATTACCATTCGTGACGCGGGCTATCAATTCCTCGCCACCGAAGACGGGAAGTCGGAGTCGTAAAAAAAGGCATCGTCGCGATGCGACGATGCCTTGAAATTCTTTGTCCGACGGAAGCTTCCCGCCACTCAACAGTCGATCACTTAATCGCGGATGGCACCCTCGGTGGTCTTCTGCTTGTAGTCGACCACATCCCAGGCCAAGCCGGTCTTCTTCATCAGCTTGACGACATTCCAAGTGAGGTCGAATTCCCACCATTTGTGGCCATGTTTGGCCATGCGGGGATAAGCGTGATGGTTGTTGTGCCAACCTTCGCCGAAGGCCAACAGTCCCACCCACCAGAGATTGGTGCTTTTGTCGGTCGTCTCGTAGTTACGGTAGCCCCACAGGTGCGTGGCGGAGTTCACGAACCAAGTGACGTGCAGCAGCACGGTCAGGCGAAGAAACATCCCCCACACCACCAACGAGGTTCCCAGGTAGAGGCCATCGTAGATCGTGCCGGATAGGGTACCGGCGATCAAACCGCCAACCATCAACGATAACCCCAGCAACAGGTGCCACAGGATGAAGGTCCGATGCAAAAACCAGAGGACCTTATCCTTACGCAGGTCAGGGGCCCAGCGATTATGCATTTCCATTTGCTCGGCACTGGTATGGCTGGGGAACAGCCAAATCAGGTGAGCCCACAAGCCGCCATCCAGTGGTGAGTGCGGATCGTCTTCATGGTCGGAATGGGCATGATGCTTCCGATGGACCGAAACCCAGTCCAATGCCGATCCTTCCCCCGCCAAACCACCGATGAAGGCCAAAAACCATTTGACTGGTTTGTAGGTGCGAAAACCGCTGTGGGTCAGCAGACGATGGAAACCCAACGTGATGCCGATGCAGCCTGACAGATAAAACAGGAAGACCGCGGCGGTCAGGCCGGACCAAGTAAAGCAAAACGGAGCGGCCAAGGCACCCACATGCAGCAGCCCAATCCAAATCACGATCGGCCAGGCGGGCCCATGCCGAAATCGCTGAGATAAGGGCGGAGTCACGCGGGGAGTATCGACTAAAGGTTCTGATTTATTGGCAGGCTCGCTCGGCTTCGCGGTTCGCCCGGCGGCATGGTCTTCGGTCAGCTTTCGCAGGAGGTCGTTCGTTTTATTCTCGGATACGGTTGCCATCTTATTTCTTCCTCGAAACAGCGGTACGAGCGTCATTCCTTTCGGCGCGTGCCCGACCTGGAGATCGGTTAACGTTTCAGGGAAATTGTAAGGACAATCGTCGCGACCCGCGTAATGGCAATGTCGAGGTTCGGTAAAAGAAATGTAATAGCGAACACGTACCAGCAAAATCGCCCTAACAGCTCGTGAAAAAAGGAGGTTGCGGCCACACCCGCCACCTCTATGGGGGTAATTTTCCGCGGATTAATGCCCCTTGAAACCGCCATTTCGCCGGACATTTGATACCGCATGAAAAAAAGGCCGGAATCTCTGCGGAGATTCCGGCCTTTCCTAAGCATCTGAATGCGAGATCGGTAATCCACGCATGCTCACTTGTCTTGCGTTTCTACTTTCACCTCATCGGTCGAACTCGCTTCCTCTTCCTTATTTCCCTCCGGCTTCTGCCCCACAATGGGCTTCATTTCACGAATCCAGATATTGCGGAACTTCACCGGGTTGCCGTGAAATTGCAGGCTGATCTTCCCTTTCTCATCATGTCTCTCGTAGTGCGGCGGTTTGTGCCAGAAGGTTCCACCCTCCAGTTCAAAGTGATTTTGCACCACGATCCCGTTGTGCAACACGGTCATCGTCGCCGGTTTCTCCACTTCCCCATCCTCAGCGAAACGGGGTGCGGTGAACAGAATATCGTAGGTGTTCCACTCACCTGGCTTGCTCATCGCGTTGACCATCGGCGGCGACTGCTTGTAGATCGATCCCGCTTGGCCATCGAAGTAGGTTTCGTTCTCATAGGAATCGAGGATTTGAACTTCATACCGCCCCATGAAGTAGACGCCGCTATTGCCTCGGCCTTGGCCCTGACCCTTAATTTCCTCGGGGGCGGCCCATTCCAGGTGCAGTTGCACATCGCCGAATTCCTCTTTGGTGGAGATCCCACCTTTCCGTGCAGTCGCCACACCATCCTTGACCTCCCACTTTTCGCCGCCGTTCCACGCTGATAAGTCGGTGCCGTCAAACAACACGGTCGCATCGGAAGGGGCCCCGCCGTTCTCGTCGGGGGTAACCACCCGCGGCTCCGGCCAGACGATACCGCTCTTCCACTCCTGGCCAGCAGCGGTAGCCCCCCACCCCAGCAGCAAACCACCTGCCAACACCGCCAAGCCTCGCATGTCCGCCAATTTCATCATCGAGAATCTCCGTTTCAGGTTTAGGTCTCCGATTGCGAAGCGGAGACGGAATCAATACGTTAGCGCTTCGGTATTTTAGGTTACCTCTGCCGGATTGGCACCGACCCCACCCCCAACTTTAACGATTGCAACGACTACAATGGACCTGGCCGAGCTCAATTGCCCCGCCTGCGGGTGGCACACTACCTGCACCCTGCCCGGGATGCTTCAGTGGTTGCAAAAATCGGGCATGCTCCGCCGAGAGGAAAACCCCGATCCCCACCTCATCCGCGAGCTGTTTTACCGCAGCGGTGGTAAATTTGCTTGTGGCGGGTGCCACGGCGTTGGACTCCGGATTGAAGTTCCTCGGGAAGAGGAAGAGGCCTGGGGTACCCGGCGGGTCTGCAATGTTTGCCGCAAGCCGATCCCGGAAGAGCGGTTAGAAATTTTCCCGAATGTTCAAACCTGCGCCGCCTGCCAAGACCAAGACGACCGCGGCGAAGACCGCGAAACGCCAGACTTTTGTCCTCGCTGCGGTGACATCATGGCCGTTTCCGGCTCGCGGGGCGGGGGGATGTCGCGGTATAAAATGCGGTGCCCTAGTTGCGGTTAAGTAGGCTTTCTCGATTGGTTGCCCCTATGAATTTCCTGTACACGCTTACTCATCCCGCTGGCCAATTTCTCGGCCTGGCGATAATCTGCGGATTATTGTTGGTTGGCTGCCGGCAAGAACCGGCCGATCAAACGTCCGCAGAACCAGCGGAGCCCAACCTCCTAGCTCAGATCGAAGCGGTTAAAAGCGGGGACACGGATTCGATCAAGGTGACCCAACAAAAGGTCGATCCGGCCGAGTTGGCAGCCCTCGCGGAAGTTACGTCGCTGCGCGAACTGCGGCTCGATTTCTGCGCGATCTCGGATGAACAGGTGGCGTCGATTGTGAGCCTTGAGGGTCTGGAAATCCTAAACTTTCCTCGCTCGGCGCTGACTCATACGGGTGTTTCCCAATTGGCTCAACTTCCGAATTTACGCCTGGTGCGGCTTGGCGGGGAAGGCATCGACGACGTGGCGGTTGCGGCGCTTGCTACCCACAAGAAAATCCGCTTCCTCCATTTTCTCGACTGCGCGGTGACCGACGCCGCGTTGGAAGATATCGCCAAAATGGAAAAACTCCAATCGTTTTACATCGACAATACCCCGATCACGGACGAGGGGCTATCAAAACTTGTCAAGCAGCGCCCGCGACTCCATATCCATGTCGACGACGCCCACCCTCGCGGCCATGACCCTGGACATTCGCACTAAGTCGTGCGAACGGCACTCCAAAACGAACGCACATTCAGATGACAATTCCCACTCCCAGACTCCCTGTCGTTGAAGTGCTCGACGACGATATGGCGGAAATATTGAGGCAGAAGACACCTCAGCAGCGGCTCCACATTGCCTTCGGCATGTGGGAATCGGCCCGAGCAATGATTCGCGGCACCCTCCGCGCGGAACATCCGGACTGGACCGAAAAACAGATTGCTCAGGAAACCGCCCACCGCCTCAGCCATGGAGCGACCCGCGATGTCCCCGGACGAACTTAGGCCGCATGAGCTGTTGAAGAAATTCGCAGACTTCCTTGCGCGAGAAGATATTCAGTATCGAATCGTCGGATCGATGGCCAGCATTATATATGGGGAACCACGATTCACTAATGACATTGATGTGCTGGTTGAACTAGCCGTAGATCAAATCGAGGCCTTAGAGGAAGAATTTCAACCGCCTGACTTTTATTTCTCCAGTGCCGCGGCGCTCGATGCCATCAGAAGGCGCCATCAATTCAACATTCTGCATATCCCCTCGGGGCTCAAAGTGGATGTAATCCAGTGCAAAGTTGATGAATTTGGTCAGATGGATATTCAAGCGGGCCAACACGTCCAAGTTGAAGGACTTTATGACGCGTGGTTTGCCTCGCCAGAAAACGTCATCTTAATGAAGCTGAGATATTTTCAGGACGGGGGGTCTGAAAAACACCTGCGGGATATCTCTGGCATCCTAAAAATCCAGAAGGAGAAGATCGATCTCGCTTACCTGGATTACTGGGCGGATCGATTGAAAATAACGTCGGAATGGCAACACGTGCGAAACAAAATCGAAAGTCCTGAGACTTAGGATCGGGCGAATAACAACTTCCCGACTCGGTGGTAACGTAAAGAAACTTAGCCACGGATTCTCGCGGATAAGCGCGGATAGGGTTGCCCGCGGGGCTTCGTTCTACCCGCTTGCGATCCGCGTACATCCGCGTTAATCCGCGGCTAAAAAAAATCTCTCGCTAAGCCGCCAAGGGAGACTTGGATGGGATAGAAAGCAATCCGGCTGATTTCCTAGCGTATTGACCGGGGATTGAGGAGGCGAAGAAGTGGCGGTGAAAGCGGAAAGTTATTCTTCCTCTGCTCCTTAGACGAGTCGGCAGTTCGGAGCTCACCCCTGCCAAGTACAGTAGCCCCATTGTCCATGATTCTCATCCACGCCAATTACCATCCGTTGGGGAGTGAACGGAACGCGGCTCTGAATCCGTTTGAAGAACTGCTCGCCGATGTACTTGGCCAGTAATTCGGTCGTGGTATTAGGGACATCTAACAGGACACATTCCGCACGAGGAAAAACCCAGCGACGGTCTTCGAACAAGGCCGTTACCTCGCGCTCGTCCTCTTCCAGTTCAATGGCGGGATGAGAGGTCGGAAGGAGCATCCGATGATCGAGCTCACCCACGATTTCCTGCAAGGTATCGCGGGCCGCAATGAAATCGACCACGTAGTGGTTCTCATCCAATGGACCATAAATCTCCGCCTCAACCCGATAGTTGTGGCCATGAATCCGCTCGCAAACTCCTTCCGCGAACGTGATGAAGTGCCCCGCGCTGAAGACGAGATTGTCCTTGGTGATTTTGACGTGGTAGCTGGTTTGCATGGGGAATCTCTGCGTAGCGGGAACGTTGCGACTGCCTCATTGAATCAAAGTTGCCACCCCAGACCAAGCGGTCGCTGGCGAGATCTCGACGATACCGCTATCCAAACGGCGGGCGGATCATCCCCATCCGTAGCCCGGCGAACAGGGCCGCGGTAATCAGATCGGCCGTGGTACCGGGGTTGCGGCGGTGACCGTCCGAGCGGAGCCAGAAATCGAGCTGCGCCAGTTGCCACTGGTATGCCTCGCTGTTGGGATCGCCCGCTTCCAATACTTGGGCCGCCAGCAGGGCACTCTTCTCAGCGATTTCCGCGCCGCACTTCCGCGCGATCAACGAGTCGGGAAACCGACTCATCGTCACAAGGTGCGCGCGTACAATCCGCCGCGGCCAAGGCAAGTTTTCCCAGCGGGAGTCGTTTAAACTGGGCAGAACCTGCTCGAAAAGGTCCTCCATTCCCCGAGAATACTGCCGGGCAATCAGATCGTACGACTCGGCATGCCGCATGGCCACCATCAAGTCTTCTGGTGGTTCCGCCTGAATGTCCATTTCGGCCTGGGTTCCCATGCCACCGGGGTTGGCCAAGCGGAGAGCTTCGTAGACCAGGGCGGAATCCTCCGGGGTAGTTTGGTCCAGAATCGCCTGAACACCCACTCGCAGATTCGTGGCATCCTGGACCATCGCCAAGGGAGCGAGCAGCAAGATCATCCCCAGATTGGTGTTACTCGCGGCGACCTGCCGCGTCGCCAGAACGGCATCGCGGACAGTTACGCCTAGTGAACGGGATGCCGCGAGGTCCATCACCGGGCCGATCGCCACGCCGCTGGCCATAAAATCTTGGAGTGTCACGTCCTCGAAATCGGCCCCCCGGTGGACGTTGCCCGGCTTGGGGGCCGCCACTTCCAATTGGCAGGCCAAGGTGGCGAACTGCCCCACCGAGAGCGAAAGTGAAACCGATGGCTCAGCCATCTCCACTCACTTCGGTCGAGGCGACCGGGGTTGCGAGAAACGACTCCAACTCTGGGATGATCCGCTCGATCGCGTCTTCCACGACATAATGCCCGGCGTCCTCATAAACCACCGACTCCGCCTCAGGCCAGATCCGCTGGAACCGAGCCAAGCAGCTTTTTCGGAAACACCAATCCTTGCCTCCCCAGATCAGTTTAATCGGCAGATGCCCTAGGCTGGGCAGTTCTTGCTCAATCCACTTCAGGCAATCGTAGGTGGGGTGACGTTTGGTGAGCGGGATATCCTCGACAAACCGCTGCACGGCGATCCGGTCTCGCCACGATCCGTAAGGGGCGATCATTCCCGCGCAAACTTCCTTGTTGAACCGCTCCCGTTTCTCGGTCGCCATGGTCAACGCACCCCGAGCAAAAAGGTTCCCCCCACGGACAGCAAGCGGCCCTAGCCCTGGGATACGGCAGGCGAGGATACGCAAGGGGATGTAGTCCGGCGGAAAGGCCCCGGTATTGAACAGCACGATTCTCGAAAACCGCTCCGGCCGCCGCAGGGCCGCCCCCAAGCCAATGGCCCCACCCCAGTCATGCACCAGCAGCGTCGTGTTTTGCAGGTCGAGCTGATCAATCAATTCAACCAAATTGTCGATATGATTTTCCAGGCGGTACGGGTAGTCCAGCGGCTTATCGCTCAGACCACATCCCAAATGATCGGGCACGACGACCCGATGCCGGTCACGAAAGGCAGTAACCAAGTTGCGCCAGTAGAAGGACCACGTCGGGTTTCCATGCACCATCAGCAAGGGAGAACCGGCCCCCTCGTCGAGATAGTGGTACCGGTGCTCTCCCACCGCACGGTGGTGCGACTGAAACGGGTAGAGGGATCGCCAATCAGCGGTTACGGCCATCAATGCCTAATTTTGCGAGGGAGCGGGGAGCGAGATTCCCGCCCACAAGTCTCAATGGCTCGCAAATGACGGGAATCTCCGAATGTAAAAGACCCTAGTCGCTTTGACAAGGCAAGCGAATGTCAATCGAGCCCCCTCGGTGAGCATCCGTTAAGGGGGGAGGCTGCCTATAAATTGCGCACCTCCATTGCACACTCTCTTCACCATCCTGCGACAACATCTCCTAAAACCGGTGAATTTCCAGCTCGCGGGGCGAGTTTATCAGGCAGCCCTGCTCTCTGGTACGCGGTTTGCTCTCCCATCTCCGCAAGCATTGAAACTCGTTTCCACTCCTTGCTTCGATTGGTCAGGGGCAATTTTGATAGGCGACAGAGCGACCCGGCGTGGAAAGCGTGTCTTGGTGATCGACGACGATCCCAGTATCGCGATGATCGTGGAAGAAGCGCTCCGCGGGACCGATATTTCCATCCAGGGTGCCACCACCGGGGCGAAGGGTCTGTATCAACTTTCCCAGTATCGCCCCGATATTTTGTTTCTCGACCACCTGCTGCCCGATAGCGATGGCCTGCGGATTTTGGCCGAAGTCCGGAAATTCGATTGTCGGTTGCCGGTCATCTTTGTGACCGCGCGGAATTCCAGCGAGTTGGCGATCGAGGCGATGAAGCGAGGTGCCTTCGACTTTCTGACCAAACCGCTCAAGCTCAATAAGATTTCAGAGAAAACCAAACAGGCCCTGGAAAGTCGCCAGCTAATGCTGATGCCAGTCCAGCTTCCTTCCCAAAACGGCGAGGGAGATCCCACCGTCGATTCCCTCGTAGGGGATTGCCCCCGGATGCAGGATGTCTACAAGGCGATCGGCCGGGCCGCCGCCCATGACGTGCCGGTCCTGCTCGAAGGGGAAGTCGGCACCGGCAAAAAGCTGGTCGCCCGAGCGATCTACCAACATGGACGCCGCAGAGAACGCCCGTTCTTGAAGGTCTGTTGTAGTGACTTTTCCGGTCATTGGCTGGAAAGCGAACTGTTCGGGCATGAGTCGCATGCTTTCCCGGGTGCGGGAGAAAAACGAATTGGTAAGATTGAGCAGTGCCAGGGTGGCACGATCCTCCTGGAAGAAATCTCCGCCATCCCGCTGCCGCTGCAAAGCAAACTGGTCCGGCTGATCCATGAGAAACGGTTCGAGCGAACCGGCGGAATCGAGCAAATCCCGAGTGATGTCACCCTGCTATTCACCTCCAGCCAAAACACGGAGACGCTGTCCTCTGATGGCGTGATCCGGCAGGATCTTTACTATCTGCTCAGTTCGTTCACCATCAAGTTGCCGCCGCTGCGCGAGCGTGAAGCGGATTTACCGAAACTGGTCGACCACTTTGTGAGCCAGTTCTGCCATATCGAGCGAATCGCCCAATCGGGCGTTGTGCGGACCTCGCCCGAGGCTTTGCGGTTGCTGTCGGAGTATCTCTGGCCCGGCAATGTGGCGGAACTTTGTAGCGTGTTGCGGCGGGCCTTGATTGAATCGCATGGAACGGTCATCGCCGGAGATTTCCTCAGAGCGGCCCTCCGCGACGCCTCCAGGGAACGCGTGCAATCCAAATCAGAAGAGCAGATGCGGCGAGAGTATTGGGAGGAATTCCTGAGGCAACGTTACGCGGCTAGCTCGAACGATATTTACACCGAGTCGGTAATCGAGATGGAACGGCATGTCCTGTCGCTGCTACTACAAAAGACGGGTGGCAATCAGGCCAAGGCGGCGCGTATGTTAGGGATTACTCGAACCAGCCTGCGGAAGAAGATCAACTACCTGGGACTGGTCATCGACGAGTTTTTGGCCCCGGTCTGATCCGCCGTTGTAACTAACCACCCCTGTGAACCGATGGCGGTACCGCCTGAGAGCCCACGTCGATTCGTCTCGTCCACCAAGCGGCTGACTCTCCTGTACGTGTTGGCCCTCTCGGCCGTCGCCCTGTTGAGCATCGCCGGGCAAATCCTGGTGCAGTGGAGTTTGGTCCGGCAATTGAGCGATTCCCGGGTCGTCAACCTCGCCGGGCGGCAGCGGATGCTCAGCCAGCGATTGACCATGCAGTCGCTCCTGTTGCAAAAGGCCGATACGGCCGAGCAGCGGATCGAACAACAGGCAGACCTCTCGCAATCACTCACGGCCTGGCAACGGGCCCATCTCGCCTTGCAACAAGGGGACGCGCCAAGCGGCCTGCCGGGTCGAAACAGCCCACGAGTGGAGGAATTATTCGCCCAGGTTGATCCTCATTTTCAGGCGATTTGCGAGCTGGCCAAGACCTTCTTGTCCCACGATCCCGAAGTCCCGCTGGATGTCCCCGAAGACGATTTCCAGCGGCTTCTCCTCCACCAGGACGCCTTTTTGGCCGGGATGGACCAGATTGTCGACCAATACGACCGCGAGGCGTACCAGCGGGTGAGCCGGCTCAAGACGATCGAGCTCACCCTGCTATTCATCACCTTGGCCGTGCTGCTCTTGGAGGGCACGCTCGTCTTCCGGCCAGCCGTCACCCGGTTGCGGAACATCATGCGGCAACTCGCCGAGACAAGCGAGGACCTGGCCCGCGCCAAAGAGGTGGCGGAACATGCCAACCGCGAGAAAACTAACTTCCTGGCCAAGATGAGCCACGAGCTACGAACCCCGATGAACGCGATCCTCGGGCTGAGCGAAGTCCTCCGCCGAGCGAAACTTCCACCCGGCCGGGCACCCTTGGTCGAGACGATTCACGACTCGGCCCGGTCGCTGATGCGGCTGCTGAACGATTTGCTTGATATGTCCAAGTTGGAAATCGAGCCAACCCTTCCGCTCAATCCCCAGCCGGCCAACCTGGCCCACTTGATTCGCCGGGCCTGCGAGCTGTTCTCGCGCGAAGCGGAACGAAGAGGCTTGCGGTTAAAGGTTGAGCTCCCTGGTGAAATGGACCAGGGGGTGATGGTCGATGAGGATCGCTTTCGGCAGGTGCTGGTTAACCTGGTGCAAAATGCTTTGAAATTCACAGAACGGGGAAACGTTACCGTTCGCGGCGAAGTCTTTGACCGGAGTCTTTCGACGCTTTCCTTTCGTGTACTGATCCGCGACACCGGACCAGGGATTCCGCTGGAAGCTTGCCAGTCGATTTTCAATCCGTTCCGTCAGGCGGATCGCCCGAGTCAAAAACGGTCGACCGAAGGGGTGGGACTCGGGCTGAGCATCGCTCGGGCGATTACCCAGGCCATGGGGGGAAGCTTGGAGTTGGGACAAACCAGCCCAGAAGGGACCACATTCGTCATGCGGCTGACCCTTTCAAAGACCGAACCGGGGAAGCACGCGTTCCTGGATACCCGACCCAGCGATGCGACGCACTTGCCTGAGTTTCCCGCGGATCTTCGCATCTTGGTCGTCGAGGATACCGCCGCGAATCAGGTCGTGATGGACGCCATGCTGGCGGAACTGGGACTCCGCGGGCGGAACGTATTCACCGCGGCGGAAGCTGAGGAAACACTCACCCATTGGCACCCAGACTGTGTCCTGCTGGATTTAGAATTGCCCGACGCCCGTGGGTTGGAACTGGCCCGCCGTTGGCGAGAGCGCTACGAGGCCGCACCCCAGGGGTGCCCGGTTTTGATCGCGGTGACAGCCCATGCGACCGCCGGACACCGTGAAGCATGTGAAGCGGCCGGATTCGATGGGTTCCTCACCAAGCCACTCTCCTTGGCGTCCCTATCCAGAGGCTTGGAGACCAACTTTCGCCAAGCGTCACCCCAAGTGGGGCAATCTACGACGAAGCAAGCAACCGCCGCGGTCGAATCGTCCGACTCCATCGCCGAGTATCCCCCTGCCCTGCAAGAGAAACTGGCCCGGATCTACCTCGACCAATGGAGCGAACTGCTCGCAGAGTTAACGCGAGCCGCGGCCGATAACGATCGAGACCAGGTGGTATTCTATGCCCACCGCCTCAAGGGAATGGTCGCAAATTTTGAGGCTGGTCCAGCTCAGGCTACTCTTGCCGATGTGGACAGGGACGATCTGGTCCTCGATTCCCCCACGACGCAGGCAGATTTAGAGCGTCTTCCCGCGGAGCTCGCACAGCTTGCCGATCAGGTCGAGCGACGCTGGTCCGCCCGATCGCGATAGATCACCTCCCGCGCTCAATCTTGCCCCACCCCCAATCCCACCTAAAGCCCTTATTTCCACACGACGGCGATCCGGATAATTTTGGGGCAAATTTCCAGGCCGGGTGTGTACATAGGTTCATCACTCGCTATATTACAGAAGGCAAGGGTCGTCCACTGTCGTGATTGGCCCGATTTTCCCGTGGAGGCAAGGATGCAATGTTGGTTTTGAGTCGAAAAGTCGGAGAGCAGATCCAAATTGGCGATGGAGTCACGCTGACCGTTCTTAAAGTGAACGGACAGTCGATCAGTGTCGGGGTCGAGGCCCCGCGAGAAGTCCGCATTATGCGGGGCGAATTACTATCTGGCGAGCGAAATCAGTCCGAGTCGCAACCACCGCAAGAGTCCGCCCCGGCGGCCTAGCCTGGATCTGTGGTTTCGTGGTTTAGCGTCGCGTAGACATCGTGGCGGCGGTGATGTTGCGCCCGGCGGTTCGCAGGTCGAGTTGGCTGTCCGGCTGGTTTTGGGTGATCGCGCTTTCCGTCGCGAGATCCAGGATCACGGCCACCTTCTGAGCGGCCAAGGTTTCCTGCGGAAGTTCCCTCCCCGGGGCGCTTCCCCAAATGATCCGATCACCAGCGATCGTTTCCAGGACAAAGGCGGGCTCCGCTGAGTCGCTTGGATCACTCAAAGCAATTCGAGCCAACTTCAATTCTTCCCAGTGCGCTCCGAGCAAGCTAGCGATCTCCGCCGCCTCGGTGACCCGGGCGTCACCCCATTTTTGACCGGCGTCCGATGAGGTCATTTGCAAGCCTACGTTGACGCGCGGATACTTAAGTACCTGCGACGCGGCGAAGTCTTCCGTTGGCAGAACGATTCCCTCGGCATCGACTGGCTGCAAACTGCGTGCGCCGTCGTAGATGACCTCAACCATCGCCACCGGTTCGCGGTATTCAACCTGCACCACCACCTTGGCCGGGTACTGCTTGGCAACGCGGTGAACCTGGCGAATCCAAGGATGGGCCGCGAAGGCGGTGGCAACGCGTTCGGTTAAGCGACGATCACGGATATCGATCGCCTCGTCCAGGCCGCCATAGGCGATCGACTCGGCCCGCACATCGGAGTGGATCCACGCCGGTTGCTGCGTGATGCGGATCTCGGCGGCCGAGAGTAAAAAGTTATCGTTATCAGCAACGCGTTCGCTATGCCGGTTCCAGAGGGCAACCGAGCCAATACAGAACCCCGCCACCACGGCCACGCAGAGCCACAGTTGCCGCCCCACAGGGGATTGAAGCCCGATTCGATTGGTTGGGGTCGATGGATTTGCCCGAGTCAACGCTGAACCTATCGCGGGTGAAATTCCGTTGTAAACCGATGCCCGAACTTTTACTGAAGATCGGTAGTCCGCCGCTAGATGGAAATTTTGCCATCCCAAGGGGATTTCATCTTTCCGTAATCTCAGAATCGGCATCCGCTGCGGCAAACTTGATACCGTCGGGCGGAGGGTCGGAAAATCAATGTTTCCGGCACCTGCTAGCGGTCCGTTCAATCAGAGTTTACCGGTGCAACACACCGGATCGTTCATCGGGTGCCATGCCCACGCCCTCCAACGTGGGCATGTTTTGGCGGGCCCGTTTTCCACCGGCAACTCTTAGTTAACAACTACCGAATCGGCCGACCTCGAACCCACGGTCATTGACCACCTTGGTAACTTTCTCTCGCCGGAAAAGCTGCTTCTGTTGCGTCGGCAATATCGTCCGGTGGAACTCATTAGGGCGTCCGGACTTCCCGGAAGAGACAAGATCACCTCTCACTTCTCATGCCCACGTTGGAGGGCGTGGGCATGGCACCCAGGCAAATAAGAGGTAAGCACGATAGCGTTTACCACACCTCGATTTGCCGACGCAGGTCGACTCCCATGACCTCGCGGACCCGGCCCTGGACCAAGTCGATCAGCCGCAAGACATCGTCCGCGGTGGTGTCGTCTCCCGCGATAATGAAATTGGCGTGCTCCGCACAAACCTCCGCGCCACCGACACTCGTCCCTTTCAGACCAGACTGCTCGATCAGTTGGTCGGCTGAGGCCCCGGGAACATCGCTGAAGATGTAACCAATCCGCCCCTCACCGGCCGGTTGGTGAGACTTTTTGATGATCCACGCCTTTTGCATCCGCCGAGTCAATTCCTCCGGATCGGCCGATTCCAGTTGGAACTGAGCGCTGAGGATCGCCAACTCATCCAAGCTGCTTTGCCGATAGGCGAACTGGAGGTCGGCACCGGAGCGGGTATGGCGCTCGCCGGTATGCGTCAACACCTCGGCAGAGACGATCCACTGGCCGATATCACCGCCGGCGCAGCCGGTGTTTCCGTGGACCGCGCCACCGACCGTTCCCGGAATACCAACCAATGATTCCAGCCCGGCCAGCCCTTGGCCGACTGCCGTCGAAATGACATGCGCCAGTCGGGCACCGCCACCAGCGGTCACTCGATTGCCATCCATGGAGATCGCGGAGAAATCAGGGTGGCTAAGCCGAATGACCATCCCAGGGACGCCGGCATCGCTGATTAAAAGATTGGAACCCCCACCGAGCAGCCGGACCGGCACTTCCGACTCGTGGCAACGGCGGACCAGCGCGACCAGCTCCTCGACCGAGGTCGGTTCGGCGAAATATTCAGCAATCCCCCCAATCCGTAGCCAGGAATAGGGGGCCAGCGGTTCGCTATCGCGGACAAAATGCTCAAAACCTTTGATCAGATCCATACCACGATTTTCCAAAAGTCGGCGAGACAGGCACTACCCACGTCTGTGGACGAACCGGTCCCGATTAGGGTTCATGCTTTCTAGAAGAGATCGACCAAAATCGATCACCTTCTACGCTCTGCTTCATCATAACGGCAGGGACGAGACAGCGGAACGATGCCCGGAGTCCACCTCCATAAACCGAGGAAGGAATCGGATTTTGGGGCGAATAGGCCGACCTGGCAAGATGACCAGCCCGTGACCCCCATCAAGCTCGCTGGTTCGCCGCACTCTTTTCCCGGTGGCCCTTTCGGCGATGCAACTTCTTTGCCGAAGTCGCCCGACGTGGAGCGGAATGCGGATCAGTGCAAATCGCGTCGCGGAAAAGATCCTCGCCCGCCAAGTAGCGAGGCAATGGGTCGATATCCTCCAGCGCCACGAGAACCGCCGAATTCAACTCGTACAAGTTGCCGTCGAGCCCATGCTCTACGAGATACCGCTGCAGTCCGCCGGAAATTCCCGCCGTCGCGGTGCGGGCAGGCTGATCCAATGGGACTTGGCCTCCGATATCACCAATCTGGACCAATTCCGCCGCCTCGTCACACGCTTCTCGATCGAGCGAGAAAACCCCGGAACAAATCAGCGGCCTTGCGGCATACGCCTGGCACATCCCATCCATGCTCAATAAGCCACAAGCAAGGGGTATCCGCTGACGTTCTTCGGCGGTCATTTTTCGCCGTCGAGCAACCACATGCTCAAGCCGCTGGCGAATTGCCTCGCGACGTTGGCCAGGGAGATAACTCTTGAGATAGTCCGCCACGGCGATCGCCTCGATCGGCGTAATGTCGACCGCTACTGTAAAACAGCACGCCGCGCATCCGGCCTGACACGCGCGCTGCCCCTTTTGGGGAGACGTATCCGTGAGGTGCGATTGAAACTCGCGAAGTTGATCCATCAAATCGAGCGGGTCCGTCTCGCAGCCGCGCTGCAACAGCGAGGTTTCTAACATGCCGATCGTCCGCGAGACGATGGTCTGGAAAAGGTCGCGAGGGGAATCGATCCGCGAAGTCATGGTGTGGCAATCCGTAGCGAGTAAGGCATCCTGCGTAGGTCGTACATCCACTTCTTAGGTTCGGACGTTGGCTTCCTTTTCGCTTCACACACCATCGCCCCGCCGAAAAAAATGACGCAGATCGCCGCAAGGTTTGACGGTGGTTAGCGTCCTAGGAATTGCCCGGTTGTGGCGGATATACTGTACCGCTGGTTTGGGGCGGAGAAATCGCCCGCCAGATTCATGCCGCACAACTTCTCAAAGTGACTCTCCATGCAAGCCGAGATCATTGCCATTGGCGATGAAATGACGAGCGGACAACGACTCGACACGAACAGCCAATGGCTCAGCGATCAACTGGAATCGCTCGGGATCCGCGTCCTTTACCACACCACGGTAGGTGACGACCTGGAGGCCAACGTGCGGGTTTTTCAGATCGCAACCGGTCGGGCCGATGTGGTGGTTGCCACCGGAGGTCTCGGCCCGACCGATGACGACCTCACGCGGCAAGCGATGTCCGCCGCCTTCCAACGACCGCTCACTTTGGATGAAGTCAGCCTGGTAGGAATCGAACAGCGATTCCATAGCCGCGGCCGCACCATGCCGGAAAAGAACAAAATTCAGGCAATGTTTCCCGAAGGGGCCAATGTCATTCCCAATCCGCATGGTACCGCCCCCGGTATCGATCTGGAACTGGTCAGTGGTGAGATCGGGACCTGTCGGATTTTCGCCCTGCCCGGCGTGCCGATCGAGATGAAAGAAATGTGGCTGCTGACGGTGCAACCCGCGATCCGCATCATGCCCACCCTGCCCCGTCGGCGGATCAAAAACCATGTGATCAAATGCTTTGGCGTGGGGGAAAGTCACATGGAGGCGATGCTGCCCGACATGATCCGCCGCGGCAAGGAACCCCGTGTGGGCATCACTGTCCATCACGCCACGATTTCCCTCCGCATTACCGCGACCGGTGAAGACGACGACGCCTGCGATCGACTGATTGGCGAGTGTCGGCGACAAATCGATACCGCCCTGGGAGAACTGGTTTTTGGTACCGGAGACGAGGAATTGCACGACGTGGTGATCCGCCAGTTGCAGGAAACGGGCAAAACGGTCGGAGTGCTGGAAACCTCGACCGCCGGTATGCTGTGCCGTTGGCTGGGTGAGGCGGATCCCAACAACCAGGCCTTTCGCGGGGCCACGGTCCTGCCAGCAAACTCGTTTGAATCGACCGAGGAACCAGGCATTATCACGGAACTGATCGTACGAGGTCGGCAATTGCGAGATCGCCTGAATGTCGACTTCGCCCTGGTCCTGGGACCAATCCCACCGGCGGACGCCCATCCCGAGACACCTTACCACTATGGCATCGTCGGCGCGGATACCGAACAAATCACCCACAGCACCGTAGCCGGCCACCCGGAAATCCATGCCCCGCGGATGGTAAAGCAGGCGCTGGATCTGCTGCGGAAGCAGTTGCGGACCAGCGTGAAACCGGCGGACTAACTCGGGTGCCATGCCCACGCCCTCCAACGTGGGCATGAGAAGTGCGAGATGATCGTGCCTTCTCCTGGAAGTCCGGACGCCGTCTCCGGTTCGGTTCGGTTAGAGGGCGTTGCCATTGGGGAAATTTCACGGTCAGCCGTTTCGGTCGTTGTTAATCAAGTTGCCTGTGGAAATCGGCCCCGCCAAAACATGCCCACGTTGGAGGGCGTGGGCATGGCACCCAGACGCCAGCGTCACACGCAAACGTTGATTGGACTGACCACTGGCACCACCTACCCCGCAAACTCCCCTTCCAGTCGATCGCCAAAGGCAACCTCCAGGTCGACCACCTGCTCTAGCCGGTGCAAGTAATCGTGCCGCGGAATTTCAATCGCCCCCATGCTGCCGGTGTGGGGCGTCCACTGCTGGATGTCGAACAGCCGATACCCCCGGGCCTTCAAATGCCCCACCAAGGCCGCGAGGGCGACTTTTGAGGCGTCGGTCTCGCGGTGGAACATCGATTCTCCCGCGAACAGCCCACCGACCGTCACGCCGTACACGCCACCCACTAAGTAGTCATCTAGCCAGACCTCCACACTGTGGGCGTGCCCGAGGGCGTGGAGTTGGCAGTAGGCCCGCAGCATCTTGGAACTAATCCAGGTGCCCGGTTGGCTCGGCCGCGGTTCGCCGCAACCTTTCATTACCTCGCGAAAGGCCGTGTCGCAGGTCAGGCGGAACTTGCCGCTCCGGATGGTTCGTCGTAATCTTCGTGAGATGTAGAGGCCGTCCAGCTCGATAATCGCCCGCGGATCTAACGAAAACCAAGTCATCGGCATCGAATCCCCCCACATCGGCCAGGGGAAAACGCCATGGCGATAGGCATCCAGCAGCCAATCGGATCGCAAACTTCCACCGATTAAAACCAATCCATGCTCATCGGCCGACTCGGCAGGCGGAAAAAACTTCGATCCCATATCGCTCCGATTCGCGTGACGTGGTCACCAATCCCTATACAATCCGCCGGAATTCCCCCAAAATAGACCTTGCGGCGGCCGACAGCTAGCGTACAACACAAAACGTGTCGGCAGGCCACAAGACTAACTTGACCCGAAAGACCGATTTCTTGTAGATTACTCCTACGTGCCACGGAAGGCACCGCCCTTTGTCATTTTGGGGCCGGGAATCGCCAGCGTTTGGAAGGCGAAAACGGTCGCAAGAAAGCAGGACAAAGGGCCAAGGGTTCCCCCGCAAACCCTCACCCGTTCGACACTCCGGTCCCTGTGGATCGGCCCGCGTGCCGGATGGTTGCCAGGAAAAGGATTTCACTCGGTGTCTGACTCGACCCATTTCGACGCCAAAGAACAAGTGCGAGCCGCATGCGACATTGTCGACGTGCTGAGCGGCTACCTGCACCTGCGGAGTCAAGGTCGAGGCTACGTGGCTCTTTGCCCTTGGCACGATGACACCCGTCCCAGCATGCAGATCAATCCGCAGCGTCAGTCGTGGCGATGCTGGGTCTGCGGCATTGGGGGCGATATCTTCAGCTTTGTCATGAAGCGAGAAGGGATCGAGTTTCGCGAGGCCCTCGAACTGCTGGCCGAACGAGCCAACATCCAGCTCAACAACCAAAAGCCAGCCGCTCCCGCCGGTTCGCCCGACGACAAGAAAACATTGTTCGGGGCCCTTTCCTGGGCCGAGCGACTCTTTCACGAGTTTTTGCTCCACGATCCCGCGGCCGATATCGCGAGAGCCTACCTGCAAGACCGCGGGATAAGTCGCGACAGCATCCAACGCTTCCAACTCGGATTCTCACCCAACCAGTGGCAGTGGATGTGTGAGAAGGGGCGTGGTTCCGCCTACTCGCAAGCGGTGCTGGAAAAGGTTGGCTTAATCGGCCTCTCACAAAAATCCGCCAAACCGTACGACCGATTCAAAGGCCGCGTGATCTTCCCGATCCGAGACCCGCAGAGCCGCCCGATCGGCTTCGGTGGCCGAATTTTGCCGCAACTGGCCGACGAAAAGTCCGCCAAATACGTCAACTCGCCGGAGACCCGGCTCTTCTCCAAGAGCGAACACGTGTACGCCTTGGATTTGGCCCGGGATACGATCGTCCAAGCCGGTGAGGTGATCGTCGTCGAAGGGTATACCGACGTGATCGCGATGCACCAAGCGGGCGTCAAGAATGTCGTCGCGGTGCTCGGAACCGCGTTGGGTGCCAAACATATCCGCCTCCTGCGTCGCTACGCCGACAAGGTTTACTTGGTCCTCGATGGCGACGAAGCGGGCCAACGCCGCACCAACGAGGTGTTGGAATTGTTCATCGCCCAGCAGGTCGATCTCCGCGTGGTGAAACTACCCAACGAGCAAGACCCCTGCGATTTCGTCCAACAGGAAGGTCCCGATCGATTCCGCGAGTGTCTCGCCAAATCGGTCGACGCGCTAGAACATAAAATTCGGGTCGTCACTGCCGGAATCGACTTGGGCCAGGACATCCACCAAGCCAACGACGCCCTGGAGGATGTCCTCAACACGTTGGCCAAGTCGCCCCACGCCTTGACCGGCACCACCTCGGATGTCCGTCTCCGGGAACACCAATTCCTAGCTCGGATGGCTCGGCAGTTTCAAGTGGATGAGATGGAACTGCGAAACCGCTTGGCCTCGCTGCGGAAAGTCAATAAGAAGCCGCAAGGGATCATCGATTCCGCCGAACCGGTTAATGCGACTGCCTCACCCACCAACTACGACCCCAAGGACCTTGATCGCTGGGATTGCATGCTACTCCAGTTGCTCTTGGGTCATTCAGAGTTAGTCGACGCGGTAATCGACGAGATTGGGCTAGATGAGATTTTGAGTGAACCGGCTAGACAGATATATGCCATTTATCGTCGTCTTGCATTAGCAAATTGGCCATGTAATTTCACAAATGTGATGGATGAACTTCGAGATGAAAGATTGAAGTATCTCCTTATTGATCTTGATGAAACACGCAATACGAAATCATCAATGGAGCCTGAAGAGGAACTCAAGGAAATCATTGATGCCTACCACAAAAGGCACAATGATCGGGTAGAGAATCAGCAAATGCCTGACCTCGAACCCAAATCTCAATCACTAAATGATCAGGAGCAGCTCGACATCCTGCTACAAATTGTTGAGCAAAAACGAAATCGGCAAGGTATTTCCTCAACCACGGAAGGTTAAGGATACCAGCGTGCCGTCGCCCCCGTGTGGACAAACCCGCACGTTCCCTCGGAAGGCGCGATCGACAACCCAGAATTCCGCGAAGGCATGGAGGTCTTCACTATGGAAAACATCGATCAAGAACTGCAAACACTGCTCGAAAAAGGCAAGACCCAAGGTTATCTCACCTACGATGAGGTGAACAATTACCTGCCTGACGAGGCCAACAACCCCGGCAAACTCGACAGCCTCCTGGCTGAACTAGAATGCCGCGGCATCGAGCTGGTGACCGAGGCCCCCGAGGACGACTTCGACGACGCCGTCGGCAAGACACAACCCTCCGCTCGGGAATTCGCCGAAGCCCTGGACGATGATTCTCTCCCCGATGGGTTCACCGCCGAGGAAATCACCAAGGCCAGCGACGACCCGATCCGGATGTATCTCTCGCAAATGGCGACCATTCCGCTGCTAACGCGAGATGAGGAAATCGCGCTGGCCAAAAAGATCGAGGTCACGCGGAAACAGTTCCGCCGCCTCGTGCTGGGCTGCGATTTCGCAATGCGGCACACCGTCGAAACGCTAGAGAAGGTTTACCGCGGCGAATTGCCGTTCGACCGGACGATCAAGGTCTCACTGACCGAACAGCTCACCAAAGAGCAGATCCAGGGGCGGATGCCGCATAACCTGAAAACCTTGCGGATCATGCTCCAGCAAAACCGCCGCGATTTCGAGCGTCTGCTCCGCAAATCGACCCCGCGGGAAGAACGTCTGGCCGCCCGCAAGCGATTCATCCGCCGTCGCCAAAAATGCCTCCAACTGGTCGAGGAGCTCAGTCTCCGCACCCGTCGGGTTCAGCCGGTGATGAGCCAACTGGAGGAATTCGCCGAGCGGATGGAAGTGATCCGGGGTCGCCTGGCCAACATCGAGCACGACTCGGCCGCCAAGGACGAACGCGCCAACCTCCGCAAGGAATTGCACGACCTGATGATGATGACCCTGGAGAGCCCCAAAAGCCTCCGCAAGCGGTGCGAGAAGTTCCGCCGTCAGTTCGACGAGTACGAAAAGGTCAAACGTCAACTCTCCAGCGGCAACCTCCGGTTGGTCGTTTCGATCGCCAAAAAGTACCGCAACCGCGGCATGAGCTTCCTGGACCTGATCCAAGAGGGGAACACCGGCTTGATGCGGGCGGTCGACAAGTACGAATACCGCCGCGGATTCAAGTTCTCGACCTACGCCACCTGGTGGATTCGCCAAGCGATCACCCGGGCGATCGCCGATCAGGCCCGAACCATCCGGATTCCGGTCCACATGATCGACGTCCTTTCGAAACTCCGCAACGTCCAAAAACGTCTGCTCCAGGAACTCCGCCGCGAGCCGACCACCGAAGAGATCTCCGCCTATGCCGAAATCCCGGTTGAGGAAGTCCGCCGCGTGATGGATATCGGTCGCCACCCGGTCAGCCTGGATCGCCCGATCGGCGAGAGCGAAGACAGCAGCTTCGGTGAGTTCATCGAAGATGGCCACGAGGAAACCCCCATCCGCAAGGCTTCAAACGAGATCCTGCGGGATAAAATCTCCGGGCTATTGAAAACTCTGACCTACCGCGAACGGGAAATCATCAAGCTTCGCTACGGCCTGGAAGATGGCTACACCTACACCTTGGAAGAGGTGGGCCGGATCTTCAAGGTGACCCGCGAACGCGTGCGGCAGATCGAGGCCAAAGCGGTCCGCAAACTGCAACACCCGGTCCGGAGCCAGCAATTAACTGGTTTCCTGCAATTGGCCGGCGCGGAATAGTTGATTCCGAAATCGTCCGACGATATCCCCCCAAACACCGGCACGCCTTTCCCCTAGAAAACGCGTGCCGGTGTTTTTATGTCGCAATCGGCACTTCAGCGGATTGTAATAAAACCGGGTGCCATGCCCACGCCCTCCAACGTGGGCGTGTTTTGGCGGGTTGATTCTCCACCGGCAACTCGATGAACAACCCGAGAAAAGGCCGACCGCAAACCCATGGTCATTTGACCGGCACGGTAAGTTGCACTTACCGGCCAACCCGCCAGATTTTACGGGTAGTCCTGTGTGCGGCCTCCGGACCCCTTGTTACATTGAAGGCAGGAGCATGACCGATCGAATTTCTCAAGTAGAATGCCTTATGTCCGAGATGCAGTACAGCGAGGTTCTCCAGCAGTTGCATCGGATTCATCGCCAGTTGACCGATCTTCGGGGTCGACTCGCGCGGGGTCCGCAGCGCGTGAAAGCGGTTCGCGATAAGCTGGGCGCCTGCGAAGCCCGAGTGGCGCAGATTAAGGAGTCGATCCAGGCGACCAAGATGATCGTCGACCGCAAACAACTTCAACTTCGCGAAAGCGAAGCGAAGATCGAAACCACCCAAGGCAAACTAAACGCCGCCAACTCCAACGAGGAGTTCCAAATTTTCAAGGAACAGATCGCAGCGGCCGAAATGGCCAATAGCGTGCTGTCCGACGAGATTCTGGAAGCGATGGAAAAAATCGACCAACTGGAAGTCACCCTCGCCGAGGCCAACGGGGTGGTCAAAACCACCGACGGCGAAGTCCGCCAAGTGGAATCCGAGGTCGAGGCCCAAAAGCAACAACTCGAAGGAGAGGTCGCCCGGCTTTACCAGGAACTGGACGGGGTCGAGAAAAACCTACCCGGCGAAATCAAGGCAGACTACCAACGCGTGGTCAAAGCCCGCGGCGAAGAAGGCCTCGCAGCCATCGACAACGGCTGCTGCGGCCAATGCAACGTCCAACTCCGGATCCAAACTCTGAGCGACGTAAAAATGGGCAAACCGCTCTTTTGCTCATCGTGTGGGGCGCTGTTGTATTTGAACGAGTAAAGGTGACGAGTTTCGGCCAATAGCTCGCGGGTTAACACTCTGGCCAATGAGCGTTGTGCGGAACAAAAATTTTCACACCACTTCTGGCGATCTATCCTGGCACCCGAGTGTCGTATGTGCAAGCGGCGAAGGCCAAACCTTCCCTGATACCTCGTGCCACGATTTGGCTGTTGCTAGTGGTTTTCCAATTCCGCCCGAAGTAGGATGGAGCGAGTTCGCCTTGTTTGAGGCGAGGTCTTTGTCACTCGGTCGTCAACGGTTTGGGTCGGAATCATGCTGGTTCGCACTTCGCTCTGTTTCGCAACAATGCTGGTTGGTTTGTGTGTCGCAACTTCGGCGGCGGCCCAAGAAGCAGAAAAACTACGGATTATCGTCTTCGGTGCCCACCCGGACGATGCGGAGTACAAGGCGGGCGGGACGGCCGCGTTGTGGGCCAAGGCGGGGCATGAGGTGAAGTTGGTTTCCTTGACCAACGGCGATATCGGTCACTGGAACATGGCAGGCGGGGAACTTGCAAAACGCCGCACGGTGGAATCGGCCGAAGTCGCCGAGCGATTGGGGGTGACCTCGCTGGTGCTTGATATCCACGATGGCGAATTGATGCCGACGCTGGAGAATCGCCGGACCATCACGCGGTTGATCCGAGAGTGGGACGCCGACATTGTGATCTCGCACCGACCCTGGGATTACCACCCAGATCACCGCTACACCGGAATTTTGGTCCAGGATGCCGCTTACATGGTGGCGGTGCCGTTTTTCTGCCCCGATGTCCCGCCGCTGGATAAGAACCCGGTGTTTCTCCAGACCAGCGACCGGTTTCAAAAGCCGTATCCCTTCACGCCCGATATCGCGGTGGCGATTGACGACGTCTTCGAGGTGAAAGTGGACGCCCTGATGGCGTTGGTTTCTCAGACGTTTGAGGGGGGCGCCCTCGGTAGCGCCGAGAAGATGGCGGCCAACCCGCCTGAAGACCAGCCGAAAGAGCGGCGAAAATGGCTGTGGGATGTCTGGAACCGCCGTCAAAGCAGCGAAGCCAATCAATACCGAGATGCGGTGGTTAAGTGGTACGGCGAAGAGGCAGGCAAGCGAGTGAAGTATGCCGAGACCTTCGAAATCTGCGAATTCGGCCACCAACCCACGGAAGAGGAAATCCGCAAGCTCTTTCCGTTCCTACCTGCGAATCAGTAAAGATGGGAGCCCTGGAAGAGTTTTCGGGGTTGAAATCAACAGGTGACGAGGGGGAGCACGGCGGAAAGGTTGTTAATTTATCTGGCATTCTTTGCGGCTAACCGATAAGATAAGGGTCGGGCGACGCGGTGATTTTCGCGCGCTCACCACCCCCCAAATCCCCCGCCCTGAATCCCTCCCCCCTCGGTTGCTGTTGATGATGGTTCATCGCGCCTCGACTCC
Organism: Pirellulaceae bacterium; assembly: GCA_040880405.1. Classification (GTDB taxonomy): domain Bacteria; phylum Planctomycetota; class Planctomycetia; order Pirellulales; family Pirellulaceae; genus JBBDIM01. The sequence goes on along the minus strand of JBBDIM010000104.1, from coordinate 44,405 downwards.
AACTCGATTAGAGTGGCTCCTCACCCGCTGCCTCGCGCTGCTGGGGCTGATGATCTTCACGGGGACCGTACTTGCGGAGCGGCCCAGCGCGGAGTTCTTCCAAAACAACTGCTACGACTGCCATCAGGGAGAGGGTGCCGAGGGTGGCCTTGATTTCGAGAAGTTGCCGCTCGACCTGAGCCATCACGACGACGAGGCCCGTTGGGTTCGGATCTTCGACCGGATCAACACCGGCGAGATGCCCCCTCCCGATTACAACCAACTCGACGCCGAGACCACAGAGCCGCTACTGAGCGACTTGAGCCAGTGGATCAATCGACACCAACGAGAAAAGTACGCAAAGTCGGGTCGCGTTCAGGGTCGCAGGCTGACCCGCCGCGAGTTGTCGCGAACCCTGCACGACATGCTGGGGATCGACATCCCCCTGCTGGAATTCTTGCCGGAAGAGGCAAAGGGGGCCGAGTTCTCGACAGTAGCCGAAGGACAATCGATTTCGCATTTCGATGTCGATCGGCATCTGGCGGTGGTCGATATCGCGTTGGATGAAGCATACCGGCGAGCTTTCACGCCGGAGGATAAGTACGAACAGCGTTTCGACGCCAAGACGATCTCCCGCAAAAATCCCAAACAGCGAAACCGCGATCCGGAGCTTCGCGAGGGTCAAGCGGTGATTTGGTCTTCCGGGTTGATTTACTACGGCCGGACCTCAATCACCACGGCTCCGGAAGATGGTTGGTATCGATTTAAATTGCAGATTTCCGGCTTGAAACTGCCTAAGAGCGGCGGTGTGTGGACCACCGTGAATACCGGGCTGTGCGTCTCCAGCGCCCCGCTGCTGACCTGGGTCACCTCGTTCGAAGCAATGGCGGAGCCAAAGGTCGTCGAATTCGAGGCTTGGCTCCCCAAACGACACATGCTGGAAATCCGCCCCGGAGATACGACGCTCAAAAAGGGTCGGTTTAGGGGTGGGCAAGTCGGCGTGGGTGAAGGGGAAGACCAAGGCCTCCCGGGGATCGCCATGGACTGGATGACCATGGAGCGGATTCACAAAGGCCCCTCAGACGATGAGATCCGGCGGATGCTATTCGGCGACCTGGAGTTCCACGAGATCAACCAAGGCAAAGCCCTAGAACTGAAGGCGGACAAAGTCTCGCCGGAGCAGGTCGACCAATTGATGGTCACCTTCGCTAGCCGAGCGTTCCGGCGGCCGGTCGAGAAGAGCGAAATTGAGCCCTATCGGGAACTAGTCCACGCCGCCTTGGCCGATGGGGAAAAAGTCTCGGAGGCCCTGCGGATCGGGTATCGAGCCCTGCTCTGCTCCCCGCGATTCATGTACTTCACCGAACCCCTGGGTGAGCTGGACTCGTATGCGATTGCCAACCGGCTGAGTTACCTGCTGACCGGCAGCATGCCGGATGAGGAACTGACCGGACTGGCCGCGGAAGGAAAGCTCAAGGACGCTCAGGTGATTGATACCCAAGTGGAACGATTGCTCGCCGGCAAAAATGGACGTCGATTTCTAGAGGATTTCGCGGCAGAGTGGTTAGACCTGAATCAAATCGATGCCACCGAACCGGAACGCCGTTTGGCCCCCGATTTCGACAAGACGGTCGAGCGGGCGATGCTCGACGAGACCCACCAATACTTGGAGACGATGCTCCGCGAGAATCAAAGTGTCCGCCGCTTGATGATCTCGGACGACACCTACCTCAACAGCCGCTTGGCCCGGTATTACGGGATCGAGGGAGTTGAGGGGGACGAGCTGCGTCAGGTCTCGCTGAAGCCGGAAGACCGCCGGGGTGGCCTGATCACCCAAGGGGCGATCATGAAGGTCACGGCCAACGGCTCGACCACTTCGCCGGTATTGCGGGGTGTTTGGATGTTGGAAAAGATTATGGGAATTCATGTTCCCCCGCCGCCAGTCGATGTGGCCGCGGTGGAACCGGACATCCGCGGCTCAAAGACGGTTCGCGACCTGTTGGCCAAACATCGGGCCGACGCCTCGTGCGCCAGTTGCCACACCAAAATCGATCCCCCTGGTTTCGCCCTGGAAAACTACGACCCGGCCGGAAAGTGGCGTGATCGCTACTTCAAGGTGGTGGGCAACAAGCGCGAAAAGGGGCCTGAGATCGACCCCGCTTACGTCCTGCCAGATGGGCGTCCCTTCGCCGACATTACCGAATTTCAAGCTCTGGTTGCCGAGCAGCCCGAGAAATTGGCCAAAAACATGGCCGAAAAGCTGATCGTATATGGCACGGGGGCTCCGGTGGCCTTCGCCGATCGGGCCGAACTGGACCGGATCGTGGATCGCACAGCGGAGGAAGATTACGGCTTCCGCTCGATCATCCGCGCCGTCGCCGTCAGTCCCTTGTTTCTCACTAAATAACGGAAGGAGCGCCCATGCTACCTCAAGTCCACTACAACTTTCGCCGCACCCTCGGTCGACGAACGTTTTTAAGAGGCGCGGGTGCCGCGATGGCCTTACCTTGGCTCACCGCCATGGCGCCCAGTTTCGCGCGCGCCGGTCAGGCGGATCGACCGCGAAGGTTTGTCGCCATGACCCTCGGGCTGGGGCTGCATGGAGATAACTTGTTCCCGAATAAGCCGGGCAAGGACTACGAGTCGACCATGTATCTGAAGCAGGTCGAGCACCTGCGGGATCAGATCACGGTGGTCTCCGGGAGTTCGCATCCCGGGGTCTCTGGGGGTCACCGGGCGGAGGCCAGCATGCTGACGGCGGCCCCGATGAGTGGCTCGGCTCAGTCGAAAAACACGGTCTCGATCGACCAACTAATGGCCAAGCACCTGGGAGACCAAACCCGGTTCCCCTCGTTGGTTCTGGGGCTTTCCGGCACCAACAGCCCTTCCTATACCGAGAACGGCTCGATGATCCCGGCCGAAAATTCTCCTTCCAGGCTGTTCACTCGACTGTTCGTGGATGATTCTCCGGCGGAGAAAAAACGGCAGGCGCAGCGAGCCAAAGAGGGTCGCAGCATTATGGACCTGGTCGCCGCCGATGCCAAAGCGCTTCAGCGAGATCTGGGAGCCGGCGACCGCGATCGCCTGGACTACTACTTCACCAGCGTGCGTGAGTTGGAACTTCGAATGGCCGAGTCGGAGGCCTGGGCGCATCGTCCCAAACCGAAAGTCGATGCCGATAAACCGGTCGACATCTCCAATGGCAACGACTTTGTGAACCGGCAGCGGTTGATGAGCGACATGGTCCGCCTGGCCCTCTCGACCGACTCGTCCCGATTCGTCACCCTGCACTTTGGTGGCTCCGGTGGTGTGGTTCCGATCGACGGTGTGGCCGAAGGTTACCACTCGCTTAGCCATCATGGCCAGGACGAGAAAAAGCTGGCCCAACTCGCGTTGGTCGAATCAGAGATCATGCGCGCGTGGGGAGATTTCCTCAGCGATTTGCAACAGACTGAAGACGATGGCGGAAACCTTCTGGATAGCACCTCGGTCTTATTGACGAGCAACCTGGGGAACGCCTCGAACCACAATAACAAAAACATGCCGGTCCTGTTGGCGGGTGGCGGTTTCAAGCATGGCCAGCATTTGGCCTTCGACCGCAAGAAGAATTACCCGTTGCCAAACATGTACGTCTCGCTGCTGCAAAGGGTCGGGTTGGAGACCAGTCAGTTCGCCAGCGGAACTTCGACCATGCAGGGGCTGGAGTTCTCGTAAGCGAAACGACCATTCCATGTTCCCGAGATGATTTCAACAGGCGACCGTTTAAACCGGTCGCCTGTTTTTTTACGATTCTACCGTTTCCCCCGGGCTATCACCGACCTGTGGGTGGGCTATATTTTCCGAAAGATTCACTTCGCATCCGCGAATTTCTCACTGCGGCGGGACGATTCCCGCTCCGTCGGAAACGTTACCCCCACAAAGGTTCGCCATGTACGCCGCCCTCGGACTGCTCGCTCTGTTGGTCCTGCTGATGATCGTAGGACTAGCCACGGTGGTCCTGTACAACCGCCTGGTCCGCGGCCGATTGTTCGTCCGGGAAGGGTTTAGCGGGGTCGATGTCCAGCTTAAGAAGCGGCACGACCTGATCCCCAACCTGGTGCAAACGGTGGAGGGCTACGCCGATTTCGAACGGGGCGTCCTGACCGAGGTGACCAACCTCCGGACCAAGGCGATGGGTGACTACGATGTGGCCGAAAAACAGCGGGACGAAAACCAATTGACCGGGGCCCTCAAAACCCTGTTCGCCGTGGCGGAAAACTATCCCGACTTGAAGGCTAACAGCAACTTCCTCGACCTTCAGCGGCAACTGGGCGAGATCGAGTCGGACCTGGAAAAGGCCCGGCGGTACTACAACGGAACGGTGCGTGACTACAACACCCAGGTCGAGATGTTCCCTTCGAATCTGGTCGCGGGGCTCTTTAACTTCGAGCCGGCCACGTTCTTCGAACTCGATTCGGCCGCCGAAGCCGCCGTGCCCCAAGTTCAATTCGGTGGGAAGGGAAAGAGCTAAACGATGTCCGCACCCAGCACCTTAACGCGTTGGATTATTCCCGCGATTCTGCTGATCGTTCCCTTTGGGCTTCAGGCCCAAGAGGAGCGAATTCATCACTACCACAGCCAGATCGAGGTCTTACCGGACGCCTCGCTCAAGGTCACCGAAACGATCCGAGTGACCGCGGCGGGCAACAAGATTCGGCGCGGCATCTACCGCGACTTCCCCACTCTTTACGACTCGAAAATGGGCATCCGAGTCGAAGTCCCATTCAAAGTGGTCTCGGTCCAGCGAGATGGAAACTCGGAGCCGTACCACACTGAGCCGCAGTCGAACGGCATGCGGGTTTACGTTGGTTCGAAGGATCGAACACTCCCTCACGGCGAGTACACCTACAAACTGACCTACACCACCGATCGGCAACTCGGTTACTTCGACCAGCACGACGAACTGTACTGGAACGTCACCGGCAACGGCTGGGAGTTCCCGATCGATAAGGTGACGGCCGAGGTTCGATTGCCGGAAGGTGTCCCGCTGAATGAAGTGGGGCACGAGGGGTATACCGGCCGGGAAGGTTCGAAAGAGAAAAACCTTACTTCAAAGGTTGATAATCAGGCCGGAACCATCCTCTACGAGACGACCCAGCCTTTGGGATCGCAGGAAGGGTTGACCATCGTCACCACCTTCCCGAAAGGGCATGTCCGCGTGCCGACCGCGGCCGAGGATCGAGCGTACTACATGCAGGCCAACATCGCCCTGATGCTAATGGCCTGCGGGCTGTTGGTCGTTGGCGTCTACTACGCTGCCGCCTGGGTGATGGTGGGTATGGATCCGCCGGGAGAACCGATCTACCCGCGTTATGAACCACCGATGGAGATGACCCCCGCTTGTACGCGGTATCTGCGAAACATGGACTTCGACCACCGCTGTTTCGCGGCGGCGATTATCAGCGCCGCGGTCAAGGGACATTTGAAAATCGAGGAAGACGATGGGGGAGAGTTCACATTGGTCAAAACGCCTGACGAAGTAAAACAGCCTTTGGCCCGGGGTGAGCAAGCGATTGTCAACAAATTGCTGTCCGGTAAGTCGATTAAGCTGGAGTCCAAAAATCACAAAACGGTGAAAAAGGCGATCGATAAACTCAGCACCCATCTGGCCGGCGAATACGATGGCAAACTGTTCAACAAAAACCGCTATTGGTTAATCCCAGGCTGGCTCCTCTCCGCGCTTTCGCTGATGGGTGTCGCGGTTAGCTCCGGTTGGGCGGATCTGCCGCTTGTCCTTTTTATGAGCTTCTGGCTTTCGATCTGGAGCATCGGCTGCTTCGCGCTGGGACTCGCGGTTGTGGGGACGTGGTACTCGTTGTTCAAACTGCGTCAAAATACCGTTGGTCGTGTGGCGACGTTCGGTTCGGCCCTGTTCCTTACCGCTTTCTCGATTCCGTTTTTCGTGGCGGAATGTTTCGCGATTGGCGTGCTGGTCCATGCCACTTCAATTTGGATCCTCCCCTTCCTGTTAACGATCATCGCCATCAACGTCCTGTTTTGGGGATTAATCAAGCAGCCGACGGTCGAAGGGCAACGGGTCCGGGACGCGATCGAAGGCTTCCGGATGTATCTATCTACCGCCGAGCGATACATGCTGGAGCGGCTTACCCCACGCGAAAAGACCCCGGAACTGTTCGAGAAAATGCTACCCTATGCGGTGGCCCTGGATGTGGAAAACGAGTGGGCCGAGAAATTTTCTTCGGTTCTGGAAAGCGCCGCGGCCACGGACCACGGGGACACCGCCGGCTATCGTCCCCGCTGGTACCAGGGCAACAATTGGAACGCCGCCATGGCAGGTGCCTTCGCCGGTGGATTGAGTAGCGCGCTTGGCTCCGCCGTTTCCTCCTCAAGTACCGCACCGGGGCGTTCGAGTGGCTCCGGCGGCGGCGGTTCCTCCGGTGGTGGAGGAGGTGGCGGAGGCGGTGGTGGTTGGTAGCGGCAGGGCTTATCGGTTGACCGGCATCGCGGAGGTGAATCCGATCGCCTCTTGAGACCTCGCACTTTCGTCCATCCGTTTGTGGAGCGTCTCGATTTGTGTCGATGAAAGTGGCCTCAGTGGCGGGGCGAGTTGGTCGCCGCAGATTCCCAGCAGGCTCAGGGCATGTTTGGGGACTTTCAAAAACCGCTGCGGATCGTCTCCGCCCACTTCATAACAAACTTGCATCGCTTCGATCTGTTGCTGAAGCTGGGCGGCTCGCTCCTCATCGCCATGAGACAGGGCCTCGTAGCAGGCAACAAACAGTTGGGGAAACAGGTGGGCACCGCCGTTCACACCACCATCGCCACCCATCCGCATGGTGGCCGAAAGTAGATGCTCCGGGCCGACCAAAAACGACCAATCGGGCCGCCGCTGTTTGATTTGCAGGGCCGCTTGGAAATATGCGAGATCCCCGCCACTATCTTTCAGCCCGATGATCGAGCCGACCCCGGCAAGCTCCTCGAGTGTCTCTTGCTCAAACCACACCTTGGTTAGCCCCGGCATGTTGTATAGCATCAGCGGCAATTCAAGTTGCTCGGCCAGGTCCGCGGTGTAGCGGGTCAGTTCCGTTTGGGTCACCGGAAAATAATAAGGGGGGGCCACCACTGCTGCGGCGGCACCTTCCGCGGCGGCGATCCTTCCCAGTTCCAAGGCGCTGGCGGGGACGCACTCGGAGATACCTACCAACACCGGCACTCGCCCGCCTACCAACTTGCAGGTCAACGTGATCAGGTCTCGGCGAAGCGATTGCGATAAGCTGGGCCCTTCGCCGGTCGTCCCCATAAGAAACAGGCCATGCACTCCCCCGCCGATCAAATGTTCGATCAAACGTCTCAGCCCCAATTCATCAATCGAATCAGGGCCAGCCAGCGGCGTGACCATCGGCGGGATAATGCCTCGAAAACGGGGCGTGTGGCTGGAAGTAGAATTCACGATTCATCCTTTGTTTGATTTATGTCCACGGTTTCACTCGATCCGCCCCGTCCGGCCATCGCGGTGACCGCCATCCCGGTTAGCAGGATCACCAGGGTCCCGATCACCGGGACCAGCGAGGTGTGCAAGGGGCTCATCCAGTCGTGCAGGTTGGCATTGATGGTGCTGGCCAATTGATAGGGTGGCGTTCCTTCCGGTAGTGCCAAACCGATCTCGGTCAGCTTGGGAAGCGACAACCACAAGATCACGATGACCCCCAGGATCACCCCGGTAATCGCGGCGCGGTTCTTGGCTGCTCGGCTGATCATTCCCAGCAGGAACAGCCCGGTCATTCCGCCCCCAAAAATCCCGGCCAAGGCCCACCAGATGTCGAGGGCGTTCTCGGTCAGCCGAACCAGCACCAACGCCAAGCCGGTGCCCATCGCGCCCCAGGCAATTGTGGCCGAGTACAGCGTAAGCATCAGTTCCCGCTGCGAAGCCTCGGGCCGGAACATCCGCCGGTAGTAGTCGCTCATGACCAACGTGGCGGAGCTGTTCAAGCTGGTGGAAACGGTACTCATCGCCGCGGCGAACACGGCCGCCACCAATAGCCCGGTCACCCCCGGGGGCAAATGCCGGGCAATGAAGTGCGGGAACACCCGGTCACCCACCTTGGCCAGGGGAACATCCGGTGCTAACTCAGTCGCGCGTTCGGCAAGCTGCGGATCATTGGAGGACATTCCCTCTTGCAACAATCGCTGCCGGGCGACCAACCAACGGACCTGATCCAAGTCGTTCTCGCCGGGTCGCGCGGGGGCGACGATCGCCGTCGAATCTTGCAGCTCCGGCGACTGCTCCGCCCCATAAAACGCGAACAGCGCCGTGCCGATAAAGAAAAACAACGCGCTCACCGGCACATACAACAGGCCACCCAGCCAAAGGCCACGCTTAGCCTCTTCTTCGCTGCTCGAAGCGACGTACCGCTGGACGTAGCTTTGGTCGATCCCGAAGTTTTGCAGGTTGATCACCACGCCGTAGGCCAAGATAATCCAGAAGGTCTCCGTGTGCGTCTCTAGGCCAAAGCTGCCGAGCGAAAACTTATCATGCTCGCTGGCGACTTCCAGCATGTGCTCCATCCCGCCTGGCATGTTCCAAAGCATCACCGCCAGGCAAATCACCGCCCCGACCATCAGCACAATCGCCTGAATCGCGTCGGTCCAGATCACCGCCAGGATGCCACCCACAAACGAATAGAGCGTGACGCAGATCCCGGTCACGATCAAAATCGTGTAAATGTTCCACCCGAAAATCACCTGCATCGGCAGGGCCATCAAGTACAACACTACACCAATCCGCGCCACCTGCGTCAGCAGGTAAAACACGCTGGCATAAATTCGGGCCCATAGGCCAAACCGGTGTTCGAGCAAGGCATAGGCCGAGATCTCATTGGTCGCGCGGTAGTAGGGCAAAAAGTAGCGGACCGCGATCCAGGTGACCAGCGGCAACGAGAGGGAGAAGACGAACGGATTCCAGTTCGACGCGAACGACTTGCCCGGCAGGGCCAGGTAACTGATGCTGCTGAGGAAGGTCGCGAAAATCGACAACCCGCACACCCAGCCTGGTAGCGATCGATTGGCGGCGGTGAATCCTTCGGTGCTGCGGGTTTGACGATAGAAGTACAATCCGATCCCCATCGTCCCGGCAAAGTAGGCGATCAGGACGCACCAATCGAGCAGATAAAAATGGCTCGGTGCCCCGGTCATGCCTCGCCTCGTTCGATCTGGTCGAGCGTGGCCCGTAGTTCCGGTGAAAGCTCCATCGGCAACTCGTCATCGGCGACCAAGGCCGCTTCGTCTCGGTCCAAGTGCTCGACCGCCTGTTGTTTGCTTGAAGCAATATGGGCCCCCATCAGGGAACTCGCGAGCGGGGCGTTTCCAGCGGCCAAGGCCTCCAAAATCGCCATATGCTGGTCGTGGGCCTGATGGGCGATCTCGGCGTCGTGACGCTGTCGCCGCAGGCGAAAGATCCGCGACACGGCCCTGGTTTCACCCACCAGCCGCTGAATCCGGCGGTTGCCACTGGCCTGTAGGATCAACAAGTGAAACGCCATGTCGGCGGCCAGAAATTCCTGGAGGGCCGCGGTATCGAGTTCCCGCCCTTGCGCCACGTCGGCCGCCGCGGCGATCCGCCCCATGGCGTCACACAGGGCCCGCAGCTTGGCCAACTGGGTGGCGGAAATCACCTCGGCCGACTTCGCGGCGGCGAAACTTTCCAAGGCCTCACGAACCTCGTAAAGCTCGACCAGATCGCGGCGGTCGATTCCCCGCACGATCGTGCCGCAGCGGGGGACTTGTTCGACCAGCCCCTCGGTCGCCAATTGGCGAATCGCCTCACCCACCGGCGTGCGGCTCATCCCCAGTTCCTTGGCCAACACCGATTCCGAGACCATGCTCCCAGGCCGTAAATTGCCCGAGAGGATTTTTTGCTGCAAATGGGTGTAGGCTTGGCGGGTGAGATTGCTCACGTAGTTCTGGCTCAGGGAAACGGTGCGTATGGGTGAAATAAAGCGGCTGCCTGAATTTGCTTGACAGCGACTCCCGATCGACTTAGCATTCTATGCTGGCAGCACTGGAATTCCAGTTGCGTTCCAATATGCATACCACAGCTTGCGTTGTCTAGTCAAATCTTCTCACGCGGCAGACATCCCACCGGTCGGCTCCGCGATAACCGGCCTTTTCAGGAGACTCCCCCATGACAATTCACCGTTTCAGATCTAGGTTTCTCGTCCTCGGGCTCATTGCCTGCTTGCCGATCGGCCAGTTGGCGGCCGAGCAGGTTGAGATCCCACCGGTCGCCCAGCCAGGCGAAGGGGCCTATCTGCACGGCTCGATGATCTACCCCTTGGAAGGTCGCCCCACCCCGCAGTGCCACGCTTCGACCCTTGTCGAAACCGGCGACACCCTGGTCGCCGCCTGGTTTGGCGGGACGCATGAAAAACACAAGGACGTCGGCATCTGGGTCTCGCGGCAAAAGAATGGCCAGTGGTCTGAGCCGGTCGAGGTCGCCAATGGGGTGCAGTCGGAAGAGCTCCGGCATCCCTGCTGGAACCCGGTGCTGTTCCAGCCGAAGGAAGGCCCGTTGCTGCTGTTCTACAAGGTCGGCCCCTCTCCCAGTACCTGGTGGGGCATGCTGAGGACCTCCGACGATCACGGCAAGACCTGGAGCGATCCCACCAAATTGGGCGACGATCCAGCTGTGGGCCACCTGCTCGGCCCGGTGAAGAATAAGCCGATTCAATTGGAGGATGGCACGATTCTGTGTCCCTCAAGCACCGAGCATGAAGGCTGGCGGGTCCACTTCGAAGTGACCAGGGACCTTGGCAAGACGTGGGAAGTACTCGGCCCGATCAACGATGGCAAAGAATTTGGCGCGATCCAGCCCAGTATCCTCACCTACGCCGATGGCCGGAAGCAAATCATCTGCCGCAGCCAGCAAAAAGTGTTGACCCAAAGCTGGTCGAAGGATGGGGGCGAAACCTGGAGCAAGATGGAAGCAACCTCGCTCCCCAACCCCAACTCCGGCACCGATGCGGTCACCCTGGCCGATGGCCGGCAACTACTGGTCTACAATCACACGGTCCGCAACGGTCCTTTCCCCAACGGTCGCGGTTTGTTGAACGTCGCGATTTCAAAGGATGGAACCGACTGGAAACCGGTTTTAACCCTGGAACGCGAGAAGGGTGAATTCTCGTACCCCGCCGTGATTCAAACCGCGGACGGCAAGGTCCACCTCACCTACACCCATCAGCGACGCACCGTGAAGCATGTGGTGCTTGAACCGGAACAGTTGTCGGTGGAGTAACTTTTTTGACCACGGATTACCCAGCGCGGCCATTGGCCGCAATCAAAATTAGATGCTTGCGACGAGGGCAATCCGCCTGAACAAGCCGATGCGGGTTGAACCACGGCCATTTGGTGGTTCTGCATCGGTTTTAAGAAGGAATTTCTCTCGCAAAGCCGCAAAGCCGCAAAGGGGTTTACTTGCCCAGGTCTTTGATATTTTTCGTCGCTTCTAGGCAATGATCTAATCAGAAAACCGACACCCCCGAGCGACTCTCCTCTTTGCGGCTTTGCGGCTTTGCGAGAGATTTAAAGAGCGGCTTTTAATCCCATGAAGACACGAAGCAGCGTCTGGAGAATGATGGTTGGATTTAAAGAATTTGAAACGCGGAGGCGCTGAGATCGCAGAGACGAAACCTGCGTGGAAGGACTTCCCTCTGCGTTCTCAGCGTCTCTGCGTTTTAAAATCCCGTTGGGCATTGCCGGACAACCAACTTCCTCGGTTCACCCGCGCGATCCTCGCCGCGCAAAGAGCGAGCACCAAAGACCTTACGCAACTCGCCGCGAAAAATCTTCGCGGCCGAAGAAGAAAACGATCGTTAGTAACACGAAAGAGGAGGAGAAAATGAACGCTCCTCCTTTAGTGACGAACAAAATATAACTTCCCGACTCAGGAGGATGGGGTGGGAACGCGGTGAAACCGGGATGTCCTACTTCCTTGGCGGCTTTGTGCCTTTGCGAGAGATCTTAAAGAAAAGCTCTCGCAAAAGCGCTAAGGCGCAAAGAGGGGAATTGAACGGGAGAGAAAATGAGGCGGCCGATACCTGTCGCATTGACCAGTGATTAAGGAGAGGAGTTCGCGATGTAGCGGTGAAATCAAAAAGTTGCTTTTTCGTTGCTCCTTAATTCCGTGGTAACGCCCGTGGCCGCAAGTAGCGACTCGCCCCCTTCCCTCCCCCTCTTCTACTTTCGTGTAATTCGTGTGTTTCGTGGTAAATCCCCCTGTCTAACTCATCCCCCATGATCCTTCCTTTCATCAACCAATTCGCCATGCCCCGACCAACATTGACTTCGTGGATCTCCGTTTCTCTGCTGTTGCTATTCGCCACAAGTAGCCTTCAAGCTCAGGGGCTGACGCGGGTCAAATACAACCACCCCGGCCTGGAGGTTGATCTTGGCGTTGGCCTTTGGGCTTGGCCGATGCCGATCGATTATGACGACGACGGCCATGTCGATCTGTTGGTCGCCTGTTCGGACACGCCTTACCGCGGCATCTACTTCTTCAAAAACAGCGGCGAAGGGGGCGCCATGCCGACCTTCGAACCGGGCGTCCGCGTCGGCGACGGGACCGGTAATATTTCCATTTCGTATCCCGCAGGAGAGCCGCGTATCCTGCTCCCTGGACATGAACTGCCCAACTTTGCCGAAGGAGACTGGGGCACTCGCAAAAAAATTCATCCCCAAACCACCATCCATCCCACCAAAGTCCGAGCCAACCAGTGGAAGTACGTCGACTACGAAGGCAACGGCACCCTCGACTTGGTCGTCGGCCAAGGAGACTGGAGCGACTACGGCTGGGACGACGCCTTCAATGAAAAGGGAGAGTGGACCAACGGTCCCCTCCGCGGCTATGTCTACCTGGTCCGCAACACCGGCACCAACGACGCGCCCCAGTACGCCGAGCCGGAACGGATCATAGCGGACGACCAGCCGGTCGATGTGTACGGCATGCCCAGCCCCAACTTCGCCGACTTCGATGGAGACGGCGATCTCGATTTACTGTGCGGCGATTTTGTCGATACGTTCACCTACTTCGAAAACAGCGGCACCCGAGAGAAGCCAAAGTACGCCGCCGGAAAAAAACTGCGCAAGTCGGATGGCGACCTATTGAAAATGCACCTTTGCATGACAATCGTGGTCGCGTTCGACTGGAACAATAACGGCCACACCGATTTAATTGTCGGGCAGGAGGATGGCCGCGTCGCCTGGGTCGAGCATACCGGCGAGATACGTGACGGAATACCGGTCTTCGCCGAACCTCGTTTCTTCCGGCAGCAGGCCCATGAGGTTAAGTTCGGGGCGTTGGTCACTCCGGTCGGAGTCGACTGGGATGGCGACGGCCAGGAAGACCTGATCTGCGGCAACACGGCGGGTGAGATCGCCTTGATCAAAAACCTAGGTGGCTATCCACCGAAATGGGCCGAGCCAAAATTGCTCACCGCCGATGGCGAAACGATTCGCATCATGGCGGGCCCCAATGGCTCGATCCAAGGCCCGGCCGAGGACAAATGGGGCTACACCGTGCTGGATGTGGCCGACTGGAACCATAACGGGCTGCCCGATTTGATTGTCAATTCCATTTGGGGCCAAGTCGTGTGGTATGAAAACATCGGCACGCGAGAACAGCCAAAACTAGCGGCGGCCCAGCCGATCGAGGTCGCCTGGGAAGGGACACCTACCAAACCGGAGTGGAACTGGTGGGCTCCGAAGCCTGGCACGCTCGCGACCCAGTGGCGGACTTCGCCCTGCGTCCTTGATTGGGACGGAGACGGCCTGCACGACCTGATTATGCTCGACCACGAAGGCTATCTGGGATGGTATCAGCGGAAGAAGGTGGGAGACCAATTGACGCTGCTGCCACCTCAGCGAATCTTCCGGGGCGGGGAGTTCGACTCCCGCCAAACCGCGTTGGGCGAGGCCAGTGACCTGTTGCGGCTCAATCGAAACCGAGCGGGCCAAAGCGGCCGGCGGAAGCTCACCTTTTTCGATGTCGATGGCGATGGTCTGCGAGACCTGGTAGTGAACTCGGTCAATGGCAACGTGATGCTCAACGTGGGCGAGGTGGAAGGCAAAACCCAACTGGTCGACATCGGCCCAATCGCCTCGCGCCGCCTGGCCGGTCACACCACCGATCCAACCACCGTCGACTGGCTCGGCGAAGGCCAGCGCGATATCTTGCTCGGTGGCGAGGATGGTTACCTCTACCACCTGCCCAATACACGCGAATTTTTCCAAGAACGCCTGCAAAAGCAGACGGTTGATGGTGGGATTCAGTTGGTAGGGCAAGGCTTCCGCTTGGCAAAACTGGCCAATGGCGAAACTGCGTTTTCCAATCGGGACTATCACTGGATCAATGTCCCGCAGGAACTCTCCGGCTCTCAGTTCACGCAAATCGGGGGCGGAGAGCTCGCGGCGATCGCCGTAGCTGCCGAACAGGAAACCACCATTTTCCTAGCCACCGCCGCCAACCTCACCAAAGCGCAGCAAGAGCACTGGAAACCCCGTCCGGAGCTCAGCTTCGGCTACAGCGATAGCGGAGCATCTCGCTTGAAGGTTTACGAGCGAACGCTCGTAGCGGGCCAATGGGTGCAAACGCCCCAGTCCACCTGGACCGGCGGAATCCTTCTCCTGCGGCCGTAAAGTGAAGACGTAGTGGTCTGCCCGGCGAGAGTTTACCATTAACACCCCCCGGACAGGTCACCGGGTGCCATGCCCACGCCCTCCAACGTGGGCATGTTTTCGCGGGCCCGTTTTCCACCGGCAACTCTCGATCAACAACAACCAAAACGGCCGACCGAGAACCCACGATGACTTGGACCTCTTGGTAATTCTCACTTACCAGTCAAGCCGCTAGTAGAACCCTGTCGCTCTGGCAGTATTGTCTGACGGAACCGGAGAGGGCGTCCTTGATTCCCAGAAAAGACAGGACCATCTCGCACGTCTCATGCCCACGTTGGAGGGCGTGGGCATGGCACCCAGTTGATATACCTTGGTACGATACACGAGCCGTTACGCCCATTCTCAGCCAAGTGTCCGCATGCTGGCGGTTTTCCTCAGGGAGCCGCTGGCGGGGTCGTTTTGTCCTTTGGAACCCTCCACCACATTTGATCACCCCGCCGCTTGGCCGGTCGAGCGACTGCTGGCCCAGTGCGAGGTCACTCGGAAACGGGGTAGCGGCCCCGGAGGTCAGCACCGCAACAAGGTGGAGACAGCGGTGGTGGTAGAGCACACCCCAAGCGGCATCCGGGGCGAAGCCTCAGAACGTCGCTCTCAGGAGGAGAACCGCAAGGTCGCCCTCTTTCGGCTTCGCTTGAAACTGGCAGTCGATTGGCCGCTCGAAGAGACCACGGGCCCTCTTGAACAGACGAGCCCTCTCTGGACCTCACGGACGCGTGGCGGAAAAATCTCCGTCAATTCCGAACACCCCGATTTCCCCGCCCTGCTGGCCGAGGCGTTCTGTTGGCTCCGCCAGTCCGACTGGGATGCCGCCGGTACCGCTCCACAGCTTGGCTGTTCGACCAGCCAATTGGTCAAGTTCCTCAAACAATATCCACCGGCGTTTGCTCGGCTTAACGTGGAACGCGCCTCCCTGGGGCACTCTCCCCTAAAGTGAACCGCCGCCGCTCGTATTGACACCCCGGACCTCTAGGTCAACGATACACTTCGAAGTAGTGTATCGATCGCGGGCCGGTTTAGCCCGATTCGACATAGGAGCGACCAGGATGCGACACGGACTCATGGCGATTGCCCAGTTGGCGACCGTAGGATGCTTATTGGCGATCGCGACCACGGCGAAGGGGGCCAATGTCGAAGCCTACGCTGGCCAGCCATGGGGTGTGGGCAAAATCACCGTCTCGTTCCAACGAGCCGACTTCGGTGATCCCTTGGACAGCCACGCCTTTGGCGTGGAAGACACCGACGGTCGAATCTTCTATCCCGCGTTTGAGAAAAAACGGATCCTGCCGCTGCTTCAATCCTTAATGGGCGCGGACAGAGTGACGCCCCCCCAAGAGCTCACCACCTATTTTCTGTTCGTCGGCGATCAACCGATGGACGTGGTGGTCCGCACGCCAACCCCCCAGACCATCCGCGTGGTCCCGGAAATCCCCCGCCGACCCGCCAGATACCAAAGCAACCTGAATCAGTGGTGGCGACAACTTCATGAAAACGCCCGCCAGCAGCGCGAGCAGGGAGATTACTCCCCGGTCGTTGAGACCTATCTTTCGGCCATGCTTTCTCAGCGGATGGGCATGGAGCTTCCGCTTCGCAGCCGGGAGGATATGGCAGATCGCTCCGCCCTGGAACCGAACCAATCGCTCATGTTGATGCTGGGGGCAGAGAAAGTTCACGACGCGCTGCTCAAATCGCTGATGTTCAACGAGCTATCCAATGAAGGGGCACATGTTGCTCTGCCGCAGCCGATCCGCTGGCAGGAATTACCGATCCCAGATGCCGTTACCGATGTCGCAATCGAACCCTTGGCCATGCAAGCCCCGAAGGAGTGTTTTTACGTTCGGTTTGGCGGGCTGGGGAATTACTTGTGGCTCAATCGGCTGCTGGAGCGCAACGGCGGCGATCTCAGCAAGATGGTGTCCAACCGGGGTGTTTCGATGCACATCAACGAGGTCGTGCAGCGTCAACTGGCGCTTAAGCAATCCGCCCTCGCCGATGTGTTTGGCGATGCGGTCGTCGCCGACATGGCGATCATCGGCCGAGACACCTACACCAAGGAAGGTGCCTCGATCGGGATGCTGTTTCAGGCTCGGAATAGCGGCGTCTTGAACAACGATATCCGCACCAACTATCGCAACTCCCTGCGGCAGTTCGAAGCGCAAGGAGCCACGCTCGAAACGGTCGAGATCGCGGGGCACGAGGTGCAGTTCCTTTCCACGCCGGACAACACCCTCCGCTCGTTCCACGTCCAGCGAGGCGATTTTCATTTGGTCACCACCTCGCGGGACATCGTGACTAAGTTCCTTAACATTAAAGATGGTGCAGGGAGCCTCGGCGAAACCCGCGAGTTCCGCTATGCCCGCGGCCTGATGCCGCTGGACCGCGACGACACCGTGATTGCCTACCTGTCGTCAGAGTTTTTCCGGGCCCTGCACGCCCCTCAATACCAGGTCGAACTCCGGCGGAGGCTCCGAAGCGTCGTCGAGATGGAGCTACTGCAAATCGCGAGAGCGGCCGCCGCCAACGAGTACCTGGAGGACCTCTCGGTCGAATCACTTCAGCAGGCTGGCTTTCTCCCCATGCAGTTCGGCGATCGCGCCGATGGGAGCGAGATCTTCGAGCGCGATGGCAAGATGCACGATTCGCTCCGCGGAGGCCGCGGTAATTTTTTGCCGATCGCCGACGTGCCGATCGAAACGATCTCGCCGCTGGAGGCCCGCAGCTTTGAAGGCCTCCGTCGTTTCCATCTGGAACAGTGGCGACAGATGGACCCGATCATGGTCGGCATCCATCGCTTTAAGCTGAATGACGAGGGGCTTGAGCGTCTGGCGATTGATGCCCGCATGTCACCCTTCCAGCGCGATAATTACCAGCAGTTCATCTCGCGGCTCGGTCCGCCCCTACATAACCATATCGCCCCGCCCAGCCGCGACATGGCAACCTTCCAAGCGGTCCTGCGAGGCGATGCCCCGGGCGCGGTGCATCATTATGCCGTCGGCGTGCAGGATCTGGCCTTTCCGATCCAGGACTTTTCGCAAGGTGGGCTGCTCAATACCCTGCGAATGATTCAGGCCACTCCCGGCTACCTGACCGCTTGGCCCAAGCCAGGCATTATCGACCGGATTCCGCTGATCGGCGCGGCCGCCGCTCCTGATCCGTTCGGCTATTCCCAATTGCCGTTCGGTTTATGGCGACGTGAGTGGAACGATTTTTCGACCATGTCATTCCACTTCGACATCTTGCGCGAAGTCTCTGAGCAACTCCATCTGGTTGAGGACGAACACCCGGCCCAGGTTCGCTTACACATTGGCGATGTCTCTAACGCCCAAGTTACCCCGCTGGCCAATCAACTGGCTCAGGCCTGGGCCCGGAGTGGCTCACACGGCAACGCGCGATTCTTCCACATGCTGAACCAACAGTTGGGTGTGCCCATGGCCGAGGCGAAGGAGTTTGGCGATAACCTGCTCAATGCCGAGCTCATCTGCCCCTTGGATGGCGAGTTCCAAGTGGTCCGGGATATCGGCGGATATGAGCGGTGGGTCTCGACCGGTTGGGGAAATGAGAACACCGAGTTTCAGGCCCGGCTGATGGGCTGGTTCCGGGGGCTCAACGCGCGGCTCAATGTCGAGGAATCTCGACTGGTCCTGCATGCCGAGCTCGACATGCAAGGGGACAAACCAGAACCGCGGCTCCGGTTGCCCAGCTTCAACCTTTTCGGGGGTTTCGGTGGCGCGGCGGACTCGGATAAAGAAGAAGTCCCAGCCGAAGCGATCCCAGAACCAGAGCCGTTGCCCTCGCCACCACCAGAGCCTTCTCCACCCCCGCAGACGGAATCGGGCCAGCAGTTTTAGGTTACCCGCGAAAAGTAGCCACGTTCGCGCAGAACGTGGGAGCGGGGCGAGCAAGGTTTGCCAGCAGGGCGAAGCGGGCTAGCACTTCCCCCACGCTGTGGCCAGCGTGGCTACTTAGACGCTTCTCGTAGCCACGTTCGCGCAGAACGTGGGGGCGGGGCGGGCAAGGTTTGCCAGCGGGGCGAAGCGGGAAAAAACTTCTCCCACGCTGTGGCCAGCGTGGCTACTTAGACGTTTCCCCCTCCTCACTCGCTTCCCGGATCTCGCGCCACATTTCGCTAATCTCCCACTCGAAGCCGCCAGAGAGGATCGGGAAGCGGCACCAGGTTTTGGGGTCCAGGTTTTCGTCGTCCAGGTGGAAGCTGGGGGCGTACCGTTCCCGTTTCCATTGGTTCCGGCTCCAGAGACGGAAGAACCGCTCGACCCAGTTCCCTAGTTGCTCCTCGGTGTACTGGGTGTACACTTCCCGCAGCCGAACGAAAATCTCCAGCGGAATCTGCTTATCTCGGATCGCGGCGCGTTCGATCGCGTCGAGCAGATCGTACGGCATCAGGTCCGCTTCGTCGGTTTGGTGTTGCTCCGGTGGGCGGAGCTCGGCGGTGGGAGTTTGCACGTTGATCGCCGAAAGTGCCGGTAGGCAGCCGATCCCCGCCGGCCCTGTCTCCTCCATCCAAGTGAGCCACTGCCGCAAAAAGGCCTTATCGATCCCCGCGATGGGCGACAACCCACCGCTCGTATCGCCATCCATCGTGGCGTAGCCGACCGCCGCTTCCGAGCGGTTGCTGGTCGAGAGCAATAGCGACCCGGTCAAGTTCGCCATCAGCCAGACACTGGGGGACCGAGTCCGCGCCTGGATATTTTGCAGCGCGATGTCGTCGGTCTCCCACGTGAGTTCCCGCCCCATCATCTGGGCACCCATCTTCATGTACCCCTCCACCAGCTCGTCGATCTCCAGCCGATGAAACCGCGCGCCGATGGTCTCGGCCAGCGACTTCGCGGCATCGTGGGTCGTGTCGGAACTGTTTTGAGTCGCCTGATACACGCAGATCAAAAGTTTCGCGATAATATCGGCCGGCGAGGCGGTTTTCGAAAAATCCTCAATGTAGTTCAGCTTCCGAGCCAGGCCTCTCAGCCCGATACTCTGCAGGGCAAACTTCACCATGTAAGCGCACAGCACGGCGACCGCCGCCGAGTCGGCCCCGCCGGAAAGCGACACCACAAACCCGCGCGAGCGCGACTTGCGGAGGTAGTCGAACAGGCTTAACGTCACCGCCCTGGTAAACTCCTCCATCTTCAAATCGTCCGATCGTTCCCACCCGGCCCGTTCAAACAGTTGCGGCTGGGGAATCACCGTGGGAAAGCGAAAGTCGCTCACAATTACGTTTTCCCGCGTCGCGTCGAAATCAAGCCGAAAGGCCTGATTTTGGGCCCGGCTGAGCCGCGTCAGGTCGAGATCGACCGTGGCCGCCGTAACACGAAAGTCGTCAAACGCAAACCGCTCTCCCTCGGCCAGTAGCGTCCCAGCCGACGCGATCATCGAGCCGCCATCATAAATGGCCCGACCCGCTTCGTTGCCTAGCAGATTGGCGTACACGTAAGTCGCGTGAAACGCCCGAGAGCCTTCCAACACAAACCGCCGCCGGATCTCTTGTTTGCCAAAGGCAAAGTGGCTGGCGCTGGGGTTCAGCACGATATCCACGCCCAGCCGCGACTGCCGCGTCCCCGGCCGATCCGCGACCCAGGCATCCTCGCAAATCTCCAGCCCCAGCAGGATATCGCCAAACCGAAAGACCAAGTCACCCAGCGGGTAGGGCGTCCCCTCAATCTCCAACACCGCCTGCTTACCGACCGGCCACGGTTTGAACCAGCGGGGCTCGTAATGGATGCCGTCTCCGGCCAGGTTTTGCTTCGGGACAATCCCCAAGATTTCCCCATCGACGACCACCGCCACCCCGTTGAACACCACGCCCCGGTAAGCGATCGGCAGGCCAACCGTCACCAACAGCCCGGCGGTCTGCGGCAGCAAACGCATCAGCGTCGCCCACGCCTCGCGATGCAGCCCCGGCGAAAGAAACGCGTCCTCGCAGCCATACCCGGTAATGCAAAGCTCCGGCAGGCAAACGATCGAAGCACCCTCCGCTTTGGCGGCCTCGATCGCCTGAATGATATTCCGCTCATTCTCACGCCAAGCCAAAGGCGTCTGATTCAAAACCGCGGCCGCAACCCGAATATTTTTCACAGCTCTTCTTTTCTCGCCGAGGGATTTTCCGAACTTCGTTGGTACCCCTTAGAGGTTATTCGATTCGGCACGCGTGGAAAAGCTGGCTGGCGGTTTCCTGAGAGGGGGGAGAGGGTTGTCCCTTTTGACAGGGTGCGAGCCACGTTATGTGCCTGGATTAGCCGATGCAGGGATCACCCTCAATTCAACCAAACAGCAGTCATCTACACGAAATCTCTTTTTGAAACGCAGAGCCGCGGAGTTCGCAGAGGACCCGCCGGGGTGGCAGGAATGATGAACGCAGAGACGCCAGGGCGCGAGGACGCAAAGAAACCGATTTAAGCTCTTCGCGCCCTTGCGTCCTTGCGTCCTTGCGTCTTGGCGTTGAATGATTTTGATTTCAGCCACGGCCAACCTCCACTCGGCGGGGTGGCACTGTCAAAGCGTGGCACACGAGATAATCATCAAGTTCAGACCAGCCGGGCAGTGCCACCGAGCCGGCTTGCCTAAACCGCCTGGAGAGAAAAAGGGGAGGAGTCCAATTTGTTAATCAAACGGCGGCCCGGAAGCTCAGCCGAGGGCGGAGGGACGAATTGGACTTTTCCCCTTTTTCCTTATCACCAACAATCTTTCGAGTGGCTGCCTGAAAAGGTTTACCATTGCGTGGGAATTTTTGTCGTCAAGGCAAACGGCAGTTCGCCTGCGAGCGACCCGGCACGACGGCTTTCACTTCCTCTCACGCCAAAAATGAAAAAGGGGAAAAGTCCAATTATCCGCACGGTGGCCTGCGGCGTTCGCTGGAGATTTTGATAATTGGACTCCTCCCCTTTTTCGCGACCACGTGGCACTGTCACGTGTAAAACTCCCGTGTGGCACTGGCAAGATGCCAGCGGCCCACGGAATTGTCGAGCGGCTCAACAGTGCCACCCAGCCGTCTGCCCCACATTCATTTCAACCACAGGGACTCCATAATTTCCGCGCGGACGATCACGATTAGCTCGGTTTCTTCCATTTCATTTGCGTCCGGGCCGGTCTCTGGTTGATTGTCTTTGTCCCCCGCGTCGGACTCCTCGCGTGCTTTCCGTTGTTGCACCAGCCCCGCGAGGACGAGCGTCTGCCCCGCATTCATTTCCACTTGCGTATTTACCCCTCGGCTGCGAAACCCTGGCACCATCAAATCACCCAGCATGACGCCGAGGGCGGGCTCGATTTCGCTAATCTGAGGTCGCACATCGAGCCGGATTCTATCGTTTCCCAGCACGACGGGAACGATGTCGAGCTGCGTCCCAAACTCTTTGAATTCAATCGCCGTATCACCCTTGGGCTGTGAAACGGGAATTGGAAACTCCCCGCCGGAGTGAAACGAAGCGGGTCGACCGCTAAGCGTCACCAACGTCGGCTCCGCCAGGACCTCTAGCGTGCCTGCTTGCTTCAATTCGGCGATGATCTTCTTGAAGGTCTCGTCGTGTTCGAGGACGCGTATATGGAGGGCCTCGTTTCCACGGTGCCCCCCATTAGCGTTCACCGCTTGCCCTGGCTCATCCAACAGACCGGCCTCCATTGCCGCCGCCAATCCGCCAGCGCCCAGCGTTTTCAAGTCGACCCCTTCGACATCCAGCTCCGCTTTCCGAGCTTTATTAAGCGACAGCTCATACACCTTCACGGAAACCAACACCTGCTGATGCCGACCCGTGATTTGCCGGAGACGCTGAATCTCCTTGGTCATCGCGTCGCGCGAAGTGATAAGACGCTGTAGCTCTTCCTCGCTTTGACGCCGCTTCTCGGCGTCCGCGGGATTCGGGTTGTCCTGTTGCAAAGTAAAGCCGCGCTGGGGAGGCTGTTGCGAAGGATTTTGACTCAGCCCGACGGCGGAAAAACCCAAAAGTAACAGCAAGGGAAGTGCTCGTTTCAACATAGGAATTCTCCGCTAGCAATCGTTTGATACAAAAACGTCTCGCGGCGATTGTAGTCACATCAAGGGAGCGGGTGAATGTCAGCTTGGCGAGGTGCTCCCTATCTTTGAAATTCCCAATCGCGGTTATCGCAGTTCCCCGCCCCCCTTAAATTCTCTGCATTCTGCTTGACAGCTAACCGCCAACGCCCTAACTTAACCAACAGGTTAATTAACCTTCCGGTTCACCCAGAAAAACTCATGCCAGACCAACTGAGTCAGACGTTTGCAGCGCTTGCCGATCCGACTCGAAGGGCGATGCTGACCCGGCTCTCCGCGGGCACAGCGAGTGTGTCTGAAATTGCGGAACCGTTTCTCAAGCAAATGAGTCTGCCGGCGGTCACGAAACATCTCAAGGTGCTCGAACGGGCCGGTCTCGTGACCAAAACTCGGGACGCACAACGTCGGCTGTGTGACTTGAAACCGGAAGGCTTCAAAGAATCGGTCGAATTCCTAGAGCAGTATCGCCAGGCATGTGAAGAGAGCCTCGACCGACTGGGCGTTTATCTGGAATCCGTTACCAAGCAAAACAAACCCTTGCCATGAAAGAAGTCGAATGGCCCTAGAAAATAAGCCGAATGAGATTTATATCAAGCGTGTGTACGACGCGCCGGTTGCCACGGTTTGGGATGCTTGGACCGACCCGGAACAGGTGAAACATTGGTGGGGTCCGCGCGGATTTACCCTTACGACTTACAGCAAAGAATTAAAGCCGGGGGGCATTTGGCACTATACGATGCATGGCCCCGACGGGGTCGATTACCCCAACTGGACGGTCTACCACGAGGTGGAGCCGTGTGCCAAGCTGGTTTACGATCACGGCGGAAACGAAGATCGACCGCCCCTCTTTCGAGTCACGGTGCTGTTCTCTGAGTCGGACGGGAAAACGACCATGGAAATGACCATGGCCTTACCCACGGCGGAAGAAGCGGCGGCGACGCGAAAATTCGTCAAAGAGGCGGGGGGCAACGCCACGTGGGATCGACTGGCGGAATACCTGAGCGAGACCCAGCAGGGACAACCCAGCTTTGTGATCAATCGCAGTTTCCCCGCACCGGTCGACCTGGTGTTTAAGATGTGGACCGACCCGGTTCATCTGGCCCAGTGGCAACCGCCGGCAGGCTTCGACATGAAATTTTTACGAGCCGACATCCAAGCGGGGAACAGTTGTTTCTTCCGAATGAGCAATGATTCCGGCGTTACCTTTTTCGCGCGTTTTGATTACCAAGAGATCACCCCACCCAGCCGCATCGTCTACATCCAAAGATTCTGCGACGAAGCGGAAAACATCGCCCGCCATCCGGCGCTGCCCGAGTTTCCCGCAGCGATGAAAACCACGGTCGTCTTCGCGGCGGAAGGCGAACAGGCAACGCGAGTCACGATCACGTCCGAGACGCTCGAAAACGCGACCACTCAAGAGATCCAGTCGTTTGTCAACGAGCGACCAGGAATGACCCTTGGCTGGACCGGTTCCTTCGACAAACTGGAAAAGTTAGTTGGAACGGCCGGCGAAGAGGTTTGAAATGGATTTTGAACCAAAAAAACGACGGCTCTTCCGGTGATATCCAACCAGTGACCATCAATGAGTGATGTCCGGGAAACCTGCCGCGGCGGAGGCTTCTCATGTTGATACTTTGGCGACCCCTTGGGAAAAAGCTCCTGATTCACCTAAGTCACGCCTCTTGCCAGTCCGATAACACCAAGACGGACTTCGCTAGTTCGAGTGTCGATACGGGAGAAAACAGGGATGTTAAGGATAAAACTCGGGCTACTCGCCATGGCATTCCTAGCGCTTGCGGTGCCGAGCACGGCCCGCTGCCAAAGCGTCGCCGATGGGGGGCAATGGACGGCGTTGTTTAGCCAAGGGGACTTTGAGGCGGGCCCTAGTCCGCTCAAGTGGTGGTTCGATGGTCATGTGCGGCTGCTGGACGATACCGATGGCTTCAATCAAAGCATTGTGCGCCCTGGAATTGGTTGGAGTTTGAGTGAAGATCTGGTTGTTTGGGGTGGATATGGTTGGATTCACACGTCCCCGGTAAGCGGAAACAATTTCGACGAACACCGGATCTGGCAACAAGTGACGTGGTCTCGCGGCGATGAGCTGCGAACGATCGCTCTGCGAAGCCGCCTAGAGCAACGATTTCTCGAAACCGGTGACGATGTCGGCTGGCGATTCCGTCAGCTCGCTCGCTTCCAGCATCAAATGCCCAACATGCCCCGGCTCAGTTTCGTCGCCTGGGATGAAATCTTCTTTAATCTCGGCGACACCGATTGGGGAGCCGAGTCCGGGTTTGATCAGAACCGCGTGTTTGTCGGCTTTGGCTGGAAGCATCATCCGGAGAGCCGGTTGCGGACGGAAATCGGCTACCTCAACCAGACCATCGACCTCCCCACAGCGGGCGACCGCGTCAATCACATTTTGTCGGTTAACTTCTTTTACTGAGCCGGCAGTTGTTGGGGTCTGCCATAACGGCCACCTCTTGTTGACTGCATCCTGCGATGCTGGCCGCAATAGCGATGAATAGAGAACAAACGGCAAGGTTCTTCATTGTTTTGTCGCCCTCAAATTTTGTTTCGCCGCATTGATTTTGGCGGGTCAAATCATGATGGTTGCCAATCCGTCTTGTTCGCGCTGATCGGATCAGGCATAAGCCACCCAGCCCCGAAATGCGAATCCGGCGTAAAACAAACTGACCTTTGAAAACCCGGCGTCCCGCAGAATCGCTTCGTCCTGATCGGGCGTTAGGATGGGTAGATGTGCTTCAATCGCCTCACGAGTTTTCGCCACTTGATCGGCGTCCAGCCCAGAGGCAACGAGAAAGGCGGTGTGCCTTTCAAGCCAGAGGCTACGCTCACCATCACCTTGTGGAATACTGAAATGCGCTACCACGAATGGGGCACCCACTTTCAACCGACGGCGAACTTCGGCAACGGTGCGTAGCCTTTCTTCATGGGCGATGAAGTGCAGCGTCAGCAGGCAGGTCGCCGCATCGAATGGACCTTCGGGTGCGTCGTCAATGTAGCCCTGATGCAAGCGGGCACACGATCCGAGCGGCCCCAGAGTCTGTTCGGCCAGTTTCAGCATCTCAGCGGATGGATCCACGCCATCGAAAATCCAACTCGGTTGGGCTTGCGCGAAGGCCTTGAGTTCTAACCCCCCACCGGCTCCGAGAATCAGTACACGAGCATTCCTCGGGACTCGTTCCGCAAGTAGCAGCATCGCCATGCGTTGCATGCTGTCGTAGCCAGGAACCATGCGCGGCGGGCCTTCCGCATACCTTGCGACAGCCTGTGGGTCAGAAAATCCAAATGAGCTGGTTGGCGGTTCGCTATTCATGTACTTCCCCCTTGGCATCACAGGCTCGCCCACAAGCAATGATTCGCTGATGGACATCCGCGATCAGAATGGACAACTTGACTTCGCCAAGTCGCGCAAGCAGTAACTTTTCCGCCTCATCAAAAGTCCGTTGCAGCGCCGCGTTGACCGCTTGTTCAACGAGACACTCCGGCGACTCAGTGCGATTGCCGATTGCGAGCAATGAAGGGCTGCCGACGGCTTGGTAGATGTTTCTCAGAGTAACCTTGGTCAGATCACATGAGAGCGTCCATCCACCACCATGTCCCTTCTCCGACTGGACATACCCTTGCTCACGGAGCCCCCCCATGATTCGTCGAACGACAACCGGATTTGTCGCCATCATTTTGGATAACGCTTCGGATGTCACAGGCCCCTCCTGCTCAGCCATGTGAAGCAGGATATGGAGCACACCGGATAATTTGCTGTCTCGCCTCATGCAACTTATGATATTACATGACTGAACGCGAGTCAAGAGTTCCCAGGACTTCATCCCGGGCTGTCGTGAGACGTCCCCTTGGGACTCAGGAGCTGCGGCGAGGTGGCGCTGTCGGTTGATTTGCTTGGTGTGCCACTGGCCCGCCTTGCAAGGCTCTGGATGTTGATTAGCAGGAGGCTGGGTGTCTCTGTTTTCGATTTCTTCCCACGAATCAATCCTCACAGCCTGAGGAACCGCTCTAGGCGCACCTGCTCCTCCCGCAACGCAGGCTTGAAGGCAGCATCCCGTGGGGCATGCCCTTGGACATAACCTGGCTGCAACCGCAACTTCCCGTCACAAATGGAAACGTTAGCCCAGCCAATAACCTGACCGCGCCACAGCATGGGTAACGCGTAGTAGCCACGCACCCGCTTCGGTGCCGGAGTATAGGCCTCGAAGCGATAAGACCAACCCCAGAAACGCTCAAAGCGTTCGCGGTCCCAGACGAGCGGGTCAAAGGGTGCCAACAGATATAGCTCTTCGTTTAGTGCCTCGTCACGCTTGAACCGGCGTCCGGCGGGATTTTCATCGACCGGCCAATACCAGCAGCAGCCATCCACCATCGCCTGGGGCAGACGCGTCTTGGTGCGCTGAAGTGCCGCACGGCGTCGCTCGCGCCACTGCGGGGCCGCCGCGGAGCCCATCCACGTGACAAGGCGACTGAGCGTGGACGAGGGCAGCGGCGCGTACTTGGCCACCGCCACGTCGATCAATGCGTCCAGGTTGGCGTCCGGATCCGTCAGGCCGTCAGGTTCAGAAACGCGTTGCGGCGCATAAAGCCGCACACCACTCTCTCGCCGCGCCACCCGTAACAATCCGCGATAGTGCATCCCGTCCAGAAGTTGTGTGCTGGCCCGACTGTTGCCGCCAAACCAGTTCTTGGTCGTACCATGCTGAAAGGCAGCGTCGACGTCGCGCGGGTGAACCACGCCCGCGCTTCGCACAAAATCCAGTACTGCCTCTGCTTGCGCCTGCCGTGAGCGTGACCAAACCGTGCGCGCTGTTCGAGGATGCATCAGGCGCTGAGTGGCACGCGGCAGAATTCCATAATTGACAAAAAAATCCTCTTCGACAGCTAGACGTGGGTAGCGGGCCTCCAGATCACCCGAGCGGTAGTCAGCCACGCGATGGCGAAGCGTCAAATCCTGTGCGCGTGCCGGGGCACGTATCGGGTCGAACTGTACAAATCCAAGTTTGGCAATGGCACGCGGCAAGGACGTCGGCTTAAAGAGGCTCCGAGTAATGGCGTAGCGGCGCAAGTGATCGACGGTGAGGGCGTTCGGCATGATGTTCTTACCCTGGATTATTCGTGATGATCAAAGCGAGAGGTCGTACTTGTCCAGTGTGGCAAGGCAGACGAGCAAATCGCCCTCCAGGCGTATTTGAAAATACGTCGAGGACGAATTGGACCACCTTGCCTTGATCAGGCTGGCCAACGCCGTGTGGCACTGTCGAACCGATCAACATCTCCGTGTGCCACTGGCATCTTGCCAGTGCTTGGCTTTGCCATTGTGAACAAACGTCGCACCGTTCTTGCGCTGCCTACCTGACTCCCATTATGGCAAGACTCGAATCACCGGTCGACGCAGCTAAAACCACCCGATTCCCGGCAGGGTTAAAGCCCTGCCGCTCAAATTATTGCGTGGCCTGGTGATTTGCCTTTTGCCATAATGGAGTTCAGCTTGACCGCCCCCGCGCGAGGTTTCGGCACTTGCTGAGGATAGAGAACCAAAGCACTGGCAAGATGCCAGTGGCACACACGGCAATCGACCAGCTCAACTGTGGCACCCAGCCGAGATTACGCGGGTACGTACGTCAACCGAATCACGTCCTCGTCCACGAGATCGCTGGCCACAAAGCGGAGTGGCGGACGCGGGCCCGCAAAGAACGGCGTGCCGCGACCGAGCACGACGGGGTGGAAATAGAGCCGATACTCGTCAATAAGACCAAGGTCGGATAGGGTTCGCGCCAGGTTTGGTCCGGAAACGGAAATCTCCCCAACGAGCCGAGCCTTCAAGTCACGGATCACCCCCTCGATGTCATCCTCGACAAGTGTGGCGTTGGGGCCGACCGACTTCAACGAGCGCGACACGACCCACTTCGGTTGTCGCCGCCACGCCGCCGCGAACTCGCGTCGATCCGGGTCCCACTTGGGATCATCTTCGTCCCAATATCGCATGATCTCGTACATGCGGCGACCGTACACGCTGCCCGCCAAGTCGCGCACCTGCTCAATCCAGTGGCGAAAGAGCGCCGGGCCTGGCCCAAATTCCTGATGGTCGACATAGCCATCCAAGGACAGGTTCATTCCAAAGACGAGCTTTGCCATGGTAAAAAATCTCCACGCAATTTTTCCTGGATAGCTTGAGCCGACGTGCCGCAATAATGCGATTGCACACGATCTGAGCGCCGGCCTTCAGGCGGGCCGAGTTCCCACCCTTCATGAACTAGTCGACTGGCCGGACCGGAATTCGACAACTCGCCCAAGAAAATGGTGGCTTTGGCACATGCCCCGTTACCCATACCCCATCTCCTCCAGCTCATCCTCATCAAACCCGTGGTGGTGGCCTAGTTCGTGGAGGAGGGTGATTCGGATTTGGCGTTTTAGTTCTTCTTTTTTTAACCGCCCCGCAATGGCGACCGTGTGGGCGGCGATGCCTTCGCGGAAGAGGTGGATTGCGTCGGAGAGGACCGGTTGGACTTCCGCGGTGCGGTTGATCAGCGGGATGCCGGTGTAGAGGCCGCAGAGGCTGGTGCGGTCACGGATGCGCATCTGCCGCATGATTCCCTCGGACGGATAATCCTCGACATAGAGCGGAACATCCTCCAAAATATCAACAATCTCGTCGGGCAGCGTGGCCAGAACCTCTTCCAGAAGCTGATCGAAAATGTGGCGAAATTCCAAGTTCACGGCAGTCGGTGGATCCGAGGCAAGGGGCAGCGCGGGCAATGCCGCGTCTTCAACCAGGGGGAAGTTTCTACGCCTTTAGTGTACGCCCTGAACGGAGAAAAGAAAAATCGACTCCCCAGTCCAAGGGATTCCTTTTTTTGGGCCGGTCCAAGATCGACCATCTACGAACGAATAGAGGCGGTAAGGCTTTCCGGACGATCCTCCCGTTTTCCGACAACGGACCAATTGCAAACCCCTCCTGGGGAGAGACAATAGGATCCATGTTACTCCCCCAATATTCCATCAAGAAGATCCTGCTATTCACCGGCCTGTTTGCCGTGTGGTGCTGGGTTGCGATCCAGGCCTGGCATGGGGCGATGATCGCGCAAGCGATTTTGTTCGCCTTCATGGCGTGGGCGGCCTGGTTGACGATTCACTTGGCGATTACCGGAACGGGTTTCCTGATGATGAAGCTCTCAGAGCTGACTCGACGCGAGCAGCCGCAATCCCCGTTCGCCCACGAGACGAAGGCCCCCCAGATCTTGCCTCCGCAAGATATCCCGTTGGATTAACACGTCTCGACGCGGCATGCGCCGCGAACAGCTTTTCGCGAAAACCGACTCCCACTCACTTTTCCAACGATAACAAGGGTGCCTGGTGATGGTTGACAGGGGATTATCTTCCCACGCAAGGCGCGGTTGGGTGCTTTGGCTGGTGCTGCTTAGCTGGGCGACCGCGGTTCACGCCGAGAGCGGCACCCAGTTCACCTTGCCGGTCCCCAGACCCCAATTTGCCGGAGGCAACCCCAACCCCACGCGGAGCAGCGGCTTGATCCTGCGGATCGATACCCGCTGGGTCGAGAGCCGGGCCTATCGACCGGTGACGGTTACCCTGAGCACCAACACCGGCAGTCCCACGCCACGCGACCGGGTTTTGTGGGTCGAACTACGGGCCTTCGATCCATACAACCAAAATAACGCCGAAAACCGGCAACAATGGGTCGGAAAACTTGTCGAGCTACCCCAAGGCGAACGGGAAGTCAAAATCACCATCCTGATGCCACAGGAAGCCGCCTGGCACGGGATTTTCGTGCGGACCTTCGAGGATGGCACGCAAGTCGAGGAACTGAGCGGGGAAGACTATACCGGATCCGCCACAGGCCGAACCGAGGCCAACCCCTCGATCTTAATCCTCCACGCCGATGCCCCGACCCGCGATCAACGTTCCGCGTGGATCACCGAGCAGAAAAAGCTCCGCCAAGCGGAAGGCGATTCGTACCGATATCCCCTGCCCGACCTGCGGGTGATGTACAACGAATTTGAAGGGTGGGGCGGCGGCCAAAACGCCTCAAAACAATTTCAGGGAGTCGCTACCCCGGAAGAGATGCTCCCGTTTCTGCCCCAGTTCCCCCGGCTCGATATCCTCCCCCTCGCCCAATCTCCCGAACATTGGCTGGGGCTGAGTGGCGTCGACCTGCTGTTCATTCGGTACGACGACCTAGAGGAAATGCGGAACAACCTGACCACTCGCTTCACGGCGTTGGAAGAGTGGATATTGGCGGGGGGCACCGTGGTGGTTTGGTACGAGGAACCGGTTCGCACGCCGCCGCAAGAGGCACTACGGCTGTTCCACACCCAGCCACTCGAGAATCGAAAATTCACCACTCCACCGCAAGGCCAACACTCGCTTTCCCCGAACGACTTGCGGAACGGCTCGAACCCTGTGTATGGATACCCCTATCAGGCGAATCAGAACTATGGAACGGGTTATGAGCCACTCTTCATTGATCAAGATGGAGGCATGCATTTTAACGTCCAATCGCTTCCCGCCGCGGATATGCCAACCGTGACCCGCCTCCGCGGGACCTACAGCCTGGGCTTCGGCATGGTGGCCGTGATCCCAGGCAGCCCCTTCCCCGGTACGCCTCAAAGCTGGGAGCAACTCGCCGCGCAAATCGGTTCGCATCGCTGGGCACCGTTTCAGCGACTGGGGCTCTCGCGCGGTCGGATCAACCAAGGGTTTTGGGAGTTTTTGATCCCGGGGGTTGGCATGGCCCCGGTCACATCGTTCCTGGTGCTGATTTCGTTGTTCGTGATTGTCATCGGCCCGGTGAATTACTTTTTGCTGCGGGCCATGCGGCGACTCAACTGGCTGGTGTTCACCGTGCCGCTGGGGGCGTTTATTGTGACCGGCACCTTAATGATTTATGCCGTGTTTGCCGATGGATTCTCAACGCGTACGCGGATTCGCTCGCTCACGCTGCTCGATCAGGTCGAGTCTCGCGGCGCGAATTACTCGCTCCAGGCCTACTATGCGGGGCTGGCCCCTTCCAGCGGTCTCCACTATCCGACCGACACCGCGATCCACCTTCGCGAACATAACCCGCACGACGATTGGCAAGGAAACCGCGAACTCCATTGGCGGGATGATCAGTGGCTCAAGCAGGGCTATTTTCGGTCTCGCGTAACTCGGCAGCTTCTCGCGATTCGGCCGTTTGAAACCGAACGCCGCCTGGAGATCCAGGAGGGGGAGGACCAAGGTGGCCTCCGCGTCACGAATTTACTCGACACGCCGATTCTGCACGCGATTGTTATCGATCCGCAGGGTACTCCGTTTCAAATCGAGCGGCTCGCTCCTGGCGAGAGCGTCCAGCTTGCCGCCGACGGGGACGTCGACAAGGGAGAAATGCGAAGGCTGCTCACGGACGCCAACATGGAGACACCACCGGGATTCGTGTACCGGGCGAACTATCGCTCAGGACGCCGAAATCGGCATTACTCAGGCTACTTTATCGATACCCATCTGCCGGACCCGAGTTTCACATCCAGTGCCCTGGAACGGGAGTTAGACAAGGTGATCACCGCAGTCCTGAACGACAGTCAGCCATACAGTTACCTGGCCGTGGTCGAACATTTTCCCGAAGTACCCTGGGGTGTCGAGGGAGTGCCGGCGGGCGAACTAAGTATCGACATTGTGTACGGCAGGTGGGGAGGACCAACCGATGATTCAAACCCGTAACGCGATGATCGAGCTCCGCCGCTTGCATCGCAACTTCGGCCGCACCGAAGCGGTTCGGGATATCTCGTTCGAGGTTTACCCCGGCCAGGTCTTCGGCTACATCGGCCCCAACGGCGCGGGCAAGACCACCAGCATGAGAATCCTCGCGACGCTCGATTTACCCTCGGCCGGAGACGCCTTGGTCGATGGGCACTCGGTGATCAACGATCCGGACAAAGTCCGCCGGCGGTTGGGCTTCATGCCGGACGCCTTTGGCGTGTACGCGAATGTGAACTGCTGGGAATACCTGGACTTTTTTGCTCGCTCGTACGGCATGAAGGGACGTGAGCGGAGGATGGCGCTGGAGCGCACCATGGAGTTCACCGGGTTGGATATTTTGGCGGAGAAGCCGATCAACGGGCTCTCCAAAGGAATGAAACAGCGGCTCTGCCTCGGTCGCTCGATGATCCACGACCCGAGCGTCCTGATCCTGGACGAACCGGCCGCGGGGCTCGATCCGCGGGCTCGGATTGAACTGCGAGAGATGATCACGCGGCTCTCGCAGGCCGGCAAAACGATCCTGGTAAGCTCGCACATTCTGACTGAGCTGGCCGAGATGTGCGACGTGGTCGGCATCATTGAACAGGGCCAACTCCTAGCGACCGGCAGTGTCAACGAGATCCAGCGTGGCCAGGTGAATCTGAGCCGGGTCCGCGTTCGCGTGCTGGAGGATGTCGTCCGCCTGACCGAGTGGCTTGCCTCCAAGACCGACCTTCAGGATGTCGTAATCGATGGGCAACTGGTGACCTTCGCTCATCAGGGTGATCGGGAAGAAGAGGCTGCGCTGCTCCGGGAAATGGTTCTGGCCGATTTCAAGATCGCGGAGTTCGCCGCCAAACACTCCTCGCTGGAAGATGTCTTTTTGCAAGTGACCAAGGGACGGGTGCAATGACTTCGGGCGAAATTACCGAACCGATCCAGGCGGAGCAGGCTCCGGCCACCAGCGACTCATGGCTGAAGCGGTGGGACGCCTTGCTGGAATGGGGAAGCGAGTACCTCAACCCGATTCTGGTTAAGGAGACCCGACAGGCCCTCAAGAGCAAGCAATTCGCCATCACCTTCACGCTGGTCCTGCTCGCCGGTTGGGTCTGGTCGCTGGTCGCCATCATCATGCGCTCTCCCGGCATCGCCTACGCCCCGGATGGGCCGGTGCTTTTGGTAGGTTATATCGATATCCTGCTCTTCCCGCTGATTATCATCATCCCGTACACCGCCTTTCGCAGTTTGGCGGCCGAGCGAGAGGATGGCACCTATGAACTACTCTCGATCTCGACCCTCGGGCCTGGGCATATCATCCAGGGAAAACTGGGCAGCGCCGTCGTGCAAATGCTGGTTTATTTTTCCGCGCTGGCCCCCTGCGTGGCGTTCACTTATTTGCTGCGGGGGATCGATGTCATCTCGATCGGACTTTGCCTCGTCTTTTCGTTTTTGCTGTCGCTGTTGCTGTCGGTTCTGGGCTTGTTATTGGCCACGATCGCCAATGCGCGGCATTGGCAGGCGGTGGTGTCGGTTGGCATTATCCTGGGGCTGGCCATTGTCTATTACTGGGGCTTGTACGTCTCGTACGAGTTTCTGTTCGAAGACACCTCGTGGCGAGCCTATGACAATGCCGACTTTTGGACCGCCTGGCTGGCGGCACTCACCGTTTACATCAGCTACGTTCTGCTGATCTACCACGCCGCCACCGCGCGGATCACTTTTCCCAGCGAAAACCGCGTTTGGAAGCTGCGGATGGTCATGCTGGGTCAACATTTTTTGTTTCTCCTCTGGTGGGGTTATGTTTACTTGAATGCCAATCATATCGGCCCATTGGCCGGCGCGATTATCGTCGGCTGCCTTCATTGGGGAGTGATGGGCGCGCTGATGGTCGGCGAGTCCCCGGTCCTCTCGCCCCGCGTACGACGCACGATTCCCGAATCGCTGTGGGGCCGCGTTCGGCTGAATTGGCGGTTGCCAGGACCCGCGCGAGGATACTTCCTCGCGGTCAGCGGGGCGATCTCCGGCGGGATCGTGGTCGCATCGACTACCTTGTTTCCCCGCACCTTAATCCAACCCTATGGGCCGAACCACGAAGGCATCTTTTGGATGTCGATACTGCTCCCCTGCTACGTCATTTGTTACTTAGGCTTGGGCAGAGTGATCATGGCCGGGGTCCACCGTCTGGGCCAGGGGGGAATTTTCGTTTCGCTGTTGATCCATGTCATTGTCATGGCGGCTGCCTGCGGACTCCCTTGGAGTTTCCAACTCTGGTACTCCAACTTTCGCGATCATAACTACACCCTCTTCCAAGTGGCCAATCCATTCTGGACATTTGAAGAGCTATTCTCCGGCGGCTCGGTCAACAACTCGCAGGTGATACCGGTCACCATCATCTTGCTTGGCTCGGCGGCCCTCATGCTGCTCTTGCAGTTGTACCTCTCGGGCCGCGACCTGGTACCGGCCCGGTCCGAATCGGTCCTGCCGCCCAGAAGCCCACAGGCTGGCGCAGCGCGGCCGATCGAAGTGCCGCAAAGCCCCTGGGACGAGTAAGCGGTACAAGCACCCAGTAAGACAACCACGCAGAGCACACCGAAGGCACATTGAAGCGACAGGGGATGAGTTCAATTACAAGGAGTCGGCGGCCCGGAACCCTAAACCGCAGCCCCCGTAATTGTACTTATCCCCGTCCAAACGCTCTATTTTGAAGGCCGGAATTTCTCTCGCTAATTGACCGGACAACCCAGCGGCAGCGATTGGCTCGCCAAACTCGTACGGGGATCAACCGAACCGCATTTTTGAAACGCAGAGACGCGGAGATCGCAGAGGACCCACGTGCATGTCGCGCTGCGGCGGCGAGTTTCGGAGAAAGGATTAACCACGGATTTTGACTTCGCCTCCGGGGGATGAGTTCAATTACAAAGAGTCGGAGGTCCAGAAGTTCCGACCGCGGTCCCCGTAATTGACCTTATCCCCGTACGAGTTTGGCGGGCGTGCCAATCGCTGCCGCTGGGTTGTCCTGTCAATTGGAGAGAAATTCCGGTCTTCGAAGTGGAGCGTTTGGAAGGGGATAAGGTCAATTACGGGTGCCGAGGAACAGGGTTCTAAACCGCCGACTCTTTGTAATTGAACTCATCCCCTGGTCGCTTCGGCTCACACGGTAATCGGGCCGTCAGGCACCACGGGAACCATTGACAACCGAAAATGACGGGGATGCCAATGGCCTGCGGCGCATATACCGGATCGCACCCATTATAGCGGCCCTCTGGGCCTGGGCGAATCGGGGGGAGATCCCTGCGCTAATCCAGACGCATAACGCGGATCGCACTCTCCCAGGCGGGGTGCGTGATTGCGATTTCACCGGTGGTCAGTTGGCGACGTATTACCGGCCACGTCCACCTCTTCCACCCGTGTCGCCGCCGCGTCCTCCTCGGTCGCCTCCGCGACCGCCCCGGTCACCACCTCGGTCACCCCCACCTTGCTGCATCATGCCCCGCATGCGGCCAAACGCCTCCATTCGTTGCCGGATCGCATCGGCATCAGCAGCGTTTGGAGCCCCGCCACCCGCGGGCTGCGCACCAGGCGTGTTGGTGGGGGCTGTCCCGGTGGTGACCGCGCCGCCGGTTAAGGAAGTGAGGGCCTTTTGAATGACTTCCGGAGTGGAATTTTTGATTTGGATCACCTTCATCGACTGGTTCGTATCGTCACCCGCCTGATCGAGCTGATCGACTAACGATTTCACGCTTTCAAACAACGGATCAGGCGCGGAAACGACTAAGGAGTTGCTCCGGGTATCAACCCCGATGGTCATCTTCTCTGGCTCGCTTTGAGCCCCGCCCCCTTCGCCTCCGCCGCCACGTCCACCTCGCCCGCCACCGCGCAGGGCCCGAATGAAATCTTCTGGGCTGGGTTGCCGTTGTTGCCCTTGCCCTTGAGGCGTCGCGATCTGGTCCGCGTAAACCTGCTGCACCACGGTTGCCACATTCTGGGCCGAGGTGAAGTTGACCGGAATCAGACGTGGCTTGGCTTTGGTCTCAACCGGTTCCGGGCTGTAAGGCTGATCGATGACGTTGAGCAGTTGATCGATTTTCTCCAAATCATCCGGATGGGCCTGCACCACTAAGGCGTTCAGCCGCGGATCGGCGATCACGCTCATCGTTCCGATGCTCAACGAGGTTGCGCCGCCCGTTCCTCCCCCCATGCCGCCGAGGCCCATCAGCGAACCCATCATGCTTCCGCCACCCAGCATGTCAGAGGCGAGATCACCCAAGAGAGACCCCTCCTCGTCCGAGGTGGTCGACGAGCCGGTCATGATGCCTTGCAACAGGCCAGCGGCCACATCGGCCCGGGCATGCTTTAAATAGTAGACGGAAAACTGGGCGCCGCTGGTGGCGTGACGCTCCGAGAGTAACTCGATCAATTCCTCGACTTGATTCAAAGCCTCGATGTCATCCGAAGCGAGCACCAAGCCATTGGGGCCAGCCATGATGACAATTTCCCCCTGCTGCACCCCGATGCCGGCACCGGCCGATGGCTGGATGACCTGTGCGGTGTCGGTGGCATTTTGACTGGTCGAGTGCTGCGCATCCTCGCTACCGCGACGACCCAGCGATTGCCAGTCTGAATCTGCTGCGACCGGCTCTTCTTGACCTGGCTCCGCCGTGAGGGCTTTAGGGGGGGCTGGCTTGCCATAGTTACCGGCAGTCCGATCCTCAGCGGAAGGTGCCACCGTTTCGCTCACGTAATGAAACGGCGAAGCGGGCGTTGTCGCGCGGGCTTCGCTATCGAGATTGGGACGCGATCTCCCGGTGGTCGAGTCCTGAGTCGGGCCACGGCCCGGGTCTGGAGTTTCCTCGGGGGCCTTCCACTCGCGCAGATTGACTCGGCCGGTGTCGGTAGTGGAACCGGGCCGGACAATTCGAATCCGGTTGGTATCGCTTACGGTTGGCCATAATGTCTCCAGGTCACGCAGGACGCGTTCCGCGGAATTTCCCTTGAGGTTTAGGTTGCGGATATTCCCCCGTCCTGCCCTTCCCTCGCGGATGGCTTCCGGGTCCTCACCCATCTGCTTGAGGACATCCTTGATCTCCGACACCTGCTGGGCGGTTCCCCGGACAAACAATTGTCGACTAACCGGATCGGCGTCGACCACCGGAGCGTTAGGTGCCGGGGTTTCGCCGACCGCGCCGTACAATTTATTGATCGACATCACCGCGACCTGCGGATCGACCACTTGCAGTTGAACCACCGCGGTCTGCTTCGAGTCGCGCCGCATCTGGTCGAGCGTGGCGCGAATGGTCGCGTGTTCCGAGGGACGGCAAAGGGCGATGAGGCTGCCGGTATTCTCATCGACCGAAAGGCGAACATTCGGCGAACCGGAAAGCAATGTTTGCACCACCTGCAGCGCCGTGGTCGGATCGGCCGTGCCGAGGCTGTAAACTTCAATCTGAAGTTGCTCAGGCGGTTTGCCAATCGCATCCGTGTCCACGGTATCGACCTTCTTCAGGATGTCCTCGAACTCCTGGATCGCGTCTTTCTTGCCGGTGACAAACAGACGCATCCCGAGGGTGTCGGTGGCGA
The DNA here is from genome assembly GCA_040880405.1 of Pirellulaceae bacterium. Classification (GTDB taxonomy): domain Bacteria; phylum Planctomycetota; class Planctomycetia; order Pirellulales; family Pirellulaceae; genus JBBDIM01. The sequence continues at coordinate 6,349 of JBBDIM010000104.1, read as the reverse complement.
TCCGGAGTGAGCCATCGGGGGTGACGTTCTCCTCCTCCGCCATCCCCATTAGGCTGCGGATAATTGGCAGGGCCTCCATCGCGCTGAGGTGCTCCAAGCGATAGCTCGTCAGGTTGCCGCCGCTGGGGTTCTCTACCGCGTCGATCACATCGCGGATGGTCCGGAGCCGACCGGCGGTCTCCGTGATCAGCAATTGCTGCGACTTGCTGAGCGTGGTAACCGAACCTTGGGGCCCCAAAAGTTGGCTAATTTCCGCGTTTGCCTCTTCCGGCGTCATCCGACGCAGGTCGAACATCACGCTGATCAGTTCGTATTCGGCCCGGTCATCTAATTTCTCAAGTGGCACCTTCTCGACCCAGGTCGGGGGAATCCCATCTTCCAGGTTCACCACCATCAGCATCTGACCGCGGCGGACTAAGGTATAGCCCTTGGTCAACAGGACACTGTTGAGCACATCCAGGGCCTCGGTCGGGGTGTACAATTTGCCATCGATGTAGTTGAACGTCCCAGAAGGTGGAGCGTCCATCACGAGCGAGAGATCCGCCTGTTCGGCAAACCAATCCAAGACGTCCCGCCAAGGGTGATATCGAAAGTTGAACTTGATTTTGATCTCGTCCCAATTCTTGGGCACGCGATCACTCGCTGAATCGGCAGCGTTGGGGCTGGCCTCACCGCTCGCGGCCATCCGGGGCTCTTCCGCAGGTTGGGTCTCGGTAGCAGGTTCTGAGTTGTCATCCATTTCAGCATTCTCGGCACCTGCGGCCTCGAAATCGCTGATCAGGCCATCCAACTCCTCATCGGAGATCGGCTGGTTTGCCGTTTCCTCTTCACCTTCATCCTCTGCAAGTTCGTCCTCGTCGATGATCGCCGTAAGCTGAACGGTATCGTCCGCCGCGGGTTCCTCGCTCGCAAGTGCCTCATCCGGTGAGTCACTGGAAAGACCGGCCATCTCTTCCCAAGCGGCCATTTGGTCTTCCGTGAGGAGCAAGCTGGCATTCCGCTCAAACGTCCGTTCGGCGGAGGACATGGCCCCGGGGCCACGCCGGACGATGGTCTCTTCCACCACTTGCCACTGCCGCTCGACGTCCGCCCGCTGCTCACGGGTAAGCTGCAGCGACTGGGCCACGCTGGCATCTCGGAGCGACTGCATCCCTTGATCGCGAATCAAAATCTGATGCAGGCGCTGCTGCTGAAGCGGGCTGAGAAGTTCCAGTCCCTGCTTCTCGGAATCTTCCACAAATGCTCTCAGGTTGACCTGCTCATCGGCCCCACCCGCCTCTCCCTCGGCGATCGCTAGGTGTTTGGCCTGGGCTTCCCGCTGGGTGATTACCGCCTTAAGCCGCGCGAGAGTTTCTTCTTCCAATTGAAGTTCCCGGGCGACATCCGGCTCGACCGCAGTCGCCAAAACCCCCACCAGTTGGGAGTCCGCGCCGCATACGGTATTGGCCCACCCCCCCGGTATCGCCAGCGTGAGGAGAAGGCCTGCCGAGAGGATGACACGCCCTAGCTTTCGACTGGTCGTCCTCGACCGCCGCGAGTGGGCGACCGGGGAAACCAGGAAAGCTGAGGAAAATCCGCGTTGAAAGCGACTGGATGTCATAAACTTAGATCTTATGGCTGGTTACAAGCGACTCGGAAAAGCTTTAGTGCGCCTAACTTAACCCAACAATCAGCGATTTCCCCGAGGCAATCAGGCCGATGAGCGAGGTTATGTTAGGGGTTCTTACGTGTCGGTTGAGAGCCCCCTCGAACCGGAAGTGACAGCATGAAAAGGTTCAAGTCAGGGTATCTCTGGTAGTTTAAACCCAGCTAACTCGCGAAGGTGTCACAATTTACGAAACTTTTTCTTTTCGGCCCCGATCGGCCCAAAACACTTGCCATGTTGGCGGTTAGACCGACAATAAAGCTTGGTCAGCGGGTCGGTCCGCGGCCTTGGCCCGCTTCCGCTGGGAGGGAATGGCCATTTGCCTCCTAGCTCATTCCCGAATCTTTTGGCGTTTCGCCGGAAGGACTGCCTGGTGCGAACTTGCCAAATCGCGCAACTGCTACCACTACTGACGGTCGCAACCCTCTTCGTGGGCGAGGTCCATGCGCAGGACCGCTCTATTCGGGTACCTGATCCGCGGGCCTTTGGTTTCAATATTCCCCCTGGCGTGATCTCTCACTCGATTCAAGGGAATGTCGAGGCGCGGGATGACGAGGGGGAGAAGGTCATCGCCAAGATCCACGTGGTCGTGGGGACCCACCTGATTTTGATGCTGCCGGATGGTCGGCTCGTTTCCCGTCCGGTTAGCGAGGTGCAAAAGACCGACCGAAGGTTCGTTCCAATCGACAAAAAAGTGCTCGAAAGCCGACTCGCCGAGCAATTCCCCGGCTTCAAGACGCGGACCTCGCGGCATTTCGTGTTTGTGTACAACACCACGCAGCAGTTTGCGGAGGTCTCGATGCGGATCTTGGAGTCGATGGTCCCCGGCATGATCGGCCATGCCAAGGGACAAAAGATCACGGCCCACGAACCGGACGTCCCGCTGGTCTGCATCATGTTCTCGACCGAGCGCGAGTTCCGGGAATTCAGCGAACTTCCGCCTGGGGTCGTGGCCTATTACGACACCAATGAAAACTATGTCGTGATGCACGAACGCCCCTCGAACCCTCCCCTGAAACAGGATCTCTACATGCGGCAGGCGATCTCGACGATCGCCCACGAGGGGGCCCACCAAATCCTCCACAACATTGGCGTGCAGCAGCGACTCTCACGCTGGCCGATGTGGATCTCCGAGGGGATCGCCGAGTACTACGCCCCGACCGATTTCGGCAAGCGGATGAAGTGGAAAGGCTCCGGCGTGATCAACGACATGCGGATGTTCGAATTGGAGTTGTATCTCAAAGCGAAAGACGCCGACCAGGCGGATGGCAAGATGCTGGAAGATACCATCGGGGCGGGTCAATTAACCTCCACCGGTTACGCCTCCGCGTGGGCCGTGACGCATTACTTGGCGACCCGCAAGAAAGCGGATTTCAATCGGTTCATGAAAAAGGTAAGTGAAACGCGCCCCTTGGAAGGCGCGCTCAGCACCAATACGACCGGTGTGGTGGTCGAGAATCGGGAACAATTCAGTGAATTTTTTGGGGAGGACTTCGCGGCCATCGAAACCGACATCGTCACTCACCTGATGCGTCAGCCGTACGATCACCCCTTCTCCGAGTTCGCGCACTTTGTCGCCATGCTCCAAACGCGATCCAACAATCGCACGCAAGGCGTTGCTAACGTCTTTCACTCGCGTGAGTTAGCACTTCGCTGGCAGCAGGAACAGCTTCGCCGGTTGGACGCCGATCAGCAGCAAGCTTCGCAGGCCGAGCTCAAAATGTTCGCCAATCGAGTCTTAGCGGTGCAGTACGCTTCCCAGTGGCTCCGGACGAACAACTAGCGCTTGTCCGCGGTTGTGGGACCGGTGTTCGGCAGCAGACTTGCGCCCCATAATGAGGTACACTTGCGGCAAGACAAACCAACCTCCCCTACCCTCCCTACCCGCCACTTCACCCATCGTGAATGGCAAACCTGAAAGGAAATTTATGCGTTATTTGATCCCCGTGGCCCTCGTTGCCCTTTGTACCTCGATGGCCTCAGCGCAGGAGCTTAAATTGGAAACCGTGCCCCAGAAGGCTTCCTACGCGATTGGGCGGAACATCGGCGACGACATCGCCAATCCCCAGGTTCCCTTCGACGTGGAAGCCCTGATCGCCGGAATTCGCGACTCGATGACCGGTCAAGACTCCAAGCTCACGGAAGAGGACGCCAACAAGGCCCTGCAGGCTTTCCAGGAGATGGTCCAAAAGCAGATGCAGGCTCAGGCGGACGTAAACGTCAAGAAGGGACAGGATTACCTGACCAAAACTGCCGCAGCCGAGGGAGTAACCAAAACCGAATCGGGCCTGCTATACGAAGTCATGAAAGAAGGGACCGGCCCGATGCCGACCCTGGAAGACACCGTCGAGTGCCATTACAAGGGCGTGCTGCTAGACGGGACCCAGTTCGATAGTTCGTACGATCGTGGCGAGCCAGCCAAATTCCCGGTTCAAGGGGTGATCCCCGGCTGGACAGAGGCCCTGCAAAAGATGAAAGTCGGCTCCAAGTGGAAGCTGCACATCCCCGCGGAACTCGCCTACGGGGCCCAAGGCCGACCCTCGATCCCACCCAACTCGGTGCTCGTGTTCGAAGTGGAACTGCTCAAGATCGTCAAGTAGTCACAACCACTCGTACTTCGCGATGAATCAAGAAAAGGGCTCGCTCTCCTTGGGGAAAGCGAGCCCTTTTTCGTGGCAGGAGGAATTGCTCGCGCTAAAAACTTGCCCCGTCCGCCTTAAGATCTGGATAAACGCGTGGAGCGTCCGAACAAAAAACTCAATGAAATTGAGCGTTTATCTGTTTTTCAAACTTTTTGGAATGGCGCTCGACCTTTTTGAAATGGTGTTCTAGGATGGCCCATAATTACTATTCACTACAATGCTCTTCACACAGCCCGATTGTTTCATTCGGACTAAGACTCAGTCCAACGCTCCTCTTCTCGTACTCGACAGGATAAAAAAGTTGATGCCGCGTAGCCAATTTCTCTGGATCGGTTTGTTACTTTCAACCTACGAAATCAACGACGGAGCGATTGTCGGTCCCCATGCCGTCTCGCTCGTCATGGATGACCCCCAAGCCAAGCCACCGGGGAAACTTCCTGCTGACTACACGTTGGAAGTCACGCGCGGCAACAACACGTTTGAGCTTGAGCTGGAACCGTAGCCCGCTTAAATCAGTTTCCCTTGCAACCATGCCCCGTGGCTCGGATCTCGGATCGCCCAAGCCTACCCACAAGGGCAAACCGGACGGACTTGATAGTTCGATCCGGCCGCGAGCATTCGCAGTTACGATTTTTCCCCTGAACTTCTTGAAGAGGCCCTTAATGTCCAAGTTTCACAAAGCCAGGAACGGCTTTACCCTCGTCGAGCTCCTCGTGGTGATTGCGATCATCGGGGTGCTGGTCGCCCTGCTCCTGCCCGCCGTGCAACAGGCCCGGGAAGCGGCTCGACGCATGCAGTGCAGTAACAACCTCAAGCAGATGGGTCTGGCCCTGCACAACTACCACGACACCCACAGAGCTTTTCCTCCCGCGGCCATCAGGGGGACTGCGAGCGGAATTGAAGACGCACTCGTCTGGAGCGGCATGATCCTACCCCAAATCGAGCAAAACGCCCTTTGGAACCAAATCCAAGGGAAAGGTTTCGGGCTGATTTGGGCGGATGCCGGCACCAATCAGCTTGCCCTTCAAACCCGGATTACGGCCTTTGAATGCCCCTCGGCACCCGATTCGAGCAATTTGTGGACCGACGATGGTGGTATCACCAATCGTCCCCGCGGCAACTACGGCTGCGTGGTCTCGGGGACCGCCGGATTCAATGAGCCGAGCGCCCTCATGGAAGCCGCGCACGGGCCGATGGAGGATAACGATGCCGTTTATGGCCTTGATTTAAGCACTGGGCCAACTCTCGCTCGGTTCAACGGGGCTTTCAAAATGCTAAACGACAGCACGCGGTTTGCAGATCTCTCTGACGGGACCAGTAACACCCTCATGATCGGCGAGCGCTATCGACGCAACATCACAATTCGAAATTTTATCTACATTGGCACGCCCATTAGCGTTGGCCTGCATCCCAGTTGGAGCGGCTCGACTGGGGTCGAGCTCAACTCGAGGAATGAAGGAGACAGAGGGTTTGCCGGGTTCCACAGCGCCCATCCCGGCGGAGCGTTGTTCACCCTGGGTGATGGTTCCAGCCGATTTGTCGCGGAAACGGTGGACCGCTTCATCTTTGCCTCGGCCGGTACGCGAAACGGTGGCGAGCTAGGCCAGCTACCCTAAGCTGACGGTAGCTGCTCGGTGCGAATCGATTGAATTTACGAACGTCCTCTTGCGTCAGGCAAGAGGACGTTTTTTTGTTCCCCCACGGTCTTGCGACCGTGGCTACCTCAAGAATTCGTCGTAGCCACGCTTGCAAAAGCGTGGGAGAAGTGCCAACTCGCTTCGCCTCAGGGGCACAACCAACCCGCGATTCTCCCACGGTCTTGCGACCGTAGCTACCTCAAGATTTCGTCGTAGCTACGCTTGCAAAAGCGTGGGAGAAGTGCCAACTCGCTTCGCCTCAGGGGCACGCCCAAGCTCGCAGTTCCCCCACGGTCTGGCGACCGTGGCTACCTCAAGATTTTATTGAAGGGGAGGGAAAATGAATCGGCTGATTTCTGTCGCTTCGGACGGGTGCGATCCGGCATGTGCGCAGCCTGCGACCGGAATCCCCGTCATTGTCGGTT
>JBBDIM010000103.1:0-4255 GCA_040880405.1 Pirellulaceae bacterium | reverse complement strand
TGCAGCCGATTGTGGCGACCAGTTACGATGGTCGGCCGATCAAGGTCGACGGCAACTCGTTGCACGCCGAGGGGAGCGGCACTGACGTTTTCACTCAGGCGGCGGTCCTGGAACTGTACGATCCGGACCGCAGCCGCAACGTGGTTCAGCGAGAAGGGAAAGAGCGGTTTAGCCGAGACTGGAATCGGTTTTTCGCTGCCTGGGAAGAAGTTTCCGCCGGTGAGGGAGAAAAGGTCGCCTTCCTGGTGGGTTCACACGAGTCGCCCAGTGTGGAGGCGCAAATCGATCGGCTGGCCGAGCGTCTGCCACAGGCCCAGTGGTTTCAACATGATCCGCTGGCCCGGCCGCAAGCCGTTGCGGCGATTAGCCAAGCCTTCGGATCGGACCTGAGACCCCGTTATCGAATCGAAAACGCGGACGTTCTGTTGTTGTTGGACGCCGATTTCTTCGGACACGAAGCGGCCAGCGGACTGCGTAACTTGCGCGAGTACACGCAGCGAAGGGCTCCTGAAGCGGGTCCGATGAATCGGCTGTTCGTGGTGGAAAGCCATTTCACCACGTCGGGATTGGCAGCCGATCATCGGTTGGCACTGGAGACCTCCCGGGTCGCGAGCTTTGTCGCTGATCTAGAGGCTCGGCTCGAAGTCCGCTTGGGCGCAGAGGAAACTACCCAACCTGCCGAAGACGCCGATAAACGAGAAAAGTTCATCGCGTCGGTCATCGAAGATCTGGTTAGCCACCAGGGACGTAGCTTGGTGGTGGGTGGACCGCACCTGGACCAAGCGACTCAGGTTCGGATCTGGCGGATCAACAGCCGTTTGGAGAACCTGGGAGCGACCGTCGAGCTGATTCGCCGTCCATCAACCGAGCGAGATTCTGTCGGTGATCTGGCGGAGCTGACTCAGGGGCTTAACGGGGGGCAGTTTGAGACGGTCGTGGTCCTGGGTGGCAACCCGGTTTACGACGCCCCTGGCGATGTCAAGTTTGCTGAGGCGTATGCCAAGGCGGCTCAGCGAATCTTCTTCGGCTATTACGAAAACGAAACCTCCCGCCAATCGACCTGGCACCTGCCGGAGGCCCACGGCCTGGAGAGCTGGGGAGACGGGATCGCCACCGACGGCAGCTACTGCACCGCCCAGCCGCTGATCGATCCGATCTTCGGTGGCAAGCCGCTCATCGAACTGCTGGCCCGGATGGCGGGTGAAACATCACTGACCGGTCGCGATATGGTTCGCCAGACCGCGGCTTCGCATCTCGGGATCGAAATGACCGAGGCCCGGTGGCACAAGCTGCTGCACGATGGCTTTGCGGCCGACAGCCAAGGGGAAGCGATTGCTGCCACTTTGGCCGACGACCTGCAACTGGCTGAAGTCAACACTTCCGCCTGGCAAGCCGACCGAGGCGATGCCCTGGAAGTCAACTTCCGGATCGGAGCGACCTACGATGGCCGCTACGCCAACAACGGCTGGCTGCAGGAACTGCCCGATCCGATGACCAAGGTCACCTGGGACAACGTTTTGACCGTGAACCCCAACACGGCGAAGAAACTCGGCCTACAGCAAGATACTTTGGCCAAACTGACCGTCGCGGGGCAATCGGTCCTGATGCCGGTTTACCTGATGCCGGGGCTGGCGGCGGGAACTTTGGGGGTAACGCTCGGTTATGGCCGGTCGTTCGCCGGGATGATTGGCGGCAACCTGGACGAGCAGATCGATCCGGTGGGTGTCAATGTCTATCCCCTCCGGAAAAGCGACGCGCTCGATTACGCCACCGGTGTCACGGTTGAACCGACCGGCACAAAGTACGAACTATCCACCACCCAGGATCATCACGCGATCGATACCTTGGGGCTGGAAGAAATGGGCCGCCGCGTTGGGGCACTGGTTCGGGAAGGGACCGTCTCCGAGTTCGAGGCCCACCCCGACTTCGCCGAGCACCGCGTTCACCACCCACCGCTGGAATCGCTCTGGACCGAGCTTTCCTATGATGGGCACGCGTGGGGAATGTCGATCGACATGTCGAAATGTGTCGGCTGCAACGCCTGCACCATCGCCTGTCAGGCTGAGAACAACGTGCCGATCGTCGGCAAGGAACAGGTCGCCAAGGGGCGCGAGATGCATTGGATCCGGGTCGACCGCTACTTCAGCGGAGACTTTGACGAGCCGCACGCGGTGACCCAACCGGTCACTTGCCAACATTGCGAGAACGCCCCGTGCGAGCAGGTTTGCCCAGTCGCCGCCACCGTCCATAGCGACGAGGGGCTGAACGACATGGTTTACAACCGCTGCATCGGAACGCGGTACTGCGGCAACAACTGTCCCTACAAGGTCCGCCGGTTCAACTACCTCGACTACCGGGCCGGCGATCACCAGTTTGAAGAAGCCAACCGCGAGCTGGCCCAGTTGGTGTTCAACCCGGAAGTGACCGTCCGCAACCGAGGCGTGATGGAAAAGTGTACCTTCTGCGTGCAGCGGATCCAAAACACCAAGATTGAGGCCCGGGCCGAGCGTCGGCCGATCGGCCCCAACGAGGTTCGGACCGCCTGCCAAGAGGCGTGTCCCGCGCAGGCGATTGAGTTTGGCGATCTGAACAACGGCGAAAGCCGCGTCGCCGCCAACCACGAAAACCCTCGGGCCTACGCGATGCTGGCGGAACTGAACGTCAAGCCGCGGACCAAGTACCTGGCCCGGATCCGCAACCCGCACCCCTGGCTGGCGGCGGAAGAAGATCATGGCCACGGGCATGAAGAAGGGCATGAGCACGAGTGAAAAAGGGGTCAGGACTCTTTTTCATCAGGCGTCTTCAATATTGAGAACTTATTGCGAAAAAGAGTCCTGACCCCTTTTTCACGGCCAACCCGTTACCCGCACAGACTAATACAAAAACCGCCCACAAGTAGAGCTGATGGCAACCGTCGAGCAAATCACCGATAACACGCAAGAGACGCCGGGACGCCGCGCGCCGCTGGTGCTGGGGGATCATGACTACCGCAGCATCACCGAGAGTATCTGTCGGCTCGCTGAAAAGCCAAAGACGCCGCCGATCTGGTACATCGCGCTGGCCTGTTCGTCCTCGTTGACATTCATGCTGTTCGGGCTAATTGGGTACATGATTTTCACCGGTGTGGGCGTCTGGGGTAACAACCAACCGGTGTACTGGGGTTGGCCGATCGTCAACTTCGTGTTTTGGGTCGGGATCGGTCATGCCGGCACGTTGATCTCGGCGATTCTGTTTCTGTTTCGGCAAAACTGGCGGACCAGTATTAACCGCTTCGCGGAAGCAATGACGATCTTCGCGGTGATGTGCGCCGGGATTTTCCCGGGGATTCATATCGGGCGCGTGTGGGTCGTCTATTGGCTGTTCCCGGTGCCCGACACCCATTTGAGCATGTGGCCCAACTTCCGCAGTCCGCTGCTGTGGGACGTGTTCGCGGTTTCGACCTACGCCACGGTCTCGGCCCTGTTTTGGTACACCGGCATGTTACCCGACTTGGCGACCTTGCGAGACCGCGCCACCAGCAAGGTCAAACGGATCGCCTACGGGATTGCATCGCTCGGCTGGACCGGTTCTGCCCGGCAGTGGTCTCGGTACGAGAAGGCGTACGCCCTGTTCGCCGCGTTGGCCGCTCCGCTCGTGTTGTCGGTGCATACGATCGTGAGCTTCGACTTCGCGGTATCGCTGGTTCCTGGGTGGCACACCACCATTTTCCCTCCCTACTTCGTGGCGGGGGCGGTCTTTAGTGGTTTCGGGATGGTGCTGACCTTGATGGTCCCGGCGCGGGAAATGCTCAACCTGAAAGAGGTCGTCACGCAGCGACACCTGGAAAATATCTGCAAGATTTTGCTCGCGACCGGCATGATGGTCGGCTATGCCTACGCGATCGAGTTTTTCGTCGCCTGGTACAGCGGCAACGGCTATGAGCAGTTCGCTTTCATCAACAGGGCGTTCGGCCCGTTTTCCTGGGCCTACTGGACGATGATCGTGTGCAATGTCGTGATTCCTCAATTCTTCTGGATCAAGAAGGTCCGTACGACCCCTTGGATGATGTTCGTGATCAGTATTTTCGTGAACATCGGGATGTGGTTTGAGCGGTTTGTGATCACGATCATCTCCCTTTCGCGTGACTTCCTTCCTTCGGCTTGGCATTACTTTCAGCCGACCTGGATCGACGTGGGCATGTTTGTCGGCAGTTTCGGGCTTTTCATCACGTTGTTCCTGCTGTTCATCCGCTTCATGCCGATCGTGGCGATGGCTG
>JBBDIM010000102.1:12861-27559 GCA_040880405.1 Pirellulaceae bacterium | reverse complement strand
TTACGAGAGATCCGAATTTCCGGACGGACACTAGCTACGCTTGCAAAAGCGTGGGGGAACTGCAAGGAAACTTTTTCATCAGCCCTGCCCTCACGAACCGCGGCTGACCTCGGTTGTGGCCAGTTGTTCCAGCTTTTCTTCGAGCTTGGGCACCAAATCGGTGTCGCCATCTTTCCGGGCCAAGTCGATCGCCTGACGCCAATGCAACGCGGCCTTGTCGCGGTTACCCAACTTTAGGTGAGCGTCCGCTAAATGGTCGAGGACCACCGCATCGAGTTTCTCCAAGCCATCGACCGCCTTCTGCAATTCGACAACCGCTTGCTCGTAATTTCCTAGCCGATAATGGGCCCAGCCCATGCTGTCGCGAAAGGCGTAGTTGTCCGGGTCGGCGTCCAGGGCCCGCTCGATCATTAGGAAGGCTCGCCCCAGGTTTTGATTGCGGTCGACCCACAAGTAACCCACGTCGTTCATGATGCCGACATCTTCCGGGTACTCGTTCAAAATTTCCTCCAGCCAGGCGATCGAATCGTCGAAACGACCTTCTTTCAGGGCCAAGCTCGAAAGGACCGATCGCGCCTCTCGCATCACGGTTCGGGTTTGGGAGTCAGAGGGATCTTTGTCGAATCGTTCCAGCAGACGTTGGTACTCCTCTTTCGCCTCTTCGAGTTCTCCCTTGTGATACAGCAGCCAAGCGATGCGACTCCGCAGGAGGGCGGAATCCTCATTCAGCAGGGCGGCTCGTTTGACACTTCGCAGGGCATCGTCATGCTTGTCCTGCATTTCCAGGGCGGCGGCCAGATAGAACTGTAAGAGCGGCAACTGTTCCTTGCGCGGGCGGCCATCGAGCGCGGCCCGCAGCACTCGTTCGGCGATTTCCCCGTTATCGGCGCGGATCGCGTCTAGTCCCAAGGTTAGCAGAATTTGGGAACGGATGTTTCGTTTTGCGCGTTTGCCAGCCTGTTCGGTCCAGGTCGCGGCGCGTTCAAAATCACCGGAAATTTGGTAGAGCTTGCCTAACGCCAAAAAAGGAGGAAATGGGGTCTTGGAATTCGAGGCGACTTCCTCGACCTGTTTAAGCAACGCATCGAGTGCCTCCGCGTCCTCCGCAATGGTTTCCGCGACTTCTCCTAAGGGGGAGAGGTCTAGCGACTCGTCCGCCGTGAGTTCCAAAACGGAGAGCAGCCCGGCCCAGTCCCGCTGCTGGTAGTAAGCCTTCGCTAACGCCGCAAGCGTTTTCGCAGGGGTGTCTTCATTCAACGTGGGAGACGCGATTTCGATTACCTTGTCCCACGATTCTTGACGGAGGTGGACCTGGGTGAGGAAGGTGGTGAGATCGGCATTTTCTTCTCGGTCTTTCCTTAACGGTTCAAGGCGGTCGATTAGGGCCTGATCGACCTGATCCAAATCGGGCAGCACGGCTGTCAGGTAATCTCGAAGAAGCTCGTACGCCCTTTTGCCCTCTTCGAGATTCCCCAGGCTGAAGTAACCTTCTAGGTGAGGTTGGGCCGCTGGAAAGTCCCCTTGAGCGATATGCCACTCCGCTCGGTGAAGGTCCGCTCCGCCGGCCACAGGGTGGATTTCTTCCGCTCGATGGAAGGCTTCCTCCGCCTGGTCCCAGTTCTCCGCCGCCAACTGAACTCGGGCTAGTTCCAAATAGGTCCGCCGCCAACTCTCTGGGGCGGCTTCGATCGCGCTCAAATCCAGGTCGTACTTTTCAGGCTGCGTGAGAAGCGAAAGTACCGCGGTGGCATGCTCGGCCGCCTGCTTTTTTTTATCGGCGGACGTGAACAGTTGCAGGGCTCGCAGTCGCAAACCGAGCACATCGGTGTGGGCACCCTCTTGCATGCGGAGGGCGATCGCTTTGTCGAGCAAGTTGGCGGCCCTGACCAGTTCCCCCTCGCGGATGCAGTGATTGGCGACTTCCACCAGGAATTCGGCAGGCAGGCCCTCCTTCCGTTCCGCCAGCAAGACGGAGTAACGAGAGGCTTCGTCCACCAGCCGCAGTTCCAGTTGCAGTTGGATGATTTCCTGCACGATCGAGACCGTCTCCGGGGTCAGCCGGTACGCCTGTTGATAGGCGCGGAGGGCGGCCAGTTTCTCCCCCCGTTGTTCGAGGATGCGGGCCTTGGTCAGAATCCGAGTGGCGATCACTCGATTTCGCTCGGCTTCGGTCGCGATTCGCTTGGGTGTTAAGATCTCCGGCAGAACCTGGAACGGGTCTTGGTCTCGGACCGGTTCCGTCGTCGGTTCGGCTAAGGCCGCGGAGGGTCGTAAGGCGACCACTGACAGGACCATCAACAGCGAACCGAGTACTAGATGGACGATACGAGACCGATTCGACATACCAACGCTCCTGAGATACCCCCGCGGAGAAGAGATATCGGCCAAGGTCGACCGACACCGCACAGCTTGAAATTCTATCTTGCCGGGCGGCCCGGGGCCAATCGAAGTTTGCGGCGAATCGGGGGTAAGCGGGCCGCCTCGGCAAGGATTGACCTGGCCGATGGGGGGTTACTTCGGCTTTTTCTTGGTTAGCCCGGTACTCGATTTGGTCGTCGTCCCTTTTTTGGACGTCGCCTTTTTAGGAGGGCTCTTTTTAGCCGGGGCCGATTTCGCGGGTTTATCCGCCGGCTTGGGCGCTTTCTTTTTGGCGGGTGCCGACTTGGATTTCCCAGCGGCTGGTTTCTCGGCGGGGGGCTTTTCCGCGGATGAAGTGGCGGACTTTGCTTTGGGTTCCTTCGGCGCGGTGGTCTTTTCGCCCGCGGAGGTTGCCTTGCCGGCCGACTTTTTCTTGCTGCCGGAGGTCTTTCCCGCGGAATCTTCCTTCGACTCGCTCTCGCGTTTGGGGAAACGCTCCTTCGCGTCCGGAGCGATTTCCAGCAGGAGATCGCGGAGCTTTTTCGAGAACGGGCTGGCCTGGAAGTCGACCGCTAGCTCATGCATGATCGACGCGAACTCGATGCCCTTTGTTTTAGGAATCGCACGCTCGACGCCTGGGACGATATGTTTTTGGGCTTCCTTGTCGGTGATCGCGCCCAGGGTCAGATTCAATTGCAGCAAAGCTCGGTCGACCGGGATGGCGTGTCCGCCTAAACCATGCTGGGTCGTGTAGCCCACCACGAAAGGTGACGCGCCGAACTGCTCGATCTGCGAAATCGCCTTCCCCTGGTTTCCCTTCTTGAGCATTTCCAGATCAAAGACGTAGACCCCCTCGAACACGTTTTGCAGAACCGTTTTCACGCCCCGAGCGGCTTCCTGTGGGAACGGATGCCCCTCGAACAATTCGCCCAACTCGACGATCGAAGTGACGCGGATCTCGTTCCAGTCGATGTACTCGCGGCGGAGATTCGTGTATGAGGTATCGGCGACCGACCGGGGCGCGTTCTCCAGGATCGCGGCGTAGATCAACTGCTCCAGGATCGGGCGGGTATCCAGCTTGGCGGGTTCGTAGTGCTTTTTGACGACTTTGTGGCAGGTCGTGAATAACGCGGCTCGATTCGCGGCGGCCATAGTTGAGGTTTTCCACTGGGCTGGCGGAGGATGAATGGGAAAATCAGGCGTCCGATGAACAAGGGACGAAACCGGATCAATCGGTTACATCACTTGGATCGAAGACGCCCCTGTTAAGGAGATTCCGCGTCCCGCGGCGGAGCCGAGGGGTCGTCGGGCGTCTCTTGGTCATGTTCCAAGTCGCGGGATCCGTCCTCGTTTAGCTCGTCCGTTTCGTCCAGGTCCATTTCGTCATCGTACGAATCATCATCATCGGGCGAAGGGGGCAATACCTCCTTCAATATCCGACTCACTTCGAGCGACTGCTTCACCCCCTGGTCCAGGACGAATTCCAGTTTGGGGATGTAGCGGGTCTCGATCCGGTCCTTGATCCGGGATTGCAAAAAACCGGCCGAACGCCGCAGGCCATTGAGGCACTGCTGCTGGTCTTTTTCATCCCCCATTATCGAAACATGGACCTTGGCGGTGCGCATGTCACCGCCTACTTCGACTTGGATCACGGTCACATCCCGAACCCGCGGATCGCGGATCTCGGTGAGAATCGCCATGCTGACGACCTCGCGAATCGCGGATGCGGCTTTCAAGGTTCGACGAGATGACATGGTGGGTATTAACTCCGATCACAATCAGCGAAACAGGGGGAAGACTCCACGCGAAAGCCGAGCGGCCCCGCGGAAAACGGGTCAGGTGCTTAAACCTGACTGCTTTCCAGCGTCCGGGCGAATTCCTCGACCTTGAACGCCTCGAGGATGTCCCCTTCCTTGATGTCGTTGAAACCGGACAGTTTGATCCCGCACTCGTACCCCTCGCGGACCTCCTTGGTGTCGTCCTTTTCCCGCTTGAGGGAGTCGAGGGGGTAGTCGCCAATTCCGCGGCCATCACGATTGACGCGGATGCGGCAGCCACGCTCGATGGTACCGCCCAACACACGGCAACCAGCGATCGCGCCCAAGCGACTGATGCTGAACACGCGCTGCACCAAGGCTCGCCCCAATTCGGTGACTCGCTTTTCGGGTCGCAGCTTGCCTTCAAGCAGCAGTTTGATGTCCTCGCTTACCTTGTAAATGATGTCGTAACGACGGATCTCGACGCCTCGTTCTTCCGCCAAGGCACGAGCTGCCTCATCCGGAATGACGTTGAAGGCGACGATTACCGCTTCGGAGGCGGAAGCCAACGTGGCATCGGCCACCGTCACGCCACCGACGGTCGATTGGATCACACGGACCTTGACCTCCGGGTGGTCCAGCTTGTCCAGTTCCTTCATGATCGCCTCGATCGAACCGCGCGTATCGGCCCGGAGGATGATATTCAGGTTGGTCACGCCTTGATCGGCGTTGAAGTTACCGGACTGGAGTCGGGCCTGGAAGTCCTCGAACGACACCTTAACCTGGGTTCCGCCCAGACTTTCCTGACGAGTTCGGTCACGCCGCAATTGGGCGATTTCCCGCGCCTCGGCCACGTCGGACAGGACGTAGAACTTTTCGCCCGCCTGAGGGGCGCTTTCTAAGCCGGACAGGTTGATGGGGGTCGAAGGGGGCGCGACATCGAGCCGCTTGCGCGCGTCGAGCGTGTCGTACATCGCCTTGACACGGCCATGGGCGGTGCCGCAGACGACCACGTCTCCCACTTTCAGCGAACCGTTCTTCACAATGACCTTGACCATGACCCCCTGATCGGAATCTTGCGCCGCTTCGAGGCACACACCCATCGCCGCTCGGTCTGGATTGGCGGTGTACTCATGGATTTCAGCGGTGAGAAGGATGGTTTCGAGCAGGTTGTCGATCCCCTCGCCGGTCATGGCGCTGGTCTTCACCACCTCGACATCACCACCCCACTCGGCCGGTAGTAGGCCATGCTGCGAAAGCTGCTGCAGGGCTTTTTCCGGGTTGGCACCGGGGACATCCATTTTGTTGAGCGCCACGATGATCGGCACGTTGGCCGCCTTGGCATGGCTGATCGCCTCTTCGGTTTGGGGCATCACGCCGTCGTCCGCCGCTACAATCAGGACCGCGATGTCGGTCACATTTGCACCACGGGCTCGCATCTCCGTGAAGGCCTCGTGACCGGGAGTATCGACGAAGGAGATCTTCCGACCATCCTTATCGACAATGTAGGCCCGAATGTGCTGGGTGATTCCGCCCGCTTCGCCGGAGACGACGTCGAGGCCGATGATCTTGTCCAGCAGCGAGGTTTTTCCATGGTCGACGTGACCAAGGAAGGTCACCACCGGAGGCCGAGTCTTGAGGCTCTCGGCAGCGTCCTCAATCGCATCGATCTGGCTGATGACGGTGTCTTCCACCGATTGAGCTTCCCGCAGGTTGAGGCTGACGCCGAAATCGGCGGCCAGCATCTCGGCGGTCTCGGTATCGATCATCGAATTGATGTTGGCCATGGTCCCCAGGCCCATCAAGGTTCGAAGAATGCCCATGGCGGGCACGCCGGTCGCTTCGGAGAACTCGCGGATTGTGCAGGGAAGTTCTAGCGAGGCATCGGTCCGCCGTGGGGCGGAAGTGCTAACCGTCTTCTTGGCCTTGTGGCGTCGATGTCCACCACGACGGTAACGTCCACCGTCGGAGTCATCACCACCGCCAACCGTGGCGACATCTTTGGTGCGGCGTCGACCGGAGGTGCGGGCATCGCGACTACCCGCCATGCCGGCCAAACCGGGTTGGCCTTTTCCTTTTTTCTTGCCTCGAGCGATTGCTGCGGCATCATCATCGACGACCGGCTCCTTGCCCGGTCCGGCATCCGCCGTGGATTTGCGATCTTTGGCCTTTCGCTTTTTCTCGTGCAGCTTGGTGAACTCTTCCAGCGGGGCCTTCTGCCCTTGCTTAGCACCTTTGATGGCATCCTTGGGAAGCTGCATGATTGGCTTTTGGGCCGCCGGTTCATTTGGTTTGGCGATCACCTTGGGGGCGGCTTGCGTCGGCATTTTGGCCAACTTCAGCACCGGCCCGACCTTCTTCGGCTTCTTGAGATCTTTCCGCGCGGCGTCGTCCCCCTGCCCTTTTTGGCCCAGGGTACGGAGCTTCCGAGTGGAGCCGAGCGAGATGTAGTCGTCGCGGCGAATGGCTTCCATTCCCGTTCGTTTCTCGGCCACGGGGGTTGGTTCGGCGGGTTCCTGTTCGGTCGACGCGTCCTCGGCCGGCTCTTCGGGAGTGGTTTCGGCGGTGGTTGGTTCCGTGGAGGGGGAATCCGCGGGAGGCGTCCTAGGCTTCTCGGCGGCGATCTCCGTCGGCTGATCCGACGCCGGCTGATCTGAGACCGAAGGCTGCTGCGGTGCCGCGGGCTGGGATGGCCCGGGGGGGGCAACCGGGGGTGTCTCGGGCGCAGCGGATTCCTCACGCGACGGTTCTGAAGGTTCCGTCTTGTCCGGACGCCGGACACGAGAAAGCGGCGAACCGCCACTTAGGGTACGGATTTCACTCGGCTTCTTCTGGGGTACGACCGGACGTTCCGGGCGGAGCGGCTCATCCAGAGTTGCGGGGGCTGCCGAAGTTCGCTTGGCTTCCCGCGATCCCGCGGCACCGCCCCCCCCGGTACCCCTGCCCAGGTAGGCTTTGACCTTGGACACTTCGTCATCGTCCAAACTTGCCAGCGCTGAGCCCTTACCGGTGACACCGGCCTTGGTACAGACTTCGACGAGCTGCTTACTGTCGACTTGCAGTTCTTTTGCTAACGCGTAAATTCTTATGGGCACTTTGGCCTTCCTGCTGAGTTTCGAAACGGGGCAAGGCTGGTTGCCTTCCGAGCCGTTTCATTCTAGTACGCGACTCAATTTTGTCCGCGATGCTGTTCGATCCGCCAGTGACCGACCACCCGTGACCGACCACCCGTGACGGATGTCGCCGAATCATTACAAGGATGACCAAGCGAACTGTGGGAAATCAACAATTCTCGCAAGTTTTCCACTCTCGCGGAACCATATTAAATCGAGTCCTGGATATTTTTCGCGATGGGATGAGGGGCACCTCCGCTTGGAAAATAGTGCGACCCGGCAAAGATCGCTTTCATTCCCGTCGCCCGCAAGCCGCCGATATCGACGCGCGGTCGTCGTCCGGAACTTCGAGGCTACGCGGGTGGCGGGTTGCCACTTCGTTCGCTCCGAGCCCGTCGGCGCTCTTCTTCCACCGCCTTTTCCGCCTGTTCGGCACGTCCCTCGGCAATGTCACGAATCTGCTCGACCTGCTCTTCCGTGTAATCGCCCATCGCCATCATGGCATCGGTTTCAATGACGGATAGGTCATCGTAGGAGAGGAACCCCTCGCCGACCAGTTGGTCGGCGACCTCTTCGGTGACACCCTCAATCGAACTGAATCCGGTGACCGCGCGCTCGATCTGCTCCTCAAGTTCCTCGCGAAGCATGATTTCAATGTCCCACAGGCAGAGCTTGCTCGCCAAGCGGACGTTTTGACCGCGGCGACCGATCGCCAAGGAGAGCTGATCCTCGCGGACCAGCACGATCGCCCGACCCATCATCTGGCACAGGATCACTTCCTCTACCTCGGCCGGTTGCAAGGCGTTGGAGATCAGCTCCTGGGGATTCTCGCTCCAGCGGACGATATCGATCCGTTCGCCGGCCAACTCGTCCACGATGTTTTTGATTCGATTGCCTCGCACGCCGACGCACGCCCCGACGCAGTCGACCCGTTGGTCGCTACTGTCGACGGCCACCTTGCTGCGATAGCCCGGCTCGCGGCTGATGTTGCGAATTTCAATCACCTCCTCGCCGATTTCCGGAATCTCCTGCTCGAACAGTCGTTCGACGAACCGCTTGTTGGTTCGGCTCAGGACCACCTTCACTCGGCTACCCTGCTTGCGGACCTCGAACACGATGGCGCGGACACGGTCGTTCGCGTGGAACGATTCACCCGGTATTTGCTCTGAGCGAGGCAAAATGGCCTCGACGTTGTCCAGCGTGACGATCGTTGCGCCTCCGTCACTGCGATGGACCACGCCGTTGACCATCTGGCCAATCAGCTCGTCGTATTCCTCGTGCAGCGAGTCACGCTCCGCCTCTCGGATCTTTTGAATGATCACCTGCTTGGCGGTTTGCGCGCCAATCCGGCCGACAATCTCCTCGGGATCGACCGGAACGCCATCAATCTGGCCGGCGATCGCGCCGTCTTCCCGATCAATCCGAATCTCGACCTCCACTTCCTCCGGATAGTATTTCCGGGTGGCGGAGACGAGGGCCGATTCAATTGCTTGAAAGACGAACTCTTTCTCGATTTTTTTGTCCCGGTGAATCGCGTCAACGATTCTCAAAACCTCGGACGGATTCATGAGTCCTTCACTTTCGCCGAATATGTATTTTCGCCGCGTCCCTCGTGCCGTCCGGCGCGTGAGCCGGTTTCACAATTTGGGGGTCGCTTAATCTGTTGGGGTGTAATGAGTTACGTCCCTGCTCGCTCGATTGTCCTGGCCACCAAGTCGAAAACGGCTCCCGTGTACCGAAAGCCGTTTGATAACCGGAACTTAGTGGACGATACAATCCCGCTAACATACAAGCCAGCAGGGCAAGTGTCAACCGACCGCCAAGCCACCCTAGCGGTTACGCGGCTCCTCGGATAACGACCGCCGAGGCCTGGCCTTGAGGGGTAAAGCTGAGATTGACAAATAGTCCGTCCCTAGCCACCTCCAGGGGTTCCGACACGACATTTAATGGGCAATCCGGGTCGGGAGTTTCATAGTTTAGCGTCGGGAATAAAGTTCCCTTGCCCAGGGCGATGAGGCTGCAAATCAGCTCTACCGTCCCACCGGCCGCCCCGAGGTTGCCAAAATAACTTTTCGCGGCTACGACCGGAACTTTTTTACCCGCGTCTCCCATAGCGTCCAGGATCGCGGCCGCCTCTTCCTGGTCGGAGTCGCGGGTTGCCAGACCGTGGGCGTTGATGTGGCCGATTTCCCCAGGCGTGACGCCCGCCTCGGTGAGGGCTAGTTTAAGGGCGTTCGCCAACGCACGCCGACGATCGGCGCGGTTCGACCCACCGGACACCATGGACGCCCCTTGGCTGAGCATCTCTCCGTAGATCGTTGCGCCACGAGCCTTGGCATGGGCCTTAGTCTCCAGGATCAAGGCACCAGCGCCTTCTCCCAGTACCATGCCGTTTCGGTTTTTGTCGAACGATCGATGGCGACCATCCGCGTCGACGCCCGACTGGAGCGACTCCGGTTCCTGCAGTACGATGTGCATCGTCCGCATTTCATGAACTCGGGTTCCGGTCGCACCGGCGACGATGATGTCCGCATGACCCCGGGTGATGGTCGTCAGGGCCTCCCCCAGGGCGATATTTGAAGAGGCCTCGCGAAGGGTGAGCGAGTTATTAGGGCCCCGCATGTCGTTGAAGATCGCGATATGGCTGGCTGGCATGTTGGGCAGATACTTAAGTAGCCAGAGCGGGTTGATCCCCGCCAACCCCTTTTCCGCCCACAACGCGGCGTCGAACTTGCCCTCGTCGTTCCGACAGGCCTCGACCGCGGGGCCGAATTCCTGCGGTAGGGTCATCATGTAATCGGAGCCATACACCACACCGGCTCGTTCGGGATCGAACGTCCCCGCACTCAGTTGGGCGTGCTGCACCGCGTGCTGGGCCGCGGCGACTCCCATCTGAATCTCGCGGCACATAACCTTCAGGTTTTTCTTGATCGCACGAATCTGGGCCTTGTCGACATCGCCAAAGTCGCCAATCTCGCCGGTGAAGTCGCGGGCTTCGCCCGCATAGGCGGAAGGGAAGGATTGGTGCGGCAATTCGCGCAGCTTATCGATCCCGGTGGCCCCTTGTTCGAGCGCGCTGGTCAACGACTCCCGCGTGTTGCCGAGTGGGCTGATTTGGCCAAAACCGGTGATGACGACGTGTGTGGGTTCCATTCTCGCCTTAGTCCAGACTTACCGGGGGGTGAGTCCCGGTCGTCAAGATTTTTGCTGTAAATTCAAGTTCAGAGCGAACTTAAAATTTTAGGGAATGCCGCTGGGCCTGTCGATGGGAGTGAGGCTGCGGTCAGGCCGGGGAAGTAGGTTGGGATTAAGGGGCGACCGACTTGGTTCAGGTGAATTCGTCTTGCCTTGTCTCGACGCGTTCGTGATCTTGCGACCGGCGCTTAATAGCGACCACGACTATCGATCGCCGCCGGCTGAGCCGTTTGAATCGGCTCGCCCACGGAGTCTTTTGCGTCTCCCTTGAATTCAACAAACATCAGCCCATCGGCCCGCGGCGGGCCACCACCCAGAAAACCGGGGAGTTGAAGGGTGTTTTCGCGTCCCATTTCCGGCCGAGCCACCACCCCGCAGCTAATTAGCAGTACCTGGTCCGATGGCCAGCGGAACCGCTCGTGCAATCGCCAGCTCACCATTTGTGGGATTTGGATCTGGACGGTCTGCCGTTGTCCACTGACCGCCGGGACATCGACGTCGATGTTCACGAACTTCTCGATCTGATCCACGCTGCACTTCAGCACGGCGTCCATCATCCGTGCATCGGTCGACAGGAGAGGACTGCATTCCAGCGAAAATCCTTCCTCGATTTGGTCACCGCTCAGTTCGTATCCCGGAAAGGTACTGATCGCGCGGACGCTCCGCACGAAATTCCGTGGCTGAAGCATCGAGATCGTGCTCGCTTGGCCGTTGTGAATCAGCAGATCGGCCGCATGGTGTTCGCGGAAGTCGCTCCGTTGCTTCAGCTCGCTCATGAGAACCGCGGCGTTTTCCTTGCTCAAAAGCCACGCCTCGATTCCGGGTGTCTTCACGGAAACCGGTTGCATCATACGGTAAGCCATCCGCCGCCAATTGGGGCTTTTGACGGTGATCATCCGGACTCCCACCTTCTTGACGCTTGCTTGGCTGTCGACGAATTTCTCGACAATCTCTTTCACGACATCCTGCATCTCCGGCGTGTGGTAAACCCTAAGCGAGTCTTGTGTGGCGCTGAGGATCCCCAGCGGTTCGCTGAACCAGATGTCGGTTCCGGTTTCACGCAGGATCCAGTCGATGATCGCCTGTTCCGGCTTGGCGGTGGAGGTGACCCGTTGGGTGTACGGCGAGATATCGTACTCGCGCCATACCTGACCATGGCTGTTGGGGAGTTCCTTGAGCCCGGAAGTGACTTTTAGGAGGGAACCGGCACTGGAGCGATTTTCTTCTCGCTCGGAATCGGTCACGTAGGAAGCGGGCTGAATCTCGCCGGAAATGAATGACGCGGGAGCGGAACCGCGGGGCTCCGGCGGTGAACCGCCGCGCAAATTTGCGGTCGGCACCTGCGCCGTGGTGGGCTGAATGGTTTGCGATTGGGGAGGCGTTGCCGCGGAATTCGACCCGTCGTGGATCATCGAGCGATTGGGTTGTTGGCCACGCGTGCCGGGGGCTCGCCATTCCAGGCCGGAGACGCCCGATTGCGATTGCGGTGGCAACGCGCGGGGCTCGACCGGGTAGCTGCCCGTGGAGGGCTCGGCGAAGGTCGGGGCGGCCATCAGGACCAGCAGCAACAGTGGTAACCAACGTGTCAACATATTCCACATCCTTGCGTAGGACGAATTTTTCGCGTCCGAAATTCCCGTCGCGCCTTGCGTTCCCTGGCCATCGCTTGCCGGAACCGCCCTGCGGGGCCAGTTCGGTTTTCAAGCGGCGAGAAGTATAGAAGCGGGCCCCGACCCTTACAAGACGAATCGCGTCAGGTGCCGCAGGTTGTGTAGTTTGGGCAGATTGAAATTGGGGCTGGACGATGCCTGGGAGATTTACTTGCGATCCTGTTGATCGTCGAAGAAGTCGAGCCAGTCTTCTTTGGGTTCGCTCGGCTCGGAGGTTGGTGGTGGTTTGGGCGGGTCGGGCCGGGGAGTTGCGGTTTGTGGGGATTTGCC
Organism: Pirellulaceae bacterium; assembly: GCA_040880405.1. Taxonomy (GTDB): domain Bacteria; phylum Planctomycetota; class Planctomycetia; order Pirellulales; family Pirellulaceae; genus JBBDIM01. The sequence continues at coordinate 15,196 of JBBDIM010000102.1, read as the reverse complement.
CCCCTGCCCCGCCGTTAGCCCCGTGGGTTGTTTTTTCGGAGCGGGAGTCTGGACCGGGGTGGCCAGCTCCTCTTCATCATCGTCCAGTGAGAGTTTTTCCTCAATCGGCTTGGGGTGGTACGTGCCGGGTGCGGCGGTTTCTTTTTCCTTTTCCCGAGGCGAAAAGTCTTCCGTTTTCGGTTTCCCTCCAAACAGCTTGCCACCCCCTTGGGGTTTGACGCCGGAGGTCTCGCTGGCGAGACGTTGCCCTCGTTTGGGGTCTTCCAAAAGTCCCAAGTACCGCATGCCGACGAACCAAACGGCCGCCAAGCCTGCGGCGAACACAATGCCGACCAAGGTGCCGATCGTCACGGAATACGCGCGAAAAAACAGCATCATCAGCACCGCCACAATCGCGGTGCAAGCTCCGGACCAGATCAGGACGTCTCGTGGAGTCGCCCTTTCATCGAGGTTTCTTTCCAGCCATTGTTCCGCCTTGGTCTTGGGGGCTTCTCGCCGCTGGAGGTTCTCCTCAATCAGGTCGTCAAAGTGGGTCTCCATTGCCAAATGATAGCCGCATTTCGAGCAAAACTTCGCTTTCGGGGCGAGCTCGTTGCGACAGGAGGGACAACGGGCAGGCGTCTCGGACTCCGAATCGTCCGGATTGGCGGGCAAATCGTAGTTCGCTTCGACCGGCATCGCCAAGTCGTCATCCTCCACCTCTTGGGGGCGCCGTTTGGTGAGCGAGACGAGGCTCAGGCATTTGGGGCAATGCACTGTTTGCCCTTGCATGTGCTCGGCCACTCGGATCGACGACTGGCACACAGGGCATGCTGTCCGAATTTCCGCCATTTCGCCCTCCTTCCTTCATTTCAATCAACGCGAGACGTTCGCCGGCACCAAAAACGCCGAGCGTCCGATATCCCTATCATGATTGAGATCGGAGGTTGGGGCAATCATTGAGCAGTTCCCCCACGCTTTTGCAAGCGTAGCTACGATGGATTCTAGAGGTAGCTACGGTCGCAAGACCGTGGGGGGAACCGCCAAGACACAAGCATCTTCAACAACACAGGATTGGGGGTACCCCGACCCAATTATTCCGTAAACCGTTTGGCGATGACGCAGGCGTTGTGCCCACCAAAGCCAAAGCTGTTGTTCATGACGTAATCGACTTTCCGCTCTTTGGCGACGTTGGGCGTGTAGTCCAGGTCGCAATCGGGATCGGGGTCTTCCAGGTTGATGGTGGGTGGGATGAGGTTGTTTTCGATCACCTTCACCGCCGCGATCATCTCGACACCACCGCTCGCCCCGAGCGAGTGTCCGAGCGAGCTCTTGGTGCTTGAGACACTTATTTTGTAGGCGTGGTCGCCGTAGATCCGCTTGATCGCGATCGTTTCGGCCTTGTCGCCAGGCGGAGTGCTGGTTCCGTGAGCGTTGATGTACTCGATTTTTTCCGGTTCGAGGCGGGCGTCGTTTAGGGCGTTTTGCATGGCCCTGGCGGCTCCGCGTCCTTCGGCGTCGGGCGAGGTGATATGGCCGCCGTCGCCGCTACATCCGTAACCGACCACTTCGGCATAAATCTTCGCGCCGCGGGCCTTGGCGTGCTCGAGTTCCTCGAAGACGAGCATCCCAGACGCCTCGCTCATGACGAAGCCATCTCGGCCCCGATCGAACGGTCGGCTGGCCTTAGTCGGTGCATCATTGCGGAACGACAGGGCCTTCATGTTAGCAAAGGCGCAGATTCCCATGGGGGTCATCCCCGCCTCGGTGCCGCCGGTGACGATGACATCCGCTTCATCGTACTGAATTGATTTGAGGGCGTCCCCCATCGCGTTGGTGGCGCTGGCACAGGCCGTGGCCACCGTGAAGTTGGGGCCACGCAGTCCATACCGGATGGAAAGGTTCCCACCGGCGGCGTTAAGCATCAGTCGAGGGATAGTCAACGGAGAGACCCGATCGGCACCTTTGGTGAGCAGGCGTTCGACCTGCTCCTCAATGGTGGCGATTCCACCCACGCCGGAACCCAGGATTACCCCACAGCGGAAGGAGTCCTCTTGCGAGAAATCGATTCCGGAGTCCCTCACCGCGTCGATCCCGGCCACCATCGCCAATTGGCTAAAGCGGTCGATCCGTTTCGTTTCCTTCGAGTCGATGTACTTCGAAGGGTTCCAATCGTGGATATCCCCCCCGAAATGCACCTTAAACCGAGACGTATCAAGGATCTTGATCTCGTGGATGCCACTTTCGCCGGAGACGAGTTTATTCCAAAACTCGTCCAGCTTGCAGCTTAGCGAGGAGACAATCCCCATACCGGTAATGACGACACGACGCTTCATGGTGTTCTACGTTGAGAGCC
>JBBDIM010000102.1:0-12761 GCA_040880405.1 Pirellulaceae bacterium | reverse complement strand
TCAGGAATTCTTCGCTTCTTCCAGGTAGGCGACGGCCTGACCCACGGTCTCAATTTTATCGGCGGAGTCTTCAGGAATATCGATATCGAATTCCTCTTCGAGCTCCATTACCAGTTCCACCATGTCCAGGGAGTCGGCCCCAAGGTCGTTCACGAACGAACTTTGCGGAGTAACCTTTTCCTTGTCGACTCCAAGCTGACTGGCGACGATTTCAATGACACGCTCTTCGATCGACACGACCACGTCCTCCGATTAGGGTTTTATGGGAGCCCGCGGGCAATTCCGAGAGCTTCCGGGGTCTTCTAGTTTTGGGGGTAGTTCAAGCCCCTAACATAATTTGGCTCACCCGCCCAAGGTCCTCGGGCAAAGCGTTCCTTATTGATTCACGTTAGGCGCACTTAAAAGTTCAAGCTCAACAAGATAGAGGAACCATATAAAACGGGTCAAGGTGGACCCCGGCGCTTCTATCCTTAAAAAATCGATTGGTTGCAAATAGCCGATGCCGCTGGGCAGGTCAATGCCGTTTGGCCGGGGGAATTATCTCCTGACCGCCGAACACAGGCCATCACTTGCGCGTTTAGCCGGTCATTCCACCATCGACGGTCAAAACCTGACCGGTGATGTAAGTGGCATGTTCGCTGGCCAAAAACAGGATGGCGTCGGCGATTTCCTCCGGTCGTCCCATCCGTTTGGCGGGAATCCGCTTTTTTACCTCATCCTCAATTGCCGGGCCGAGGGCCTTGGTCATATCGCTTTCGATAAAGCCAGGGCACACGGCGTTGATGGTCACCTTTCGCCCGGCCAACTCGCGGCTCAGGCTACGGGTGAAGCCGATCATGCCCGCCTTCGAGGCGGAGTAGTTGGTTTGGCCCGGGTTGCCGATCAACCCCGACACGCTACTCATGTTAATGATACGGCCGTAGCGGGCTCGCATCATGAATTTGGAGGCGGCGCGCGTGAACAAAAACATGCCGCGGAGGTTGGTGTCGATAACCGTGTCCCATTCCTCATCGGTCATCCGCGGCAGGAGGTTATCGCGCGTAACGCCGGCGTTGTTGACCAGGATATCGATCTTTTCCCAGCTTTCGGCGACCTTGTCGACCACTTCCTCGACACTTTCCCGCTGCGAGACGTCGCAGCTATAGGCCACAGCGGTTCCCCCAGCCGCCTCGATCGCGGCCACGGTTTCCGCCAGTTTCTCGGCATTCCGGGCCACGCAAGCGACCTTAGCGCCCCGAGAGCCAAGAGCCAAGGCGATTCGCAGGCCAATACCTTGCGAGGCACCGGTGACGATGGCGGTCTTGCCGGTGAGGTCGACCGGTAAGTGGTTGAATGGGGCGTCTGTCATCGTATGGTCCGTTTCTTGATTGGTCGTCTGGCGGGACCATCCACAAGAAGGGTTCCCGCGCGGAGTGTATCGGTACGTCTAGGCATCAACGCTGCTAAGCCTCGACACTGTTGAGGGTCACTTTGCGATTGATTCGTTTCATCAGCCCACGCAGGACTTTTCCCGCACCGATTTCATAAAATTCGTTGAAACCCTCGTCCAGCAGGTAGCGCATCGACTGCTCCCACTGCACCTGCGAGCAGACTTGGCGTTGGAGCAGGTCGCGGATTTCCTCAGGGTCGTCGTGCGGCTGGCCGTCGACATTGGAAACAACGGGGATTTTGGGTCGGTTTAGGGTGACCTGGGACAGGGCCTCGGTCAATCGCTGGACGGCGGGTCGCATGATCTCGGTGTGAAACGCGCCGGCTACCGCCAAGGGGATCACTTTCATCGCACCGCGCGACTCGGCCAGTTCGACCGCTCGCTCGCACGCCTCGTTGGTTCCGGAGACGACGATATTGCCGGGGCAGAGCAAATTGGCGATCTGCAGGACGCCAGCTCCCCGGTCGCCATTTCCGCGGGCTTCGTCGCAAATTTGCTCGACGGCGTCGACTTCCAGGCCCAAAATGCTGACCATGCCGCTCGGGATTTCATTGGCCGCGGCCTGCATTGCTTCGCCCCGGACCTGGACCACTGGCAATGCGTCTTCAAACGACATTACCCCGGCGAAAACCATGGCGGTGTATTCCCCCAGGCTCAGGCCCGCGGTGGCATCGCACGATAAGAGGACATCGGGTGACTGAAGCCGCAGTTGTTCCAGTGCCGCGAGGCTGGTGACAAACAGAGCCGGTTGGCTGTAGACGGTGCTGTCGAGCTTTTCGTTCGGGCCGTTGAAGCAGACCTCGGCTAAGTCATACCCAAGGATCTCGGCGGCACGATCCAGCAGGACCTTGGCTGCCGGGACCGTTTCGTACAGAGTCCGTCCCATGCCGACATACTGGGCCCCTTGGCCGGGGAACAAAAACGCGAACTTATTCACCGTGTCACCATCCCGCTAAGTTTCAGCGTGGCCCGCGAAGGATCAGCCTGGGAAGTCGAATGCTGAACTGCCGAGCAGGAGACGCGGCTGGCGGGAGGTAGGGATTTGTCGGCGCGATTTTGAATCGCGCACAGGTGACCTGTCCCTAGTGCACCCGGCGAGACGCTGCCTGCTCCGCGGCGAACTTTACTCCGCGGCGGCGTTTTCCGATGGCATCACGTTCCGGCCCATGTAATCGCCGCAGACAGGGCAAATGACGTGGGAAGGAATCGGAACAGCCTGGCGGCGATCTCGCAGGCAGGCGGGGCACAGCGAGAGTTGACGCGGCTTCAGGCCATCGTGCGAACGACGCATCCCGGTGCGTGAGTTGGACTGTTTTCTCTTGGGAACTGCCATTGCCGTTTCTTTCCTCTAATTGGGGAGAACCCACGCTGGGGTTCGCCTCGCCGATGCACGATATTTATGGACACCACTATCAAGTGGCTGGATGCGAACATAAACGCGGCATGATACCGGGCCGCGAAGAGGGTGTCAATGACGGGGCCCCGCCGTTGAAGGCCAATTTTAACGCTTCAGGCCTGGGCGGAAGTCGGGCCACTCAAAGTACTTGCCACCTGTGGCCGAAGCGGAGTGCGGCAGCATCCTCGACCGCGTGCTAGCGCCCCTTTTGAACTTCTTTCATGTGGGCCACCAATTGGTCGAGCGCCGCGCCCCAGCCTTGGTGAAAGCCCATGTCTTCATGCTTTTTTCGACTCGTCTCATCCGCGTGGAGGGCGGTTGCCTTGTAGTGGGTCCCCTCGCCTTCCGGCCGGATGTCGACAATCGCCGTAAAGGGCATCGATTGGCTCGGCGCAGGGCGGTATCCCGGCTGCAGGGCCGAGGTGAACGTCAATCGCTCAATCAGGACCACCTCTAAATAGCAGCCGGCACTCGGCATTTCATCCCCTTCTGGAGAGCACATCACCGTGCGAAACATACCCCCCGGGCGAAGATCAATCTGGCACTCCGAGACGGTCCAAGGCGCGGGCGTAAACCAGCGGCATAGGTGCTCCGGTTCGGTCCAAGCGGCCCAGACCAACTCCGGCGGGACATCGATTCGCCGCTCCAGGACCAAGTCGAGCTGGGGATCGGGTTGAATTTTTAAGGGGGTCGTCATTGCGGCGGTTCCTTGATTTTGAGGAGGTATTCGTCGAGCAATTGCTAAGTATCGAGTTTTTGGTCTCGAAGATCAAAAGAAATGCCAATCCAGGAAGGAATGGCTTGACTTGGCACGCCGGTTTCGACAATAATTCGAGTAGCTGGAATTGAGACTTGGTATCAAGATCGACAACGCATCCAGATTATCGTGTCCAGATTGATTCAGTAGCCCTCCCTCACGATCGCCCGCACCCCTATGGCCCATCGCTTCGAGAATCTAGTCGAGACCATCCCGGCCGGAGGCCAGGAACGTACCGTTATTGTGAACTGTGAAGACTGGGAAGGTTCCCGGTTTGTCGAACTGCGTCAGCAAAGCTGGGGTGGCGAACGGGTCGGTTGGTTCACTCAGTCGAGCGTCCGGATGGCCCCGGAAAACGTGGCCTTGGTCCGCCGCGCCTTGGGAGTCGCTGAGGCGTTGCCGGAAATGGTTGCCGCCAAACAAGATAAACGGGTCCTGGTAACATCTTCCGCCACGCGGGAAAACGCCTCACTAGAAGCCCCTTCCCTGCGGGTCTGGCACGCTGAATCGGCCTAAGCCAAGTATCTTAATTGAGCAAGAATAGAAAAAGGCCCGCGAGCAAGTTCGCAGGCCTTTGATTGTTTCTTGGGACGACCGGTGACACTAGCCGACCTTGCTGGAGCTTTTGCCCTTGCCAGCCGCCACGGCGGAGGGATCTCGCAAGATCATGGTGAGCTCGTCGACCCCTTCTTGTTCTTGCAGCAAGATATCTTCCAGGAGGATAACCAAGGGGCGGTCCTTGCCATCGGCCAGCGCGAGGGCCTCTTGGTACTTGGTGACCGCTGTCTGCTCGAACTCCAGGGCGTTCTCCAGCATCTCTTGCAGGTTGTCTGACTGCTTGACCTGGTTCCGCTCGATGGTCGGGACGCCACCCATGGCGGAGATCTTTTGGCCGATGATCTTCGCGTGCCCGAAAGATTCCTTGGCACTGCCGAGGAACATGTCCGAGTAAACCTCACGCCACAACCCCGCTACAACGAAACCAGCCTGCGAGTACTGGGCGACCCCGGTCCACTCGTGCCGCAAAATTTCGTTCATTTTGTCAATAATTTCGCTCATCGTATCCGTCTCCCACGTTAACTTGTTAAACGGTGCCACACACGAAAGTGGCACTTTTGGTTTTTCTGAATAAGGTTGATTCGTCGCCGTGACAGCGAGCAAACCGCAGTCCCTCTCGTCTCAACAACAAATGCATTCTTACGGGACTTCGGCGAAAAGTCCACATCGCGATAACTCTTTATGGGCAATCGACTTTGATTTTCCGGGAAAAGATAGCCTCTCTCAATAGCCACGTCATTTACCGGCATCGGTCGGGCGATTCAGTCTCAATATCAAACTAGGCGAACCTCAGATCAAGGAGCCGGTTTGTCTGACGTAAATCCATTGAAACGGCGCACTTAGAACTTAGAAACGGTCTGGACCTTCGAAAATGTTTCCCCAACCAACGAAGGGCCAACGGCCCGGTTTTATACCAGCCTGGGACGCAGTCCCAGGTCAACGTGACAAACCAATCGTGAGGGCTGTAGGCCCGGCATCATTTGCTGGCTCGATTCGCGTTGAACGCATGAATGGGGCCGGGCCTTTAGCCCTCACGATACGATTGGGATCTCGTCATGGGGCGATGCCCCATGCTGGTATGAAGCCACGCCTTTGGCGTTTGGATTTTCGGCGGGGTTCATCGCTCGCCGCGTGGCCATTTGCCGCAGGTTGCGCGTTTTAGTCCAACCCGCGTTGAATATGCAGCAGCCCTCGTTCGGTCAGCATCCGACCTCTCGGCGTGCGAATCACCAACTCACTGCGCAGCAGAAAGGGTTCCACTTCGTCGGCCAAGGTTTCCGGGGCCGCGTTCATCGTGTGGGCGATCGCCTCGAGCCCAGCCGGGCCGCCGCCGAATACCCGATTCAGCGTGGCCATGTATTTGCGGTCTTGCTCGTCCAGGCCGACCGAATCGACCTTCAGCATTCGCAAGGCACCCAGGGCCATCTCCAATGAGACATGTCCATCGGCCCGGCTGGTGGCGTAGTCGCGGATCCAGCGGAGGCGATTGTTCGCGACCCGAGGGGTGCCTCGGCTCCGCTTGGAGACCTCGCTGGAGGCGTCTTCATCAATCGTGACATCCAACTTGCGCGCATTGCGGCGGACGATCTCCGCCAGTTCTTCCAAGCTGTAGAAATCGAGGTGTTCCCGCATCAGGAACCGATCGCGCAGCGGGGCCGACAGCATTCCGCTACGGGTGGTCGCGCCGATCAAGGTGAACGGTTTGATTTGCAGGTTAATCGTTCGCGCATTGGTCCCTTCCCCCAGCACGATGTCGATCCGGAAATCCTCCATCGCCGTGTAGAGGTATTCTTCCACCGCTTTGGGGAGGCGGTGGATTTCATCGATGAACAGGATCGACCGCTCATCGGCGTTTGTTAGATAGGGGACCAGGTCCTTGGGGGCCTGCATTGCTGGCCCGGAGGTTAACTGGTAGTTCACCCCCAGGTCTTTCGGAATACAGGTGGCGAACGTGGTTTTACCCAGCCCAGGCGGGCCATCGAACAGGATATGGCCCAGTGGCTCGTTCCGTTTTTTGGCCGCGTCGACCACCACCTTCAGCCGTTCGCGAACCTCCAACTGGCCCACCATCTCCGAGACCGACTGTGGCCGCAAGTTGCGGTCCTCCTCGGGGGAGGGTTGGTCCGGCTGTAAGATCGCTTCTCTGCCCATGAGTCGTGCTATCCAGTGAACAAGTGTAGACTAATCTCGCCTCACGATAACAGATTTCCGCACGAGTGGGCAAGTTCGGCTGGTCGGATCTACCGAGGGCACTCGCTAGTCCACCGCATAGCAGCACCAGCAGGAACAATCCAAAGAGAACGACCACCCCGATGCCAATCGCCTTGATTAACCTGCTGTAAGAAACCGGCGTCTGCCCTGTGCTGCGGCCGGTTTGGCCGTTGACTAAAAATCGGTAGACCTCGTCCTTGTAGCGATACGCCATGATCCAGACCGGCAGCAAAATTGGTTCGCTGGCGAGATTATGGATCCGGAGATTGACTTTAATGTTCCGGTTATTGCCGGGGATGTGCTCCGCGGCGATTCTCTCCCGTTCTTTTTGTTCCAGGCCGTAGCGGGCCAATGGCCGGGCATATTTCCGCGAAACACTGAACTGCTCGACCGTGATGTTGTTTAGTTCGACTTCGTCGGGGGCAACCGATTTGCCCAAGTTAAAGGGGCAAAGTTCGTGCGTTTCGGTTGGGGTGAGGACCCCGCTGGCACCGACCAGCAGCCCGTCGTAGCTGGCTCGATTCTGGCCCGAGAGCGGATACCACGCGGCCCGCGCGCCACCGGGCGTTTGGTTGGTGTCGCCGGTCCAGTTGGTGAAGATGTCCGCTTTGAATGACCAATAAGGGACGTACACCGGGGTCATCTTCACGATCTTCGCCTCTCGGGCCAAATCGGGCGGACGGAAAAACCCTTTGCCGATCGCCTCGCGGAGACGTTGCCCCGCGGTCGCCTCATTCACTTCGAACGGAATGACAGCCTTAGGGTTGAGGGTCCGGTGCGGTTTCTCCTGGGTTAGCTTTTCGGAACCACAAAACGGACAACGCAAGGTTCCGGCCTCGGCGGAGTAGCTCATCGAGGCGCCGCAGCCCTTGCAGTTAAAGTTGTGGGTCGAAACGGAGGTCGTCGTGGCGGAGTGCGACTCACTCCGGTCGGGGGCTTCGGTGCCGCATTCTGGGCAGAAGAGATCCTCCTCGTCCAGCATCCCACGGCAGACGGTACATTTTTCTAGTAGGTCGCTCATGGCGCAATTGCGTTCCGGTCGTGCGTGGGGCGAGGTGTTCCGATCAACTGAATGCCCCCAACAGCATCAACAGCAGGATAAATAGCAAAACCGCCACGACACCAATTCCCACGGCGGCAAAGATCCGCTTGGTCGAAACGGGTTTATCCCCCTGCATCTTGCCGGTTTGGCCGTTCACCAAAAACCGGTACAGTTTGTCCTGGTAGCGGTAGCTGAGCAGGTAGACCGGCAGCAGGCAAAGGTCGGAGTTTTGATTGGAGAAATCGGTGTACACCCGCAGGTCGCGGTGGGTGTCGCCTGGCAGGAAGGCGGCGATGTTCTGTTGTTCGTCGGCGTAAAACTGTTGCTGGCAAATATCATGGGCCTCGGCCGATTCCATGCGATACTCTTCCGCCGCCCAGCCCGCCAAGTAATAAGGCTGATAACGCCGGAGGGCCGGCAAATTGAACGGTTTGATCCGATCCGCCTCCTGCTGCGTCAGCCCTTTGCTGGCCGAAACCAAGTACCCGCTGTAATAGCGGTGATGTTTCCCTGAGAGGGGCCACCACTCGGTTTCTCGGACGCGCCGTGTCTTGGTCACCATCTTTCCATTTTGCATGGTGGTATACCGTTCGGTGCGATACCAATACTCGCCGATGGTCGCGTTCCAGTCGCTTTCAGCCAGCATCGAGAAGGTCCAGAACGGCAGGTAAACGCCGCGGAGTTTCTCTTCGATCTTGGCCTGATGCAAATCGCCGGGACGATACCACGCGTTGTCCTTAATCCACTTGCGAAACCGCTCGATCGCCTGTTGGTGGGTAATTTGAAATCCGATGATGAATTCCGGCAATTGCCGCCCAGTGACCTCCGGGGCGTATTCCACGACCATCGTCGAGTCGCAGAACGGACAGACATAGCTGAGCGACTTGGGCTGCAACTGGACATTCGCCCCGCAGGCGTTGCAGTGAAAATGCTTTTGGTCGACCGGCAGCGAGGGGACGAGCTCCTCCTCCGGTTCAACCGCTCGGGTCGGCTCATGCGGAGTGCCACAGGCGGGGCAAAATTTGTCCTCGTGCTCCAAGGGGCAACCACACGCACCGCACGGTTCTCCCTGCGGCGGAACCCGCTGGGCATCCACCAGCGGCTCTTCCGTAGTTTCGCTCGGCTCAGAGGTAGCGACTTCCGACATGGCGGCTCAGGTTTCAGAGGAAAGGGGGCGGACGGTAGGATATGCCTGGCCCACATTGTAAGGGCCGCCAGCGGTGTTTCAAACCATTGGGTTAGGCGGAATCGAATCGCGCTCGTGTTCAAAGTAAAGGTTCAAACCACGAAACACACGAATGACACGAAAACGGGGAGAGGTTTTTGGGGTGCTTTCAATTCTTGGCTGCCATTCGTGTCATTCGTGTGATTCGTGGTTAAAAAAAGTTGTCGACGGGGCCGCTGAAAACGCCACCCAGCGAATTGCCTTCCTCTTCATCCGCGGCTTTTTTCTATCTGGAAGCAATGGAAAAATAACCTCCCGATTTCGCGGCGTCTGGCCGGGTTCCCGACCTGTCCAACCAAGTCGGAAAGTTCTCTTGGACGCTTCGCTTAACGTCGTCGGTGAAATGACTGTCGGAACTAAAGAATTTGAAACGCAGAGGCGCGGAGGGCGCAGAGACGCAACCTGCACGAACGGCCTCTGCGATCTCCGCGCCTCCGCGTTTCAAAAATGCCCTTCGAGCGGATCGACATGGCTGCCACTCGGAGGAATGCTGTTCGGTTGAATTGTTTCGGGCCACTCGTAAAACCTGGCCTCGAATCCGGTGGCTCTCGCCACCGGCTAGGGTTGTGTCGGCCCCTCGGGCCTGGGCGAATCCAGGCGCAAAACGCGGATCACACCCGTGCGAGATTACTCTCCAACTCGTAATGTCAACCTGGACGGACCAACCGGGAACTGACGCAAACGGAGAGTGGTTATTCCGTTGCTTCTACGTCATGCCGCTGCACCAGTGATTAAGGTGTTGATCCGGCGGAGCAACTCCGGCAGTTCACGGACGCCCCGAATCACAAAGTGAGCCCCGATCTCCAAGAATCCCCGTCCGATCTCGGCTAACCGGCCAGCGCGTTGTTGTTCGTCCAGCTCCGCCACTTCTTGCGCGGAAAGCCCCAAAGCGTTGCCGGTTTCCGAAACGGCGACCGTCCAGCAACCGGCGTTCAATCCGGCCGTGATCCCGACCGGAGTATCGTCGACCACCACAATGGAGCTCAGCGGGAAAACGCCCAACCTTTCGGCGGCGTGCAAATTCATCCAAGGGGCGGGTCTGCCCGCGGAGACATCGTCGGAACAGATCAGCACATCCGGGGCATAGCCACCGGCGGCGGCGATCGGAGCGACCACTTCCATTAACTCCCGCGTGTACCCGGTGGTGCTGCCGATGGCCAGGCCCATTCGGCGGCACTCGTCGATCGCCTCCGCGACGCCAGGAATCACATCCGAGTCGCCACTAAGCGTTTCCTTTTGCAGCGGCAGGAAGTCGTCGTACATCGCCTGGATATCGGCATCCACCGGAGGTTTGCCATGCTTCTTGGTCCACGCCTCGCTGACTCGTGGCACTGCGGCGACCGCCGCAATGTGGTCTCGCTTGGCCCGGCCCATTGGTCCGCGAGCCTCCGCGGCAGTGATCTTAACGCCCCGCTGGCGGAAGATTTCGATAAAGACCTTGGTTGGGGCTCGGCTACCAAAATCGACGGTGGTTCCGGCCCAATCGAGGATGACGGCTTGCAGTGGATGGGCGGGAAAGGGAATTCGGCCAGGGTCCATAGTTTAAGCAGTCTCCATGTCGGGGGACCAGACGCGCCATGCCTGTTCGGCCAATCCGAACGACATGGTCATTCCGGCCCCGCCGGTACCGGTGTGAATGTGAATGCCGGGGATCGGTTCCGCCTGGAACGCGGGCCCGGTTGGGAATTTGGCGTACAAGCCGTGCCACCGCTCGGTGATCGACCAATTGGGTAACCGGAGGATATCGCGCAGTTCACGTAGGATAAGCTCATCGATCTCGGTGCGGTTGAATGGCTCGATCGACTCGTCGTATTCGTGGGAGTCTCCCAAGATGACTTCTCCCAGGTCGTTTTGCGAGGCCATCACGTGGATGCCATACCGGTCCAGCTCCGGCGACTGCCCCGCGATCCGCGCCTTCACATCAACTAGCGCCGGGCAGCCCTCGAAATTGGCGTAATGCCGCAACGTGAGCCCGCTGGCGATGTGCGGCCCCAGTTTCCACTGCTCAGGCTGCGGCACCGTTTTGAGCATTTGCAGCTTGCACCGCTTGAGGCCGGAGGATCTGAGCACTTCCGGGAACAAGGTCTCGAAATCGGGCCCGGAGCAGACGATGGTTCGCTCAGGGTGCCAAGTGCGGCCGTTGCTCGCCTTGAGGCCGTTCTCGTCCGCTTGGACGATGGTGGTATTGAACTCGAAACGCACGCCGAAATTCTCCGCGAGAAAAACTGCCAGCCGGGCGATCGCTTGTCGCGGGTTGACGCACAGTTCCGTGGGGCTGAACAGCCCGCCTTGCAATTGGTGTGGATTGGCGGCCTGGGTACGCTGCACTACCTCATCGGCCGAGAGCAGCGTGGTTTCAATCCCCTGCCCTGCGGCCAACTCGTGGAACTGCCGCAGAACTTCCCACTCATCCGCGTGGTGCGCCAAGTGGAACGAACCGCAGTGGTTCACCCAAACTCCGGCCGATCGTCCCAGTTCCAGCCATGCCGCTTGGCTTTCCAGTGCGACGAGACGTAGCGGACCGATCGGCTGGCCGATTGGCCAAACCATCCCAAAGTTGCGGATCGAACCACCGCTGGCCTGGGGGGATCTTTCGAAGACGGTTACCCTATGTCCCCGCTTGGCCGCCGACCAGGCATGTGCCAACCCCACGATTCCGGCACCAATTACCGCCACGTGTTGGCTGGTCATTTTAAGGTCAACTCCTGGGGGACAGTGGCATTGGATTGGGGTAAACCGTTATTTTGTAGTGCATTGGGCCGGTGGCAACCACGGTGCCACGGAATCTTCATCTTTGGATAACGAATTTCCGCTGCCTAGGCCCTGCCCTGCGCGTTAAGATGGCCCGTTTTCCGGCTCGCATTGGTTTCCGTTCTACACTTGCCCCACTGGAGTTTTGGTGAGCGTTTCGAAATCTGGGAATGATCCATCCGACAGCCTGGTAAGCTCCCGCGCGGAAATCTTTTGGGGCATCTGGGCCGTGGTGGCGGCGTTTGGCACCTACTTCTGCATGTATGCCTTCCGCAAGCCCTTCACCGCCGCTTCCTTTGACGAAACCCTCCTCTGGGGGCTCGATTTCAAGACCATTCTGATCATCTCGCAGGTGGCGGGCTACATGGTCTCGAAATTTCTGGGGATCAAGGTGATCTCCGAGATGCCACCCAACCGCCGGGCCCTGGGGATTTTGGTCCTGATTTCGATCGCCCAGATTGCTCTGCTCGCCTTTGGTTTGATTCCGAGGCCTTGGAACGCCATCGGGCTCTTTTTCAATGGGTTGGCCCTGGGGATGGTGTTTGGATTGGTCCTGGGGTACCTCGAAGGTCGAAAGCTGACCGAGGCCCTAACCGCCGGGCTCTGCTGTAGCTTTATTTTGGCCGACGGGGTGATGAAGTCCGTCGGAACCTGGCTCTTGGGCTTGGGCGTGATTGAAGACTGGATGCCATTCACCGCGGGGCTGGTGTTCGCGTTGCCCCTGGGGATTTCACTGTTGATGCTGGCGGTGATTCCCGCCCCCACACTGGCCGATCAAGCGGAACGGAGTGTCCGTCCGCCGATGAACCAAGCGGACCGCTGGTCGCTGCTGAATCGCTACGGTCTCGGGCTAGGACTGCTGGTGGCGATGTACCTGGTGGTGACCATCGTCCGGAGCGTGCGGGCCGACTTCGCCCCGGAGATTTGGGCCGGGCTGGGAACGGAAATCGACGCTGGCCTGTTTACGCGGTCAGAGATGTTAGTCGCCTTGGGGGTTTTATTTGCGAACGGCGCCTTGATCTGCATCCGCAACAGCCGCACGGCGTTCTTTGGCTCGCTGGTGATTTGTTTGGTCGGAATCAGCATGATGGCCCTCACGATGCTCGCCTGGCAGGCCGATTGGATCGGCGGATTTCCGCTGATGGTGATGCTAGGCCTGGGCCTCTATCTCCCCTACGTGGCGATCCACACCACGGTGTTCGAACGTTTTCTGGCGATGACGCGCGACCGTGGCAACATCGGCTTTTTGATGTACCTGGCGGACTCGATCGGCTACCTGGGTTACATCGGCGTGATGGTGGCCCGCAAGTCGGTCAGCGTGGAGGGAGACTTCATCGACTTCTTCGTCTTCATCTGCTGGGCCTGCATCCTGATCGCGGCCCTCTGCCTAGG
>JBBDIM010000101.1:0-4307 GCA_040880405.1 Pirellulaceae bacterium | reverse complement strand
CGCAGGGGCCCCGCAAAGCGCCAAGCAGACCGCGAGGGTCGAAATACGCCGAATCATAGTAGTCTCCGGAAGAGAAGGATGCTGTGCTAAGTTGTGGTCGCAAACAAGGAGGAGCGAATCCGCGGGCCTCGCGAGCCGGATCTCCGGCTCTCAAGGATAGGTTGTTTCAACACGACAGGCCGCGACCAACCGAGCCCGGGTAGCCGTGAAAAAGGGGTCAGGACTCTTTTTCATGGGACGTATACCATTTGAGAACGTATTGCGAAAAAGAGTCCTGACCCCTTTTTCACTCGCGGAAGGTCCGCTGTCCCATTAGGAGCTCAGTTGGAGGGGAACTGGGCGTCGAATATCAGGGCTTCCATGAAGGTACTCGCCTGCAGGTACTCCTGCGGCTGGAAATCTCGAATCCGCCCGCGGAGGGCTTCGAACAAATCGTTTGCCGTCTGCAGCGTGTGTTGGTACTCCGAGACGCTCGCGAACGAACCATGCTGGGCTCTCGTCATGAACGCTTCGTCCAGGACCGAGCGGTAACCATCGAACGGATCGTCCAGCAAGATGAAGGGCCATTGCAGTTCGCCGGTCAGCGGATCGAGCTGAGCCGAGCTGAGACGTGACGGGGCCCGCTGCGAATTCATGCGGAAGATCTGCTCTGAGGTGACCCGGGGGCGACGATTCTCTTCCCGGTACGATTCGTTCCGGCGACGGCGCTCGAAATAAACTTCCTGGGCCCGGTTGCGGTTTTCAATATACTGGGCCCTTGCCGTTTCGACGTTGATCGCCGCCTCGGAGGTCGCCAAGTTGTACATCCCGGCGGAGCGGACCACGTCCGCCATCCCGCGGGCAGCACCCTCTTGGGCTGTGGAGGCATGGCCGCCACCCCAATACTGAGCGGAGGCCGACTGTGTGCAACAGGCGGTGATCGTTGTGACCAGCAAAATGCGAAAAATCATGGGCCGTACTCGAGTCGGTATTGAAGTTGGAATCAGGGCCGTGAACCAGTTACCATCCTGGCGATACGAGCCTTCCCGGGCAACCCTTCCAAGATACCTAAAACAAATCGAAAAGCAACAAAACTCGTCACCCGACAGTGGGATTCCCAAATTCCTGTCCCGCTGGCGTCGATTTGGCGCAAATTCCGCCGCTCCCAACGCCGGGGTGTTGTCCTTGTGGACGCTGCGGCACTTCTGGCCTCCACCGGTTGCCCCCACGTGAAACTCCGCTCTCAATTTGCTATACATGAAGTACGGAAACAGCCGCCACCGCCCGAACGACTCGGATGGTGGACGTGACTATTGTGCCCATGTGCCCAAAAATTCTCCAAATTGAGCCTCCCCCATGTCTCTAGAGCTGCGCGGCCGAATCCACAACCAACTCGATCAGTTGGTGCTGATCGACCCTCACACGCACATCAACGCCCTGGATCCCTCGTCGCACAACCTGTCGGATATCCTCGGCTACCACTACTACACCGAGCTTTCCCACGCCGCCGGGATGCCCAAACAGCTGATCGAAGAGCCAGGCCTGGACCCCAAGGAAAAAGTGGGCCGATTGTTCGAAAATATGGGCCCGATCAGCAACACCATCCAGTACAGTTGGTTTCTGGAGATGGCCCAGCGGCTGTTCGACTGGCAAGAGGACTTTGTCGATACCAGCAACTGGGAAGCCCTCTACGACCAAGCTTCCGCCAAGCTGGCCGCCCCCGATTGGACCGACACGGTCTTCCAGAAAAGCAACCTGGAAGCGGTCTTCCTGACCAACGATTTCGACGACGCGCTGGAAGGCTTCGACACCACGAAGTACATCCCCTGCCTCCGCACCGACGACCTGGTCTTCCACTTCGGCAAGCAAACGACCAGAGACCGGTTGGATAAGGCCACCGGCGTTTCGGTCGGCTGTACGCGAACCATGCGAGAAGCGATCGGCAAGCTGTTTGCCCATTTCAAGAACATGGGGGCTCGGGCCTGTGCAATTTCGCTCCCGCCCGATTTCGCCCCGACCCAGGTCTCTGACGCGAGGGCGGAAACGGCCATTGCCAATGTCGCGCGGCAAGGCTTGGACGCCGACTGTGCGGACCACCGCGCGGTCTCGAACTTCGTCTTCTGGACCTTGGCCGAGTGCTGCCGCGAGTACAAGCTGCCGTTTGACTTGATGATCGGCGTGAACCGGGGAGTGTACGCCGAAGGGGTGTTTCAGGGGCAAGACCTGTACGATAGCCGCGTCTCGCTCATTCAGTACCGTGAACTGCTCAACGCGTTCCCGGAGGTCACCTTCCCGATCTCCGTGCTGGCCAGCGTCACCAATCAGGAACTGGTCAGCTACGCGTGGATCTTCCCCAATGTCGTGGCCCACGGGCACTGGTGGTACTCCAACACGCCGACCTACATCGAAGCGGACGCCGCGGCGCGGTTGGAGGCGATCCCGCGGACCAAAAACATCGGCTACTACAGCGACATGTACAAAATGGAATTCGCCCTGCCGAAGTTCGCGATGTACAAGCGAATCCTCGCGAAAGTGCTAGCAGAACGGTTCGTGATCGACCGCAACTGGAGCGAAACGGCCGCGATCGAGCTGGGGACCGAGGTTTTGCGAGGAAATGTCGAGCGGATTTTTACCGTCGGCAGCGCCAGCTTGGCAGCGACATAACTTCTTACGCCAAAACAAGTTAAAAGTAGCCCGCCAGTTTGACTGAGCGGGCCGCTTGGTTTTCTTGGATCTTTTTGTGAGAGGCCCGCGAACCCAGCGGCCGATTCTGGCATCTACGGTTGTACCCCGCTGGTTTGTGGCAATCCACACTTTGGGGGGCACATTCACTTGCCGGTTTTACCACCGGGAAGTATGATTCACAGGTCGATGGCAGTGCGTCGTCGATTTTGACCCATCTTTATTTCTCTCTCACTGCGCGCAACCGCGTAGGAGGAACTCCAATGCGTAACATCATCAACATTCGCGACAACCAAGTTATCGCCGCCGCCGACCGCGTTATCGTGGCCGCCGTTGATGTTATCCGCAACGGTTTTGCCTCCCGCGTGCGCCTCTATTGTCAAACGTGGCAGCATTGTGCCCATCCCGCGCTTAAACACGCGGAACGGGCATGCCTGGAAACAGGTACGAGCGGCGGGACCTCCCCTTGGGGCAGGTTCGGCCTGAGTTCGGCGATGTTGTCACCCATAGCGCAGCCGGCACACCCAGGACTCCTCCTGGTGCCAAGCCTGTCGCGCTGGATGCGATCCCCCGGATCGTTGGGCCGCTTACCCAGAAGCTAAGGACACCGACCTATCCCCTGAAACCGGGATAGGACAATTTGTCCGCACAACTTGTGCCGCTTCTGAGACGCTAGGCCCTCCAGTGACCGAGTTGTCCTAATTTCACGCGCGATCCGCGTCTGACTCTAGGACCCCTTTATTTGGCAAAGGGTCAACTCGGTAACCGGTTCGGTTTGGTGCCCCATGTGTTGCGTCTATTGACTTACCCAAAAGCACAATTGATATATCCGTCTGGAGTCATCATGAACGAAATCTCGCAACTGGAAGAGAAGCAGGAAGTCTCGAGCCTGGTGGTCGCGGCCCAAAGCGGTGACCGCGACGCCTTTGGTCTGTTGGTCGAGATGTTCCAAGCCGCCGTGTTCGCCATCGCCCTGAAGCGGCTGCGGAACTACGCCGAGGCCCAGGAGCTGTCGCAGGACGTCTTCATCCAAGCAATGCAAAAAATCGCCCAGCTCCGCGAGCCCGCCGCGTTCCCCGGTTGGTTGCGGTCGATCACTGTCCGAATGGCGATCAACCGAGCGGTCCGCCGGCCGCACGACTTCGCCACCGAGCCGGATACCTTGGCCGCCGCCTGCATCGACTCGCGGACCCCGCTGGCCGCCATCCTGGAAAGCGAGCGGCGGGACACCGTCCGGGAAGGCATCAGCCGCTTGGGCGCGATGGACCGAGACACCTTGGAAGCGTTTTACGTCGCCGGACACTCGCTCCGCGAAATGAGCGACACGTTCGACGCCCCAATCGGCACCATCAAGCGACGACTGCACGTCGCGCGGCGTCGGCTAGCGAAGGAGATGGAAGAAATGGAAGCGGTAGCCGTGTAGGCTACCACTTAAAACCTACGGCTCTCCATGAGTTGGGGCTTCGATTTCACTGGGGAAATCGAAGCCCCTTTTTTGTGGTTTGGGTGAAATGTAAGCCGCGCGATACCAGTCCGCGCCCTACCAATCCGTAGCGCGCGTCAATGTCGCCACCACCGTCTTAGCCCCAAAGGGGCGTTTCACGACAGCCCAGTTGGTAATACAGAGTCAAAAGAAACAGGGGATG
>JBBDIM010000100.1:0-27980 GCA_040880405.1 Pirellulaceae bacterium | reverse complement strand
CTAATCCGCGGCACCCGTAATTGACCTTATCCCCTTCCAAACGCTCCATCTTGAAGACCGGAATTTCTCTCCCATGGACCGGACAACCCAGCGGTGCCGATTGGTACACACGCCAAATTCGTACGGGGATAAGGTCAATTACAGGGACCGCGGCCGGAACTTCTGGACCTCCGACTCTTTGTAATTGAACTCATCCCCTCTTATCCGTGCCCATCCGTGGCTAAGTTTCTTGGCGTTCCGACCGAGTCGGGACGTTGCTTTCTCGCGATCCTTAGTGCTGCCCAGTGGTCGCCAACTCTTCCAGCGCGAGTTTGATTTCCTCCCTGACATCCGCTACCGGTTCAATCTCCCGTCGCCGCTTCAAAATCTCCGCGACTCCTGGGGACGCATGCTGGCCGAGCGCCCACGCACTTGCTCCGCGAATCAGCTCTTCCGCGTCATCCAGCCCTTTTCGCAGCGCGGCAATGGAAGCCTCCGCCGGTTGATTCCCGAGCACAATCGCCGCGTTTCGCAGGATGCCCCGCCGCCGCGGACGCCACAGGGGTGATTTGCGGAATCGCGTGCGAAAGGTTTCGTCATCCAGATCGAACAGTGATCGCAGCTCGATTGGATTGTTGCCCGCCGGTGGCTGAAACTCGGCAATCTCACTCAGGGGTGCCTTGCGATTCCAAGGGCAGACATCTTGGCAAACATCGCATCCAAACAGCCAATCGCCGATGCCGGCGCGTAACTCTCGGGGGATTGGATCGCGAAGTTCGATGGTGAGGTACGAGATGCACCGCGTGGCATCTAAAACGTACGGCTCGACGAACGCATCGGTCGGACAGGCATCCAAACAGGCGGTGCAGGTGCCGCAGTGGTCGGTGGTGTGCGGGTCATCGTAATCGAGCGGCTGATCCAAAAGAATCGCGGCCAAGAAAAACAGGCTTCCCGCCTGACGATTGAGCAGCAGGGTGTTCTTGCCGATCCAGCCAAGCCCCGCCAACTGGGCGAATTCCCGTTCCAAGAGGGGTGCCGTGTCGACCACCCCGCGGACACTCGCCTCGGGGCATGCGGCCAAGATCCGCTGCTTGAACTGTTTGAGCCGGGCGTGGATCAGGTCGTGGTAATCGACCTCCCCCCACGCATATTTCGAGATCCGGCCCGCTCCTGGGCCAGGCTCTTCCGGGGCTTCAGTACGGTAACCGAGGGTCAGCATCACGATGCTTTGCACGCCGTCCAGGACATGGCGAGGATGGGCGTAAGCCGCTCGGCGAGCTTCCAGGTAGTGCATTTGGCCGCCATAGCCCGCGTCTAACCACTGGTGGAAATGATCGATGCCGGTCGGCGTGACCGCCGGACAAATTCCCACCGAGTTGAACCCGAGCTCGACCGCATCAGTGCGAATTTGGGCAGACAACTGCTGTGGGGAAAGACTCATCAAGGCTCGGCGATTCGATTTTTCCGCGAGGGAATTTATTTGCCCCCGGCGATCGCTCCAATTAGGGTGGAAGGAAATGTAGTGAGTTTCCGTATTGTAACGATGGGATGAATGAATACGCCTAGCATAACTCAGGAAGGAACGCTTTGCCGGAGGGAGCCGGGGAGATGAGCGAGGTTATGTCAGGGGTTCTTATTGTGTCCCGAAGGGTGCTTTGCAATGAAAATCCAAATTCTGCTGGGCGTTTGTGTTTTGGCGACCGCGATGTCGCTTGGTTCGACGGCCGAGGCGGGCGGATTTCACCCCTCGTGGGGTGGTGGCGGCCATGTTGGATTCAGCCAACCGGCGATCGACCAACAACGGTGGTCGTGGCGTCCTTTCAGCATGAATCGCTCGTTGGGTTATATCCCGACGCCACCTTACTTCGCCCTGCATCCGCCGGTTTCTTATTCGTACCCGATCTCGGCACCCTACGGGTTGAGTCCCGCGCCGATCGCGTCGTACGCGCCGCGTCAGCGAGTCCATTTCCAGCAGTCAGCGCCCGAGCCGTTGGTGGTGATCAACCCCTACGTGACTGAGGACGAAGTAGCGGCGGTTTCCGATCAGGACGCCCCGATGCCTGAAATCGTCGATTCGCCACCCAGCGAGGTCGCCTCGGATCCTGAACCCCAGGTCGTTGAAAACGACATGGTCGAGACGCCTGAGGACCAAGAGGAAGCGGATTCCACGCCGATGGAAGCAAGCGAAGATTCCGATCCGTTTGATCTGGAAAACTAAAGGGGGTGCGAACCCGCGAGGCTCCCACGGTCTACGCGACCGTGGCTACGTAGCCGTGCCCGAGCGTCGCGTAGCCACGCTTGCCAAAAGCGTGGGCGAACCGCCGTCCCGCGGCGTCTCGTGTTTTGCCGCAAACCCTGTTATGCAAACCACTTCGAATCGGAGCGAAATCCATCTTGTGTCGAGCTAGCGAGTTCGGTAAAGTCTCCGCCGGTGGATGCCTTATAGGTATTGGGGCATGCGAGAAGGTGGTTGACCGGCAGGTCATCTGCCGCTCGATCAGCGAACCGGGAAGATGAATCAACCCGGGTGCAACGGAAAAGGATTTCCGATGATTCGTACGGTTTACTTGAGTATCGCCATTCTCGTGGCGGCCCTGGGCTGTCAGAACCAGCAGCAGCCTTTCAATCCGTTTGGGGCCTATCCGCAACGTCTGGCGCCTCCGCCGACGGGTGCCAACGGTCAGTCCGCCACCGGAGCTCCCTATTACCAACCGCAATCGGGTCAGGCGGCACCTGGGGGTAATGGTCAACAATTTCCACCCCCACCGGCTAACTTCCAGCCCCAGGGCGCGGCCCCGAGTGCCACGCAGCAGCAAGGGACCTGGCGCGGCGTCAGCCAATCGGGCGGCAATTCCGGCGTGGTGCAAGCGAGTTACGATCAGGAGATCCCTCCCTCGCAATCATCTTCTCAAGGTTTACAGCTCAACGGCATGCCAGCCAACGACGCCTCCAACACGGCGGAAACGCCTATGGTCACCTCGTCCGACGGGACTTGGACATCGATGCAGCCGGTTCGGTAACTCAAATTCAAGCGGTGCGGGTTGACGAATGTTCGCCGAGCGGAAACCATAAACGATATGGACCACTCAACCACCATCGTCGAAAAGCCCAACCACTCCACCGAGCTAAATGTCGCTCCACTGCGGATTGGCGACTTAGTCGTCGATCCGCCGATTCTGCAAGCCCCGATGGCCGGTTTCACCAACTACGCCTTTCGGCAAATGGTCCGCGATTACGGCGGCTCCGGCCTGCTCGCGACCGAGATGGTCAATGCCCGAGGGTTTGAGTGGCTGGACGAGCATGAGGCGGAGTTCCCCGATCGGTTGTGGGGCGTCGAAGATGAGCCCCGTCCCTTGGCGGTTCAAATATGGGACAACCAGCCGGAGACGATGGCCAAGGTGGGTCGGCGGTTGGTCGAGCAGTTCCAGGTGAGCGTGGTCGATATCAATTTCGGCTGCCCCGTGAAACAGGTCACCGAAAAGGCCCACAGCGGCAGTTACCTGCTGCGCACCCCGGACCGAATGGGCCAGATCATTCGCCGGGTCGTCGACGCGTGTGCTCCGACCCCAGTGACCGCCAAGATTCGCCTCGGATGTTCCCGCGATTCGATCAACGCGAACGAGATCGCCCAGGTGGTTGAGGAAAGCGGAGCGGCGGCACTCACGGTTCATGGCCGGACGGCGCAGGACTATTTTAAGGGGAGTGCCGACTGGGATCGCATCGCCCAGATCAAGCCTTACCTGAAGCGGATTCCGCTGATCGGCAATGGCGACCTCGATTCCGCTGAGAAGGTGGTCCACGCCTTTCAAAACTACAAGGTCGACGGGGTGATGATCGCCCGGGCCTGTTTGGGCCGACCCTGGATCTTCGCTCAAGCGGCAGCCGCGATCAAAGGACTACCTATCCCTCCGGAGCCGTCGCTGGCCGAGCAGAAAGCGTGCATGCTGCATCACTACGACCGCGTGGTCCAGCGATTTGGCGAGCAAAAGGGGACGCTTCTCATGCGGAAGTTCGCCTGCTGTTACGCCCAAGGAAAGTATGGCGCGCGGGCCTTCCGGACCCATGTCGCGCATGTGGCGACGCCGCAAGAGTTTCACGAAGTGGTCCGCCTCCACTTTCCGGCCGATCCGCCAAGCGAGATTTCGCCGTAGCTCCCCTACGGTCTTGCGACCGTAGCTACCTCAAGAATTCGTCGTAGCCACGCTTGCAAAAGCGTGGGGGAAGTGCCAACCCGCTTCGCCCCAGGGGCAGACCCAACTCGCAGGTCTCCCACGGTCTTGGCGACCGTGGCTACCTCAAGAATTCGCCGTAGCCACGCTTGCAAAAGCGTGGGGGAAGTGCCAACCCGACGCTGCACCGCTTAAACCGGCGTCTCCGCTAGTTCCGGTCGGGAGTAATGCATCTGGCCATCGAGGATCGTTCCCTCGATCTGCCATTCGGATTGGCCCTGAGTGCCGGTTCCGCTCGCCTTGCGAAGGAGGATCATGTCACAGTCGGGCGAAGGGCTCCAACCTTGCGGCAGCCCGGTCAAGAGAGACGCGGGGACCAACGAGGCGGCGTTGATCGCTTCGTCCAGGGTGGTGCCGCACCACTGGACCATCGTCTCCAGCGACTGGAGCAAGGTCCGATTCGCCCCGGCCAGGTATTGCCGCTGACCCGCGACCACCAGGCGGCCATCCTCCAGCACCTCGACATCGCCGAGGCAGGTGGAATACTCGCCGGGAGGCATCCCCGCCATGCCGGTCAAATCGCTGACCAGAAAAAATCGCTCCGGTCCCTTGCACCGCCAAATCACTTTCAGCACGCTGCGAGAGAGGTGAAACCCATCGGCGATCACTCCGGCGGACAGCTCATCCTGGGCCAGTTGGTCCCACAGGTAATTGGGATGCCGGGGGAGGGTCGCGTGGGCGCCGTTGCCCAAATGGGTACTCATGCTAGCCCCCGCCTTGATCGCCAGATTGATTTGCCGGGTATCGGCCTGGGTGTGGCCGATCGAGACGATGACGCCTGTCTCGGCGACGCGGCGGATGAACTGTTCCGAACCCTCGTACTCCGGCGACATCGTGAGGATTTGGATCGAATTACCGGAAGCTTCCTGATACTCGCGGAACTCTTCCCAGTTGGGCGGACGACAATCGGCCAGGGGATGCGCGCCGCGCGGACCATCGGCGGGTGAAATATAGGGGCCTTCCAGATGAATCCCCGCCACCATTCGATCCACCAGCGGGTACTGCTTGCGGGAATCGCGAATGTTCCCCAGAGACGCGAGAATCCGCTCGTGGGTGGATGTCGTGATGGTGGGACAGAAGCGGGTTACCCCGGTTGCCAACATCGCTTCGCAAAGCTGCTGGACCTGGGCGGGGTTACAGGCGGGGTCCCCAAAGTCGACCCCATGAAAACCATTCACCTGCAAATCGACTAGGCCGGGAGCCAAGATGAGTTCGTCCAGCTTCTCATCCGGTTGGAACGGCAACGAAACGACGCTTAGAAGCTGATCGCGTTCAAAACGCAATTCGTAACGGCAGCCACCGGTGTAATCGGTGGCGTAAATCGGGCGGGACATGGGATCAATCCTCGAGGCGAGTCTAGCGGAATCGATCTAAGCTACCACGCCGAAACCGAATTTTCTAGTGTTACGGCGGATCGGAGGGGGCAATGTCCCAGCGATTAACCCCAAGCTAAGGCACGCGATTCCTATTGCAACCGGGGAGTGGACGGGCAAATCCCATCCAATCGACGAAAGCCGAGACAGGTTTGCGATATCACGTGCAACTCAACAGGGTGGCCCCAAACGCAGAAAATCCTCCGCAGGGGGAGGGTTTTCTATCCGCTGATGGGCCCTATCGACACTAAAACTGCTTCGGGCCGATGTAACCAGGGACCGTGGCGGTCGAGTAGTGGCGATCCGCAATCGGGTACCGCCACATGTCGATCCGATCCTTGTTGTAATCCGCCATGGTGGGGCTGGGGCTCACGGTGGGGCGCGAGAGCGAAACGCCATACCACTTCCGCGACAAAATGCGTTCCCGCCGCGCACCCGCTACCTGTTCCGCACGCCGCCGCTGGGCGTTGGCAGGGTCATCCATGCGCCGCATTTCCTGAACATACAGCCACATTTCCGGCGTGATGGTCGAGTCGCTGGGCAGAGTCACCTGCCGCGAATCATAGACCGGGGCGGTTTCGGGCTGAGGCTCGACCACGTTGAAATCTTGGGCCTGAGCGGTGCTCAGCAGCGTCGTCAATACGATCGCCGCGAAGGCACCTGAAAGGGGCTTGGACATTAGGCTTCTCCTGCTACTAGAAAACTTCCGCGGTCGAGAGCGGCGCGGTTGGCTGCTGGTAATCAAACTCCGACGCATTGCTTCCATTCGGCCATCACGTACCGGCAAGATCGGCAAAAACGTCAAAACGGGAACCAGATTCTGAAAACCAGACACTACCGCTTCGCTAGTCGTTAAACTTTGCCAAACTTAGTGATCAGAGTTTACGCATGGCGGCAGTTGCTGGGTGCCATGCCCACGCCCTCCAACGTGGGCATGAGAAGTGCGAGATGATTTTGCCTCTTCCGGAACGCTAGATCGACTTCTTCGGCCGGGGCACCTTGCCGGTTTGGCCGCGGCGGCCACCTCGACGGCGTTTGCCTTTGCCGGCGGGGGTGTCGATTTCGCTCTTCTTTTTGCCGATTTGGTCCTCCATCTTGGAAATCCGATCGCGGAGGGCGGCGGCTCGTTCGAATTCTAGATTTTCCGCAGCGTCCATCATTTCCTTTTGCAGTTCCTGGAT
The DNA here is from genome assembly GCA_040880405.1 of Pirellulaceae bacterium. Classification (GTDB taxonomy): domain Bacteria; phylum Planctomycetota; class Planctomycetia; order Pirellulales; family Pirellulaceae; genus JBBDIM01. Next base: position 21,218 of record JBBDIM010000100.1, on the reverse strand, counting down.
GAACTCGGCCGTGATGTATTCCGCTTCGTCCCGCATGCCGACCGCTTCGTTGGCGGCGCGATGGGCGGCCGCTTCCGACTCGATCCCGCGGCGGATGATCTTTTTGATCGACTCCGGCGTGATGCCGTGCTCGTCGTTGTACTGCTTTTGAATCGCGCGACGCCGCTCGGTCTCGTCGATCGCCCGCCGCATCGACCCGGTCATCTTGTCGGCGTAGAGAATCACCTTCGCGTTGACGTTTCGGGCGGCCCGGCCGATGGTCTGGATCAGCGAGGTTTCGCTCCGCAGAAAGCCCTCCTTATCGGCGTCCAAGATCGCCACCAGCGAGACTTCCGGCAGGTCGAGCCCTTCCCTGAGCAGGTTCACACCCACCAGGCAGTCGAACTTGCCTTCCCGCAGATCGCGGAGCAGTTCCACTCGTTCGAACGCGTCGAGCTCGCTATGGAGCCATTTGCAGGCGACGTTTTGCCCGGCGAAGTAGTGGGCCAGATCTTCCGCTAATCGTTTGGTGAGGGCGGTCACCAACACGCGATCACCCGCTTTGACCCGCTCGCGGACTTGTTCCAGTAAATGCGCGACCTGGCCTCGGGCGGGGCACACTTCGACCACAGGGTCTAACAATCCGGTTGGGCGGATGATCTGCTCGACCACTTCTCCCTTGGTCTTTTCCAGCTCGTAATCGTTGGGCGTGGCGGAGACGAAGACCGTTTGATTCAAAATGCCTTCCCACTCGTCGAACTTCATCGGCCGATTGTCCAAGGCGCTGGGGAGCCGGAATCCATGCTCCACCAGGTTCATCTTGCGGCTGCGGTCGCCATGGTACATCGCGCGGATCTGCGAGACGGTCACGTGCGACTCATCGATAAACAACAAAAAATCCTTCGGGAAAAAGTCGTACAGGGTGCTCGGCGCGGAACCAGGCGGTCGGCCGGAAAGGGGTTGGCTGTAGTTTTCGATCCCCGGGCAGAAGCCGACCTCCTGCATCATCTCGATATCGAACCGCGTCCGCGCGTTCAATCGCTGGGCTTCCAGCAACTTGCCCGCGTTTTTGAGTTGTTCCAGCCGGTCGTTGAGCTCCTGCTTGATACTTTCGATGGCCGCCGCGATCCGCTCTTCCGGCATCACGAAGTGCTTGGCGGGGTAGATGAACAGTTGGTTTTGCTGCGCGATGATCTCGCCGGTCAGTGGGTTGATCAGCGCCAACTGCTCGACCTCGTCCCCCCACAGTTCAATCCGATAGGCGAACTCCTCGTACGAGGGCCAAATTTCGACACAGTCTCCCCGGACGCGAAACTTGGAGCGCTCGAACGAGATATCGTTCCGCTCGTACATGATGTCGACCAATCGAGAGAGGATTTCGTCCCGATCGACAATTTGTCCCTTGGTGATACTGACCATCATCCGCTTGTAATCCTCCGGCGATCCCAAGCCGTAGATGCTGGAGACGCTGGCGACGATGATCACATCGCGGCGGCTGACCAAAGCACTCGTCGAGGCGAGGCGGAGGCGGTCGATCTCGTCGTTGATCGAGGCATCCTTCTCAATGTAGATATCCCGCTGCGGGATGTACGCCTCCGGTTGGTAGTAGTCGTAGTAGCTGACAAAATAGTGGACCGCGTTATGCGGAAAGAATTCCTTGAACTCGGAGTAAAGCTGAGCCGCCAAGGTCTTATTGTGCGAGATGACCAAAGTCGGCCGCTGTAGACGCTGGATCACGTTGGCCATGGTGAAGGTTTTCCCGGAACCGGTAACCCCCATCAAAACCTGATCCTTCCGCCCTTCCAGCAAGCGAGAAGTCAGGGCCTCGATCGCCTGGGGTTGATCTCCGGCAGGCTCGTACGGGGCGACTAAGTTAAAATCCACGGCGGTTTTTCCCTTCTCTGAAAATCAATCTTCACTCCCCAGCGCCATCAACAACTCGCTCATCTCACCGGCGGCGTGGGTGTCTCCTTGGGCCCGCGCGGTGTCGATCCCCTTCCGCAGCGCGGTCCGCGCCGCCTCCACTTCACCCATTTCCACGAGCATTTGCCCTAACATAAAAAACGCGGGGACGTAGGGTGGACGCTTAGTCCTCAACTCCTCAAACAGCGGTCGGGCCTGATCGTACGCTTGTTCCTTGCGGAACTCCATCGCCAGGCCATACCGCAAAAAGGCATCGTCCGGATCGGCTGCCAGCAACGCTTGCAGTTGTTCTTTACGGGATTGAGTCACGCTTGGCTCCTATCAAATTGTGTCGTTCACCGGTCTCTCATTTACGCCACGACGCGTTCACTGCACAAAACCCGCATTGCAATCCCCCCATGAGACCTGGCATCTCAGGCCTAAATCTCCCATTCTCTAAATTCGGGAAGAATCGCTAAACCCGCAATTTTGGAATAACCGATACCAAGATGGAACCATATCCACCAAATCGACGGGATGTTGAGGGAAATCGAAACATGCGACGAAGCATTGTAATCACAGTCGCGGCCGGATTGGCGTTGGCCTCCACCGGAGCCATCCTCCTGAGTGACGGCTCGTCGACAGGGCAGCACGCCAATTCCGCGGCTCATGCGGGAACGCCCGGCCGATTACATCGCGAGCCTGGGGCCATGCCGTTGGCACCGAACACAAGCAGGTATGGGCACATCCAACTGACCGGTGGTCAGGAATCGGTCGAGCCCGCTCGGCTCAATGCCGAAGGTGCCTCACCCATTCCGGTCGCCACAGCCTCAACCCCTTCATCCTATACGCAATTGACTGCCGCAGAAGGGGAGCGGCCGAAATCGAGCCGGCGTTATGTCCCCACCGCGACCACACCTCCCGGTCCCACCCCGGCAGCATCACCCGTTACCAGGCAACCCGCGCCGGCACCTTCCCGCAGTGGACTTCCGGCCAATCTGGACGACGCGATCTCGCGACTGAAATCCGGAACACCCGCTCCGAGTCCGGCGCAAGCTCCGGCTCCGCCCGCTGCGGAAAGTCGCACGCCTGCACCGTCTCCAGCGCGATTCGGCCCCTCGGCCTGGCAGGCCGCTGGTCAACGCCCAGCGTCCAATGGCACCGAAGTACCAAGTGTCGCCACTCGGCCGGAACGAGAAGATGTCGGCCCGGTCGCCAACGGGGCCGCGCGACTCTCCACCGCCCCAGTTCCGGAGCCACCGGCGGTTGTCGATTCCGAGCCCGCAACGGAGCAACCCGCTTCCACCTCCCGGCGGTTTGCCCCATCGACCACGGCCCCGGAGACACCTCGATTCAACCCTTCCAGCGGCACTCCGTCCGGCACGGTCCAGACGACCCGGCCCCAAGTCGGTAACGCCGCTCCCTCACCGGCGGAACATTCCACCAGCAATCAGCGACTGTTCGCGGTTTCAAGCCCGACCGTTTCCATCGAAACGATTGGCCCCAAGGCGATTGTGCTCGGCAAACCCTCGACGTACCGCTTGGTCGCCAAAAATAGCGGCACTGCGGACGCTCGCCAAATTTCCGTCAATCTCGTGGTGCCTGACAACGTGGAAGTGGCCAGTGCCAATGCCTCGGTTGGCAACGCCCAGGTCGGATCGCCCGAGAGCCCCCTGACATGGCAAATCCCCGTGCTTCCCGGCGGTAGCGGGGCAGAGTTGGAACTGGAAGTGATCGCCCATACCAGTCGCCACTTCGAACTGGGAGCCAATGTGATTTATTCCGAGATGCTCAGTTCCGCGTCGATCGCGGTCCTGGAGCCCAAACTCTCGCTGGCGATCGAAGGTCCGCGGGACATGCGGTACGGTGAAACGTCGCTCTTCAAGTTGGTCGCGACCAACACCGGGACCGGCCCCGCCGAAGAGGTTTCCATTACGATCATGCCGATCAAAGAGGGACAAGAGCCGACAACGATCGACACCATCGGCACCATCGCCGCCGGACAGAACAAAGTGATCGAACTGGAACTGACCGCCAAACAAGCGGGCACGCTGCGGATCGACGCCCAAACCACGGCCAGTGGTGATTTGAAGGCTGACGCGAGACATCAAGTGATGGTTCGTCGGGCCAAGTTGGAACTGGCGGCCAGCGGTCCAAGCATTCGCTATGCGGCGACCGAGGCGGAATTCCAACTGAGCCTCCGCAACCGGGGCGACGCCGAAGCACGCAATGTCGAGATCGAAGCCCAACTCCCGGAGGGTGCGCGATTCGTGAAAGCCTCCGAGGGTGGACGCCTGGACGAGGCCAATCGCCGAATCGTCTGGCAATTGAACCAACTAGCGATGGGTGCCGAACTCGACTTGCAGGCAACGTGCGTCCTGGAGACCGAAGGCGAAAACCAGTTGATCGCGAAAGTCACTTCCGAAGGGGAATCGGAATTGAGCCACCGCGTGACGACTCGCGTGGAATCGGTCGCCGACCTGACACTGGACGTCAGCGATCCGAAGGGCCCGATTCCGGTTGGCGAGGAAGTGACCTACGAGTTCAAGCTAGTCAACCGAGGCACCAAGGCAGCCCAGGGAGTTCGGCTCTCGGTCCGATTCGCAGAGAGCATGGTACCGACCAGCATCGTGGGTGGCGAAGGTGCGATCGATACGCATCATGTCCGCCTTGAACCAATCGCCCAAATCGGACCAGGCGAAGAGCGCATAGTCCAGGTGAAGGCGAAAGCCGCCCAGCAGGGGAACCACGTTTTCCGAACGGAAGTGGTTTGCGAGGACAACGACATCAAGCTCGCCGCGGAACAGACGACGCGGTTCTATGGCAACAGTATCGAGGGAAGAAGCCAAACGCTTGAGGCTCGGCAACCCGCCCCGATCACCCCACCGACCAGTCGGTTTCGATAACGGGTGGGACAAACGGAAACAGCTCGACAGAGAGCTTTTTCCTGACCTCAACAATCACCCCATTCAACATCCTCTGAAAGACGCCAAAGTCTTTCAGAGGATGTTTTTGTTTGTGCCGGTGCAACGCGAGCGATGGCTGACGCGTGTTACTTGAGATACAGGAAAGTGGCGTGTGGGTGTGGCGACTCAATACTCGGTCTCGTACGAATCGTCGTACCAGCGTCGATCACTTGGGTGCCAAAGAGGAAGTCCGGTCGCGAGCCGCTGCGCGAGGACATCCAATTTTTCGTTCGAACCGGGCAGCGCCGGAGTGGAGTCGAACGACTGTGATTCAACCTTTTGTGGTTCGAAATCCCAGATACCCATCTTGATCGCATCAAGTACGGAATTCGGCACGATGACCTCCTCTATTACGGACTAACTTTAGTGATGATTAAGGCAAGTCGTCCATGCTTCCGCGCAATTCCTCTTCCGATGCCGACCGTGCGAGAAACAAGTTCTCGCGGGCGCGGTGTCGACGCATCGGAGCGTCTATTCGAGTGACCAGTGTCAGGCTCGCAAAACTAAAAGTCAAGCAAGTTTTTTTATCCTGAATCCTGATTCGCAGCGCGACTCATCGGCTAGATACGAGGTGGACAAACCGCGTGCGAAGTACCTCATAAGATACCATGCCGCGGCCTCACCGCGGGAGTGATTCCTGGTTTCCTGTCGAGAATCGTGGGAATCACCCGCGGCGCAAGCAAGCCTAGTCCTCAAGATCGTCCGCGGCGACCGATGCTTCCACGCTTCGCAAGCAGTCGGCAATTCTTCTGGAAACGATTGTGCCGGTCCGGTCCCTTTCGCACACCGCGCCACGCAGGGCGATCACGTCGGGTCCTAGCGCCGAGACCTGAGACAGATCGCTTAAACGGATCGATCCACCGACCACCGCCAGCATCCCGAGCGACTTTACTTGGTCGATGAATTCAACCAACTCCTGTGCTTGCCAAAGCTGGGTGAGCGGCCCGGTACGTTTGTCGAACGTATCGACCAACACCGCGCCGCAACCTACCTGTTGGGCAAACTCTAGGACCGCTTCCAGGTTGGGCGAATTGGCCTGACGATGGTCCGCATAATGCACGGCGACCCGCTGTACGTCGCCCGAAATCGCTTCGAACCACCGCGCGGCGGACGCTTGCCAATCGTCAATCGTCGCACATCCGGCCAAGCCAACCTTGATGAAATCGACCCTCGGGGGAATGATGGGGGCCGTGCCGGAAACTTCGACGAATTCCCCCAGGGCGATGCTTAGCCGAACGTCCCCCACGCCGGTCCGGTGAGGTAGACGAACGGCAATCTGCTGCCAAGTTTGAGGATCGGCGGCACCCAACGAACCGCGGGACGGTTCCTTGACATCGAGCCAGCGAACCCCCTCGGCCAGTGCGAGTGCGGCTTCCGCGCCGCTGCGGACGCTGACCATCAGTTCGGTAGTCGAGGGGGTGGCGAGCGGGTGACTCATGGCTTGGCCGCTGGCTCCGGGCTTGGCTGCGTGGCCTGGGCGCGATGCACCGCGCGTAGCCGCTCGTTCAAGCGTTCGACCACTCGTTGATTGATTGGCTCGGCCCAGGAACCCCGAATCGTGATGTATCCCTCTTCCCAGAGGCCGATCTGCGGGTTGGCGTGCCCCCGATGCCACGGTTTCGCGCGATCGGCCAGGCGGATGACGACTGCCGCGGTGACTGGTCGCTTTGATTTGTCCTGACAATCATGGGGCCCATCCTGTCCTAAAAAAAAGCACTCGACTATTTCCACCGGAACCTGCGAGACCCCGGCCCAGTCGAGATACAAATGCAAGGTATTTTCCGCAAAGGCAATCCGAGGCCGCATCGTCTGAAATGCTAATAAAACGGCTCCGAGCGATGCCACAATCCCCACTACCAGCACAATGAGGCGTGGGACGATCGCTGAGAGTAGCAACCCTCCCACGAGCATGCAGACGAGCGCCGCGACCAACAGCACCACAGCCGTGGCGATAAATGGGCGGCGATTTCCGTTAAGCCAAATTTCCATCAAGGCCGAACTTCCCAAAATCGAGGGCGGCAACAATCCAGTAATGCGAAAAGCCGATCCATTGGGCGACCGAGCGACCAACCCAGGCGTGACGCCAACCATCTTAGCAGGCTGCCGATTCACCCGACAGGTTGCCGCCGGACATGCCGGCTTGCAACCTGCTCTCCTTGGCATGGAGGGGCCGCTTTGGTAGCTTGAAATTGGATTTTTGCGACCTATGGTTTCGCATGGTTTCAGGGGACATTCCGGTTTTGGCAGCGATTGCCTCGGCCATGCTCTCTGATGAATCAAAGGAACCGGGACGTGAGTAGCTTCGTTTACGAGCCAACCGAGTCGATTAGCCCACAGGGCCATTCCGCGGAACTTGGCGATTTCATTCTACAAGGACACTGCGACGTGGGTGGCCAGCATGGCGATGAGAACTCGTCCGATATCCCATTATTGACGGGGATCGTCGCGCTGCTTGTGCTGTTCACATTGGCGACCTTCGCCGGTTGGACCACATCCCCGGCCGCCGTTTCCCATCACGAGGCCACGCACCCCACCGACCCTGCCCCGGACCATCCGGTGGAAAAGCCGGAACACTTAGCCGAAGACGCCCACCATCATGGGGCGACACCGCATGTGCTTGCCTGTTTGCCGTTTCTGCTGTTGCTCGGCTCGATCGCGGTATTGCCGCTGTTCCGGGCTACCGAGCATTGGTGGGAGAGCAATACCAATCGCTTAATGGTCGCGGTTGGTCTGGCGCTCGTGACACTGTTCTACTACGGGCTGATTTATCCGGACGGCGGCATCAGCGCGGTCTGGCAGCGGCTCGATCACGCGATTCTCAAGGAATATATCCCGTTTATTGTCTTGCTGTTCGCCCTCTATTCAATCTCGGGTGGAGTGAGGATTGAAGGCAACCTGGTCGCCAAGCCATTGACCAACACCACGTTCATCCTGCTCGGCGGCCTGCTCGCGAGTTTTATCGGCACCACCGGTGCGGCGATGCTGCTGATCCGGCCGCTGCTGGAAACCAACCGAGGCCGGCGACACGTCCAGCACACGGTCGTGTTTTTTATCTTCGTCGTCTGCAACTGTGGCGGTTGCTTGCTGCCGATTGGCGATCCACCGCTCTTCCTGGGATACCTGCAAGGGGTGCCGTTTTTGTGGACCCTGACCGCCCTTTGGCAGCCTTGGCTGCTCGTGAACGCCTCCCTGCTGACGGTCTATCTGATGCTCGACCTATGGTATTACTATCCCCGCGAGGACCGCTCGAAGATGGCCCGAGCCGACCTGGAAGCAGGCGTCGGTATCCGCGTTCGCGGGCTGGCCCTGAGCGCTCCACTGCTCTTGGGTGTGATCCTCTCGGTCGCGATCTTGGACCCCAACAAGGCGATTCCCGGTACCGATTTTTATCCCTGGGTTTACCTCCGCGAGTCGATTCAGTTGGCACTGATCGGGATCAGCACCTTCTTTGGCAGCAAGGCGATCCGCGTCGAGAACCGATTCAATTACCACGCGATCATTGAAGTCGCGGCCCTGTTCGTCGGGATTTTCATCTGCATGCAACCCGCTCTGGAGATTTTGAACCAATACGGGCCGCAACTCGGAATCAACACGCCCCAAAAGTTCTTCTGGATCACCGGGGGGCTCTCGGCGGTGCTCGATAATGCTCCCACCTACTTGGTCTTTTTTCAAACGGCTGATGCCCAGTTCGGGGCGGAGCGGTTGGTCGACTCGCTGCATGATTCCAATTCGGCCGCCTACCGAGACCTGATGGCGATCAGCCTGGGGGCCGTCTTCATGGGGGCGATGACCTACATCGGCAACGGGCCCAATTTCATGGTCCGCGCGATCGCGGAAGAATCGGGCGTGCGGATGCCTAGTTTCTTTGGATATGTCATCTTTTACAGCCTGCCAATCTTGTTGCCGGTGATGGGACTGACTGCGGTAATCTTTTTGTGGTAGCCCCCGGTTACAAAAATCTCCGGAACTTCGATCACTTAGTAGCCTGAAAGCGGGGGGCACTCTTGGCGAGCGAGGGGGAAATCGTTGATAATGCCGGAATCCGATAGATAATCCAAGTGACGCCGCGGGCATCGTGCGAGTGGGATAAATTGCGAGCCAGCCATGTTCTCCCCTACCCATTGCCCACCTCAGGGAAGTCCTTAATACCGTGCAAATTTCATACGTCCGTACTTCGGAAGAACTTCAGGCCCTTTGCGAGCGCCTCGATCAATTTGAGCATATCTTCTACGACACTGAATTTATCTCTGAAGATGTTTACCTGCCCGACTTGTGTTTAATTCAAGTCGCCTCGCGGGAAGAGGTCGCGGTGATCGATCCCAAACCGAATCTCGATCTCGCGCCGTTTTGGAAACTGCTGACCGACCCCAAGCATATCGTCGTGGCCCACGCCGCTCGGGAAGAGTTTCTGTTTTGCCTGCGTTCGACCGGAAATCGCCTCTCGCGATTGTTCGATACGCAGATCGCGGCGGGGATGGTCGGCCTGGAATACCCCGCTTCATTTGGCAATCTGATCCTCAAACTGCTCAACGAAAAGCTGCCTAAGGGGGAAACGCGGACCAACTGGCGCGAACGCCCCCTGACCGAGCGGCAACTTGAGTATGCCCGGAACGATGTCATTTACCTGATTCCGCTGTACGATGCGCTGCACGCGCAGATGACCAAGCTCGACCGCTACTCCTGGCTCGATGAGGAGATGGAGAAGTGGCAAGATGGCCTGGAGCGGTACTCCACCCGGCCGGCGTGGCGGTCAGTTTCCGGAATCGGCAATCTCAGCCGACGTTCGCTGGCGATCGTGCGAGAGCTGTGGACCTGGCGCGATCAACGCGCTCAGCGGCAAAACTCGCCACCCCGCCGCATCCTGCGCGACGACCTGATGGTGGAGTTGGCCCGGCGGCGTTCCGACAAGGTCGCCCACATTCGCGCCCTGCGCGGGATGAATCGCCGTGATCTCGAACCGTTGATGGACGATATCGCCGAGGCGGTCCGCGTGGCGATGGAACTTTCAGAGGAGGATTGTCCGAGCATCTCGCGGAATAATTCGCAGCAGCAGTATGTGGTGCTGGGTCAGTTTTTAACGGCTGCGCTGGGGAGCATCTGCCGCGAGGCGCGGGTTGCCCCCAGTTTGGCCAGCACGGTTCAGGACGTGCGTGATTTAGTGGCCTATCATTTGGATGGAGCGGATCAGCCACCCCTTTTGGCGAGGGGTTGGCGGGCCGAGGTGGTTGGGCGGACCATCGAACAACTTTTGGATGGTACACTTGTGGTGCGGATCGGAAATCCTCGGGCCAACGAGCCGCTCGACTTTGAGCGGAGCGGTCCTGCTTCCGACTCGTAAGGATCGTTTGTGGGGGGAGCTCGCATTCACCCCGCTCGGCCTGAACCCCTGCCTGGAGGCCAGCCGATGACATACCGGAAACCACCCCAATTTTTGCGCATGTTACTCGCGCTCGTCACGGTCTGGGCACTTGCGCCCGCGCTGGCCAAAGCGCAGGCCGTTTTGGTGATTGATTCCCAAGTCATCCAGCCGGATTCCCTCGCCTCGACCTCTCGCCCCGAAATCTTCGCCACCGGATTCGTGGGGCCGGCCAGTATTGTGACGCACCGGGATGGAACCTTATACGGTGCCAATTACCGTCAGCCTGGGTCGATCGGTGCCATCACCTCCGACTGGACGGCAAAGTTGGTCGTGCCGGGTAAGGAAATTCAAGGAACCGCCGATCTGGAACCTGAAATCACCGGCCTCGCCCTAGATAAAGAGGGGCGCTTGCTGATGGTGGACGCCGCCTCTGGCAAGGTGTTACGGTGGAGCCCCGGGACGGGCCAAATTTCTACCCTGGTCGATCGGTTCGAGGGACGACACTTTGACCGCCTGTTTGCGATCGCGATCGACGACGCGGGCAACCTCTATTTCACTGAAACGAGCCGTGACGACGACCGCCCCCAATCGGGCTCGGTGTACCGTTACGACATCGCCACGAATCGCACCACGCGGTTGGTCTCCGCGCTGGATGGTCCGACCGGCGTGGCGGTCTCCGCCAATGGTCGCTGGCTGTGGGTCGCGGAGTCGGCGCGTCACACGATCCGAGCCATCCCGCTCAGACAAAATGTCGCTACCGAAAGGGTCGCCGAAATTTCCCTGAAAATCGAAACCGACGCCCCGCCACTCGATCGGCTCGGCCATCTCCTGCTGGATCATGAGGATCGTCTCTATGTAACCCTCCGCGATCAGGGTGCGGTGCTTGTGCTGGACACGATTACCGGGAAAACGTTGCACAAATTTCCCGCGGGAGGAGCCGATGTTTATGGGGTCGCCTTGTCGGGCGAGAAGCTGATTACCAGCGTCCCCGGGAAGGAAGCGATCTTTCAGACGCCGGTGCGGCTCGATCCGTCGGAAGACGCGGAAGCCCAAGAAAATCAAGAGTCACAGTAGCGATTGTCTACCTTCGCGGTGTATCCCCGGTTCCCCTTTTACCGCACCAATCCCCTCAATCCTAGCATGGGTGCCATGCCCACGCCCTCCAACGTGGGCATGTTTGGGCGAGAAGATTCTCCACCAGCAACACGCATTATCAATCACCAAAACAGCCAAGTTTGGACAACCAAAACCCTCACCCACGGTGAGCCGGTGAAGACTCCAGCCGTTCTGCCCGCTAAAATCTTATCCGAGAAATCCGCGTAATCCGTGGTTAGCTCCTTCTTTATTTTTACCACGGATAACACGGATGACATTCACTGGGGCAAAACAACCCGCAGCTCATTTTTTTGACCACGAAACAGACGAATGACACGAAAAGCAACCCGCGAAACAGCCGCTTTCCAGGTTGGAAACGCAGAGCCGCAGAGAGCGCGGAGACGCAGCATACATAGGAGGTCTCTGCGATCTCCGCGCCTCTGCGTTTCAAAAATGCGCTTCGAATAGATGGATGCTGTTTGATCGAATTGTGTCGTCTTCGGGCCTGGACGAATCGGGGGTGATCCCTGCATCGGCTAATCCCAGGCGCATAACGCGGATCACACCCCTCTAAATTGACGGGCACAATTTCCGACCGGGGATTGATCCCAACCTCGTTTCAGCGAATCATAGGGGGATTGAAGGAGTCGCTTTCTAGCCAACCCACTCAGAGGATTGAATATGCCCAGTTTTCACGTCGAAGTGCCCCACAACATGACGGAAGAGGACGCCGCCAATCGGATCAAGGATGTGATGGAGCGGATGCGCGGCAAGTTCGAGGGGCAGGTGAAGGACATGCAGCAGGATTGGACCGGCAACTCGATGCAATTCTCGTTCAAGACCATGGGACTGGGCATCAAAGGGGAAATGGTCGCTTTCTCCGAAAGCGTAGTCGTTAAGGGAGACCTTCCCTTTGCGGCGGCGTTGTTCAAAGGCCGGATCGAAAGTAGCATTCGCGAAGAGCTGGAGAAGGTTTTGGATTAGCGGGTGGCCATCCGCTTATTCCAACCAGACGGCGATACACTTCTCGTCGTCTTGCAGTTCAAACACCTCGCCGGGGGTGTAACCCCGTTGGCGGACCTCACGCACCAAATGTTGCAGGTCGATATTGGCGTTGCGGATTTTTGTGAGCGTCTGTGGGTCGATCAGTTCTTCAAGATTGTCGATCGCTGAACCCTCGCAGGTGATCTGCGCCGTCACGCGATTTCCCCGTCGCACCTGGATTTTGAGGTACTTGGCCAGTCCCTCATAGCCGGTCGCAACGTTGGTTGGCGGAATCGGAAGCTGCGCCATGGGAGTGGCGTGTCGCTTCAAGATCGGCATCAGGTGCGTCCGCCACTGGATGCGGGCATCGAGCCCCTGCAAATAACCTCGCAGGCAATGAAAGGCTCGCAACAGGTAGACCAGCGCCGGCGGCCCCGCGATCCGGAAGTTGAGTCGATCGTCCCCTAATAGGTCAGTGACGCGCTCGCCCAGGTTCCAGTCGCGGACATCGAACGGATACTCGGCGATCAGCGGTTCGAACAAAATCTTGCAGAGCGCCGGCAGCTTCGCTTGCAGTGGCTCTAGGTATTCCGCTTGAAACCCGAGCGACAGGAACAGGGGATAAGGGGATTCCGATTCGTCGAGCGTGCTCCGGAGCAACCGCAGCAGCGCCAGCCGCTGCGTGTCGCTCGGCTGAAACATCGAACCGAAATCGTAGAGCAGCAGCTTCGGTTGGTCGCCGGAAGCAAGGAAGCGGACATTGCCGGGGTGTAGGTCGGCGTGCAGTAGTCCGTGGTCGAAAATGGAGGATAAAAACCAACGCACCATCTGGTCTCCCACGGCCCGCCGCGACTGCGGGCTCCAGGAGGCGCACACCTCGTCGAAGGATTTTCCTTCGCGCCACTGGGAAACCAACACGTGTTCCGTGGAAAGGGACTCGATGACCTCGGGCACGACCACAAACGGATCTCGGCCCGGTCCTTCCGCGTAGCGGCGTTGGAACTTCGCTTCAATCCGGTAATCGAGCTCTTCTTCCAGTCCGGTCAGGATCATTCGGCGATAGGCTTGCAGGTCGAACCCGCGGCGGAGGTTTCCCATCGGCATCGAAAGCCAGCCCAGCAGGTTCAGGTCGATCATCACAGCCCGTTTGATACCGGGGTACTGCACCTTGATGGCGACTTCTCGGCCATCGGTCAGTTTGGCCTTGTGGACCTGGCCAATCGAGGCGGCTTTGCCTTGCGAATCGATCCGCGTCAGGAACTGCTCCGGTGGTCGACCCCACGATTTTTCCAACAATCCGAGGGCCTCGTCCAGCGGCATCGGCTCGGCCGATTCCCGCAGTTGGGCAAAGGGGTTCTCCTGCTCCTCCGACTCGCCAAAGCTGAGCATCTGCCCCACTTTTTGAGGCAAGCCCCGCATGCGCCCCAATCGTTCGGCGATCATCCGTGTCGCCGTCTGCTTGACTTGTTGGTCTCGGGAGATCCGCCCGCGTAAGACATCACGGGAAAGACGGGCGTACTGGACGGCGCGATCGAGGGTGGTCGAGGCCATAGAGTGATCCGGGGGAGGATTTTGGAGGGAGTGTCAGCGCTCTACCTCTAGATATCGGCCAATTCGCCTGGCGGCCTGAACGACTAGTGAAAGTTGGCCGGTTATGCGGAATGCAGCGGAGATTCCGCAGATCACATCTGGCGGGTGGCGCTCACCCGATAGTTCATCGGGTGCCACGCGTATACTCTAGCTGGACGGGACATTACTGGTTCGCGTCCAGACGATCACACAGTTGTCGGTTCGGGATAAACAGCACGCTCCAGTTGAGGTCTTGTCCGTCCCGCGAAAAGCGGGTCTCGCAGATCATCACGTCGCGAACGACATCGACCTGCTGCGTGAGCGCCTGTTCCAGGACGCAGGCCCCAAAGTCTTGCAGGAAGATCGGGGGTGAGGGGATCAGATCGACTCCCACCAAACGGGTGATTGCGTTCAAATAAGCGCACCCCAGGATGTTGCCGGTTTCACAGAGGGCGGACTCGGCGAGTTCCGACCAGCCCTCGGTCGTCTGGCAAGGCTGACCGGTCAACGACTCGACAAGCCGAGCCCCATTCTCTTCGTCGAACGTCAGAATCATCGTACCGCCCGCCTCACCTTGGAGCGTCAGGACGACCATCGTCGTCAGGTCGGTCCCGAGCTCAAAATCTCGGCTAACCTGCTCCAGCGGCATCTCTCGGAGTTGATCGAGGGAGAGGGTGATTTCGCCGCGGGACCAGCGCCGCATCGCGGCGGAGGCCTCGCTGGTGGCCGCGCCGAAAACCTGTTGCAACAACACCAAGCGACGATCAGTGGCAACGGATGTTTCCGACATGGTTTTCTTTCCCTGTGAAAAACTGGGGACTGCCCCTTGCTGAGGCAGTTTCCCGCTCGTTCGAAAGGTATAACTCAAGGTTCTCTGGTGGCCCTAAAGTTCCAAGGCCCTACCATTGTTGGCCGCTTTCGCCCCGGCGACCATCGCCAGTTCGATCACCGCCGTCGGGTCGAGGATCAACGCGACGCGTCCATTCCCTAGAATGCAGGCCCCGGCGATTCCCTCGACATTTACATAGTTTTCCGCGAGCGACTTGACCACGACATCCTCTTCACCTAGGAGGCCATCGACGACCAGCCCGACCTCGCGGCCATCCTGCCCCAGAATGACAATCGTAATATCGCCCGCGGGCTCTTGACTGTCTCGCTGAGGGCCATTCCACCCGAAGGCATCTCCCAGGCGAACGACCGAGACGACTCGGCCGCGGACCATGGCGGTCGGTTGGCTATGGACGGTGCGGAGATCCTCACGGCGGACTTTCACGATTTCCACAATCGAATCGACCGGAACCGAGAACAAATCGCCATCGATCCGCGCCATCAAGCTCGGCAGGATTGCCATGGTCAGTGGCAGTCGAATCGTGAAGACGGACCCTTGCCCCTCTTGGCTATCGACCTCGACCACACCATTGATTGCCTCGATCTTCGAACGGACGATATCCATCCCCATTCCGCGACCGGAAATCTCCGTAACCTTCTCAGCGGTGCTGAAACCGGGTTCCCAAATCAACTGAAAGATCTGCTGTGGGGTCAGCTTGTCCGCCTCCGCGGGCTGCACCACGCGTTTCTCGATCGCCTTGGCCAGGATTTTCTCGCGATTCAGGCCCCGGCCATCATCGGTCACCTGAATGATGATGCTGTTGCCTCGATGAAACGCGTTAAGCGTGATGGTGCCGAATTCCGGTTTGCCTTTGGCCTTCCGCTCTGCGGGAGATTCGATCCCATGGTCGGCCGAATTGCGAACCATGTGAATCAGAGGGTCCCCCAGTTCGTCGATCATCCGTTTATCGAGCTCGGTCTTTTCACCCATAATCTCCAGCTCAATCTGCTTGTCGCCGGTCTTGGAGACATCCCGAACGACCCGTTTGAATCGTCCGAAAAGCGGGCCGATCGGAACCATGCGGGTATCCATGATCGATTTCTGGATGCCATCGGCGACTCGATCCAGTTGATGGATCGCTTCGAAAAAGTCACTCAGACTCGCGCGAACCTCCTGCAATCGGGCGAACTCGCGGCGGATGGCGGAGAGCCCGTTTTGCATCTGCCGCGTGAGCGACTTCGCCTGTTCCAGATCACTGGGCCGGCAATGGCCACCCACGCTGCGTTCTGGTTCGACACGCACTTCTCCCACGCTCTTGGCGAGCGTGGCTACGCGGCGATGGCCACCCACGCTGCGTTGTGGTTCGACCGCTTCGAGCAGTTTGGCGCACTGCATCTCGGTCGTGGCCAGCCAATGGCCACATTGCTTGTGGGGCAGGGCACCTCGCAGCCCTTCGCCCAACTGGACGAACCGCGCCTTGTTGATGACGAGCTGCCCCGCCAAATTCATCAACTGGTCCAGCCGCTCGATATCGACACGCAAGGTCTCGGCCGGTTTGGTTATTGCCTCGGCCGGACGACTTCGAGGGGCGGAACTTTTTGCAGCAGGGGCTACCGGCGGAACGTCCGCTGGAACGGGGGACAGCGACTTTGGTTCCGATGGTGTGGTCGCGGCAGACTCGGTTAGAACCGGCTGGTTGGACGTGGACTCAACCTTCGTCGTTTCGCAATGGTCCACCAGCCCTGCCAGCGGCTGAATAAACGTCTCAAGCACCCCGGCGACTTGCAGACAGGTATCGATTTGGGAAATGGAACGATCGGTTTCGATTCCGAAGACCACCTGACGGATCGGTCCCTCGACTGGCACGGAGGCCGTCGGATAGGAGAAAAACACTTCCCCCAACCGTCCCAGCTTTTCGTACAGAAGCTGGGCCTTCAGGCCGATCAGCGGGACGTTCGGATCGAGATCGACCAGAATCAGGTAGACCGGATTTCCGGCCGATGTTCGCAGGTTGGCCGCCGCTCGAACCTTAGCCTCCGCTTCCGCGTGAGACAAGACTTGGTGCATCTCGGCCGGTTCCGGCTTGATGTTGGTGCTCTCGGAAATGCTGATTGGATTCAGGAGGCACTCCTGTTCTGCGATCATCAGATCGGCCGCTAGGCGAGGGAACTCGGACGACTCCGCTTGGCTTGCCTTCAGGCCTTGCAGATACGTCCGCAGTCCGTCGGCACAGCTAAGCAGGGCCTCGGTCAGATCGCCGGAGAGGGCCCGGTTGTCATCTCGATGCGATTGAAGGACATCCTCCATCAAATGAGCCAACCGCGCGGGTCGATTCAATCCGACCGAAGCGGCGGAACCCTTTATCCGATGCGAAGTGATCAGCAGCGACTTAGTCACCGCCGGATCATCGCAGGTGTCGCTCCCGAGCAGCAAGTCGATGATCTCGTCGACCGTCAGTTCGGTTTCGTCTAAGAAGATCGCCAAATATTTGAGAGGGACGTTTTCGTCGTCGATGGCCGATTGAAACTCAGAGTCGTATTGCTCCTGGATGGCAATCCGCTGGTCCTCTGTCAGTTCCTTCGGCGACGAAGAGGACGCTAAATCGACATCCGTTTCTGGCGGAAGCGGTACTGCGGAGGTGGGAACGGGAAACATGTCCTCCACCGCGTTCTGGGCACCTTGCGCCTTGTCCGCGCCGATCGTCTGCAGGAGTCCCCGAATCCGATCGATTTGGGGATCGCAGTCAAGATCGTCGCTGCTGTGATGCCGGAGGTGTTCGATCAGTTCGCCTAGGCGATCGATCGAACCGAAAATCACCTCGACCACTCCATCGTCGATTTCAAGATCGCCACGCCGGGCGGCGTCGAAGACGTTCTCGATGTTGTGGGTCAGGCCGTTGATTTTGGGCAGACCCAGCATCGCGGAGAGTCCTTTGATGCTGTGGGCCGAGCGGAACATCTCATTGAGCAGGTCATGGTCGATCGTCCCCTTTTCCTCAGCGGACTGGTCCCGGACCCAGCCATCCAACTGCAAGAGGTTTTCGTTCAGCCGGTCCATCAATTGTGACGACTCGTCCAGAAAGTCGGACAGCAAGCTGTGAAAAAAGTCGTCTTGGAGGTCGATCGTTTGACTCATGATTCTGCCCCGGTGAGTTTCTTAGGCCTTCGGCCACACTGAGTTATTGTCGCCGATAAAGCCAGGGACTGAGCCGCTCAAAGCCGGTCATCATCCCACTAATCCCCTCGGCCGCGCCGCCGATCACCATCGCGCCGGGCGATACGACCCGTTGCAGGTTCTCGATCACGCGCCGTTTCGACTCCTGGTTGAAGTAGATCAAAACGTTCTTCAGCAGGACCAAGTCAAACGGTGTCTCAGGCAATGGATTCAATAGATTGTGTTGCTTGAATTGGGTCATTTTTCGCAGCCGGTCGACCGGCTGCCAAGTTTGCGACGGTTCGTCTCCCTGAAAGAAGCGAGACAGCAAATCAGGAGGGACCAGACGCACTGCCCGCGCGTTGAACTGAGCCTCTCGGGCCTGAGCCACCGCGCCGATCCCAATATCGGTTCCCACGATCTTGATGTCCCAGCCGAGTGGGGCGTTGATCGCTTCGGCGATGCAGGTCGCCACCGAATAGGCTTCGTCACCGGTACTACAGGCCGCGGACCAGACGCGAATCCGGCGGGGACGCTTCCCGATACGAGCCTCTTGCACGAGCTCCGGCAGAAAGGTTTCGCGAATCCACTTCCAATTGCATTCATCCCGAAACAGGTACGTTTCGTGTGTCGTGATCTCTTGCAAGAAGCAGTCCCACTCGTCGTGTGACGAGGGTAGCTTTCGCAGATGTTCGTAATAGGCATCGAATGTTTCGATCCTGGTTTCCTTGAGCCTGCGTCGGAGGCGATTCGAGAGCAATTGCTTCTTGCTGGCGGAGATTTCGATACCCGCGACGTCGTAGATCAACTTGGCATAACGGCGCAGTTCCGCGTCGGTTACCTGATCGCTGGGGATGGTCTGCACCATGGCTGGGCCCTAGGTAAAAGTCGGCAATGGAGGTGAGGGCGGGAAGGTGGGCCGATGCGTCAAGCTTGACGAGATCGACCAAGAGGTTGTTGAGCAGCGTACCGCTTTACGGCAAGTCAAAGACACTCCGCCCGAGAAAGCCTTTCGGGCGGAGCACCTTGAATGCCTCATCGAACGATTTATTCCAGACGGAACCGACCCACCAGGTCTCGCAGCGTGACGGCTTGGGCACCCAACTCTTCGCTGCTGGAGGCCATTTCCTCCGAGGCGGCCGCCGATTGCTCGGTGACTTGCGAAACGGCCTGGATGGCGTTGGCCACTTCATTGGCGTTCTGGGCCTGTTCGACCGTGGCGGTGGCGATCTCCGAGATCTTACCGGCGGTCGACTCGACTCCGGCGATGATCTTCTCTAAGGCGGCCCCGGTCTGCTCGCTCAG
Organism: Pirellulaceae bacterium; assembly: GCA_040880405.1. Classification (GTDB taxonomy): domain Bacteria; phylum Planctomycetota; class Planctomycetia; order Pirellulales; family Pirellulaceae; genus JBBDIM01. The sequence goes on along the minus strand of JBBDIM010000100.1, from coordinate 2,077 downwards.
TTTCGAACCGTCCTGAACCCGCTGGGTCGATTCCTTGATCAGCGACGAGATCTCTTTAGCGGCTTCGCTGGATCGCTCGGCCAGCTTGCGAACCTCGTCCGCCACCACGGCGAATCCCAACCCATGCTCGCCCGCCCTCGCCGCTTCGATCGCAGCATTCAAGGCCAGCAGGTTGGTTTGGCTGGCGATTTCGGAGATCACCTGGATGATCTCGCTGATCTGCTCTGAGGAGTTTTTGATCAACTCCATCGCCTCGATCGACTTCTGAACCGCTTGGCCACCTTCTTCGGCCATTTGGCTGGTATCGTAGGCGACCTTGTTCGCTTCCCCGGCGTTGTCCTTCACCGCGTCGATGCTGCGGGTCAGTTGTTCAATCGAAGCACTCATTTCTTCGACCGACGCACTTTGGGTCTGAGCCCCCTGGGCCAGGTTCTGCGAATTCTCCGCGATCACCTGGGCACCTTCGGCGAACTGCGAGCCGCTATCGACCACCTGACGAATCACATCACGCAGATCGACCACCATCTTTCGCATCCCGGCGGCCAAAGCTCCGATTGCGTCGTCCCCTTCGAAGGTGACTTCCTTGGTCAGGTCGCCGTTGGCGGCGGCGTTCACGACCACCAACAGTTCGTCCACCTTGCGGCTTAATTCCGCTTGGGCTTCACGTTCCGCTTCGACGCGTTCCCGCTCCGCCTTCTCGGCCAGCCGCCGCTCGGTGACTAATTCCCAGGCCACCATCGGCCCAGAATATTCACCATTGGCGTCGTAAATGGCACTCGCGGTGAGGGCCAGGTATTCCTCGGCGATCTGAAATTCCGTGCTGAACGGCAGGTTCGAAGGATCGGCCAGTAGTCGACGCTGATGGGCCGGGTTGGCGTGGAACACGTCAATATTCTGTCCCACCATCGCGTCGGCTCGGACCGGCAGGTGCTTTTCGATGGTCTTCAGGACCCGCACGCTGGCCGGGTTGAGATAGACGATCCGCAGGTCCTTATCGGCCAGCATGATGTTGATCGGGGCGTTCTCGATCATCGAAGTCTTCTCTGCCGCCGCTTTGGCCAATTTGCGACGCTCGGTAATCACTTCCCAGGTTACCATGGGGCCCAGGTAGGTACCCTTTTCGTCGTACGTGGCGGAAACCAACAGGTCGGCGTACTGATCGCCGATTTGGATCGTGGTTCTTAGCGGCAGGTTCTTCTCATTACGCAGGATGCGGCGCTGATAGGCTGGATCCTTATGAAAGATATCGATGCTCTGCCCGACAATCGCTTCCGGAGCGATGGGCAGATGCTGGCGAAGCGTCTCCAGTGTGGAAATGCTCGCGGGGTTGGCATACGTAATCTTCAAGTCGGTATCGGCCAACAGGATGTTGATCGGCGAGTTGTCGCTCATCGATTTGGCGATCGACAGTTCCTGACGCAGTTGCTGGGCATTGCCTTTGGATCGATTGGTCGTGGTCATATCTTGGATTCCGGAAATAATTGGTCGGTGAGTTGGGATCGTAAACCGCGTGGGGCGTTTCCCCGGGGAATGAAAATTATTCTGGTTGGGCGAGTCGCTCCAGGGCCGCTTCCTGTTCCACGGTGAGGATTTTGTCGATATCCAACAGGATCAGCAGCCGCTTGTCGAGCTTGACTAGTCCCGTGAGATATTCCCGGCCGAGGCCGGCGACCGTGGGTGGCGGCGCGGAGATCTGTTCCTGCGCGATTCGCAGCACCTCATTGACGGCGTCGACGATGATGCCGATGGTTTTGCCGGAAACATTCATCACCATGATGCGTGTCTCGTCATCGCCAGGGCGTTCCTCCAGGCCAAAGCGAAGCCGAAGGTCGACAATGGGAATGACCGTATTTCGCAGGTTGATCAGACCTTTGATATACACGGGAGTCTGCGGGACTCGCGTGATTTCGCCCATCAAGATGATCTCTTGGACCTTGGTGATGGTGATCGCGTATTCTTCCTGAGCCAGCCGAAAGCTGACCAGTTGCATGGTATTGATCCCCTCTCCCTGTCCACGATGCGTGGCTAAGTCGGGAATCGATCGCGCTTCAGATGTCGTGGACAAGGTGTCTCCCCG
>JBBDIM010000099.1:0-4369 GCA_040880405.1 Pirellulaceae bacterium | reverse complement strand
GTGACAACAGCGGCAACCATGCCGCCGCCGGTATTGATCAAATTCGGTGGTTAAATCCGATGGTTAAATTCGAATGTCGCGTACCTCCTGGTACGCCTGCATCATCTTATTTCGGACCTGCATCATCAGCTTGAACGACATGTCCGCCTTTTGCACCGCGCTGAGCACCTCGGCCGGGTTGACGTCTCCGCCGGTGAACAGCGACTCGACCGCTCGGTCGGCGTTTTGCTGCATGTCGTTCACCTGCTCAATCCCCTCTAGGAGGAACTTGCCGAACGAGGGTTGGGCCTCGCCTGGCTTCTCAGCCACCTGGTGCGGTTTAGGCAGGCTAAACGATTGCGAAATGTTTTGGACGTTGGTCATGGCATCTTATACCCCGGGGGGAGGCATTTCGGTTAGGCCAATTCTGGGCGTTACGCCAAAATCCGAAGGGATTGCTGGGTCATGTTCTTGGTCATTTCGATCACGCCGATGTTCGATTCGTAGGCGCGGCTCGCCTCCAGGGCGTCGACAAACTGGGTGGTCATATCGACCGCCGGGTACTCGACATACCCCTTGTAGCGCCCATCCTTGATCGCCAGCGGGTGATCCGGCTGGTAGCGTCGTTTCGGCTCGACCTCGCTGACGCGGATTTCCGCGACCCTCACGGCGGCCGCTCCGCTGGAGGTCCTGCGGGAGTCGTCCGTCTCCAAAATCACGTTCCGAGCGCGATACGGCCCGAGCCGCCCATCGGCATCGCGGACCGAGTTCATGTTGGCGATGTTTTGCGAAATGGTGGTCAGCCGTTCCCGCTGGGCCACCAGGCCGCTGGTACTGATATCGAGGGCGGTAATCATGACTGAAACTCCGTTTCCAAAAAGGTCGTGAAAAAGAGGTTAGCGAGTGAAATAGGGGTCAGGAGTCTTTTTAGCAACCCTTCAACGCCCCCTACCCTTCGCCTGTGAAAAAAGAGTCCTGACCCCTTTTCACGGCCCCAATTAATAAAGGATTTAGCCACAGAGGACACAGAGGTCACAGAGAGATTTTTTGCGAACGCTCTTGCCCATTGTGACTCACTAGTTTTCATAAAACAAATTTACTAACTGTTCGCCATAACTCTCTTAATTGCCAATAACTAATTCAATTACTCTCTCTGTGATCTCTGTGCCCTCTGTGGCAAAAAAACTTCATTACGTTAAACCCGTTCGCTGATGGCTGTTTGCAGTAGTCGGATTTGGCTTTCCATGATGCCGAGGGCCATGTTGTGCATGGTCTGGTTTTTCGAAAGCTCGGCGACTTGTCGTTCGATGTCGAGGTTGCTTTCGTCGTGGAACAGGATCCCGTTGAGCGACTCGCGGACTTCCCGCATTGGGTCGCCTGGTTTGGTGTTGACCAACCCCGGCGAAATCGGCTCGTGCGGATTATGCTTTTTGTCGATCGCCTGCCGCAAGACCTGCTGGAAGTGATCGACGTTCAGGTCGCGTCCCTTGTACCCGGGGACGCGTTGGTTGGCGATGTTTCCCGCGAGCAGCGTATGCCGATGCTGCGAAAAATTGACCACCTGCTCCAACACCGGCAAGGTATTGGCGTTGAGTAAGGAACCAGCCATGAATCGTCACCTCCCGTATTGTGTTCGTGGTTTGAAAAGCAAAAAGCGTACCAAGCCAGTTACTGCGGTTGTCGCTAGCACGTGGGGTACACGGGCCGATCGGTCGCAACTCATTTCCGCCACATTGGTTGGCTCGCGTGACATTCCCGAATTACCCTCATTGCCTTGTTTGGCATGACCACCGCTAGCGGCAAATATTGCCGGTTCGTAAGTGGAATGATTTGCCGAGTGAAATAGGGGTCAGGAGTCTTTTTGGCAACCCTTCAACGTCCCCCTACCCTTCGCGTCTGAAAAAAAGAGTCCTGACCCCTTTTTCACGGCCCACTCCCTTTCGTTCACAACCCGTTACAACGTCCAACAATTCCTGAGCCCCGGTAGGGGCGACATGTAATAGCCAGGGGCGTAAGCCCCTGGAATCCGTCCCCGACAAACGCGTGAGCCCCGAAGGGGCGGCATGAGGGTCGAGTTTCAAACCAATTTGGCTCCTACGATTCCGCGTGACAGGTTTCCAAATACGATTTTTTTTAACCACGAATTACACGAATGACACGAATAACAACCGGCGAAAATGCCGCTTTCGAGGCTTCACACCTCATGGCCAATTCAATGAGGAACTTCGAAAAATCAACATCCGCTCGAATCCCTTCTTCTATTCGTGTCATTCGTGTAATTCGTGGTCATCCTTAAAATTTGAACCTTACGATGTTCGGTTTCATGTCGCCCCCTTGGGGCTAAGGATCTTTTAAACAACTCCTAACCAGGGGCTTACGCCCCTGGCTATTACATGCCGCCCCTACGGGGCTTTTTTTCTTGCTTGCTTTTTCGGTTTGGGTTCTGTCTTCTTTCCATCATGTCGCCTGAGCGAACGACTTCGCCCTCGGGGCGACGCCGTAGGCTCTTAGTTTGTTGCTCAACGTGCGGATGCTGATCCCCAGGGCCTCGGCGGTACGTTCGCGGTGGCCGGCGAAGGTTTCTAAGGTTCGCTCGATTAACTGACGCTCCATCGTTTCGAGCTTCGTGCCGACGGTTAGCTCCAGCGAATCGCCCGACCCGCTCATGTTGCCGACGGTATCTCCATCCAGCCAGGGGCGAAGCTGATCCGCGGTGATTTTCCCTTCCACCGCCAACAGGCAGCCCCGCGTCACGATGTTTTCCAGTTCCCGCACATTGCCGGGCCAGGCATGACCCTGCAATAGCTCGATCGCGGCGTCCTCCACCATCACCGGCGTCTCGACGCCGATCCGTGTGTTGGCCGCTTGCAAAAAGTGGGCGACCAGAGCGGGGATGTCATCGGTGCGGCTCCGCAGTGGCGGAAGCTGCAGCGGCACGACCGCTAAACGATAGTACAGGTCTTGCCGGAACCGACCGGCGGCGACTTCCGCTTGCAGGTCTCGGTTGGAGGTGGCCAGCACCCTTACATCGCAACGGATGGTTTGGCTGGAGCCGACCTTCTCGTACTGTTTTTCCTGGAGCACCCGGAGGAGTTTGGCCTGCAACGCCGGGTCGATCTCGCTGATTTCATCCAGCAGCATCGTCCCTTGGTCCGCCAGTTCGAACCGCCCGATCCGGGCCTGATCCGCGCTGGTGAAGGCGCCCCGCTCGTGGCCGAACAGTTCGCTCTCCATCAACTGGGCCGAGAGGACGGGGCAATTGAGGCTAATCAGGGCGTGCTGTGCGCGGCGGCTCATTTGATGCACGCTCCGCGCGACCAACTCCTTGCCGGTGCCGCTTTCGCCGGTGATGAGGATCGTCTCGTCGGTCGGCGCGATCCGCGCGATTTGCTCGCGGAGGTTCCGCATCGGGCGGCTCTCGCCGATCATCGCCACCTGGTCGGAATCGCCTCCGGGGGGAATCGTCGTGGGATGATCGCCGCGGCGGCTGGCTTCCATGGCCCGGTTGAGGGCGGACTCGAGGGCCTCTATCCCGATCGGTTTTTGCAGGTAGTCGAGGGCTCCGTACCGCATTGCCTCGACGACGGTGCCGATCGTGCCATGGGCGGTGACCATCACAATTTGGATCTCACGGCTCTTTTGCCGGATCCCGCGGATCAGCTCCAGGCCATCCATCCCCGGCATTTGCAGGTCGGTGATCACCACCGCGATGTCTCGCCGCTCGAGCTGCTTGAGCGCCTCGCTCCCGCTGCCACAGGAGATCGCCTCATAGCCGAGCATCGTGACCGCGTCGACCAGGCTTTCCCGCGCGGGGCGTTGGTCATCGACCACCATCACGGCTGAGGTGTTTTGGGGTTGGTTTCGGATCATGCCGCCTCCTTGCGCTGCTGCGCTTCGTGGGGAAATACGAGGGTGAAGGCTGCCCCATGCTCGGGACAGTTGCGAGCAGAGACGTGCCCCTCGTGAGCCTCAACCACCCGCTGCACAATCGCCAGCCCCAGCCCGGTGCCGGTGTTTTTGGTGGTGAAAAACGGATCGAACAGCTTCGCGGCGTTGAGATCGGAGATCCCGCAACCGGTATCGGCGAATTCGATTTCAACCTGGGAGCCAACCATGGTGCCGGTAATCGTCAAACAACCACCCTCCGGCATCACATCGAGGGCGTTGAGCGTCAGGTTCAAACAGGCCCGACGGAGCATTTCCTTGTCGGCCGGCACGATAATCTCCGCCGCGATATCGCACACCAAGCGAACCCGCTGGGCAGTCATCTGGGGCTGAAGCTGCTGGCAAATCTCTTCGATCAGCGGCTGCAGCGAAACGCGCGACAACTCTGGGCGTCGATCGGCCGTGAAGTGCAGCAGATCGTTGACCGTGCTGTTGAGGATGGTCA
>JBBDIM010000098.1:0-28182 GCA_040880405.1 Pirellulaceae bacterium | reverse complement strand
ACTATCTGCGTGAAATGTACGAAGTAACGCAGGTATCCGCTCCACTAAGGGCTCTCGGTCATCTCCGTAAGACCGACTTCAAAGGGGTGTTCATCGCATCCCAATACTTGGAGGTACCGGCCCGGATTGGGGGACTTCTGGAGAACGAGCGAATTTTAGAGGGGATGCCGGACGGCGTCGCCATGCTCGACCAGGAGAACTCAATCGTCTGGGCCAATAACTGTATCCGGCGGTGGACGGGCCGCGAGATGGTGATCGGGGTCAACTTCTACACCGCACTGGGCAGCCCGGAAATCCTCGGTCCCGATTATTGCCCCTTCCACACCGCTCTGACCACCTCTCAGCCGAGCGTCTCGACCCTGCGGACGGAAGACAACCGCTACTTCCAGGTCCACGCCGCCCCGCTGGTTTCCGGCTCCGCTCCCGCCAAAAACTTGATTGTCACGGTTCGTGACGTTACCGAGGAAGTCCTGCAGCGACAAAAGCTCGATGCGATCCACCGCGCCGGGATGGAACTGGCCGATCTGACCACCGAAGAGATCTTCAACATGGAGGTCTCCGAGCGAATCGAACTGCTCAAATCGAACATTCTGCATTACACCAAAGACCTGCTCAGCTTCGACGTGATCGAGATTCGCCTGCTCGATCAACGAACCGGTGAGTTGGTCCCGCTATTGTCCGTGGGGATCGACAAGCAGGCCGCCGAGCGGGAACTGTACGCCCAGTCGACCAACAACGGCGTGACCGGGTTTGTCGCCTCGACCGGCAAGAGCTACCTGTGCGAGGACACCAGCAAAGACCCCCTCTACCTAGAGGGCTTCAAGGGTGCGAAAAGCTCCTTGACGGTCCCGTTGCTGCTGCATGACCAAGTGATTGGCTCGTTCAATGTCGAGAGCCCCGAGCCGCGGGCGTTCTCCAACAGCGATTTGCAGTTCCTGGAGATCTTCTGCCGAGATCTGGCGGTTGCGTTGAACACCCTGGAACTGCTGGTCGCCCAGCAGGCCAATACCGCCCAGGCCAGCGTCGAAGCGATCCACAGCGCGGTCGCCTTGCCGATTGATGAGATCTTGAACGACGCCGTCAACGTCATGCACCGCTACATCGGCCACGACCAGGAAGTGGTCGACCGTCTGCGGGCGATCGTCCAAAACGGACGCGATATCAAACGCGTCATCCAAAAAGTCGGCGAGAAAATGACCCCCGCCAAGGCGGTCCCCCCCTCGGCGAAACTGGAAGCCAGGCCGCTACTCAAGGGTGCGCGGGCCTTGGTGGTCGACGCCGACGAATCGGTCCGCAGCGCTGCCCATGCCTTATTGGAGCGATACGGCTGCGATATCGAAACGGCCCACGATGGGGACGAGGCGGTCGGCATGGTGAGGGCCGGACTCCACACCAGCAGCTACGACGCGATCATCTGCGATGTCCACCTGCCTGACATGTCGGGGCATCAGCTCCTTTTGAGACTGCGAGACATCGTCAACCCAGTCCCGATGATTTTGATGACCGGCTTCGGCTACGACCCCGGCCATAGCATCGTCAAGGCTCGGCAAGCGGGCCTATTGCCCAACGCGGTCCTCTACAAACCCTTCCGCTTGGACCAACTGATCGAGACCATCGAACGCGTCATGACGGCCTACGCGACGAAGACCCCCTAGCCGGTAACGATGTCTCTCGCTCACCTCTTCGTCTTCGCAATCGCCTATATGGGGCACTTGGCCCTGTGGACCCGGATTCACTGCATGGTCCACAGCCTGCCGTGGAAAAAGTGGGTGATCGATGCCCTCGAAATTAGTATCTTCGCCATCGCGATCTTCCTGCCGCTGGTCTGGGCCATTTGGTATCTGGTGTGGGGTTGGCTCTTGGATTGGAACGAGCCCCGCGTCTGGTACCTGACCCCCTTGGTGTACCTGCCGCTCTGCTGGCTATGCGCTCTGCTGGCCTGCGTGCTGTGGCTCTCGCACCGCTGGGACGTGTACCACGCCGCTCGCTACGTGCGACAGGTGGCGGAAACGCGGCACGATTTTTCCGATCGACACGCAGAGTTTCTCGGTGGCACCCTGTTTCAAGGGGCGAATCGACTTCCCGGCAACGAGATCCTCCGGCTCTGCGTCAATCGTCGCGAGTTGGTCCTGCCTCGGTTGCCGGAAGCCCTCGACGGCTGGACCATCACCCATCTCTCCGACCTGCACCTCACCGGGCAAATGACCAAGGCCTATTATCACCAGGTGATCGATCAGGCCAATCAGTTTGAGTCGGACTGCGTGATGGTTGCCGGGGACGTGTACGATAAGGACCACTGCATCGACTGGGCCACCGACGTCCTGTTCCGGCTCCAAGCCCGCGCGGGAGTTTTCTTCGTATTCGGAAACCATGACGTGCGGCTCCATGATGTCGTAGCGGCGCGGCGGGCCTTGGTCAGCGCCGGGTGGAATGATCTGGGCGGCGCGGTGCAAACGGCCCAGTGGCGTGGCGAAACGGTCCTCCTCGCGGGCAACGAATCTCCCTGGTTCGCAGCACCGGCAGAAGACCACGTGCCGCCGGTTGACGATATGTTCCGAATCTTACTGGCCCATACTCCAGACCAAATCGACTGGGCCCACCGGCATGGTTTCGACTTGGTCCTCGCGGGGCACAACCATGGCGGCCAAATCCGGTTACCAATCGCCGGCCCCTTGGTCAGCCCCAGCCGATACGGAGTCCGCTACGCCGGCGGAACCTTCCGCCGAGGTGAAACCTTAATGCAGGTGAGCCGCGGAGTCTCCGGCACCAACCCCCTCCGCTGGAATTGCCAACCGGAGATCACGCAGTTGGTGTTGCGGCGCGAGTAGGGGAGTTTCTTGGTCGGCCAAGAACCAGCACGGGTGCCATGCCCACGCCCTCCAACGTGGGCATGTTTTGGCGGGGTGATTCTCCACCGGCAACGCTCGATTATCAACGACCGAAACGGTCGACCGCGATCCCACGGTCAATGGAACAATTTGATATCACACTTGCCGCGCCCGCCAGTGGAACCTTGTCGTACCGGCATTATCGTCTGAAGGACCCCGAGGCGGCGTCCTGACTCCACAGAAGAGGCTTAGGGGAGATCGAAAAATAACTTCCCGGTTTGCAATGTCGTTAACCCCCACCCGAGTGAAAAACCCAGGGCCAGCGGCCCGGCCCTATACCAGCCTGGGACGACAGTCCCAGGAAATGCATCCCCCAAAGGTCGTGAGGGCTGAAGGCCCGGCCCTATTTTCTTCGATAGTACCGGGCCTTCAGCCCTCACGTAACAATTGTTACCGGGACCTGGGACTCGCGTCCCAGGCTGGTATAGGGCCACGCCTTCGGCGTTGGTTTCTCGGTAGTGATGACAATCGAACTTGGTCGCTGATACCTTGTGAAAAATCGCGGGGCGCACACCTGTTCGGCGCAGCCTGCGCTATGAGAGGTAGGCGGGACACTACGAAATCAGGAAGTTATTCATCGGCAGCCCCTTAATCACCTCTCACTTCGCGTGCCCACGTTGGAGGGCGTGGGCATGGCACCCAACCCCTGGCTGTTTCACGTCTTCTCGTTGGGGCTGAGAAAACTAACCAATGACCAGCCGGATTGCGATCCAGGGGAATAAGAACAGCAAAATCACCCCCAATTTCCAAAGCCCCATGCCGCAGTAGAAGATCACGTTCAACTCGTGGACCGAGAGTCCAAACATTCCGCCATGGATGCGTTGGATGAAGTTCCGCAGCATCAGGAACATCGCAAACCAAGCGAACAGCAGGACAAAGCCCAACAGCCAACAATACAGCAAGACACTGGATACGGCTCGCAGTAACTCAATCGTTTCCTCGGACATGGCGAATCTCCCTCAAAACTTGGCGGTTTAGCTTCCAATATACCGCGCATGAATCGCCCTCGCCTGCACCGGGTCGTCCGTGCCGCTGACGATGCAGCGGCGATCTGGGAACAGGGTGAGGGTGTACTCGTCGACCGTCAGACGCAGCAGAAACGGGTTGACCGTCACCTTGCCCACCGCTTCCAGTTGCTTCGCCAGGCTCTGCAGATCGACCGGCTCTCCCTGGGAAAAGCTCAACTGCACGGCGTTGCGGCCGCAGAGGATCGCCGATTGCCCGCCCCGTTCACCCCGTAGCCATTCGTAGTCCCCTTGGCCGCATGCGGGGCAGGTTTTCGACTGGGCCGAGTCACCCAGCTTCACCGGCCGCATCCGGTTGTACCATAGGTCGATCACGTCCAACGTGCCGCTCACCTGGTCGAGCTGCCCCGCCATGATCTTCATCGCTTCCAAGCTTTGAATCGACGCGATCACATTGATGATCGAGGCCATGATCCCCGCCGTATCGCACGTGGGGGTGGTGCCAGGTGGTGGGGCATCACTGATGATGCAGCGGAGACAGGGCGTCTTGCCGGGCAGGATCGTCATCGTCTGACCCTCCGCCCCCAGGCAACCCCCATACACCCAGGGAATGCCGAACTTGAGGGAAGCATCGTTCAACAGAAAGCGGATCTCGAAGTTGTCGGTCCCGTCAACGATCACGTCGACCCCTTCGCACAACTGCGTGATGTTGCCGTAGTCGACATCGGCGACGATCGCCTCGATGGTGATCTCGGAATTGATCTCACGCAGGTGTCGCTCTGCCACCACCGCCTTGGGCAGGTGATTGCGGACATCCTCCTCGGTGTACAACACCTGCCGCTGGAGGTTGTTCCACTCCAGGAAATCGCGATCGACAATCCGCAGTGTCCCCACCCCGGCCCTTGCCAAAGTGTTGGCGATCACCGAACCTAGGGCCCCGACTCCAACGACCAAAGCGGTCGACCGAGAGAGCTTTTCTTGCGACTCACGGCCCCAGGCCGGGTAGCTAATCTGCCGCTCATATCGTTTGAGCGATGGGTCCGCGGCGGTCTCCGCTGGCTGCGTCATTGATCCTCTCCGATGATCCAAATCCCCGCCAAGTTGCCCGACCCGGAAACCGCGGCCTGCAACTGGTCGCACGCAACGCGTAAGTCCGGCGGCGATAGAACCGGCGATTCAAGTGAGTCCGCAAGTACCAGCGGCCCGGCAACCGCAGTCTGAATTGCCTGCGGCAAATCGGACCTTCGCACCACGCGAAAGTCTGCCCGGCTGGCATTCTCTGGATTGTCGGCCGAATCAAAAAACCGCCCAACCAGCAAATGCGGCGACGCTTTTTTGATCGCCGTAAATTCGATTCCCTCCGCGACGACTACCGCCGTGAGTGCGGCCTCGGTGCGGTACGGGTCAATCCAGCGGACGACTTCATCGGTCGAGTTGATTGCCCGCAAATCAGCGACCCAGGTAATCCCTTGCCGCGTCAACGCTCGCGCCGACGGGGGACTTTCGCCGCCGGTGATCATCGTCAAACCCGCCTCGCGCCAATCGTCTGCGGGAACGGAATCGCTCGATAGTAACCTCGCATCCCCGGCCCGCATCACCCAGCGGCGTCCCTCCAGATAAAAACTTTGTTTTCGGGCATAGAGGTCTCGCAGGGTGATCGGTATGCCATGTTCGGCTCGCAGAGCACCGGTGGTATCTGCTTCTCGCTGGATGCAGTAGTAGGCGGGGTTGCGGGGTGCCCAGAGGATCGGATCGGGGACGAGTGCCCGCCAAACCTCTTCGCCTGGCCGAGGTAGAAACCGGTGCCTTACCGGCAACGTGCGGGCCAAATCGCTAAATGGCCCGGTAAGGTAAAACCGCTCCCCTAGTAACTCGGCCACCCGGGCCGGTTCGCCAGCTAAAAGAACTTCCGCCTCGATTGAGGAGGTAACGCCTTGCGTGATTTGTAGGTCGCTTGGGTTAGCTGTAGTCACCGTTTCGCTCCCGCTTGAGTGCGTCTTGGCGAAAGGCCTCGCGCAGATATTGCCCGGTCACAGAGGCCTCGGTATCGGCGATCTCCTCCGGGGTCCCCGTGGCGACGACTTGCCCCCCTTCGTCGGCCGCGCCGGGCCCTAAGTCGATGATGTAATCGGCCGCCATCATGATATGGATATTGTGCTCCACGACAATCAGCGAGTGCCCCACCTGTAGTAGCGACTCGAAACAGTCGAGCAGTTGGACGATATCGGCGAAGTGGAGCCCGGTGGTCGGTTCGTCCATCATAAACAGAATCCGCCCCTTCTTGGAACTCGCGATATGCCCCGCCAGCTTCAATCGCTGCGCCTCGCCGGAAGAGAGGGTGTTGGCTGGTTGCCCCAGCCGCAGGTAGTCGAGCCCCACGTCGATCAGCTTTTGCAGCTTCGCCTGAACCTTGGGCTGCCCCCGGAAAAAGACGAACGCCTCGCGGATGGTCATGTCCAACACCTCGGCGATGCTTTTGCCGCGGTAGACCACCTCCAGGACCTCCTTCTTATACCGCCGACCCTTACACTCAGGGCACTTCATGTAGACATCCGCGAGAAACTGCATGTCGATCGCGATGTGCCCATCTCCATTGCAGCTATCGCAGCGGCCACCTTGCACGTTGAAGCTGAAGTGGCTGGCGGTCAGGTTCCGGGTCCGTGACTGGAGTGTGGCGGCGAAGACCGCGCGGATTTCGTCGAACGCCTTGATGTAGGTCACCGGATTGGACCGGGGAGACCGCCCGATCGGCCCTTGGTCGACCAGCAGCACCTCGTCGATCTGCCCATCACCGAAGACATCGTCGTACGGCAGGCTCGTGACGTTCTCTTTCCGCTTCCGCCGACAGAGGGCGGGAAACAACGTTTGATCGACCAGCGAGCTCTTTCCCGCGCCACTCACCCCGGTCACCACGCACAGCACCCCTAGTGGAAACTCCACTTCCAGGTCGCGCAGGTTATTGCCCCTGGCTCCTTTGATCCGGACTCGGCCATGGGTCGTTTCCCGGCGACGGACGGTCCGCACCACCTTACGGCGACCGGAAAGAAAATCGCCGGTCAAGCTCTCCGGCGAATCGGCCAACTGGTCCGGCGGGCCGTTGTAGATGATCTCACCGCCTCGTTCCCCGGCCCCTGGGCCAAACTCCACGGCTCGGTCGGCCAGACGGATCATTGTCTCTTCATGTTCCACCAAGATGACCGTGTTGCCCCGCTGTTTGAGCTCGACTATTGCATCGGCCAGGCGGCGGATATCGCTGGGGTGCAAACCGGCCGAGGGCTCGTCCAAAACGTACAGCATGTTTACCAAGCTTGAACCGAGCGTGCTGGTGAGCGCTACCCGCTGGGCCTCGCCACCACTCACGGTCCGCAGCGGCCGCTCCAGGGTGAGATACCCCAGGCCGACGATGCTCAGGTACTGCAAGCGGGCCAAGATCTGCGGCAGGACTTGCCGACAAAGGGAGGCCTCGTGATCCGACAGCGGCAATTCGTCGAAGAACTGCCGCATGTTCGCGATTTTCATTCGCGACATCTCCGCGATGTTCAGCCCGCCGACTCGTACCGCGAGCGACTCCGCCCTGAGCCGCGTCCCTTGGCAGGTCTCGCACATCCGGAAGCTTCGCCAGCGGCTCAAAAAGACCCGCATGTGCATCTTGTATTTGCGGCGTTCCAGCCAGGCGAAGAAACCCGTGAGCCCGCCGAAGTTCCGCTCCGGCACCCCCTCGACAATTAGGTCGACCTGCTCCGGCGTCAAGTCGCGATAGGGGGTGTTGATCGGGAAGTCGTAGTCGGGAGCCAGGGCAATCAGCTCTTCCAGTTCATGCTTGTAAGCGGGGGTATTCCACGGAGCGATCGCCCCCTCGGCGATCGACTTCCGCCGGTCAGGGACAATCAAATCCATGTCCATGTCGATGATGTTGCCGAAGCCCTCGCACTCGACACACGCACCCAAGGGGCTATTGAAGTTGAACAGCCGCGGCTCCGGTTCGATGAAGTCGATCCCGCACGGCTCGCACCGGAGCTGTCCGCTGAACGAGAACTTCCGCCACGCTCGGCCATCGATCTCACGGGGCTCGCCACCCGCGTCGGTTTCGCTCGACTCGGCCCCTTGCTCTACCATGGCGTGGCAGATCCCCTCGCCATGCAGGAAGCAGGTTTCCAGTGACTCGCGCAGCCGTTCCGGTTTGACGCTCTCCATCGTCAGCCGATCGACCACCACCGTCACCGAATGCCCCGCGGTCATGTAGGCGGTTAGTTCCGCGTCCTCGCCACTGCCGATCTGGACTGTGCGGTCTCCGGCAACCAGGCGAAGAAAGCCCTCCTCCTGCAAATCACTGAGGGTCTGGGCGGCGGTTTCCGCGTCGGCCACGCTCAGCGGGAAGCCGAGCATCATCCGACCCGCGGTGAACTGGCCCAGCAACAGATCGGCGGTGCTCGCGGGGGTGTCTTTCGCCACATTGCGGCCACACCCAGGGCACTGAATCCGCCCGATCTTCGAAAACAACAGCCGCAGGTAGTCGGTCGTTTCGGTCGCCGTCCCGACAGTCGAGCGGCTCGACCGGGTGTCGTTCACCTTGGTTACCGCGAGCGCCGGCGGGATGTTCTCAATCCGCTCTGCTTCTGGCTTTTCCAGACGATCGAGAAACTGCCGCGTGTAAGCGGAAAAGCTTTCGATGTAGCGGCGCTGACCTTCGGCGTACAGCGTATCGAGCGCCATGCTGGTCTTGCCACTGCCGCTCACGCCGCAAAACACTACCAGTTCACGATGCGGGATGTCGAGGTCCACCTTCTTCAGGTTATGGACCTCGACGCCTCGGACTTCGATATGAGGTTTCGGCAATTGGGTTTCCCCAGGGTCGAAGGAAAGGTACAGGGCAAACCCTTTATTCTATGTCCGCCGGTAGGCCGGGAATACCGGGGGAGCGGTGCCTGGGAACTTGCCGCTTTGCGGGGGGTGCGGTAGATTGATTGGGCGGGAGGGGCGGACTCCGAGGTAGGTACGGTCGCCAAGACCGTGGGAGAAGTGTGGGTTGCGCTGTCCCAGAGGCGGCGTGGGTGAGCACTTCCCCCACGCTTTTGCAAGCGTAGCTACGACGCGTTTTCGCGCGGAAAAGGTAGGGTGGGTGCAGGCCGATAGGCCGGAACCCACCGTTGGTCCGCGGGTCGAATTGCCAGCGCACGTCGAAGATGTTTATGGGAACCCAATCCGTTTTACCACCACAAAATTGGTTGGCGACGGTGGGTTCCGAGGACTCCACCCACTCTACCACGAGAGTCCGTTCCTTTTCCAATACTTAATCCAACCAAATGTCACGCAGCCAAACCATGTCGAACCCCTTCTATGTCGCCTTAATGGTGGTTGGCGTGGTGTTTGTGCTCTCGGCGACGCAATACGTTTTGATGACCATCCGCCTGCTGGAAGACCCGGCCGGGACCAGTCTCGCGGAAGGGGGCGGCTTGCTCGCCCTGTTCGAACAGCATGGCCTCACGATCCTGGCCGTGGAGCTCGGGTTGCTCACCATTCTGACCGTCGGCGCGATCACCACCGACGACTTCTGGCAACGTCGGGCCAACCGAGGTAACGAAAAGCGGCCCGCAACCAAAAAACCGGACGGTGACCCGCCCACCGAGTCGGATTCCGATTCATCCAACCCTTAGCTGAACAGCGTCAGGTTCAAATACGAAGGATCAACCACGAAATACACGAATGACACGAAAAGCAACCCTCGAAAACCCCGGACTTGAGCCTTCAAACCGTTCCCCTTGCCCGGGCGATTCGGGAAGATCGGTCGAGCAAATGATCTCCCCGTGAGTCACCTCCTACTTTCGTGTCATTCGTGTATTTCGTGGTAGAAAACTCGTTGCCGTTGACGCTGTCCATTTAGCAATTTGTCTTCCAGCCCTTTGGCGAAGGATCCCCATGAAAGTCCAGCACTTCGAAACACCCCAGGCCCAAAGCGTTGAGATGCCGGGGGTTGAGGGTTGTCAGGTTCGGCAATTGATTACCCAGCAAGATGGTGCCCCAGGGTTCGCGATGCGGCAGTTTGAAGTCGCCCCCGGCGGGTACACCCCGCATCACAGCCATCCGTACGAGCACGAGGTGTTTGTGATCGAAGGCAACGGCGAGGTGCTGGAAGGGGATCAGCCGAAGCCGATTCGCGCTGGCGATGTCGTGTATGTCGCCCCAGACGAAGTCCACCAGTTTCGCAACAGCGGCACCACGCCGCTGAAGTTTTTGTGCCTTGTACCGAACGCGGCCAACAATGCTCAGTTCAACATCAAACCAGAGTGCGCCCAGTAGTCACGCGAGCGAGTCGTTCAAATCATCCGGGAAATGTCCTTCCGATTTTAAGTATTGGAAACGCAGAGACGTAAAGCACAGGAACCTCCGCGTCTTGTAAAAAAAGCAAAGACAACCAGCCATGACGGAAATCGAAATCATTTAACGCCAAGCCGCAAAGACACCAGGACGCGAAGAGCGCCCATGGGATTTCTTTGCGTCCCTGCGTCCTGGCGTCTCTGCGTTTCCATCCCGTCTCATCACCTAAACACACGAAAGCGCGACATGGCGGGCGACGGACAGTCGGTGGCGAAGCGGCTAGAGGAGCTTCGCGATACCATTCGGTATCACGACCGGAAATACTATGTCGAGGCGGCCCCTGAGATTTCAGACCTCGAGTACGACCGCCTGCTCAAGGAACTGGCCGAATTGGAGGCCGAGCATCCCGATCTGATCACGGCCGATAGTCCCACTCGGCGTCTCGGCGACCAGCCGGTGCCGCACCTGGAGCAGGTGTCGCACCGGATTCCGATGCTCTCGATCGACAACACCTACAGCCTGGAGGAGCTTCGCAAGTATGGTGCCCGGGTCACCAAGCTGGTGCCAGAGGCGAGCCCGGCCTGGGTCGTGGAACTGAAGATCGATGGCGTCGCGGTCTCGGTCCTGTACGAGAACGGCCTCCTGGTCCGGGCTGTGACCCGAGGCAACGGCACCGTGGGGGACGATATCACGCACAATGTCCGTACCATCGCCGATGTGCCGCTACGGCTACACGGAGACGACATCCCCCCGGTTCTGGAGATCCGGGGAGAGGTCTACATGACCAATTCCGACTTGGTCCTCCTGAACCAGCAGCAGGTCGAGAAGGGGGAAGAGCCGTACAAAAATACCCGCAACGTCACCGCTGGCAGTATCCGCTTGCTTGATTCGCAGCTTTGTGCCAAACGGAAGCTGCGGATGTTTTGCCATGGGATTGGGTATGCCGAGGGGCTCAAGAGCGAGCGGCACATCGACTTCCTCCAGGAGCTGCGGGGCTATGGGCTCAGTCCGACGCCGCATGTCGAGTCGTTCGCGAACTTCGAGCTGGCGATCGAGCACTGCGAGACCTTGGTCGAGTCGCTGCACGATCTCGACTTCGAGGTGGACGGCCTGGTCCTTAAGGTCGATCAGTTCGCCCTGCGAGACGAGCTGGGGACGACGTCCAAAAGCCCCCGCTGGCTGATCGCCTACAAGTTCGAGAAGTACGAGGCGATTACGCGGCTCAACGAGATCCGTGTGCAGGTCGGCAAAACAGGGGCGATCACCCCGGTCGCGGAGCTCGAGCCAGTGCAACTGGCCCAGACGACCGTTTCCCGCGCCAGCCTGCACAACGCCGACGAAATCCGCCGCAAGGATGTCCGAGTCGGCGATACCGTGGTGGTCGAAAAGGCGGGCAAGATCATCCCGCACATCGTCCGCGTCGAAAAGCATCTCCGCGAAGAGGAACTGCCGGAATTCCCCTTCCCCACCCACTGTCCTTCCTGCGGAACCGAAGTGGTCCAAGATGAAGGGGGCGTCTACATCCGCTGTCCCAATTGGCAGGAGTGTCCCGCCCAAGTCCGAGAACGCGTCCGCTACTTCGCCAGCCGCAATGCAATGGAGATCGACGGCCTGGGAGACAAACTGGTCGATCAGTTGGTCGAGGCCAAACTGGTACAAGGGTATGGCGATCTCTACCGCCTGGAAGCGGAACAGGTTCAGTCGCTAGAGCGGATGGGAAAGCGATCGAGCGAGAAGTTGATCGAGGCGATCGAGGCGAGCAAACAGCGGGGGATGGCTCGGCTGCTCAATGCCCTCTCGATCCGGCATGTCGGCAGTGGGACTTCCTTCCGCCTAGCGGACCACTTTCGCACGATCGACGCCTTAATCGCGGCCAGCCAGGAAGAAATCGCCGAGGTCCCCGATATCGGCCCGATCAGCGCCGCCAGCGTGCATGAGTTCTTCGCCAGCGAGTATGGCCAAGCGATGATCGCCGATCTGCGGGATGCCGGCCTCAAACTGGACCATAACGCCCCACCCCGGGCCGCCGCGGAAGGCAAGCTGGCCGGGCTTACCTTTGTCGTCACCGGTACCCTCAGTCACTACACGCGTGAGGAAATCCAGGAGCTCATCCAGCGGGAAGGGGGGAAGCCATCGTCGAGCGTCTCCAAAAAAACCAGCTACGTAGTCGCCGGAGAAAAAGCGGGCAGCAAGCTGGCCAAGGCCGAATCGCTCAATGTTCCGGTCCTGACAGAAATGGAGTTCCAGCAGCGGCTGGAGCGGGACGAGCCATTCGCCGAGTGAGTACTAGCAAGCGACGATGCGGTCGACCGCATGTAGGCGTCCAGTCGCACGCTCCGCATTACTAAGCGCAGCAAAGCAACAAACTCCCCACAAGTACGGATGCCGCCCCATTCATTAGCCATAATGGCGTCCGCACCAAAACCACTAGCGGGGATCGAGGGCGAAATCAAGAAAAATTCTTGGATTTGCAGTAACTCGTAGGTCCTTTCGACGAATCGTAAGCGGGGGATGTTTACCTAGAAGGCCGCCGCCGGTTGGTTCCGTCTCCGGCCATCCTCGACTTCGATATTCGCGAAAGGGGCCACTGATGATCCAATCCAGCAAAATCAAGCCAGCACAATTCGAGCTCGTCGTCCGCTGCCCGGAATGCGGTTGGCAGACGCGTCAGGAAGACCACTCGTTCGAGTCGTCGGGCGACCTACCCTGCGCGGAGTGCGACTGCCGCTTGAACGAAGACGACGTAGCGGTCTCCTGTTGCAAAAGCCATTCAAACGTGTGATGGCATGCACCGAAACGCCAAACCGCCTGGGCCACGACGGTGGCGAGGCGGGCAGAAACGGAACGCTTAGCGTCGCGGCAAATCTCAACTTCCGCGGCAGCGCGTCGTAGCCACGCTCGCAAAGAGCGTGGGGGAACTGCTCACCCACGCCGCCTTTACCAACAGAGGGCCAACGGCCCGGCTTCATACCTGCCTAGGACGCAGTCCTAGGTGTCACTAAGAAACCTCAAGCATTCGCTCTAACGCGACTAACGACCATTGGGCCGTTTCGTCGTCGACGCGGATCGTGTTCACCGGCGTGCCGGCCACCAGGTTATCCAGGCACCAGCAGAGATGGGCCAGGTCGATCCGGTACATCGTCGCGCACATGCAGACCACCGGCGAGAGAAAGTGAATCTCCTGCTCTGGGTGTTCCTCTTTGAGCCGATTGACCAAGTGCAGCTCGGTGCCGATCGCCCACTTGGTTCCCGCAGGAGCTTTGCGAACGGTTTCGATGATCTTCCCGGTCGAACCGGACACATCCGCCAAGTCGTTCACTTCTCGCATGCACTCCGGATGGACCAGGATTTGGATCCCGGGGTGGTTCTCGCGGAAAGCGTGGACATGCTCCGCCTTGAACATCTGATGCACGCTGCAATGCCCTTGCCACAAAATCACCTTGCTTTGCCGCAGGGCCGCCTCGGTGTTGCCACCTAGTTCTGGGGCGTGCGGGTTCCAGACAGGCATCTGGTCTTCGGTGATTCCCATCGTCAGGGCCGTGTTGCGCCCCAGGTGCTGGTCCGGAAAGAACAGCACCCGGCCGGTTCGGTTGAAGGCCCATTTCAGGGCCGCGGCGGCGTTACTGGAGGTGCAGACGATCCCCCCATGTTTGCCCACGAACGCCTTTAAGCTTGCGGCCGAGTTGATGTAGGTGACCGGAGTGATATCCTCGGTCTCGATCACCTCGGCCATATCTTCCCAGGCATCCTCCACCTGGCCGATCGCGGCCATATCCGCCATCGAACAGCCAGCCGCCATGTCCGGCAGGGTAACGGTAATCCGCTCTCCACCGCGCTGGGCGACCTGGTCAGGTCGGTTGGCCAGGATGTCGGCTGTTTCCGCCATGAAGTGGACGCCGCAGAAAATGATGTGGCGGCAATCGCTACTTTCGGCCGCCATCTTGCTGAGCTGGTAGCTATCACCCCGCAGATCGGCCAGGGCGATCACTTCGTCCTGCTGGTAATGGTGCCCCAGGATCATGAGCTGAGAACCGAGATCTGCCCGGATCGCTTCGATCCGAGCGATCAGCTCCTCATTAGCCAACGATCGATAGGGCTTAAATTCAAATGCCGGAGCTGGGGCAACCGACGCCATGGCGACTCTCTTGTGGGGTAGGTAAATTGCGGTCGGGAAACGGCCAGGGGGTGTCTGGCTAAGGAGATCACCGTTGAACTCCCATACGCTTCATTGTATGGTTCGCATTCCTGCGAGATAGGGTCCTCCGCTTACGGATTACCGGGCGAAGAGCCCCGGACTGTGGTGCCGGACTGGGGTGATTGGAATCCAAAAAGTCGACCATCGGTCGCCAAGAGAGCAGCCGAGCGGAGCCTAACTTATTACCTGACAATGCGTTGCGGCTAATGAGGTTCGCCCACCGGAAAATATCGCGCACCTCCTCAGGTGGCGGTTCGCAGGGCGAACGAACTTGCTAAACTAACCTGCTAAACCTGGGCGACGAGTGAACTTGTGAGGAATTTAGGGTGAGGGTATACTGTTTCGCTTTGAATTTGCGAACCTCTCCCATTGAATATGTAGCGGAGTGACCCGGGTTTTTCCGGTCGATCGATGAAATTTATCCTGATAGATCGAATCCACGAAATCCAGCCGGGCGAGCGCATTGCCGCGCTCAAATGCCTGTCGATGGCCGAGGAATATTTGCAGGATCACTTTCCCCGGTTCCCGGTGATGCCAGGGGTTTTAATGCTGGAAGCGATGACCCAAACCGGGGCCTGGCTGGTGCGGGCCACCGAAGAGTTTCGCTACAGCATTGTCGTCCTCAAGGAAGCTCGAAACGTCAAATACGCCGACTTCGTCGAACCGGGCGAAAGCCTGACGGTTCGAGCCACCTGGCTCAAGTCGGAAGGCCGATTGACGACCCTCAAGGTCGAGGGAGAGGTCGCCGGCAGCATCGCGGTCAGCTCCCGAATTATCCTGGAAAGCTCCAACACCTCCGGTACCGACGAGCCAAACACCACCGACTTGGGCGCAATCCGTAAGCTCAAACAACAATTCAACTTGCTATGCCAGGTTCGAGGCTAGTCGACGGAGTCGCACAGGTTAGCCATTCGTGATTGACCTGTAGGCAGCGTTTCCGGAAACTGGTCAAATTAGTCCACAATTAAACTGAATCGAACGCGGGTGAACCGTTCTCCGCGTCAACCACACAACCGTATGCAATCGTTTCCTACTGGGAGAGCAATCACTTATGGCACCCTCGGAAGATGAGATTTTCGCTAAAGTTCGCGAGTCATTGGTGAACGCCTTGGGCGTGGACGAAGACGAAGTAACGCCTGAAGCAACCATGGTTGGCGATCTGGGAGCGGAGTCGATCGACTTCCTGGATATCGTCTTCCGCCTGGAAAAGGCGTTTGATATCGAGATTCCCCGGGCGGAATTGTTCCCCGAAGATATCTTGACCAACGCCGAGTACGTTCAAGAGGGGAAGGTCACGCCGGAAGGGGTTTCCGAGCTGAAAAAGCGGATGCCTTTTGCCGATCTCTCAAAGTTCGAGAGCAACCCTTCCGTTTCGGAATTCGGCAATTTGCTAACCGTTAGCGACATGTGCAACTACGTCAAAAGCAAACTGTCGTAGCACCGGCAAAGCGTCAATTCGCCACCCACGGGTGGCAGATTGCGCGAGGCGCTGCGGTGCCGAGTCAATGATTTCAAGAGGAGCCTCGGTGCAACACTAGAGGCTCCTCGCGTTGTTTGCCAACGAGAGTGACGTGTCATCCGGCACAGGTGTCTTCCGGCACAGGTGTCTTCCGGCACAGGTGTCTTCCGGCACAGCGGTCCACGGAAAAAGGGTCCACGGGAAAAGGGCCATCAAGAACAAAGGCGACGTTGATGCGATGGTTTTGGATTGATCGGTTTGTCGATTTCGAGAGTGGCAAGTTTGCCAAATCGGTCAAATGCGTTTCCTTGGCCGAGGACCACCTGCATGATCATTTTCGGTACATTCCGATCATGCCGCACTCCCTGGTCATCGAAGGAATCGCCCAAACCGGGGGGATCCTCGCTGGCGAGGTGAACGAATTTCGCGAACGCGTGGTTTTGGCGAAGGTTGCCAAGGCGACATTCCATCGTTTGGCACATCCGGGCGATGTTTTGACCTACACCGCGACGATGAATGATATCAGAGAGAATGGGGCCTATATCAGCGCCACCAGCCACATCGGCGACGAGTTACACGCCGAAGTGGAGATGTTTTTCGCCCATCTCGACATCCGCGGAGAGGCCCGGGACCTTTTTTATCCCGCGCAACTGTTGGCGATGATACGCTTGATGAAGCTGTATGACGTGGGCAAAAACGCGGACGGGTCCCCCCTGACGCCCCCTCAGTACATGATCGACGCGGAAACGGAATACGCGCGGCAGGCGTAGTCGGCGGCTGTTTCGTCTTCGCTGCGGATTCCTGATTCACTACTAAGAACCCCTAGCTTAGCCTCGCTCAATCACTGATTGTGGGGTTAGGTTCGGCGCACGAAAAGGCATTTCTTATGGCAAGGCGGGTCGTCATCACCGGGCTTGGGATGATCAATCCCATGGGTCACGACGTCGAGACCGTGTGGAGTGCTCTCAAAGAGGGCAAGTCGGGTGTCGGCTACACCACCATTTTCGACGCCAGCAACTTCCCCACAAAGATCTCCGCCGAAGTCCGCGGCTGGACCTTGGCCGATTGTGGTGAGGATGCCGCCGATTGGGAGAAAGCGGGTCGCCATACTCGGTTCTCCATCGGGGCCGCCAAACAGGCGATGCTCGGCTCCGGCGTCTTGGACAGCATCAAAGATCCGCTCCGGTTTGGGGTTTACCTCGGCTGCGGTGAAGGGGATCAGGATTTCCATTCGTTTACCGGCATGGTGGTCGCCGCGATGAGCAGCGGCCAGGAATGGGACAAGGCCGCGTTCATCAAAACCGGCCTAGAGACCCTCGATCCGCGTCGTGAACTGGAGCAGGAGCCGAACATGCCCTGCAGCCACTTGGCCGCGATGTTCAACGCCCAGGGCCCCAACATGAACTGCCTGACCGCCTGCGCCGCCAGCAGCCAGGCGATCGGCGAAGCGACCGAACTGATCCGCCGCGGCACCGTCGACGTGATGCTCTCCGGCGGAGCCCACAGTATGATCCATCCCTTCGGCGTCACCGGGTTCAACCTGCTCACCGCCCTCTCGACGAACAACGAGGAGCCGACCAAGGCTTCTCGGCCGTTCGACCGCTTGCGTGATGGTTTCGTCTTGGGTGAAGGCTCCTCGATGGTGGTGCTGGAAGAACTAGAGCACGCCAAACGTCGCGGGGCAACCATCTACGGCGAAGTCCTCGGCTACGGCACCACGGCCGACGCCTTCCGCATCACCGACACCCACCCCGAAGGCCGGGGCGGAATCAGTTGCATGAAGATGGCGATGGACGACGCCAAGGTCACCGCCGACGACATCCACTACGTCAACGCCCACGGCACCAGTACCGCGGTCAACGACCGGGTCGAGAGCCTCGCCTGCCACAAGGTCTTCGGCGACCGAGCCAAGGACATCCCGGTCTCCAGCACCAAAAGCATGATGGGCCACCTCATCGCCGCCGCCGGCGTGACCGAGGCGATCGTCTGCCTGATGGCCATCCGAGACGGCGTCCTCCCCCCCACCATCAACTACGAAAACCCCGACCCCCAGTGCGACTTAGACTACATCCCGAACGAGGCGCGAGAGGCCAAGTGCGATATCACGCTGAACAACAGCTTTGGTTTCGGCGGGCAGAATATTACGCTTTGCTTGGGGCGGTTTAAGGATTAGAGGGGCTGGGGGATGTGAACTTGCCCTGGATGGCTTTGGCGGCTTGTCCGGTGAGTGCCAACGACGATTCGCCCCCATTCTTTGCGATCAGCGGGAATATCCCCGTTGGTCTGTGATAAAATATAGGGATCGATCTTCGCTCCCTCTTTTCGTCGGTGAGGTTGTGCCATGGCTTTTCACCTGGACCGTTTCAAAATCCACGCCTTTCGTCAATTGAAAGGACTGGAGCTGAAGGGATTGGGCCGAGTCAACCTATTGGTAGGAGCCAATAATTCTGGCAAGACCACCGTTCTTGAGGCAATCGCCGCCCATTGCCAACCACTAGAGCCGATGGCCTGGCTGGAGATTGCGCGGCGGCGGGAGATTAAATCCTCGCGGGAACCGATTCTGGACTCCATCAAGTGGCTGTTTCCGCAAACCGGATCTTCCGATGTCGATGACCCATACTTTCAGGGCAGGGTTCAGATGGAAGCCGAAGGTACGACTCCTAACCTGGAAACGATTGCCACCTATGAAGGATTTATCGGAGAGAGACCAGACGATGAGGCGGATTGGGAGTCGGAAAATGGTGTGGCAACCACTCCGGATCCATCCTCGTATCGGGAGCGCGGAGCACGAATTCACTTATCCACCACAGTGAGGACGTTCGATAGCCTCATCTACATGGCGACACCCGATCCGGAAGGAAAAGCGACTTGCGACGAAGAATTTGAACTGTGGGAGTCACGTGCCTTCAAGGCCCCCATGCGTGAAGACTCAACCCCCAAGAGTCCCACGGCAACGGTCTCACCTTTCGCCCATCGCGTCGAACCGCTGCAAGTCAGCCAGTGGTCCAAGCTCCGTCACGCGGGCATTGCCGAAAGTGACCTCCTCAACGCGGCACGGCTGATCGATCCCGAAATCGAAGGCTTCGAATTACTGGATCGAACGGGTATCCGGTCTAGCCTGTTTGTGAAACACCGTATAACCGGGCTAACGCCAGTAAGTGTACTTGGCGACGGACTCCGTCGCGCAATCGCAATTGCCCTGAATCTATTCGCCGCGCGGGATGGCGTTCTTTTGATCGACGAAATAGAATCCGCGATCCACAAGGATGGGCTCGGCACGTTATTTGGCTGGCTGACAAAAATGGCCCAACAGCACAACGTCCAACTCTTCGTAACGACCCACAGCCTGGAGGCGGTCGATGCTTTAGTAGAAGCGCGTTTTCGACAGGACGATGGGCTACTCACGGGATTTCGTCTTCCCAAAACTAACTCAGGTGAGATCGTCGCCAGGTACTCTGGCAGTTCGCTAGATGAGCTGCGTCACGGCGGCCTGGAGGTGCGATAGTCGCGCATGGCCAATACGTTTATCGCGGTGGAAGGTCCGCAGGATGTGGAACTGATCGCGGCGGTGTTGAAACCGCGCGGATTTAAGAAGAAAGTGCATGAAGATGATCTCCCGGAGAGATTCGGCAAGCGACTAATCAGAAAGGATTATCCAATCGATGGTGACTTGCACGCCCGCGTTCCCAATCCGATGTTTATGACTGATGGGTCGAATTGGGTAGCGATTCAGTCGGCTGGCGGTGCGACGCTTGAATTGATAACTCTCGTGAGTAGGGTACTCAATGCCCTAAAGTCATTTCCCGGTGCTCTTGATGCAATTGGGATCGTGCGAGACACTGATGAGCTCTCCGCTCCGGAACAGTTTGCTCATTTGCGTACCGAGTTATCGAGCCGTTTGAATCGGGAACCGGAGGAGTTTGCAAATTACGAACTTCAGCTTCCCATGTCAGTCAACGAAAACATTATCGACGGCAAACCCAACTTCGGCATTTACATGCTGCCGGACAATGAGCATGAAGGAACTTTGGAAAACTTAGTCTTGGAGTGCGGTGAATGCATCTATCCACAATTAGTCAATAGATCCCGCGACTTTGTGGATGACGTGAGGGAACTGGCTGAGCTAAACTCCAAGGATAAGTCCCAAGTCAAAAAACCGTTTGGCAAGGAGAAGGCCATCATCGCCGCCGCCGTCAGCATCCTCAAACCGGGCATGTCGTTGGCCGTGTCCCTCGACCAAAACCGTTGGTTCAGCGAGGAAAGTCTTAACCTCCCCTCGATGAAAAAGCTCATCCAATTTCTGCGCAATCTTTGCCAGCTTGAATCTTGATTTTGCCAAGTGGCTGGGTGGCACAGTTGAACTGTTCGATTGCCTCGTGTGCCACTGGCATCTTGCCAGTGCTTTGGTTCTCTATCTTCAGCGAGCGCCGAAACCTCGCGCGAGGGCGGGCAAGCTGAACTCCATTATGGCAAATGGTAAATCACCCCGCCACGCGATATTTGGAGCGGCAGGGCTTTCGTCGTGCCGGGAAATGGGTGGTTTTGGCTGAGTCGACCGATGATTCAAGTCGTGCCATAATGGGAGTCAGGTAGGTGCCGCACGGTCGGGGCGACGTTTGTACACAATGGCAAGGCCAGGCACTCACCAAGATGCCAGTGGCACACGGAGTTGTGCAATGTTTTGACAGTGCCACCCCGCCGGACCTCATGCCAACCTTCGCACCCCGCAAATCCACAGGCCACCCGCCGCGTCGGTTGACCCAACATTGCCCGCCCTACCTCCGTGGCACGATTTTCGAGAGACGTTTTTTTAACCACGAAATACACGAATGACACGAAAAGCAACCCGCGAAGATGCCGCTTTTGAGGCTTCCCCTCTCGTCGCCAATTCATTGAGGATGGGCGAGAAATCGACATCCCTTGAATCCCCTCTTCCTTTCGTGTCATTCGTGTATTTCGTG
Organism: Pirellulaceae bacterium; assembly: GCA_040880405.1. Taxonomy (GTDB): domain Bacteria; phylum Planctomycetota; class Planctomycetia; order Pirellulales; family Pirellulaceae; genus JBBDIM01. The sequence goes on along the minus strand of JBBDIM010000098.1, from coordinate 7,399 downwards.
GTCATATCTTAGGTTGGAACCTCGGCGGGGTGGCACGGCCGATATCGTTTCTACCGCCCGCCGGGTTTGAGATACTTGCAATTGAGCACAACGAGAACGGGACGCCCCGGTCTCACGAACCAGGCCGGGCACTTTCTTCATTCGCCTCAGGAAAATCGTCCGGGATGGCGATCGTTACCTTGCCGGTGGCGGCCCACTCGGTGCCGCGCTGGAGGGAGCTGATGAAGCCGACGCATTCCATCGAATATTCGGCGTGGCCCATGGGGGTGTGGAAGACTCGGCCGTTGCCGTAGCTGATGGTCATGAGCATCGGTTCGTGGCGGCCGGTGCCTCCTTTGGCGGAGTCGGCATAGGCGGTGGCCAGCACCTTCATGTTCTCGCCGGGGCCGCGGAGTAGGTCGTACAGTTCGTCCTGGGTGTGCATCCAGGCTTTGGGCATGCCTTTAGTGATCGGGTGTTCCGCGTCGCGGACCACAATTTGGAACGGATGCTGCGGGCCGTGGTTGCCGCCTCGGCCGGGGGTTTTGTCGCGGACCAGTTCTCCTTGCTCGTCGAAGTAAACGTAGGGGCCCGACTTCTCGTTGCGGCCACCCCAGCCACCCAGGCCGATGATCTGGTTGTACTCATCCCAGTCGCCAAACGCGTTATTCGCGGCGTGGACCACCACAAACCCGCCGCCCCCTTTCACGTACTCCACGAAATCTTGCTCCGTCTCTTTCGGCCACCGGTCCCCGTTGTAGTTGCTGACCACGACGTCGTACTCAGCGAACTTGGGCCGATACCCTGCGAGGCTTTCGCCTTGCGGCGGTGTGGTCGCGACATCGACGGTAAACCGCCCAGTCTCTTCTAGAAAACCTTTCATCATCTGGGTCGTCTTCGGCCAGACTCCATGGTTGTTTTGGCCATCGACGATCAACGCTTTCAGCTTCGCATCCTCGGCCAGCAGGCCGCCAGCCATGAGCAGCAGCGAACAGGTGATCAACAATACAAGCTGTGGGAACTTGGTGATTTGCATGGTGAGTATCTTTCGGTAGGCGCTACGGGTGGGGTTACTTGGTTTGAAATGTTTCAGAGTGCTCGTGAGCCGGTATCGCGACGCGATAGCTGGCACCATCCGGTTCCACTTTCAGGACGATGCCATGCGCTTCGCACTGCTCGTCATGATTGGCGATCCGCTGGGGCTGGGTGTTGTTCAACTCGCCATCGGGCCGGAGGTTTTTGTGGACTTGGAACAGTGCCTTGAGCGAATCGAGCTCGTTCAAATTGGCGAACACCTCCGGGGCACAACCTTTCCGCGTGCCGTTGGCCATGATCGCCACGGTCGGCTTCACCGCTTGCAGAAGCACCGGGTTGTTGCTGCTATCGAGCCCATGGTGGGCCACCTGGTAGACGTCGACTTCGCCGCCAATCAGGTTCACCGGCACCACCAAATCTTTTTCGCGGTTCCAGGTCAGGTCGCCCGTGTGGAGGAACTTGAAATCGCCGAAACTGAGCAGCATCACCACGCTGTTGGCGTTGTCCGAACCGTCCCGATCCTTCGGCTTGTGCAAGTGTTCGAGCCCCGAAGGTTTTGCTCCTTCTGGCGGCGCGATAAACTCCTGTCGTGCCCCCAAGCACTGCAATCTGAGCGGGGGTGTCGAGGGGCGTTGCTTCAGTCCCAAAACATCGCCGGGGTTGATCTGCCGCCGCGTATCGGAGTTGAAGCCGAAATAGTCGCGGCCCGGGTCGTCTGGCATGTTCTCGAAGCGGCCGTTGTCGTACACATGCCCCAGCGGAATCATCTTGGCCAACTGACTGGCCCCGCCAAAGTGATCTCGGTGATAGTGGGTGACGATCAGATGATCAATCCGCGTCAGCCCCGCCACATTGACCGCGGTCCGCACAATCCGGTCGGGATCTCGGCGGCCAGGATTTCCGGTATCAATCAACACCGACTCGCCCATCGGCGTGACAATCAACGTCGCCCCGCCCCCCTCGACATCAATCCAATAAATCTCCAACCGCCCATCGTCCTCGCCCGCCGCAGCGAGCGAAGCGAAACCAAACAGCAACGCCAAAGCCGCGAATATGCGTACCATCCCAACCAACCCTCCGCCACAAGTGCCTGCAACCAAATCCCGCGCACATTGCTAGTATACCAGTCCGCCAAGGGCAAAGCGCGTTGGTTTTTGGGGGGGAGAGAGGTGGGAAGTTTAGCGAGGCGTGGGTTGTCCATAGGCGACCCGATAAACCCAAGCGATCCGCTCCGGCGTGTGCCGGAGGTTGGCGAGATGATTTAGCATGTTAAGTCCAAGCATCACGTACAATAAACCGTCTCCGCACAAATCGGGCAGATCGCGTGCTTAGCGATGCACTGGACCTTTGCTCCACACGCGACGCATTGCCCTGTTTGACAGATCGGACTGTCATCCGCCCACTCGCCGGAATACATCTCCGGGTCGGGCACCGCCAGAAACGCGGTTTCACGCTGCTGGCCCTGCAACTGACTTGTATCGGCAATCACCAAGTGGCCTTGCTCTCCTTCGATTTCCGAAGTGTCTCTGCCCGCCACTGCTTCATAAAAGAACTCGACAAACTGCTTGTCGGTCATCTGCGATAGCCACTCAACGACATCGCGTTGCTTCATAGATCACTCCCCAATCACCTTCACCAGCACCCGTTTATCCCGCCGCCCATCAAACTCCCCATAAAACACCTGTTCCCAGGGGCCGAAGTCGAGTTTGCCTTTGGTAATCGCAATGACAACTTCTCGGCCCATGATTTGCCTTTTCATGTGGGCGTCGGCGTTGTCTTCGCCGGTGCGGTTGTGGGCGTAGGTTTGGGGTGAGGCGTCGAACGGGGCCAGCTTTTCCAGCCATTTTTTGTAGTCGGCGTGCAGGCCTGGTTCGTCGTCGTTAATGAAGACACTGGCCGTGATGTGCATCGCGCTACACAGCAGCAGCCCCTCCTGAACGCCACTCTCGCGGACGATTTGCTCGAGCCGCGGCGTGATGTTCTCAAACGCCATCCGGGCCGGGAGGTTGAACGTGAGGTATTCGGTTTTGGATTTCATGGGTGGGTTTCTCCGGGGTCCAGGGAACCTTCGTTATCGGGTTTCCCGAGGGGTGGATCAACGGTGTTGCGCCTGATGGGACTTGGAAACAATGCGCAGAAAATGATCTTTCACGTCAAACCTTACCTCGGGTGTATGCCTGATCGGGACGATTCGGCTCATCCGGATACTTCCTCACGAGAAGTGCTTCCTCGACCATCGGAGTAAGGAAACGGTCCCGGAGCCCCCTCGAATTGCGTCCCATCAGTTCCCCAAGGTCTGCTGCCGTGAGGAATCGCCCGGCGCATAAGCCGAGGATAATCTGTCTCGTCTCTTTTGTGGGTAGCCGAGGGCCATGCAACGCAGGCAGAGCGATATCTCGGAGTTTGCTAAGCTCCTCTTCGGGCATTTCTTCGAGCTTGTGTGACCAGTCGGTAGCTTCCTTGTGTGAGGAGTCCACCTTGTGTGATGAGTCCTTGGGACCACTCGCCACAGACTTCTTCGGTTCTGGCAGACGGTACGAGGACCACCTTCCTTGTCCATCCTTGAGCAAAAAGCCCTTTGAGCAGAGCTTCTGCAACGACTTGGTGATGTTAGCGGGATGCTCTTCGGACATCTCCCGAAGCCGCAGGTTTGTCACTTCTCGCTCGAGATCGGCAGTTACGAGAGCCTGAACGTGAGGTATTCGGTCTTGGATTTCATTTTTCCTCCATTGGTTTGACGACACTGGACTCCGTAACCCAAATTTCACAACCAATGCTCACGTGTTGTTTGGAGACATCGACGGGAAGAAGAAATCCAAAGAGAGTCTTCGGAGTCCACGAATCGATAAACTCGATCCCTGCGACTCTTGTTCGCAGGATGTTTTCTGCTGAGCGTAGTTCAATGTCGTCCCCGACTTTCAGTGACAACCACGCGGGGAGGTCTTCGAATCGCTTGTCCGTTGTCACCACTACGCCTCGGCCCTGAATAGCGAACGTCTCAGCCACGTTGAAGGCATGTCTAGTCATGGTTTTGCCTTCCGAAAGTCGAGCGACGAGATGCGCCATTTCGTTATCTTCAACCGAGAAGAGTTCCGGGCATGGTTTAAGGGGTTCGACCGCATTGACGAGCAGTTGCCCCAATCGCCAGTCGGGGACTTTCATCCATGCCTCTCGGATTGTCGCCAGAACTCGTTCAATTCGTTTTGGGTCTCGCATTGTGTCCTCAGATGATGGCCTTCACGCCTCGTGCCTTTCGTTTTCTACACTCTCCTCAGCCCGAAGTGGCCACCAAAGATTATAAAGCCAACAACACGTCAGCTGTATCCAAGTCCTCGCGCAAAGACGCCAAGGAGGACAAACTTCTCGATGTCGCTGCTTCTGGGCCACCTGTCGTTCCACTCGAATCGCATTTTTTGAAACGCAGAGGCGCAGAGATCGCAGAGGACGGTCTCTGCGCCCTCCGCGTCTCTGCGTTTCAAACTCTTAAAATCCGATAGCAATTTCACGGCCACCTAGGGATGAAACGGCCAAAACACCGGGATGAGCGCCACCGCCACCAACCACAGGATAAAGTTGAGCGGGGCTCCCACGCGGACGAAGTCCATGAAGCGGTAGCCGCCGGGGCCGTAGACCATCATGTTGGTTTGGTAGCCGATCGGAGTCATGAAGCTGGCGGAGGCGGCGAGGATTAGGGCCATTAGAAATGGGTAGGGACTCGCGTCGTCGTACTGCCGCGCCGTTTCCAGGCAGAAGGGGAACAGCAGCACGGCCGCCGCGTTGTTGGTGATTAGTTCGGTCATCAGCGAGCCCAGCAGGTAAAACACCGCCACCGCCGCGAGTGGCCCCAGGAACCGAGTTGAATCAACCAGCGTGGTCGCCATCAGGTTTGCCAGTCCGGAGTTGTCCAGGGCCTGGCCGACCCCAAAGGCGGCCGCAATCGTGATCAACGATTGCCACTCGATACTATTGCGAGCCTCACCCGCCGAAACACAACCCACCCCCACCATCAACACGGCGAACAGCAGCGCGACCACCTCCACCGGAAACCCGGCGGTCATCAATCCGACCAACACCATAAACAGCAGCACGGCGATCCAGGCGCGGTCGGGCCGCAGGGGCCGCCACTCTTCGACATCGCTAATCAGGTAAAACGCGGGGTCATTGCGATACGCGCGGAGAAAGTGAGGCCTGGTTTGCAGCAGCAGCGTATCGCCGGGCCGGATCACAATGTCACCCACCTTCCGCTCGACACGGCTGCCACCCCGGTGAACCGCGACGACCGCGGCCCCGTAGGTCGCGCGGAAGTCGGCCGCCTTCACCGTTTTGCCAACCAAGGGTGAGTTTTCGGAGATCACCGCTTCGCACAACCGGCGGCCTTGTTGCACGCGGGGGGCGACTTCGTAATCGGGATCGGAGATCGGGACCAAGCCGTTAATCTTTTCCAGTTCGATGATCGTACTGACCACGCCGGTAAAGACCAGTCGGTCTTCCGACTGCAAGGTATCGTCCGGCCCGACCGGGGCGATCAGGTGTCCCTTGCGTTCGATCTCGATCAGAAACAACCCCGGCAACCGCCGCAGCCCGGCGTTCTCGACCGTCTGGCCAATCAACCGGCAACCCGCTTGAACCTGCATTTCAGCTAGGTACTCGCGGCGAGATTCCCCCAATTGCTCTAGCAGTTCCTTCCGCTCCGGTAGGATGTGCCGACCGATGAAGAGCATGAACAGCAAGCCGATAATCGCGTAAGGAATCCCAATCCAGGCGATCTCGAACATCCCCAGGCCGCGAAGTCCCGTCTGGACGATCATGCCGTTGATCACCAGATTGGTCGAGGTTCCGATCAGGGTGCAGGTGCCGCCGAAGATTGCGAAGAAGGAGAGAGGAATCAGCAGCTTTGAGGGGGAGACATTGTTGCGCCGTCCCCAACCAATGACCACCGGCACGAACATCGAGACGATGGGCGTGTTGTTCAAAAACGCGGAAAAGGGCAACACCACCCCTGCCAACCGAATTAAGACACTCTTTTCCGTCCGCGCACCACCTAGGACATGATGCCCCACATAATCCAATACACCTGTATCGCGCAAACCAGAGGCGACCACAAATAGGGCCGCGACCGCCAACATGCCGGGGTTCGAGAAGCCTACGAAGGCCTCCTGCGGGGTGATAATTCCCAGGACCGCGAGTAGAGCGGTGGCCCCGCAAAACAAGACATCGGGCGAATAGTTTCTAACCAACCCGACAATCAGTAACGTCACAATTGCCAGCGTCAGCCACGCTTCGGAGTCCATGGGGTCGATTACAAGTGTCGGAGGTAAGGAATAGGCCGTGGGAAGGGGAATTTAAAGAAATCATCGTAAATGATGGCGCCGGTGGAAGTAAGGTGTCCCGTTATCCGGTTCTCTTCGCCACCGCAGGATAAAGATGCGTTATTGAGCCGTGGCCGGTGGGATGAATCGGGCGAAAAACCGCGCGGAGGATTGAAATTCCCCATTTTTCGCCGCATGATGTCAGGCATGGCCCCCATTTTCCGTCCTTGCCCCCACAGACTTCACGCATCGAGGCTAAACCACTATGACCTATACCATCCGCCGATTCGCTATCATTGGGACATTGCTGCTCACCGGTACCTTGGTCGGGCAATCGCTGGCCGGGGAGTTCAACCCGACGCTCAGTATCGGCGACACCGCCCCGGCGTGGACCGATCTGGAAGGGACCGACGGCAAAAAGCATTCGCTGACCGACCTCAAGGAGGCCAAGGCGGTGGTGGTGCTGTTCACCGGCAACACCTGCCCTTACGCGGTCGAATATGAGGAGAGGACCCGAAAACTGGTCGAGCGGTTCGCCGATGAGAAAAAGGTCGCCCTGGTCGCGATCAACAGCAACACCGGTAAGCAAGACTCGCTCGAAGCGATGCGAGAACGGGCCGAGGAGCAGAAATTCAACTTTCCGTACCTCAAGGACGCCGACCAGCAGGTGGTCCAAAAATTTGGCGCGACCCGGACGCCCGAATTCTTGGTGCTCGATGCGGATCGCAAGGTCGTCTACATGGGAGCCCTAGACGACAGCACCGACCCCGAAAAGGTAACCGCCCAGCATGTGGCCAACGCCATTGAGGCTACGCTCGCCGGTAAAAGCCCCGAAGTAACCGAGACCCCGCCCATCGGCTGTAACATCCGGCTCCAACGGCGGCGAAGCCTCCCGTAGCCACGCTTGCCAAAAGCGTGGGGGAAGTACCAACCCGCTTCGTCTCAGGGGCGAACCCAACCCGTGGGGCCCCCACGGTCTGCGCGACCGTGGCTACGAGAAACTCCTACGTAGCCACGCTTGCCAAAAGCGTGGGGGAAGTGCCAACCCGCTTCGTCTCAGGGGCGAACCCAACCCG
>JBBDIM010000097.1:0-4385 GCA_040880405.1 Pirellulaceae bacterium | reverse complement strand
CACAGAGGGCACAGCGGGAAGCCTGAGGAACGGGTCATTTTGCATTCTCCAATTTTCATTACTCATTAATCATTCCGTTTGTCGGAAAGAATGATTAATGAGTAATGAAGAATGAAAAATTCAAAATATCGTCTCTCTGTGTCCTCTGTGGCTAAAAAATCCTCTCCAAGCTCCGCTCCGTCGCGGTTAGCGGGTTTTTACGCGGTAGTGGCTGAGGTAGACGTCTTGTATTTGGCCTTGTTCCAGGATTCGGTTCAGCTCCTTGATCAATCGGCGGCGGAACATTTCTAGCTCTGGGTCTTCCAGTTCCCGCGCGGTCGACTCGCGCGAGACGACCAAAACTCGGTCGCGAATCCGATTTTGCTTGTTGGCCACTTCCTGCTCGACGACTTCTTGGGAGGGGCCTTCGATCTTGCCCGCGATTTGGAAGTCGAATTTGGTCTCGGTGTTGGCGGTCGGGTCGAAGGCCCTGAACCGATAACTCCCCAAGTCAATCTCTACCGGCTTCATCTCGACCGCGGCTTCGTCCGTGGCAACTTCTTCCGCGGCTCCGCCACAACCGAGAAGCAGCACGAGCGGAACCAGGCCCATCAGGGCCGGCGCTACGAACCGGGCCAGGCGTATCGAAAGACAGGATCGCGGGTTCATTTTAATAACGTTCCAGAACGATGTCGGTGAATACAAATCGTTTGATCAGACCCCGTCCAATGAGCTCTTCGGTGAAGTCGCGGAGTTGGGCTCGGATCAGTTTCAACTGAGGGTCGGCCAAATCGATCAGGTTCGCGCTGCGGCAGGTTCGGATCACCTCGTCGGAGATCCGGCCCCGCTTCTCTTCCAAAATCTTCCGGACCCGGGCCTCATGCTTGGCCGGAACGAGGCAATGTAGTTGAAACCGCAGGGCCACACTCTCTTGATATCGCGTCAGGTCCGGGAGCCGCGTAGGGTCGTCGGCGATGAGGACCGTGATGGTGTATTCCCCCAAATCGATCTCCACGCCATCGTCGCGCTGGAGGTTGTAGAGCTTTTCCGGGCCAAGTTCCTCTTCGGAACCACAGCCCGGCAGTACCAGGGGGGACAGCACCAAGATCAACGCGACCGCGATTCGGTCCGCTAGAGTCGTCGGTTTAGAATGGTGGGCGGCGGGGAACACAAGGGTTTCTGGTAAGGGCTCGGAACGGAATCGGTAGGGGAACAACAAAACACCGCGCAACTATGCCTTACAGCCAACAGCCGATCGGAAGAATCTGACTTGGCGGGATGGCGGCCGCGCGGAAACACGACCGGTTACGCCGGTTATGCGGGCCCGCCCTTCGTCCGCCCTGCATGGGGCCGGTTTTATGCTACGTTTGTGCGGCTCAAGAGCGGAACCTAACTCCACCTCGCGAAGGCGAATGAAGATTCACCAGACAATTTCAATCGGGATGCTGCTTTCGGCCCTGCTCCTTACACCAGGCTGCGGCGGTGCCGAGAGCGGCGCGCAGACACCGCTGATCGATCTGCCCAATGCGCAGGATATTGTGGAAGTGGACCTGGGGCGATTCGACTTGACGATTTCCCAGGAGAGCACCAACAGCTCGATCCTGCTCGAACTGCACGCCTTTGCCCTAGTCCTCCGCTACAAGGAGCCGGAGGTCCGGCAGGCCCTGGAAGAGAACCAAAATCAGTTCCGCCATGAGGTCATCCTCAAGATCCGAGCCCTCGATCGCCCTACCCTCAACGACCCCGGACTAACCCTCCTCCGTGAGACGATCAAACAATCGATCAAGGATCTCGATCCGGAGATGAAAGTAAGTGGCGTCGGATTCTACCAGTTTCGCTTCATGGAAGAGTAATCGACCGCGGCTCCTCGTCCTCTCCCAAAACCTGACTGCCCAACCGCTGCCCTCCCTCGTAGAATAGAGACGAAGGGAGAACCAATGGACGAATTAACCGAATTCGTATGTGATTACTGTGGTGAGGAGATCTCTGTCCCACTGGACGACTACGCGCGAGGACCGCAGGAATTTGTCCTTGACTGCCCCGTTTGCTGCCGCCCCAGTCTGGTGATTGTGGAAGTGGATGAGGAAGGCCGAATCGATATCCGAGCCGAACGAAGCCAGGACTAGCGCGGATAATTCACGACCAATCCACTGCCCGTCTGCACTTGCGCTTCGACTAGGCTTCACCCTCGCTGACAGTCACTTTGACCATCTTATCCCCCTGGGCGATCGAATCGACCACGTCCTGCCCTTCCACTACCTTGCCGAACACCGAGTGCTTGCCATCCAACCAAGCGGTTTCGACATGGGTGATGAAGAACTGCGAGCCGTTGCTGTTGGGGCCGGCGTTGGCCATCGAGAGGACGCCGGGGCCGTCATGCTTCAGTTCGGGGTGGAATTCATCCTCAAACTTGTACCCCGGGCCGCCGGTTCCGGTCCCTTGAGGGCATCCGGTCTGGACCATGAAATCGGCGATCACCCGGTGGAACTTCAGGCCATCGTAGAACCCCTCAGAGGCGAGTTTCTCGAAATTCGCGACCGTCTTGGGGACCTTGTCGTCGTGGAGTTGCGCTTTGATGGTGCCTTTGTCGGTCTCGATCGTGACGATCTTCATCCGGTAACCTTTTCTATGCTTGAGCCAAAAAACGTTTGTGCGGGAATGCCACCATTGTAGGCGGATTGCCGCGCAGGCGGTACCGCCTTGACAGTTCTCCCAGTTTCACCGCCCCATTTAACCCCGGAGTGAGCACCCTAAACCCCTACAATCCGCGTCACTTGCGACCACTGCAACCGGAATAATCGCAGCACTGCTTAAGATATGCGCATGCCGAGGGGCGGAGCGTTGACATCACTCCGTTAGGCACTTACTATTCAGGGATTGTCGCTGTTTTCTTTCCCTTGGCGTTGCGTAAATCTGAGGCAACCTTGTCCCGATCTAGTCCTTCTCAAAGCGGTGTGTTCAATACCGCGGTCGACCGGCGCGTTGAAGCGTTTACCGAAAGCATCAGCTTCGACCACCGCCTGTACGCGCACGACATCCTCGGGTCGATCGCGCATGCCCGGATGTTGGCGGATGTGGGGGTTTTGACAGCGGACGAGGCTGATCAAATTGAAGCCACCCTTGGTCAAATCCGAGCCGAGATCGAGTCGGGCCAGTTTTCGTTCGACCGTGGGCTCGAAGATGTTCACATGAACATTGAGAAGGCGTTGGTTGATCGGTTGGGGGATACCGGCCGTAAACTGCACACCGGCCGCAGCCGAAACGACCAAATTTCGACCGATTGTCGGTTGTGGGTGCGGGATGCGATCGACCAGATCGATGCCCGGCTGGTCGAGGTGCAGAAGTCGTTTGTGGGTCGGTGCGATGCCGATTTCGACGTGATCCTGCCCGCTTATACGCACCTGCAAAGGGCCCAACCGGTGCTGGCCCCGCATGTGTGGTTGGCCTACACGGAGAAATTCGCGAGAGACCGCCAGCGGCTGGCCGATTGCCGTCGCCGGGTCAACATTTGCAGCCTGGGGACCGCCGCTTTGGCGGGCACCACCATCGGGATCGATCGGCGGAACGTGGCCCAGCGGCTCGGGTTTGAGGGGGTCGCGGCCAACAGTATTGACGTCTCCAGCGATCGCGATTTCGTGCTGGAATTTGCCTTTTGCCTGGCGATGATTGCCGAACATTTGAGCACTTGGGCGGAGGAGTGGATTTTGTGGTCCACCTTCGAATTCAACTTTATCAAGTTGCCTCAGCAGTTTTGCACCGGGTCTTCGATCATGCCGCAGAAGATCAACCCGGATGTTTGCGAGCTAATTCGAGGCAAAAGTGCCCGCGTTATCGGCAACCTGCAAACCTTACTGGTGCTGATCAAAGGTTTGCCGCTGGCTTACAACCGCGACCTGCAAGAGGATAAGGAGCCGCTGTTCGACTCGTTCGATACGGTCGACGCGGGGCTCGACCTGATGGCTTCGATTGTGGCGGGGGCAACCCTCAACCGCGAGCAGATCGAATCCCGGTTAGAAGATGGGTTCCTAGATGCCACCACGCTGATGGAACACCTCATCCGGAGCGGCACCCCCCAGCGAACCGCCCATCATCAGATCGGCAGCTTGGTGGCGGCGGCGATGGAGCGGAAGTGCCGACTGGCCGATTTGACGCTCGACGACTTCCGAGCGGTCAATCCGGGCCTGGATGCCAATATCTACGACATTTTGGGGGTGCAGCGGGCGGTATCGGCTTTCCGAAGTGAAGGCTCGACCGCGCCGGCCGAAGTAAAAAAACAGATCACACACTGGAAGCAGCAACTAGAATTGAGCTAACCCGGCCTTGCGCCGGTCCTTACAGCAGGCTCACCCAGCGGTGCGGCGGGCCTGGTTTTGCGACAACGGATAACGTTCGGACTACGGATGGCG
>JBBDIM010000096.1:0-29022 GCA_040880405.1 Pirellulaceae bacterium | reverse complement strand
CGGAGATGGCTTGTTGATGGATATCCAAGGCGAACCAATACCGGCCAAGCCGGACGTGGAGGATGCTCTTCGGTGCCGTAGGTGCCCAAGGCGACCTAGTTTCCCTGAGATGGGCAATCTGTTCACATAATTCAGTTCAGGCTATCACGAGCCGGGGGGCGAAGCAACTAGGAAGCCCCCTGGAACCAGCAGAAGCGCAGAAATGCCATCACAATCAATAAACCATTATCGTCAAACCATTTACGCCCGCACCGAAGACGCATGGTGGCATTCAGTCATCGGCCTGCACGCGGTATACTGGGCACCCTTGGGGCTGGCTTGTGCCGTCCCCCCGTTATCCCGGCCTCAGCCTGAAAGCAGCCCAATCGCGGACTCCACCATGCGGATCGACCTGTGCCCGTACGCCGAGCGAGAAACGCAACTGCTTGCGCCCTATGCGCTTAAAAGCGGGCAGTCGCATGGCCGGGTGGTCCCGGAGGCGGACCAGTCGTACCGCAGCCCGTTCCAGCGAGATCGGGACCGGATCGTGCATTCCAGCGCGTATCGGCGGCTTTCCGACAAAACTCAGGTTTTTACCGGGCTGGGAGATTATCACCGCACCCGGCTGACGCACACCATTGAGGTGGTCTCGATTGCCCGCACGATCGGCCGGGCCCTGCGGCTGAATGAGGACCTGATCGAGGCGCTAGCCCACCTGCACGACATCGGCCATCCACCCTATGGCCACGCCGGTGAGGACGCCATTGCCGAGTGCATGTGCGATGTGGGAGGTTTTTCGCACAATCAGTTCGGCCTCATCCTGGTCCAGAACCTGGAGACCCGTTGCCCAGAATATGAGGGGCTCAACCTGACATACGAAGTGCTGGAGGGGCAGATTACCCGAGTCGACAAGCGGCAAATGACCTTCCTGCAGCCGCTACTGGAAGCTCAAACGGTCGAAGCAGCCGACAGCATGACCTACGACGCCCACGACACCGACGACGCCCTGAAGCTGGGCCTGGTCAGCATCGAGCAATTGGCGGAAGTGCCGCTGATTCAGGAGTGTCTGGCGCGGATTGAAAATCGCTGGGGCAAGCTCGATCCGCGGCATTTGCGCAAGGCGTTGGCTCATCAACTCGTTGATATTCAGGTCCGCGACCTGCTCGATTGCTCGCTGGCTAAGCTCAATCAGCACCTTCCAACCTCTCCGGAACAGGCGGAGGCGTGCCCCGCGTTGATTCTGCCGAGCGAGGCCCTGAGCGAGAAAAAACGGGAATTAGAGCGTTTCCTATTCACCCAGGTTTACCGGCACCCAGAGATTATTCGGTTCCGAGACCGGGTTCAGGGGCAACTTAAGCGGATGTTTGAGGGATATTTGGGCCGCCCAGAGCTAATTCGGGAAAAACTTCAGGCGCGAATTGATTCCTGGGGACTGCCTCGGGTGGTAGGATATTATTTAGCTACCATGACCGACACCTTCTGTAGCGAAGAGTACGAGCGACACTTCGCCCCCGCGCGACCCACCGATCCGTAACGACCCGCAAACCGGACCCTCGCGACAAACCGGCATTCGACCCCACAGGGGATGTCTTCTCCGAAAGGCTGGGATAGAATACCGAGTTGGAACAGAATCGAGCGGGTGAGTAGGTCGAAAGTCAGCGACGAAAATCGGATTGATTTGTCGGCTAAGTCAAAACGGAGGCAACCGTTACCGTGATTCCCGAGCCGTGAGGAGCCAACCCTTCACCCGGCGGGAATAACGGCCACTCTCCCGTGGAACCGAAAATTTTAACCAGAGGCAACACGACGACCGGGGGCTCGTTCCCGGAAGGCGTTAGAGTTATTCAATCATGTCGCAAATTCCCCTCGTTATCCTCCGTGTTATCTTTATCCTGGTCGCCGCGGGCGTCGCGATTTCGCTGATTCGCGTCGACGAGTTTGAAAGCATTGCCCAAGACTATCCCGGCACGACCTTTTTGAGCGTGATGGGATTGGCCGGGTTGGTGATCGCGTTCGACGTGCTGCTACGCAGGCGCTGGTTCGATACCATCTCCGGCGTCTACTTCGGGCTGTTGGTCGGTTTGTTTCTGACCTATATCCTGGGTCTCGCCTCGCAGCCATTTTTCCCCGCCGATAACCCCGGTTCAATCTCGGCCCACCGCGCCTTGCAGTTGGTCTCTGGGATGGTGCTCTGCTATGCGTGCGTCAGCCTGGTGCTGCAAACCAAGGATGATTTTCGGTTTATCATTCCTTACGTCGAGTTTTCCAAAGATGTCAAAGGCCCCAAGCCGTACGTCTTGGATACCAGTGTGGTGATCGATGGCCGGATCGCCGATGTCGTGGAGACCGGCCTGTTCGATAACCTGATGATCATGCCCCGGTTCGTCTTGGCGGAGCTTCAGGCGATCGCCGATAGCAGCGACAAACTCAAGCGAAGCCGAGGCCGCCGCGGGCTCGACATCCTCAACCGGCTCCGCAACGACGATCGGGTCGAACTAAAAATCCACGACCGCGAATCGCCCGACATGGATGGCCAACCGGTCGACATGAAGCTGGTGCTGCTGGCCAAACAGTTGGACGGAAAAATCGTCACCGGCGACTACAACCTGAACAAGGTTGCGAGGCTGCACAATGTCGACGTGATCAACCTGAACGAAATCGCCAACTCGCTCAAACCGGTCTTCCTGCCAGGCGAGCACCTCACCGTCCGGATCGTCAAACGGGGTGAAGAGGAGAATCAGGGGGTCGGCTACCTGGACGACGGCACGATGATCGTGGTGGAATATGGCCGCGACCACATCAACCAAAGCGTACGAATCCTAGTGACCAGCGTCCTGCAAACCAGCGCCGGACGAATGATCTTCGGTCGCTACGACGAAGCCCCCGCCCCACCGCAGCGACCCATCGAAAGCCGCCCGACCGATTCGGACAAACCGAAGGAAGAATCTCGGGTGTAGGGAGAGGCTCGCACCCTGACTATCCTCACTGCGAGACGAGACTCCCAAAATCTCGCCCCGCCGTTGGAGCGGGTAGCGGTTTACCTTCTCGCTCGTACAGCGCGATGGTCTCTTCCACCAAATCGCATAGCTCCGCAAACACGACCTGCTCCTCTTCGCCATGGCAACCGCCATAGAACAAACCGGGGCAGCTTCCGACAAAGCACTGATCCTCATCGGACCACTCGACCAGCTTGACGTAACGTTTTACTGGATTCATTCGCGTGACTCCTCTATGGCATTAACCACCGCACGTTCCTGGTACTTTTTGGCGTCATCGCCGGGTTGCCCTGAAATCGTTATCGGACGTACGACATTGGGATGAATAAAATTTCGATGACTGCCCTTTCCGCCTCGGTCCACAAATCCAGCCTTTTTGAGGTCGGCAATTAGCTCCCGAACTTTACGTGGCATCGACGCCCCTTACTAAATTACGCTCAGGAATCAACTTGCGACTTTAGCAGCCAATTGTAATTCTACCGCTTGGACAAGACCAATCAATTTCATGCAACGTCACCCCCACCCCCTGAATTCCGCGTGATGGTGCCTGGAACAGATGGGGTGGGCGGGTAGAATGAACCTCCACTGGGTGGATGGTCTCTTTCGGCTATTCAGCCGGTCTTTTGCCGGTGGCTGGGGGTATCCTGGCCATAAATTCCTGCCTGACCCCCGCATTTTGCTACGTAAGGATCTCGTGTGTCCGAGTTGAACGCCCCTGAAACGACCCCGCCCGGCGAAGATCGCGCCCTAACCTTGGCCCTCGCGGCCGCCCGGGTGATCGAGGACAACCGTGGTCGCGATATCCAGGTGCTCGATCTGCGGCATCTGACGCCGATCTTCGACTACTTCGTCATCGGCACCGGTGCCAGCCGCCGTCAGTTGCACGCGATGAGCGAGGAAATCGACGACAAGCTTGAAAAGGACCTGGGGGACCATCGTCTGGGGCGCGAAGGGTACGATGAAAGCCGCTGGATCTTGCTCGACTACGGCAACATCGTGGTCCACCTGTTCGATGAAGAGACCCGCGACTACTTCCAGCTCGAACAGCTTTGGGCCGACTCGAAAAAGATCGATCTGACCGGCGTGCTGCGGGGTGAAACGGAATAACTTCCGCGGACCAACGCGGCCCCTCCTGTTTGGTTTTGTCCCTCCTCGCATCGCTCGGCCTGTAGATGAATATCCTGCTTGAACTCCGTCGTCGCTTCGCCCCGGTCTTGGCCGATCTGACCTCAGAGGGGGACGCGCTACTGGAGATGATCCGTCCCGCGACCGACTCCAAGTTCGGCGATTACCAGGCTAATTTGGCGATGCCGCTGGCCAAAAAGCTGGGCAAGAACCCACGCGAGCTGGCGGCCGAAATCGTCGCTCAGGTCAACCTGGAAGACCTATGCGAAACGCCCGAAATCGCCGGCCCGGGGTTCATCAACCTTCGGTTGAAGGATTCCTGGTTGGCCCAGCAGGTCACCGCAGCGATCCAGGACGAGCGAATCGGCGTGCCGCATGTCGACCAGGCGCGGACCTATGTGGTCGACTATTCCTCCCCCAATGTCGCCAAGCCGATGCACGTGGGGCATATCCGTTCGACGGTGATCGGCGATAGCCTCGCCCGAACGCTGAAATTCCAGGGTCATACGGTCATCACGGACAACCACCTGGGAGACTGGGGCACGCAGTTCGGGATGATCATCTACGGGTACAAGCACTTCGTGGACAAGGCGGCCTACGAGCAGGCCCCGGTCGCGGAGCTATCGAGGCTGTACCGGATGGTCCGCGGGCTGATGGACTATCACGAGGCGGTTAAAAACCTACCCAAGGTGCGGCAAAAGCTGACCGAGGCGATCGCTGAGCAGCAAGGCCTAGAGTCTCAGCCACCCACTGCCGACAAGGCGGAGCAGAAGAAACGAGCCAAAGAGCTCCGCCGGCTCGAAGGGCAGATCCGGGAACTGACAGGCCAAGTAACCGGAACCGAAGCCAAGGTCCGCGCCACCAAGGACGACCCGGACCAGTTGGAAAGGGCCAACAAGCACGAGCGGATTTCCTCTGCCGTACTGGAAGAGACCGCTAAACTCCACTCCGGTGACGCCGAGAATAAGGCCCTCTGGGAGGAGTTTTTACCCAAATGCCGGGTCGAGATCGAGAAGGTTTATCAGCGACTAGGAGTCACCTTCGACCATCAACTGGGCGAGAGCTTTTATCACGACATGCTCGCCCCGGTGGTTGAGGAGTTCGCCGCGAAAGGCTTGTCGAAGCAGTCCGAAGGAGCGACCTGTCTGTTTCTGGAAGGGTTCTCTGCCCCGATGATCATCCGCAAACGGGACGGGGCGTTTTTGTACTCCACCACCGACCTGGCCACCATCCGCTACCGAATGGAAGAGTGGCGGCCCGATGCGATTTTGTACGTCGTCGACTTCCGCCAAGGGGACCACTTCGACAAACTGTTCGCCGCCGCCAAGCTGTGGGGCTACACGGATTTGGAACTCAAGCACGTCAGCTTCGGCACCGTGATGGGCGAGGATGGCAAACCGTTCAAGACCCGCGATGGCGATACCATCGGCCTGGAAGGCCTGCTCGACGAAGCGGTCGAGAAGGCCTATCAGGTGGTTGAGTCGAACGCCCGTACCGCTGAAGGGGAACAGGCGATGCCAGAGGATGAGCTGCGCCGCATCGCGGGCACCGTCGGCATCGCCGCCCTGAAATATGGCGACCTCTCGCAGAACCGGGAATCGGACTACAAGTTCAGCTACGAGAAAATGCTCGCCCTCAACGGCAACACCGCCACCTACCTGCAGTATGCCTACGCGAGGGTGCAAAGCATCTTCCGCCGGGGCGAGATCGAGATCGCCAACCTCAGAGCGTCCGGCGGCACGATCGACCTGGAGCACCCCGCCGAGCGAGCCTTGGCGGTGGCGATCCTCCGTTTCACCGAAGCCCTAGACAACGTGGTTGCCGATTACCGGCCGAACCTGCTGACCAACTACCTGTTCGACGAATTGGCCAAGTCGTACTCCACCTTCTTCGACCAATGCCACGTCCTCAAAGCGGACAACGACCAACAGCGGAATAGCCGGTTGCTATTGTGCGACTTGACCGCTCGCGTCATCCGCCAAGGGTTGGATTTACTAGGCATCGAGACCGTCGACAAAATGTAACGGGTAAAGATGGCCATGGAATCGCCGGATCCGACGACTCAATCGCATAGGAACACCGTCCTGTGCGGCGACGCCCTCAATGTCTTGCCGACGCTGCCGCGCGAGACGGTCGATTGTCTCGTCACCAGCCCACCCTACTATCGCCAACGCGATTATCAGGGGGACAGCCAAGTTGGGCAGGAGTCCTCGCCGCAGGAGTATGTTGATCGCCTGGTAGAGATCTTCGCGGCGGCCGCGCCGGTGCTCAAACCGACCGGTTCGCTCTGGTTGGTGCTGGGAGACAAATACCAGAATGGCCGTCTGCTTGGGATGCCGTGGCGGGTAGCGCTCGCCTTGCAGGATGCCGGTTGGTGGCTCCGGAGCGATTGCATCTGGCACAAGCCGAACGCGATGCCTTCGAGCGTGAAGACCCGACCGACGATCGACCACGAGTACATCTTTTTCTTCAGTCGGCAAAAAGAGTACTACTACGACGCCAACGCGATCCGAGAGCCGCACGTGACGTTTTCGGAGAAGAGCCGGATGAAGGGTGGCCGCAACCACTTTCACAAACGGGGCGGAACCCCGGAGACCGGCAAGAACGGGGGCCAATCGAACTTGCACGATGGCCGCTGGGACCAAGCGTTTCATCCCGAGGGTCGGAACAAGCGGACGGTTTGGTCGATCAGCCTCTCCAAGTTCCGCGAAGCCCACTTCGCCGTCTTTCCGCAATCGCTCGCGGAAACCTGCATCAAAGCAACCAGCCAACCAGGCGGTTTGGTGCTCGATCCGTTCCTCGGAAGCGGCACCACCGCAGTCGCCGCCCAGGCTCTGGGGAGAGATTACCTGGGCATCGATCAATCAGCGGAATACTGCGAAATCGCCCGCCGCCGGATCGCGAACCCTACTTATCATCCAGCAAATCAACCGCCTTGAAGGCCTGGCCTTCCAGCATCGCGAGGCTCGCGCCACCACCGGTTGAGACGTGCGAGACGGAATCTTCCATCCCGAATTGGGCGATCGCCGCGGCGCTGTCGCCGCCGCCGATGATGCTGATCGCGCTGCTTTCGGCAATCGCGTTGGCGACCGCTTTGGTCCCCTCGTCGAACGGTGGCATCTCGAACACGCCCATCGGCCCGTTCCAGACGATGGTCTTCGCCTGCTTCACGTAGTTGGCGTAGGTCCGGGAAGTCTCCGGGCCAATGTCGAGCCCTTCGAATCCATCCGGAATCGAACCCGCTTTGACCACCTGCTTTTTACAGTCAGCACTGAAACCATCGCCACAGTGGGTATCGGAGGGGAGGATCAGCTTCTCGCCACCCGCTTCGATCAACTCCTTCGCCAGCTCGACTTTGTCTTTCTCAACCAGGCTATCTCCCACCTGGCCACCATGGGCCAGCGAGAACGTGTAGGCCATCGCCCCGCCGATCAACACCTGATCGCAAATCCCCAGCAGGTTTTTGATGACCATAATCTTGTCGGAAACCTTCGCCCCACCCAAAATCGCCACAAACGGCCGTTCTGGGTTCTGAATCGCGTCGGTCAGGTATTGAATTTCCTTCTCGACCAGGAAGCCCACCACCTTCGGCTTATCGCCCATCGCTTCGGGAACGGCAACCATCGAAGCATCGGTCCGGTGGCAGGTGCCAAAGGCGTCGTTGCAGTAGACATCGGCGAACGCGGCCAACTTGGCGGCGAAGTCGGCGTCACCCTTCTTCTCTCCCTTTTCGAAGCGAAGATTTTCCAGGACCAACACCTCCCTATCGGCCAAAGCGGCAACCTTCGCTGAGGCATCGGCTCCGGCGGTATCGGTGGCAAAGGCAACGGGCTTGCCCAGCAGCTCGCCCAACCGCTCGGCGACCGGCTTGAGACTGTACTTGGCGTTATCGCCGCCCGGCTCCGGTCGGCCCAGGTGGCTCATCAGGATGACCCGGCCACCCGCTTCGACCACCGCCTTGATCGAAGGCAGCGCCATTTCGATCCGGCGATCGTCGGTGATCTGGCCGTTTTTCAGGGGGACGTTGAAGTCGACGCGCATCAAAACCTGCTTGCCGGCGACATCGATATCTTTGATCGTTTTCTTGGCCATGCCTCTAAGTTACTCCCAAGATTCCGTTGACTGATGGGTTTGCTGTGAACCCTCAATCGTACAGGGCCCCGGGGATTCGCAAAAGGAGAGCCTCAGGTGGATGGGCCTGTGCGCAACGGCGGGACACCCAACATGCCTTAAGTGGTAGGGTGGAGTCTCGCCAGCCCACCATCGCCAACCAATTTTGCGGCGGCGAAACGGTTTGGATTCGAAGAAATATCACCAAACCACGCTGGCAATTCGAACCGCGCACGCTCGGTGGGTTACGCCCTATCGGGCTTCTACCACAGGGCTTGCTCGGCCGCGTCAATTCGCCGTCGACTTTGTCCGCTCGATTGCCCTCAGCACATCCTCCAAGGCGGGATGGTCTGCTGAATTTTCAGGGCGGAATTCGAAGATGATCTGTCCCTCCGGATTGATCAGAAAGGTGGCCTGAAGCTGCATCAGGTCTCCCCGAGGGACACCCAATCCGCTGCGGAGCAAGGCCCCGAAGCCTTGGCCCCAGACCTGAGGCCCCGCCACTTGCCAGACGGAGCCCCGTGCCACATCGAACGCCTCGTACGCCTTGCGATCGGGATCCGCATATACCGGGTAGGTTAACTTCAAGGCGTCTCGGAATTCCTGTGCCGCCTGGACATCGCCCATCGTCACCAAGGCGACTTCCGCCCCGTGCGATTTGAGTGTTTCGTAGTCTTTCAGTAATTGCTTAGCGTGGTCCCGGCAGAAAGCGCAACCCAGGTGGCGGGAAAACTGGATCAGCAGGGGTTGCGATTTCCAGAGATCGGCGAGGGCGACCTCTTGCCCGTCGTACCGGGTGAGCGAGATTTCGGGGGCAAGGGTCGCATGAACGCTAGAATCGGCTGGCATGGTCATCGCTGGCCTACGAACAAAGGATCTACTCGGGCGTGTCCGGCAACTCCTGTCGGAACCTTTCCCATTCTACCCGTAGATACCCCCCGAGTCTTAACTTATCGACGCCAAACCAAGTCTGCTGCGGATTGTTGGTGTCTAGCTCCTGTTGGACACGTGTGAGCTTGACCATTTCGTCGGTCAGTTCTTTCCGCTTGGCGGGGTCTTGCTCGTGTTGCAGTTGGGCCCTTTTGTAGTACGCCTGGGCATGCAGCGCGACCCCCTTAGGGACCTCGCCCGCTTGATACCGCGCTTCGGCGTACTCGCTAAACTGTTTCAGATAATGGAGTTGCTGCTCACGCAGGAGCGACAAATGCCCCAGCAAATCCGCCGGCAACTCGCGCGGCCCCGGCAAGATCGACTGCTGGGCCGAAGCGGTAGAGGCCAGCATAGCGGTGAATCCCAACAGCAATAGGCCCAAGCTCAGCCGACGTACCATGGTCGTTACTCCCGCGAAACCGAAACGAAGAATCCCCAAAAACCGCCCACACAAACAAAGCGGGCGGCAAGTGCCAGCTTAACGATCCTGCCGGAATCTACCTAGATCGAATGGGTTCCACGCTAGCAATTGGTGCTGGACAAGGTTTGCGTAGCCTCCACAATTTTTGCGTAGTATCGGTCTGAATTGCCAAGACAGTCGATTGCCACCAGAAAACGAACATTACCGAAAAGCCGAACGCCAAAGGCGTGGCCCCATACCAGCCTAGGACGCAGTCCTAGGTAATGGAAACCATTCCAAACATGAGGGCTGTAGGCCCGGCCCCATCGATCGGAATGACTCACCCTGAATCCAGGGATGGTACCGGGCCTACAGCCCTCACAATTGGTTTGGGAAACGGCACCTAGGACTGCGTCCTAGGCTGGTATAAAACCGGGCCGTTGGCCCTTTACTAGTGGAATCGACGCATTTCGTTCGAGTCAGCGCTAGACGGCGAACGAAAGCGTCTTGTCTTCCTAGTGGCGACTATTCGGGTATCACTGATCTTGGAGTCACCAAAACGCGTTGGCAAACCGTGTCGTGCGGCCCGCGTAACATGGCCCCCTCACCGACGCCGCTCACTCGCCCACAGCAGGCTGTTGACAAACTGAATTGGTTGCTAAAATGGGTGGTTTCCCCCGTCGCAAGTGGGCTCGCCTGTGGGAGTTTCGAACTTCCGCCATGTACGATTCGAGTCCCTTGCTTCCCTCATTTCCGTCCACAATTAGCGGTGGCCGGCGCTATCGGAGAGACGATTGAAAGAGGCCATCGAAAAAGCGGACGTCCTGATCGAGGCATTGGGCTGGATCCGTCGGTTCCGCAATAAGATCACCGTCATCAAGCTCGGTGGCAGCGTGATGGAGAACCCCGACGCGCTGCGGCATGTGCTGATCGATGTCGTCTTCATGGAGACCGTCGGCATGCGACCGGTGGTAGTGCATGGTGGTGGAGCCGCGATTAGCCGCGCCATGGCCGAGGCCCAGATTGAGCCCCGCTTCATCCAAGGCCGCCGCTTTACGGACGACGCGACCCTCAAAATCGTCGAGGAGGTCCTCGCCGGAACTGTCAACGAGCGGATCGCCCGTGAGATCGAAGTGGTCGGTGGCCGCGCCATGAACCTCAACTTCAAGACCACCAACGTCCTATTCGGCAAACGCTTGACTCTGCCTGGGTCCAACGGCGAGGCCCTTGACCTGGGGCATGTCGGCACGGTAACCGAGGTCGATCAGGCGACGATTGAGAATCTCTGCTACGCCGGTCAGGTGCCGGTGATCCCCTCGATGTGCATCGACCAGGAAACCGGCGAGAAGCTGAACGTCAACGCCGATACGGCCGCCAACGCCGTGGCGGAGGCCTTAGGGGCTGAGAAGTTGATGTTCCTGAGCGATATCAACGGCGTGCGGACCGACAAGGACGACCCCGAGACGCTGGTCCATTCGTTGGACCGCGAGAAGGCCCGGCGGATGATCGGCACCGGTCAGATCGAAGCGGGCATGATCCCCAAGGTGGAGGCCTGCCTCGATTCGCTCGACCGGGGTGTCGGCAAGATCCATATCATCGATGGACGATTGCGGCACTCGCTGCTGCTGGAAATTTACACCAATACCGGGGTCGGAACCGAGATCGTGCAGTAGACGATTGCCCCCGTGGAGGCCGAACCCACCTCCCCGGGCGATTGTCTCTAGGCTTTCCGCGTTCACTATCCTTTGCGAAAGTTCGAGCCATGGCGACCACTTCCCAGTCCTCGGTCGAGCAGCATCTCAGTTCCGCCGAAACCGTCGAGTTGTTCCAAAAGTATGTGGTGCCCAACTATGGCCGCTACCCGGTGAACCTGGTCCGGGGCGAGGGTTCCAAAATATGGGACGCCGAAGGGAACGAGTATCTCGATCTGTTCCCCGGCTGGGGCTGCAACCTGTTGGGGCACTGCCCCGACATGGTGGTCGATGCGGTTAAAGATCAAGTCGGCAAGCTGATCCATGTACCCAACTCGTGGCACATGGAATCGCAAGGACAATGGGCCAAGCTGCTGTCCGATCGGAGTTTTGGCGGGCAGGCCTTTTTCTGTAACTCCGGGGCCGAAGCCAACGAAGCCGCAATCAAGCTGGCCCGGATGCATACGCCGCCGGAACGGTTCAAGATTATCACCTTCCTGGGCGGCTTTCATGGCCGGACCTACGGGGCCACCACCGCCACTGCCCAGCCGAAGTACCATGAGGGGATTGGCCCATTGATGGGGGGCTTTAGCTATGCCCCGCATGGCGACTTGGATGCCGTTCGGGAATTGGTCGACGAAGAGACCTGTGCTCTGATGATCGAGCCGATCCAGGGTGAAGGGGGCGTTAAACTCCCACCAGAAGGCTTTCTCGCGGGCCTGCGGGAAATCGCTGACGAGCACAACCTGCTGTTGATCTTCGACGAGGTTCAGACCGGCTGCGGCCGAACCGGCGATTGGTTCGCGTACCAGCATTACGGCGTGCGGCCCGATATCATGACCTTGGCCAAAAGCCTCTGCGGCGGAGTCGCCGGCGGAGCCCTGATGACCACCGCCGAAATCGCCCAAAGCATGCGACCAGGCATGCACGCCGCCACCTTCGGCGGCAATCCAATCGCGGCGCGAGCGGGGATCGCGGCGATCGAGATGATCGAGCGCGATAACCTGCTGGAAAATGTCGCCTCCTTGAGCGAACTGTTTCGGCAGCGACTGACCGACCTGCGGGAAGAGTGCGACATCATCCAAGATCTGCGGATCGCGGGAATGATGATCGGGATCGAACTCGCGGTGGAAGGGGCCCCGGCGGTGAAGGCGGCCCTCGAAAAACGGTTACTCATCAACTGCACCCAAGGCCGCGTAATCCGGCTTCTGCCGGCGATGAATCTCACGGAGGATCAGGTGCATCAAGGATGCGATATCCTGGCCGACGTCCTCAAAAATCTTGCCACGCCGAACTAGCGTGGTTTCCCATTCCATCTTTCGCACTATGCGAAGTGAGTGTCTGTGATGCGACATTTCTTGACCCTGTTTGATGTGACCGATTCGGAACTGGGACACATCTTCGAACTCGCCGAGAACATCAAGGCGGATGTGACGCGTGGTGTCCGCCAGCCGATACTGGCGCAGAAGGTGCTGGGGCTGCTGTTCGAGAAACCGTCGCTCCGGACGCGCGTCAGTTTCGAGTCAGGAATGGCGCAGCTCGGCGGCGGTAGTCTATTTTTGGGCGAGGATGTCGGCTGGGGCAAGCGCGAAGCCCCGCAAGATTTTTCTCGCGTGATTGGCGAGTACTTGGATGTGATCGTCTGCCGAGCCAAATCGCACGAGAAGGTTGAAGAGCTGGCCAAGTTCGCCGACTGCGTGGTGATCAACGGCCTGACCGACAAGTTCCACCCGTGCCAGGCGTTGGCCGACCTGATGACCGTTCAGGAGCGTTTCGGCTCGCTCAGTGGCAATCGGCTGGCTTACATCGGCGATGGCAACAACGTCGCTCGGAGCCTCGCCTTGGCCTGTGCCAAGACCGGCATGGCGTTCAGCATTGCCGCCCCCAAGGGGTACGAACTGGACAAGCCGTTCCTCGATCGCTTGCACCACGCCTGCCCCGCAGCCGAGATCGAAATGACCGACGACCCAGCCGCCGCAGTCCGCGACGCGTGTGCCGTCTACACCGATGTCTGGGCCAGCATGGGGCAGGAGTCGGAACAGGCCCAGCGAGAAAAGGATTTCGCCCCCTACCAGGTCAACAAAAAGCTAATGGCCGAGGCGGACAAAGGCGCGATCTTCCTCCACTGCCTCCCTGCCAAGCGAGGCCAGGAAGTGACCGACGAGGTGATGGACTGCACCAACAGCGCCATCATCCAACAAGCCGCTAACCGCATGCACGCCCAAAAGGGGCTGATGGTGTGGCTACTAACCGAAGCAAACAAAGCGTCGTAAGGTGCAAGTCCCGGGTGTCACGTTTCCCGGGTGCCATGCCCACGCCCTCCAACGTGGGCATGTTTTGGCGGGCCAGTTTTCCACCGGCAACTCGATCATCCATGACCCAACCGCCCAACCGCCACCTCTAACTCCAATATTCCCGAAAGATTCCCCCCTATGCCACGTCACGACGGCCGCGCCGCCAACCAGCTTCGCACTCTGAAGATCAAACGCAACTACACCAAAAACGCGGCAGGGAGCGTGCTGATCCAGGCGGGCGGAACGACGGTCCTTTGTACCGCCTCGGTCGAGAAAAACGTGCCACCGTGGCTGGTTGGCAAGGGGAAAGGCTGGGTCACCGCCGAGTACAGCATGCTGCCCGGCAGTACGCCTACGCGTAAACCCCGCAAGGTGGATGGCCGCACCACAGAAATCCAACGCCTCATCGGCCGCAGCCTCCGCGCGGTGGTCAATCTGGAAGCCCTGGGCGAACAGATGATCGCAATCGACTGCGACGTCCTCGACGCCGACGGCGGCACGCGAACCGCCAGCATCACCGGAGCGTTCGTCGCCCTGGTCGACGCGGTAAACAGCCTGAAAGAGCTCCCCGACCCCAGTCGCTACCCGATCACCGACAGCATCGCGGCAGTCAGCGTCGGCCTAGTCGACGGTAAAGCGGCCCTCGATTTGGACTACATCGAAGACGTCGACGCCGCGGTCGACATGAACGTCGTCATGACCGGCAAGGGCCGCTTCGTGGAAATCCAAGGAACCGGCGAAGAAGCCACCTTCAGCGAAGAAGACCTGGCCAACCTGCTAAAACACGCCAAATCGGGCATCCGAGAATTGACCGCGGCTCAGCAGAAGGCGCTGGGGAAGAAGTGGTTGTTTTAGGGTGGCGATGGCATCGTAGTATTGCGTCGCCGCCACCAAGTCAGACGGAAAATCCGGATGAAATCTACTTGCGTTTTTCACTGGCTTGTCGCCACATTTCCTCTTCGGAGATTCCGATCGACGGATCGGCGACCATTTCGTCGAATCTACGCTCAGCTTCAGATATCACGGGATCGGGCAACACAATGGGTTCGCCTGACACTGCGATCTGATCCCAAAGTTGGGTGACAAGTCTGAGCTTTTCGGCAACGGGAAGATGTTCGAAATCCGCAGCTTTGATCATAGGAACCTCACAATCCAGTCATCTGTATCGGTCTCGGTTGTTTTCATTTTACCACGTCGTGCGACCAAATCACCGGATGGGCAAAATTAGCTAGCCATCGGCAGTACGTTCCTCCGGCCGCTCAGAAGAATCACACCGATTGGCTTCCGACCCAGGATCGATAATTCGCGAGGCGGATTGCGACCGTCGCTGGTTGATGATTTCAATCAAACGGCGGAGATCGTGTGGGAATCGGAGGTTTGGATCGCTGAGTTCCCGGACCACATGATCCACTTCAATGGAGACAAATTCATGGGCCCCTACCCGAACCGAGGCAGCCCTGGGGTAAGCAGTAACAAGAAAACGGGAGGAATCTGAACCCAGGGCTTCCTCCCGGGCTGCCGTGCCCCCCCTTTTTTGTTGCGTCTTCCGGCATTGTCTCAGAGATGCGATTAGCATTCTCGACCTGGACGTACCCTCACGACATCTGCCTGCAGGCGGTTGTCCCCAAAGACCCACGTGGTGGCTGCGTGGGACTTTTTTATGGGCTCACTGGTATTCTCCGCACCATCGGACCAACCGGAAAACCGCCGTTTATCGGCACAATCTGAAGCGCCGAAATCCCGCCAAATGATCTTCGATGCGGGGCCTGGGAAATTCGCGCTTTGACGCGCCTCCGGTCCTAACCTATAGAACTGTAGACCATTTCGCGCCACGAAACTGTCGCAGCGATAATTACCCGGCCCCTTAGGACATGCACTTAGGGGGGATCGGCATGAGAACCTCGTCACTTTTCAGGACATCATGGAAGGCTCGAATCCACAATCCAACGACTTCGCCGCACTGGAGCAGCTTGCCGGGACCGCCCGAGAGCAGCGTCAGCGAGCGCGTGACTTCTTGAACCAACACCGCAACCGCGTGGGGGAGATCGAGCAGAATATCTCCGCGCACCTCCAAAAGATCTCCGAGCGATTGGCGAGTTGCGATGACGAGCTGGCCAGTAAATCGGACGACGTTTCGCGACAGGTCGAGGCCCTCGATACGCGTTCGGCCGAACTGGGCCGTCAACTGGAAGAACTCCGAAAGCTCGATCAGTCGAGCCAATCCGCCTTGGCCGAGCAGCGCGAACAGCTCGATGCCCAGGCCGCCGAACTGGAGTCGAAGTCAAAGGAAATTCAGTCTCAGGCCCAGTTGCTGCACGCGGAAACCCAGTCGCTGCAAGACCAGCGGGATCAATTTCACGAGCGGAACGGCGAGCACGACGACTGGCAGCGGAAATTCTCGGACCTGGCGATCCAGCGGGATGAGCTTGAGTCTCAGCTCGACGACCTAAACACCCAACTTGGGACGTCCGCCGAGGAGTTTCAAGGTCTTCAATCGCAACTTGCGGCAATCCAAGCGGAACTGCATTCCACTCAAACCGAGCGGGACGAGGCCCAGGCCTGCCACGACGCGATCCAGCGTCAGCTCTCTGAAGAGGACACTGAGCGGGGTCAGCAGGTATCCGAGCTGACCGTGGAAATCGCCGAGCTGCGACAGTCCTTGGAACTGGCCGACTCGGAGAAGCTCAGCGCCCAGACCGAGCGAGACAACCTGCGGCAAACTTTGGCGGACCAGAATGCCACCTTAGAGCAGCGGGCCGCCGAAGTAGACGACTTGACCCAGCGGGAGGAAACGCAGCGGCAGGAGATGGAGCGGCTGCGGGACGAGATCACGGAGATCACGCGAGATCGAGACGAAACGCGCCAGTCGCTGCAAGCGGAGACACAGTCGCTGCAAGCGAAGCTCGACGAGCTAAACCAGCGTCTGGGTGCTTCCACGGCGGAGCAAATTTCGAGCGACGCCACCATCGAACAACTCAAAACAGAATGCCTTAAGCTGCAAACGGAACGAGATGAGGCCCGAGATTCTCTCGGCGAGCTCGCCCAGTTGAAATCGGAAAACGGCCATTTGCTGGACGAATTGGCCGAGGCGCGTGATGAGATGACGGCCATCACACAGCAGCGAGAAGCGCTGGAAGCTCGCCTGAAACAACGAGAATCGGAACCTACCGGCAACCACGAAGAGAGCGACAAACTGCGGGCCGAAAATGAGGATTTGAACCGACAACTGACCGAGGCTCGGGGAGAACTGGAAAGCCAGCTCGCCGCCTCGCAGGTTGCCCTCAGCCAGGCCCGGGCCGACCACGAACAGTCGCGCGAACAAGTGGGCGGGCTGCGTCGGCAGTTGGAATCGGCCAACGAAGAGCTCGCGACGCTTCGCGAGCAGGGAGTGATCGCGGGTGATTCCGCCGAGGCCCACCAGGCATTAACCGCCGAGCGGGATTTGCTGCTGGAGAAGATTGTCGAGCTGAAGTCGCGGCTCGAAGCGGAAGGGGGCGACGCCGAGGTCGAGCATCAGCGGATTGACGCCTTGGAACGTCGACTGGAGATGACACACGACGACCTGAAGAAGGCCAAACAAGAGGCGGAGACCCTGCGGAAGGAACTCAAACAGGCCCAGGCAAGTGGCGGTGCTGCCAGCGACAACGGCAGCGACTGGGAATCGACCAAACGCCGGATGCTGGCCCAATTGGAAGCGGAATCGGGCGAAGAGAGCGAGGAGGAGACGAGCAACCGCCTCTCCATCGAGGATGCCATCCGGGCCACGGATGCCGCGGTTCAGGGCAAGCAGGAAGAGATCGAACGGCTGGAACAGGAACTGGCTCAGCAGCGTGAAAACGCGGCCGATGTCGGCTACGCCAATGGGGCCAACGCGATCGCCCAAATGTTGGATCAGGACGACCTGATCCGACAAGAGCGAGAAAACCTGAAAACCATGCAGGACCAGTGGCGCGAAAAACTTCGCAAGGCGGAAGTCGACATCTCGGTGGAGCGGGCCAAGATCGCCCGAGACCGGGCCGGTCTGGAAGAGAAGCTACGCCGCCTGGAAGACCAACAGGGTCGCCAGGAAAAAGACAAACCAGCGAGCGCCACCCCCGAAAAGCCAACCCGCGGCAACTGGCTGTCGCGGCTCGGGCTGAAGGACAACGATTAAGGAAATCGGTGCGGGTGGGCGTGAGGTATACGTGGCTGGCCACTCAGGGGATGAGTCCGATTATCTGGAAGTGGCAAGGCACGCGGCCCCGTGGGCCCGGCGATAATTGGACTTATCCCCCTCGCCGCGTCGAAGCGAGGAGCACGGCAGGAAAATGGTTTCGCCCTGGGCAAGTCGCGCGGAAAGGGGATAAGTCCCTCGATGGACACTCCGCGCACGGATCTTCATTTTCTGAAATGGAGAGTGAGGGGACTCATCCCCTGAGAGGCCGCTTCGCCAGTCGGGCTCACAACACTCGCACTTCTCCCACGCTCTGCGCGAGCGTGGCTACTGAAAATTCGCGCGAGCGCGTCGTAGCCACGCTTGCCAAAAGCGTGGGTGAACCGCGTGGTCGCTTCGCCAGCAACGCAGACCCGCAGGGCACGCCCACTCGCACTTCTCCCACGCTCTGCGCGAGCGTGGCTACGGGAAATCTCGCGAGCGCTCTACGCGTCCAGCGAAAAACCACCGCCGCTGCTGGTTTGCCCGCTGGGGGATTGGGTTGCCGAGTCGAAACCTTGGCTAAACTCAGATGCTTGCGAAAACGCACCGGAGGACGCGTCCGCTTGGTTTCCGCTTTCCGGGTGCATGTCCCGAGCGGTGACTTCCCGGACCTCTTCCCGCGGCCGCTCAAGTGCCTCAGGCACCAGTTCGCACAGTTGCCGCCAGGTCTCGCGCTCTTCTTCCAGGACCGGGATGATCTCCGCGAGGCGCTCGTACTGGTTGGTCAACTGGATGTTGGTCAGATCGCGGAACAGGTAGAGGTAGATTCCGGCGACTTGCCGCAACAGTGGCTGGTTTTGCGTTTTGATACCGCACAGAATCTGCGTCACAATGCCGCGGCACCGCAGCAGCGATTCCCACGCCTGCTCCGTATCGCCGCTTTCACCGAATCGCTGGGCCTGATGAGCAAACCGGATCGCGCCGGAGAGCATCATCAGTTGCAGCTTTTGCGGGGTGGCGGTCAGGACCTCGGTTTCGAGGTAGGCATGGGTGGAATCGTGGGTCATGACGATCCTTGGTCTGGTGTCGAGAGGGGTTTATCAATGAGTGGCTATCACTCTGGTGATATCGGCTCGAAGGCCTTGTGAGCTTGACCAATCCCTGGGGCAACCCTATTCACCGTTGGGGTTGATGTATTGGATGCTGTTAATGGCGTCGGTATTGGATTGAAGTTTGCCGATTGTGAGTTCCAGATCGTAAAACTGCTTCAGAAGTTGTTCCGATTTACGGTCCAACCGCTCGTTCATCTGCTTGATCCGC
This sequence comes from Pirellulaceae bacterium, assembly GCA_040880405.1. GTDB lineage: Bacteria > Planctomycetota > Planctomycetia > Pirellulales > Pirellulaceae > JBBDIM01. The sequence goes on along the minus strand of JBBDIM010000096.1, from coordinate 10,042 downwards.
TCTAGGTTTTGATCTGATCGTGATTGCAAAGTTCGAGCTCTCGTCACCAATAGCGAAGTATCGCGTCCGGCGAATTGCTCCGTTAGATTAAAGGCCTTTTCGGCGAATCCGCGAGATTCCGTCAGGAAGAAGTCCTCAACCGCCTGCGGATCGGCCTCGAAGGCGTCGCGCATTTTGATGGAATCGAACTCGATCTTTCCACTTTCCTGGAAATTGAATCCGAGTTGCTGCATCGATTGGTATTTGCCCACGCCGACCATTCGCGTGGTGATTAGCGAGCTCAACTGCGATTCAATCCGCAGGGCCTCGTTCGACCCAAACAGGAGGCCGGTTTCCTGATTCTGAGGATTGAATGTGGTGTAGCTGGCCAACTTTTCGCGGAGGGCGTTGTACTGGGTCGCGAACTCCTCGCCCGCCTTGAGGAGCTGTTCGTGGCTCCGGTCGATCGAAATATTAATCGGCGCGTTCGAGGTGCCGTTGATCGTCAGGTTCACCCCATCGATCACTCCGTTGAATGTATTTGTCTGCGAGGAGGTGAGCACGCCGGCGGCCGCGTTTTCAGCGGAACCGAATAGCAGCAGGGCGTCCTGCGCTTTAACAATTTCATCGAAACGGAAGTTCGAGTTGGTTGAGTCGATGACCATTCGGCCCGCGGCCCCCTGCACCTCGCTGGAAAGCGAAAGCCGGATGGGGTTGGCTCCACTGCCGCTATTGAACGAGCCCGCGGAGAACCCCGCGTCCAGATCGCTGATTTTCTGAATCACATCGTTGAGCGTCTCGCCGTCGGCATAGTCGACGGTCACGGTGGTCGAGCCTTCGACGACCATCCGCGACTGGCCATCGACCATTTTTTCCTCCCCGGTACCGACAATGTGCAACTCGCTCCCGGTGGTCGAGCTGCCCACGTTGGTAATATTCAGCGGGATCGAGCCGTTGCCCTTGTCGATAATCGAAATTCCGTCGCCGGTGTCGTTCAACCGCGCTTCGACATTGAGTGAGAGATCGGAGTTGATCATCTCCATCACATCGCCGATTGTTTGCTTCGAGTCGTTGATCGTGAAGATCTTCGCGGTGCCGGAGCTATTGCGAATCATGAACGAACCACTGCTGACCCCTTTGCCCCCATTGAGCGAGGCCAAGGTCGTTTGCTGGCTGATGAACTGGCGATTCAGGCTCCCGGAGTCGATGGTCGTCTCAGGTGCGTTGTGATCAATGCCGAGCAGTTCGGCCGTGCCGGTGGCGTCGGCCGATTCCGCGATCAGGTTGCCGGTGAATTGCCCGGTGGTATCGCGGAGTCGGATTCCATTACCGGCGGCGTTGATGCCCGCTTCGATTCCCAGTCCGGCGGCGTTGATGCGATCCAGAATCTCTTCGACTGTCTCCGCACCGGACAAATCGACATTGGCCGAATTGCCACTGCGGTCGGTCAGCGAGATTTCACCCAGTTCCCCCAACCCGCGACCTCCACCGAGGGAGCTGACCAGCGTGGTCTTGAGGCCCGCTTGTAAGCGGCGACTGGTAATGACACCGTCATCCGCCACCCCGGTCAGGCCCAACGCCTCGGCGGTCGCGCTATTGCCGAGACTTTCGACCGAGAACGCTCCCCCGCCGGCGGTCAGATCGATCAGTTCCAGACGATTACCATCGGCGCTGATTTTGGCTTGCAGACGCTCGGGTGCCTGAGTGTTGATCATCGTCAGGACATCGCCCAGCGATTGCGGTTGGCTCGCCTCGACCGCGGCACCACCGGTGGTTTTGGCGGTGGCACGCGTATCGATCACGCGGGAACCATCGCCACCGACGGGGGTGCTCGCGGTGAACAGTTCGCTGGTGGTCGCGTTTTGGTTGATTGCGCTGGTAACATCCTCAGCGGTCGTTTGGCCGAGGGCGACGCGAACCGTCAAGATTTTGTTATTGGGATTGGTCGGATTGTACTGGACAACCTCGTTCCCTTGGGTCACGGTGGCGTCGGCGACGAAGCGGAGCGTGACATTGTCCAACGCACCCCCTTCTTCCTTGGCGGTGAGGCGGACCAGGCCATCGGCCATGTTCGGATCGCTAATCGCGGTCGCGGCTTGCACGCCGCCGCTGGTGACTCCCGTATCCGCCACGTCGATCAAGCCGCTGCCATCGCTGCCGGTGGCGTTTTCGGCGGAGAAGAGTGGGCCCACGGTGGCGTCGGCGTTGATCGCGTCGATCACGTGGGCGGCGGTGCTGGCGCCTTCTTCAATCCGAATGGTGAGGGTCTTGTTGCCGGGGTCGCTGTCGTCGTAGGTGACCAGCTCGTTCCCAGCGGTGACACCCGGATCGGCGATAAATTGAATGGTCACGTCATCGAAATCGCCTCCAGGCTGGTTGGCGTTCAACCGGATTGAGGCGTTCGCGTTGGTCGCGGTGGTCGCGACGGTGGCGAGGCCGGTGCTTCCGGCGGTCAAGGCGGTGTCGGCAACATCGACCAAACCATCTCCCGCACCGCCATCGACGGTGGCCGCGGTGAAAAAGGAGGAGGCGGTCGCGTCGTCGTTCAGGGCCGAGATCACATCGACGGCGGTGGTCCGGCCCGCGTCGATCTGGAAGGTCAGCGTTTTGGCGACCTCGTCATACAGGACGGTCTCGTTGCCTTGCGTGACGCCGGGATTATCAACGAAGCTGATGGCGACGTTCTCAAAATCGGGTCCGGTGTCGACCGCGGAGAAGGCAATTTTCCCATCGAGCGGTTGGGTGGTCCCGCTGGCGTTTCCGGCCGGGGCCGCGGGCTGGAACAGGTTAATTTCCAGCGGAGTCGAGCCATCGCGGAAGTTCACCTTGAGCTCTGGCAAGTCCTTGTTCAGTGGAATGCCGTTGCCATCGTTGAGGGTGGAGAGGTTGGTCCCCCCGTGCAGCCGGTAGATGTCGTCCCCCACCGCGGAAATCGCGGCGACATCGATCCCGGCCAACCCTAGGTCGGAAGCGGTCGAGCCGGAGCCGACTTCCTGCACGGTCAGGTTCGAACTGGTTTGGCCGGTCAAGTCGGTCAGTTTGATTTGGTCTCCCTGAACCGAGGCGCGGACGTCGATCCCCTGAGTTCCGTTGATCGCGTCGAGGACATCGTCGACCGTCTGCACGAAGCGGAGGTCGACCTGGGCGGAGTTCCCGCGGCGGTCGGTGATCCGAATCTGGCCACGCTGGACTCCCTCGCCGCCGTTGAGCTCGTCTAAATGGATGCCATCGTTCAGTTTAGGGCCGAAGTTGAGCTTGAGGGAACCTGCACTGAGCGGGGCGTCGAGTGAGGGGACCCCGGAACTGAGCATTTGGTGCGACTGGGCGGTCCGCACCGGGGTGAACTGATAGTTGCCTACCCTGGGGTTGCCGGTGACTGCGGCGGAAAGGAGCGCGGCGTTGGACGAAGTCGCTTTGGTCGCCTGAAACAAGCTGGCGGCATTGAACTTTTTGGCGGTGAATTGCAGGCTCAGGACACTTGCCGTCAGTTCGGCAATTGCGGAGGCCTGTTCATTGATCTTTTCCGTGCGTTGGACTAGGACATCTCGCGGCTTCGCCTCGAGATCCATCAACTGCTTTACCGTTTCCGCAATCGGAATCCCGGTAATCAAACCCACGCTCGATTGGATCGAAGTCATACGTCATCTTGAGGGGGTTGGCGGTACGTTTCGAAAGTAATCCACTAGTTGGATAGCGATTACCGCGCTGGGTACTTTTATCGTCGCGGACAGAAGCGATTATCCAAAGTTTTCCGGTTAGTACCTCGTTCCGGCGAAATTATTGGAGGATGAGGACGAGCTACGAGCCCATCTGGCGACCTGCCCCGTAGCCACGCTCGCGCAGAGCGTGGGGGAAGTGCGGGTTCGGTCTGCCCTGCTGGCAACGCGACTGCGCGATTCTCCCACGCTTTTGGCAAGCGTGGCTACGGTTGTTTTCACCCACGCTTTTGCAAGCGTGGCTACGACGCAAAAAAAGAACCCAGCCAAGTGGCTGGGTTCTCCGTTTTGTCAAGCGATTGAACTCGCCGGTTATCGCAGCAGACCCAAGACGTTCTGTGGGTTCTGGTTGGCGATACCCAACACCGAGGTGCCGGACTGAACCAGGATCTGGGCCCGCGTCAGCTTGGCCGATTCGGCGGCGAAGTCGGCGTCTCGGATCGAGCTTTCGGCATCGGTCAGGTTGGCCAAGGTGTCGTTCAACGTGAAGATGTTGGAGTCCAGGGTCGTCTTCTGGAACGCACCGAGGCGTCCGCGAAGCTGGGTGACCGCGGTGATCACTTCATCCACCACCCGAGCGGCACCACCCACATCGTTGGTCAGGCTTTTCTCGCCACCGGAGCGAAGCTCGAACAGCCGTCCGCTGACACCACCCAGGGTGGCGGTGCTGACGCTCTGGACACCGAGTCGGGCCTGCTGGTTGCTGACGACGTTCGGGCCGAGTTGGAACAAGGCTCCACCCCCGACAATGCTGAACTCGAATTTCGAGTTGTCATCGACCGAGTCACTCAGCGAGAAGCTCATGTCGAGCGACGAGGTGTTGATCTCGGCTTTGAGACCATCACCCACTGCCTGGATACCGTTGATCCGGACGTCGACATTGGTACCGACCGATCGATCCGCGATGGCTCCATCGGCGTCCGTCAGGCTGAAGGTACCACTGAGGGCCTTCACGCTGACGAAGCTGGACGAACCATATTGCGAAGCGACGAAGGTGAGTCCCGTGTTTTCCAGATCGGAGTTGCCGAGCAAAGTGGCTCCGTCAACCGTTCCGTTGTCGACCACACCACCGGTTAGCTTGCCGACGTCGGTGCTGGTAACCAGCCCGGAACCATCCCCAACCTGGGCGACTGTGAATAGTTGGCTCAGGTCCTCATCCTCGTTCGGTCCGCCGACTTGGAGCAACGCTTCGATGTCGTCGGCCGTGGTGACCCCTTCTTCAATGTAGAAGGTGAGGGTCTTGCTATTGGCGTCGTAAGCGGCCCGTTCGTCGGTTCCGCCGGTGACTGTGGCGTCATTCACGAAGCTGATCTGCACGCCGTCGTAGTCGGCACCGCTGTTGATGGCGGTGAAGGTCATCTGGGCGTTCTCGCCGTTGACGGCATTGGTGGTACCGCTGGCCTGGGCGTCCACCAAATCAGTACCGCTGGTGCTGAAGGTGATGTCCTCGGAAGTCGCGGCCAACAGTCCGTTCCCCGTGCCCGAGCCGACGTTGGTCAAGCTGATTCCGCGAGCTTCGAGCGTACTGGCCACGTCGGCGGCCTCAGTGGAATCGTCGATGAACTTGCTGGGGTCGTTGAAAAACTCAACCAGGTCGTTCGCCGTGGTGGTGACCAAGCCGCTGGCATCGGTACCCAGCGTCACGATGAGAGTCCCTTCGCTGACCAAGCCGCCACTGGTTTCGGCGATGTCGTCCAGGTTGGCAACCGTAAAGGTGCCACTGCCATCGCTCGTGCCGAAGTTCTCCGCCTGGAAGAATTCGCTGACGTAGGAATCGGCATTCAACGCGTCAACAATTTCGTCCGCGGTGGAAACACCATCTTCAATATTGACCGTAATCGTCTTGGACTCGCGATCCATGACCACGAATTCGTTACCAGCCGTAACTGCGGCGTTGTCCGCGAATTCGAAGGTATAGCCATCGAACTCGGTGCCGTCGAATTTGGACATGATCGAGATCGAGGCGTTCGCATCGGAGCTTTGAACGATCGTGCTCGAACGACCCTCGATCCGCGGATCGGTGGTGGTATCGATATTGAGCGAGCTGCCGGGAGTGGAGACGAACTGGACGTTCGGGGCACCTTCCGGAGCCATGAACTGAAGCTCGTTGTCTTTTTCAGCCGAGCCGGAGTAGGCGACTTCGCTGAAATCACTGACCACGCCGTAGCCGTTGTTGCCTTCAGCGAGCGAGGCGGTAACCACATCTTGCCCGGTGGCGGCGTTGATCGCGTCGATCACGTCGTTGGCGGTTGCGATGATCTCGCCACCGTTCACGCCACCCTCAAAGGAGCCAGCATCCGCCGAGGCAGACATTAAACCAGCACCGTCCGCGCCCGTTTCCTCAACGTGGCTGGCGGTGAAGTACTCAGCGACTTGCGAGTTGGTCGTGGCGTTGTTGACGGCCGCGACCACTTGGGCGGCGGTGGTGACACCATCTTCGATTCCAATGGTCAGCGTCTTGGCGTCCTGGTCGAAGACGGCGGTTTCACCACCTGCGGTCTCCGTGTCGGTGAACACGACGGTGATGTCGTTGAAGTCTTCACCCGCGTTGTTGGCCGTGATTCGGATGGCGTTGTTCGTACCCCCTTGGTCGACCACAACCGAGGAGTTCTCCCACTCGGAAACGCCGAGGGAGACATCAATCTTGCCGGGCTCACCGCCGACCGGCGCGGCGTAGCTGGCGGAAGTGGTGGTGGAGGTACCCACGTTATAGTTAACGCGAAGGTCACCGGCGTCGAATCCCGCTTCATTGGCCGTGATCAGGACGTCGTTGTTCGCGCCTGTGCTGGAGAGGGTAACTTCCCCCTTGGTGGCGGCCGTTTCGAGCTTGGCGTCAACACCGGTGGCGTCGGAAACCAGGTTCACCGCGGCGGCGATTTCCTCAATGGTGGATCCCTGGGCGAAGTTGAACGCCTCGGTACCATTGCCACCGCCGATTTCGAGAACCAGGTCTTCGGCGATCGCCCCGAATCCGTAGCTCAGCTCACCGCGGGTGGCCTGCTTCACGACGTTGACCTCAACGCCGATGTTGCTCTGGGTGCCGAAGTTGGCTTGGTCAATCCGCAGACCTTCAACGGCCGAGCCATTGACGTTCTGGGTGATGAAGTCGAGGCTGCCGTCGAGCAGACGACGTCCTTGGAACGAGGTGATTTGGGCGATACGATCGATGGCCTCCAGTGAGGAGTCGATCTGCAACTGGTTGGCGGCGATCTGTTCGTCGCTCATGGCACCGGTATTGGCGGCTTCCGAAACCAGTCCGCGAATGTCGTTGAGCAGGTTGCTGACCTGACCCAAGGCACTATCGGCCGTGGCGATCAACTGGTTGGCTCGTTCGCTGTTGGTGATGGCTTTTTCCGTACTGATGATATCGCTTCGGAGCGATTCGCTGGCGATCAGACCGGCCGGGTCGTCTTTACCACGGTTGATACGCAACCCGGTGCTGAGTCGCGTCAAGGCGGTTTGCAGTTCGCCGTTGGACCGTTGCAAGGTATTCTGGGCGACGAGTGAGCTGACGTTGGTATTGATTCGGGTCATTGTGGGACACCCCTCCTAGTGATAGGACTACGTTGTGGACCGACCGAGAACGGGGAGTCATCGCTCAGTCGATATGGCTGCAAACACAGCCCTATTTACAAAAAACAATTGGTGAAGTTACGGTTTGTCTAGGCCAGTTGGGACTTACATATCCGCGTTTGCAGCCGTCCGGGCCTTGCCCCCAACGATCCTTCTCCTGGCTCGTGCTAGCTACGCGGTTGAGGCGCAGTCGCGGAGAGCAGGTTGTGATCGTCTAAGTGGGACTATCGACATGGCTTTACAGCGCCATTAAATTATTCGCCCTCTTTTCCAGTTTTGACGCCAACCCCGCGATCCCTAGCAGCCGGTCATTCGGTACAGGTCGCATGGTTGTTGCCAACGGATGAAAAAGGAGAGCACGCCGCGGATGTCCAGGGTGACGCCACTTGTCCCCAGAGTTCAGAGAAGGGGGATGACCCATCCACGCGGACAAAGTCTTCCTCTTCGCTGGATCCGGGGTAAAACCGGGAACCCGCTCGTTAGGTAAAGTTCGCCCACTAATCCGCGCATGCCGCGAATGTCTGGGCAAAACTTACCGAAATGCGGAAAACCGACCCCGCATATTCGCTACAAGTGTTAGTGACGTGGGATGGTGTGAGTATGTTGGCCGGAGGCCTCAAAAATAGAAGCGGAAGGGCGCGAGCTGGGCGGTCAAAAATTCGGTCTTGCGGCGTTTTTTATTTGCGCAAGTTTTGCGAGAAATTTTGGACATGAATTCAAGATTCGGGAGTTAAATAGGGGTCAGAGTTAAATAGGGGTCCGGACTCTTTTTGGCGACCCCTTCCCAAGTGCCCACCGCTCTCGTTTCGAAAAAAGACTCCCGACCCCTTTTTTACTTCACCCGGCCAATGAGTGGAACAAAATCACCCCTATGAAAACCCGCGTCAAGACCGAATTTTTGACAGCCCAGGCGCGAGCCCACCGGTCGTTTGGCGCGTAATTTTCCCAATGGCAACGCCGCGTAGTCCAACCCGAGACGGCGTCCGGACTCCTCCGCATAGACATGACCAACTCTCACTTCTAATGCCCACGCTTTCCGGGCGTGGGCATGGCACGCGGCTTGGATGCCAAATTGAACTTATCCCCGTTCAAACGCACCATTCTCAATGGCGGAGTCATTGCCAACGAAGTTAGGACATCAACTGGCGGGCATGCCGAACTAACGGGGATAAGGTCAATTACGGGGGCCGCGGCCGAGGGTTCTACTGCTCCGACTCTTTGTAATTGAACTCATCCCCTCATGGTGCGCGGCAACGTCCGGCTATGTGAGTTGTTTGAATCGTCCTTGGGGAATCAGGACTACGGCCCCGGAGAGTGTGGACCCAAGATCGTGCGGTGAGCACCAAAAATCGCCCGGCGGGGAGAGCAAAGACCGGGACGTGTCCGTTGATGACACGCCCGGTTCCGGGCGGGTAAGCGAGCGCGAAGACGCGTGCAAAAAATGAAGTCGTCGCGGAGCGGGTCGTGGGGACCCGCGCGAAAACTACTCGCGAGGCTTCTTCGCCAACGCGGCGTCGTCTGGTTGGATTTGCGAGGCCTGCATGTTTTCCCGCTTGATCGCCTCGTAAACTTCTTGGCGATGCACCGGGATGTCCTGCGGGGCCGCAATCCCCAAACGCACTTTGTCGCCGCGGATATCGACGATCGTGATGACAATGTTATCACCGATCATGATGCTCTCGTCGCGATGTCTCGACAATACAAGCATCTCTGGCTCCTTCCTAGTGAATACCAGTGGGGTTCACTGGCGGTACGGGCTAATTGGGGGGATCGTCCGCCACGCTAGGCCCCGCGGGAGCAATGATCCCGTGGACTACCATGGTGAATGAAATCAGCATCGCTAGCGATACTAGCAATGCTGTAAGCTATCTCGACGTGGAATGTATCGGAACACTCTTGGTCGAGATTCCAATTTTCGCCGCAGGAGTGGTGTTCTGCGGGCAGGAACGAATGTTCAAGCACTTTTCCGCAGGGGAGCCGAATGCGTCACGATCGGATGCTGGAGCGGTTGCTCGTCGGTGGTGATCACCTGTCGTCCGATCCGCTCGGTCAGATTGATGAGAATCGGTGCGCGTAGATTGACCGAAAGCTCGTCGGCATACTGGCTTACAATCACCAGCACGTAGGTCTGTTGGCAGGCTTCCAGGCACAAAGTTTCCGCCTGATCGCCACTCACGCGAACACGATAGCCGGGCACATAGCGACGTGGGCTAACCACCGCGAAGGCCAGATCGGCCTGGACCGTGGACTGTAACCAACCGAGCGATTCGTCCTGGTTATCGGCCAAAATGATCCAGTCGTGAGAGTCCTCAAATCCGACCAACCCCAGCGGGAAGCGGATCGTGTCCTCGGAATTGATACTCAAACGCCCAAAACGCGTGGTTTCAATGTTCATGGTCTTGTGTCGATCTTGCCGACTCGCCTTTACGTGAACCGTGGCTTAATTACCGACGACCTGGATGTCGGACCCAGGTCACGTTTCCGGGATATCGGGAGGGACTTGGCAGTTTCGCCCAATCTAAATTGAGCGACAAATTGGATAGTCCGATTGAGCCCGAGCCTATCGAGCCATCCTACCTATCGGCAACCTCGATGCTTAGATTCCACAAAATCCGTACAGTCGGCACGAACTGTCGGCTAAAAAATGGCACAATGGCGACTGAAGGGTGATCCGGAAAGATGTGGGGGCTTCAGTGACCACCTGGAGGCAAAGCGGGTGAACACATCTCCCACGCTTTTAGCAAGCGTGGCTACGACACGTCTTTAGGTAGCTA
>JBBDIM010000095.1:0-29136 GCA_040880405.1 Pirellulaceae bacterium | reverse complement strand
ATCCCCTAGCGTTTTGACCCTTGACACTGCTTAGAAAAGGACGCAGTCCTGGGTTCCGCGTTCCCCGATAGAACGTGAGTCCTGAAGGGACGATTTAACGGTTGCGTTCTTTTTGAATCGTCCCTTCAGGACTCACAAATTCTTATGAATAACTTACCCAGGACTTCGTCCAGGGCTGCCATGAGACGTCCCCTTGGGAATCAGGAGACGGGTGGAAGAATCCTCCTCTCCGAGAATAGAAAACCAAACCATCATCAGCGAGGTGGGCCGCGATAAAAGGGGTCAGGACTCTTTTTAGGTGCGCGTCCACCAATGGTTAGCGGGTCGCTAAAAAGAGTCCTGACCCCTTTTATCGCTCCTCGCCCGTTTTTCGCCCCACCCTACCGGCTCGGCTCCAGATACGCCTTGCGTTGTTGATAAAGCGCTAAGCGGTGTTCAATATAGGTTCGTTCGGTTTCCGGGGCTTGTTGGGCGGCGGTTTCGCCTGATTTTACGGCGATGTCGAACTTGCCGATGGCGGCTTGGGCGGCGGCCAGGGTGTCGTGGTAGCGGTAGTCGGCGGCGGGATTGAGCTGGATGGCTCGTTCGGCCAGTTCAACCGCTTGCTCCGGGTCGCGGTATTTTTCATCGGGACAGGTGGCCAAGATCCAGGCGACTCCTTGGTAGGCCCGGGCCAGGTCGGCGTCGAGATCCAAGGCTTGGCTGAAGTCGCCCGTTGCCTGCTCCCAGAACCCGAGATCGCTGTAGGCATCGGCCCGATCGGCGTAGCGGCTGGCGTCTTGGGGGGCGATTTTCACCGCTTGGGAGTAGTGCGTGAGGGCCTCGCGGTACTTCTCTAGCTGATAAAGCGTGTGGGCCTTGCCGGTCACGGCGTCGACATCGGTGGCGTCTAGCTTCAGCGCCGCTTCGTAGTCGGCTAGGGCCTGTTTGAAGTCGCGCTGCTGGTAGTGCAGCTCGGCTCGGTTGTACCAGCCGGTGTTGAACTTGGGATTCATTTGGAGCGTGGTATCGAGGTCGGCGATCGCCTCGTCGATCCGGCCCAATCGCGCGTGGCTCACCGCGCGATGATGCACCGCTTGCCACAGCTTGGGGTTCTGCTGCACCGCAAGATCGAAATCCTGGAAGGCGGCCTGCTCGTACTTTTGCCAGATGGTATCGTCGGTGGCGAGGTTCGCCTGTTCGGCGTAAAGTTCTCCCCGGCGACTGCGGGACCAGGCCTCCAGTTCACGGAAATAGGTGGCGTGCGGCTCTGGCGGATTTTGGGCCTGGGCTTGTTTGCAGAGGGTAATCAGCCGCGCCAAGTCTTCGCCGGCGGTTGCCGTTTTGCTCAGCTCCGCCGCCTCTTGGATCAAGGCCGCGAGGCTTTGTTGAGGCTGCAATCGCGGTTGGGCGGCCCGCTGAAGCGGGGCCGGACGCTGGACCTGCGTCGGACGCGGGGCCTGGGCCAAAGCGGCAGGAGTCGCTGCCGCGAGCAACCCACAGAGGCAAAACGTCGCGAGGGGCCAAGTCCATCGCGAGACTACGGTTAGCAAGGGCATTGCATTCATCGTCGGGCCGAAGGAAACCGGGCAAAACGGACAGCGGAAAGAACAATCGCTGGGGACATTAGCGATTTCCACCCCGCAGGACCAGATCGCTTTTTTGCATGCCTTTACGTAGCCACGCTCGCGTAGAGCGTGGGAGAAGCGCGGGTACGGTGGGCCCTGCTAGCGAACCGCGTGAGCAGTTCACCCACGCTTTTGGCAAGCGTGGCTACGACGCGCGTGAGCGAGACTTGACGTAGCCACGCTCGCGTAGAGCGTGGGAGAAGTGCGGGTACGGTGGGCCCTGCTAGCGAACCGCGTGAGCAGTTCACCCACGCTTTTGGCAAGCGTGGCTACGACGCGCGTGAGCGAGACTTGACGTAGCCACGCTCGCGTAGAGCGTGGGAGAAGTGCGGGTACGGTGGGCCCTGCTAGCGAACCGCGTGAGCAGTTCACCCACGCTTTTGGCAAGCGTGGCTACGACGAGGTGGGAGCGTGGGGCAGTCGCAAACTCGTCTGGTGGCGGTGTTTCGGTCACGCTAAGGTATGCTCGCACGAAGCACCGCTCCCGCTTGATTCACCCCTCGACTTTCGGACCTATGGAAACCTCACTCCACAAAACCCTCAAGCAGATGTACGCGGGCGAGACCGCGGAAACCGAGGTGACGCTGGGTCGGTTTCGGATCGACGCGGTGGTCGAGGGGCGACTCTTTGAGGTGCAGTGCGCGGGGCTCTCGAGCATTCGCGACAAGATTCGCACATTGTGCGAAGAGCATCCGGTGACGGTCGTCAAACCGGTGATTGCGCGGCGGCGGTTGATCAAACTGGCGAAGCAGGATGGCAAAGAGGTCTCCCGGCGGTACAGCCCCAAGAAGTGCGACTGGTTGGACCTGTTCGATCAATTGGTCCACTTCACCAAGGCCTTTCCGCACCCCAATTTGACGCTTGAAGTGCCGTTGGTGGAGATCGCCGAGATCCGTTACCCAGGGCATGGCAAGCGGCGACGCTGGCGGAAAAACGACCATGTGGTCGCGGACCAGACACTGACCGAGATCCTGGAGACGCGGACCTTCCGCGAGACGAGCGACCTGTGGACATTATTGCCAGGCCTGCCGCCGGTGTTCACCACCGCCGACCTCGCCGCCCAAACGGGGCGCACGCGGTGGTACGCCCAAAAGATCGCCTACTGCCTGCGAGAAATGGGGGCCGCCAAGGTCCAGGGAAAAAAGGGGAACGCGCTGCTCTACCAAGCGGCGGTGAGCCGGGCCGCATAGAGGGCGTGCTTTCGCGACACCCTACCAACCCCCAATAAAAGCGGCAGGGCGCGAGCCCTCCGGTGAAGCGAGAGGTGATTTTGTCTCTTCCGTGAAGTCCGGACGCCGGCCTGGTTTCAATTAGACGGCGTTGCCATTGGGGGAATTTCACGCCAAATAAGAACCGGAGGGCTCGCGCCCAGCCGCTTTTATTTTTGTTGAAGTTACCTACGTCGGTTCGGCTTTTTGCCGGCCATGACGATGGCAGTCGCCATCAAGCCGAAGCCGAGCAAGACGCCGATTCCGCAGCCGAGGATCGCGTAAAGGAACACCTGCCGGAGGGCTAGGTGCTGGTAGTAGCCGGTCATCTGCCCCCGCAGGTTTTCGAAGATCTGCGGATCTTTGGATCGATTCCAAAACTCCAGCAGCTCGGACATGGGGAGTCCATCCAGTTCTTTGGTGACCACCTCCTGCTTGACGATCGGATAATCGACATGGACCGGAGTCAGGTACGCGAGCACACCGATCACCACCAGGCCGATCGCCGCGATGGCGAGTCCGCCGGAGAATAGCATCCCCAGTCCGCGTGTCCAGACTCGACCGGAAGAGGCGGCACGCTCCGCGGCGGGCAATTCCGGGGCCAAGGGGAGTTTTTTGAGCTCGCGGAGGGTCGGGACCTCCACTTGTTTGCCGCTGGGGGTGGTGATCCGTTCGCCCGCGTGCTTTTCCTGCACGGAGACCTGTTCGCCATCGGGGGTGGTCAGCAGATATTGTTTTGGCATCGGGAGGATCGATTCCCATGTCGGGCGAAGAGAAGAGAAGGACCGGCGGCCTAGGGGGCCAAACCGGGTGTCGGGTAAACGCATCCCTCCGATTGTAATCGGAACTGGAGCCCTAGGCGACGGTGTGCCGGTTGCGCGTCCATTTAGAGTTAACGGGTCGCACGTACCGAATCAGTCCTCGGGTGCCATGCCCACGCCCTCCAACGTGGGCATGTTTGGGGGTGAAATTCTTCCAATGGCAACGCCGTCAAATGGAACCCGAGAGGGCGTCCGAACTTTCCGGAAAAGACTCGGTCATCTCTCACGTCTCATGCCCACGCTTTCCGGGCGTGGGCATGGCACCCAGCTAGCAGTGCTAGCCTGGGGCGGCGCTGCCTCGGTTGCCCCACCAGGGGAGCGAGATTCCACCGTCGATCAACAGCGAGGCCCCGGTCATGTAGGTGTTGGCCGGGTCGCACAGGTAGGTGATCGCCTCCCCCATTTCCTCGGGGGTGCCTAGCCTGCCGAGCGGAATTTTTGAGCCCCCCACCTCCAGGGTCTCTTCGGAGGCGAACTTCCGCTCGCCGGGCGTATCGGTCCAGCCGGGCTGGATGATGTTGACGCGAATGCCGAACTCCGCGACCTCGATCGCCGCCGTTTTGGCCATGTGCTCGATCGCGGCCTTCGACATGTTGTAGGCCATCGCCCTCGGGGCGGGGATGAAGGCGTGGGGGGAACTGACGATGGTGATCGCCCCGGGGGTCTTTTGGCGGAGCATCTGCTGGGTCGAGGCGTGCAGGACATGGAAGGCACCCCACATGCAGACGTCAATCGTGCGGCGGAAGCCGTCGAGATCGGCCTCGAAATACCGTTGCCGATCGCTGAACGCGGCGTTGCTGACGGCAATGTCCAATTGGCCGAAATTATTTACCGCCGCATCGACCAATTTCTTGACATCTTCGTATTGAGAGACGTCTCCTTGGACGGCAACCGCGCGGGAGCCAAGCTTTTCGATCTCCGCAACCACCTCTTCGGCCGGTTTGGCGTTAGAGAAGTAGTTGACCACCACCTTGACCCCGCGGCGGGCCAACGAGATGGCGGCGGCGCGACCAATCCCGAGGCTCGAACCTGTCACAATGGCGACTTTTCCGGCGTAATCAGTACTCGACATGTTCTTTTTTGGGGGTGTGCGGCTTCTGGCGGAGCGATCAAGCGTTTGCGATGCGAACGCATAATTTACCGGGATTACAGGGGCGATACAACTCGGAGCGAAACGAACGGGGATGAGTTCAATTACAAAGAGTCGGCGGATGAGAACCCTAATCCGCGGTACCCGTAATTGTACTTATCCCCCTGGGAAACGCTCCCTCCTCAACTCCCGCAGGCTCGGTTGGAAACCCATCGACAAGAATGGACGCTGCCCGACTAAAGGACAACGTCTGCCTCATACGCCAAACTCGTACGGGGATAAGTTCAATTACGGGGGCCGCGGCCAGCACTTCTTGACCTCCGACTCTTTGTAATTGAACTCATCCCCTGATCGCAAACCTTGTTATGCGTCCTGTCCGGTCACCTTGAGCGATCCGTGTCGCTCGTAGAATGCAGGCAACCGCAGGGAAAATTTGAACTATGATTCTAGATGTCTCGCGACATGACCTGAAGGGGGATGGGGGCCCCTTGAGATCGGTTAAGGTAAGGAGGTCCCCCTTCCCTCCCCTAGAAAAGCCGAGTCAACCAGGGGGGTGAAGGGAAAATCATCACGGAACCTTTATTTTTCGCTAACGAAAGTCTGGACCTGGTTTCGCCGGTAGTTAGAATTGTACCAGTCCTATCGGCTCCTATCGAAGGCTGGAATTGCCAGGGGGTAGGCGTCGTTTTACTGGAAACGATCCGCAGGAAGTTCGCAGAGACATCTAAATAAACCGCGGCGCCATCGTACGCTCGGATCCGAAGATGGAAGTCTCCTTGTTTTTGCGAGAGTGGTGGATATTTGTTTCAGGCCGCGCTGAATTGCATTGGATTCCGGATCGTCGTAAAGTTCAGGCAATTCAGACTTTCCAGTTGATTAAAGGGTCAAAGTGAACCGATCCCAAAGGAATTGAGTCGGGTTAAATAAGAGCGATGGAGCCAATCGTTTGGTGAGGGTGTGTAAATCCGCTAGGTGTAATCTCTTTCCAAATTCCCACGGAGGGCGATCTGCTGCTAGCAGAGTGGTAGACTTGCGTGGCTGTAGACCGGCATGACTGCCGGACGCATCACGAGTCTGCAATAAGTTAGGGCCACGACGCAAGCGTGGCGGACGTCCGAGACGGGTCGTAACCCTGTTTCCAAAACAGAAATGTTTCCAAAACAGAAACCCCGTCTCCAAACATGCGTGACAAGCGGCCGATTCCCGGAATCGACGGTTGTCCAAAAAAGGTTGGGATTTTTCAAAAAGAGCAACCTCACTTTTGGCGAGTGAAGGAGTGATATGTTGTACGATTCGTTGATTGACGATTTCGAAGATGATGATGCACGGGTCCGCCCGCCGCGTGGTTTTGACGAAAGCGCCGTGGAGGTGTTGGACGACGAATCCGACGACCCGCGTCTGCTGACCGAGCCGGGCGACACGGCGGACGACACGAGCGATGACATTTCCGATGAGTTCGGAGACGAGAACGAAACCTGGTCGGACGATCCTGTCCGGATGTATTTGACCCAGATGGGTGAGATTCCCCTTCTGACGCGTCAACAGGAGATTTCCCTCGCTCGTAAAATTGAACAGACTCGAGCCAAATTTCGGCGTCGTCTGTTGGAATGTGATTTCGTTGCTCAGGCGGCCTTCAAGGACCTGCTGCGGGTTCAGAGCGGCCAGCTTCCGTTTGATCGGACCGTGCAGGTCTCTGTGACCGACCACCTGGAGAAGGAACAGATCCTCGGCCGGCTGGAGTTCAACCTCAAGACCGCCGCGGGGCTGATCCGCCGGAATCGGCGCGATTACTGCATCGCCCTGAACAAACGCAAGTCGGCCGACCAGCGGGCCTCCGCCTGGCGGAAACTGGGACAGCGCCGCCATCGGCTGGTGACCTTGATCGAAGAACTGGGTCTGCGGACCCAACGAGTCGAATCGAAGATCGCCACCCTCGAAGGCTTTACCACTCGGGTGAACGAACTGCGTGAACGGATCGCCGAGCATCGCAAGGCCAAGGGTGCCCCGGAAGAACGAGCCGCTTGGATTTCCGAGTGTCGCAACATCCTCATGGCGACCCAGGAAACCCCGACCAGTCTCAACAACCGCGTCTCGGAAATCAAAGCGATTTACTCCGAGTACCAACAGGCCAAACGAGAGCTTTCCGAAGGAAACCTGCGCTTGGTGGTGTCGATCGCCAAGAAGTACCGCAATCGCGGGCTCAGCTTCCTCGACCTGATTCAGGAAGGGAACGCCGGCCTGATGCGGGCGGTCGATAAGTTCGAGTATCGCCGCGGGTTCAAGTTCTGCACGTACGCCACTTGGTGGATTCGGCAGGCGATTACCCGAGCCGTCGCGGACCAAAGCCGCACCATCCGGATTCCGGTCCACATGGTCGAGACGATGTCTCGCGTGCGGAACGTCGCTCGTCAGCTTCTTCAGGAAAAAGGGCGCGAGCCAACCCTGGAAGAGACCGCTCGTCGAGCCGGCACGACCGTCGAAGAGGCGCGTCGGGTGTTGGCGATGAGCCGCTACCCGATCAGCTTGGATCGTCCGGTCGGCAACAGCGAAGACAGCCAATTCGGCGACTTGCTCCCCGATGGCGAAGCGGAGAGCCCCGCCAACGGTGCCGCCCAGGAGATGCTGCGAGGCCGGATCGGTCGCGTGTTGAAGACCCTCAGCTACCGCGAACGCGAGATCATCAAATTGCGTTACGGCCTGGGTGACGGCTACAGCTACACCCTGGAGGAAGTGGGACACATTTTCAAAGTGACGCGCGAGCGGATTCGTCAGATCGAGGCCAAAGCGGTTCGCAAGCTCCAGCAGCCCAGCCGCAGCCAAGACCTGGTTGGATTTTTGGACTAAGCCTTCGGCAAGCTCTTGTCGAACACGCGAGAGTGACATGATCTTCAAAAGGCCGAACCGTGATGGTTCGGCCTTTTTTTTATTTCCAGGTTGGGAAGCCCCCCAATGCCATCGGTCGATTCACAGAACCCGTTTGAGCCACCCTCTGAGGAGAAGTCGAGCGAGTCCCCCTCCACCTCGTCGATTCCCGCGACGGTGGCCGTTGCCTTGGCGGCCGGGACCTTGCTGGTTTTAATCCAGGTGGCCGAGACCGGTTACCTGTTGGATCGGCAGGAAAGTTGGTACGAGTCGCTGCCGCGGATGTCGGTGGTCAGCGGTGGGTTGATGATCAGGCCCGTGGTCAGCGGCGGGTTGATGGTCAGTTTATTTCTGCGGTCGCGGGTTGGCTGGGCGGCGGCTCGACTGTACTTTAGTTTCGGAGTGCTCACCACGCTCGCCTTCTTGGTGTTGGCATGGACTCGGTTGGAGGGCCTGCTGCCGGTCATTCTGGGGCTGATCGGGCTGGGACTGCACCTGATTATCCTCTTCGGGCTTTCGACCGAGCTGGCCCGGCGATACTATGGCCTAGCCTGCCCCGAGTGCGACCACGTAAACGCCGGCGGCGAAGACTGGCTCTGCTTCCAGCGGATTTGCCACAAGTGCCGACACCGGTGGTAGTGGAACGGTTTGATGGAACGGGAGACAGCGTCCAGACTTCCCGGAAGAGACACAATCCTCTCACACTTCAACCGGGCAGCTTACGCTGCTCCGCTATTATTGGAGAATGAGTAATGGAGATTGAAAAATGCAAAATCAAAGCGGAAAGGCGCGAGCCCGCCGGTCGTTTGGCGTGAGAATTCCTCCACTGGCAAAGCCGCCGGGGGACAAAACGGGGAGGAGTTCAATTACAAAGCGTCGGCGGAAATGAACCCAATGCCGCGGTCTCCTGTAATTGAACTTTTCCCCTTTTTGCTTGTCATCAACAGCCCTTCAAGCTGCGGCAGGAAAGACGCTGTCCATGGCCATCTCGCACGAAGGATTTTCCTCTCCGCTCAGGCCCACACGGAAAGGGGGATAAGTACCATTAGCCGCGCCGCGGATGTGGGTTCGCGGCCGCCGCTGATTTTCTAATGGTACTCATCCCCGTTTCCTCCCCTCCCAGCCTTCGGGCAAATCGGGAACTTATTTATCTGTGGCTCCTAAAGGCCCCCAAACGCTGCTCGTAAACACGTACCACTAGATCCATCCCCTGCCCCTTGAGACCATCCACCGTGAGCGACGATCCATCCTACTCCGCCAGCCAGCGGCACAATCAACAGGCCTGGGACCGCAAGGTGCGGGAGAGGGACCGGTTTACGCGGCCCGCGAAAGAGAGCGATTTTGCGAATCCGCTGGCGACGGTCGACCGCTGGGGTTGGCTGGGTGGCGATATCCATGGGCAGCGGGTACTTTGCCTGGGTGCCGGTGGTGGCCGACAAGGCCCGTTGTACGCCGCGGCGGGCGGGTTGGTCACGGTGGTCGATATCAGCGGCAAGCAGCTTGAGATCGATCGCCAGGTTGCCGCCGGTCGAGGTTTGCACTTAGAGACGATCGAGACCTCGATGGAGGATCTCTCGATGCTCGCGACCGCCGATTTCGACATCGTGATCCAGCCGGTCAGCACCTGCTATGTGCCGGACGTGCGGCCGGTATTCGCCGAGGTGGCGCGGGTCTTGGCCGAGGGGGGCCTGTACATCAGTCAGCACAAATCCCCCACCAGCCTCCAAGCGGACGTGAAGCGATCCGCCCAAGGCTACGAGCTGACCGAGCCCTACTACCGCGAAGGCCCCTTGCCGGAAGTCCACGGCAGCCGTCACCGAGAGGCGGGCACGCTGGAGTTTCTGCATCGGTGGGAACAACTGGTTGGCGGCATCTGCCGAGCGGGGATGGTGATCGAGGATTTGGTCGAACCGGTCCACGCCAAACCAGACGCCGAGCCCAATAGCTTCGAAGACCGCAGCCGCTACGTCGCACCCTACGTACGGATCAAGGCCCGGCGTCTCGGACAAACCAAGCCCCGGGCCGCAAGTGGTCAGCTTTGGATACCGGGGTAGGACCCCGCAGGGGATGAGTCCGATTATCGAGAAGTGCCAAGGCATGCGGCACCGTGGGCCAGGCGATAATTGGACTTATCCCCCTCGCCACGCCGAAGTGAGGGCGCGGTTGAAAATCGATCCGGCCTTGGCCAGTAACGCGGGAGGGGGATAAGTCCCGTGTTGGATGCTCCGCCCACGGGTTTTCATTTTCTGGAATGCAAAGCGAGGGGACTCATCCCCTGGGAGGTCACCTCGCAGGGGATGAGTTGGCCTAGAACCCATTTACTCGACGTTAGATTCTTCCGCCGGCTCCTCCGAGGTTTCTTCCGACTCCGGCGGGGCCTCTTCGGTGGTGTCCTCCGCTGATTCTTCGGCCGGTTCGGGCTCCTCTGAGGGCTCGGGGGTTGGTTCGGCTAGAAGCTCCTTGATCTTCGCTTCGATCTTCGTGGCGACTTGCTCGCCGGCACCCACTTCTACCAGGCGGACTTTGCCGTCGCGTCCGATCAGGACCAAGTGCGGCAGCGCGGTTTGGGCGTAGTACTCGGGGATTTCGCTGTCGCTAGCGAGCACCGCGGTGGGGTGACGCAGTTCAAACTGCTCGGTGAACCGGGTCAACATTTTGTGCTCGTCTTCCGGGGGGACCTCGAAATCTTGCTGAGCCGGGGCGGTGGCGTCCTCGGGCCAAGCGAAGTTGTAGTAGGTGGTGATCCCGACAATCTCCAGCCCCTGGTCGTGATACTCTTTATGCATCTCGACCAAGTGTGGGAAGGTCATGATGCAGGGTCCGCACCAGACGGCCCAGAAATCGAGCAACACTACCTTGCCGGTCGGGTCGACCTCTTCGCCATTGATCCAGGTCTCCGCCACGATCGAGGTCATATCCTTGCCGACCAAGGCCAGGTATTCCTGTTGGCGTTTGATGTGGCCAGCCAACTGTTGCAGTCGTTCAACCGTCCGCGAGTAAGCGACTTGGGCCGCCCTGGATTCGATCTTCTCGTAGCTTTCCGCCAGCTTGTCGCTCTGTTCACGCAGCAGCGCATCCGCGGCGTCCAGATCATCGGCGAGTTCGCCTTGAATCATTTGCTCCAGCTTCTCTCCCAAGTTCATCACGGCGTCGGTGTCTTCGGGATTCTCGGCGATCTTGGCGGAAATGTCCTCCAGCTTCATTTGGCCAACGGCCAACCGCGTATGGACCATGTCGACCGCCTGCAGCACCTGGGCCGCCACCTGCCCGGCGGGCCCTTCGCTTTTCTCGAAATGCGTCATGACATCGGCCAAGGCATCGACCTGGGCCTTCGCCTGATCCGGCTCGGAATTGGCCTTCTCCATGATCTCACTAAAGTTGCCCCGGACGAATGTTAAAAACGCCTCGACATCCTCCGGGTTCTTCTCGAACTCGCGCAAGCTTTCCACCTCGGTCAAAACCGCCTCATCCACTTCCGCGGGACCCAGGTCGGCGGCGGTTTTCGCGGGCGGAGCTTCCGCCGCGGGGGCTGTCGGCGTCTGAGTTTCCGGAGCCGCAGCTTCTGGTGCCGCAGCTTCCGGCGTCTGAGTTTCCGGCGTTTGGGCCGCGGGGGTTTTCTCCTCTGGCGCGGTATCCGACGGTGGCGGGGCTTCGCAACCAGTCCCGAGGATCAGAAGACTGGCAATAACGAGCCCGAGCAGTGGCAATTTCATGTTTTTTATCCGTTGAGCGAGGGGGAAGTTTCGTGAGGAAATCAAGGGAAGGAGCGGGCGGTGCAAAATATCTTGGACCAACCGTCACCACCATCCTACCTCATTATTGGCTTCGCATCGACTCGGAACCATGGCAGTGAGCTGGAGTCCACCGTTTTTAGGCTCCCCCAAACGGGGATGAGTTCAATTACAAAGAGTCGGCGGCATAGAACCCTGTTCCGCGGCACCCGTAATTGAACTTATCCCCCTCCAAACGCACCATTCTCAACGGCGGATTTTTTTCTCGCCAACCAAGCTGGAGCGCATGCTGGCCTGCCTCGCGAACGAACGGGGATAAGGTCAATTACAGGGGCCGCGGCTGGCGGTTTTTTGCCACCGACTCTTTGTAATTGAACTCATCCCCTGATGGTTCGCTGCGGATTACGCCTCGGCCGAATCCGGTTTAGGGCCCAACAATGCCACGCTGGCGGTGAAACCGTGGAGGAAGTTTTTGGTTCCGATGGGGCCCATTTCTCCCATCGCGAAGAAACCGGCCATCGGCAGGTCTCCTAGCGCGCTACTGAGGCAAGCGGCGTCGTGGTGGGGGCCGGAGAACAATCGCGTGCCGCGGCCGTTGCAGGTAAACAGGAGCGCGGTGTCGGCCTTGCCTGCTTGGCGACCGGCCGCGGCTGAGAGTTGCCGTAGCTCGGCATCGGCGGAGACTTCGTCGCGGATATGGAACTGGACCGTCTGCCCGGTGCGGACATAATCGCCAATCATTAACGCGCCCGCATCTTTTTCGATCCCGACGACGTTTCGAACCAGAAAATCTCCCTGGGCCCGCGATTCCTGGTACTCGTCGACCACTCGGCCAACATGCAAGCCGTTGTTGACCAGTTGTTGATCCGCCACCGGCAGCTCGCGGAACAGCTTTTCCAGACGAACCAAGGCGGGCATGCCTCCCAGCTCATAGATGATGTTGCGTTCCGCTTTGGTGATTACCATCGGCTCGCCGATCGGTCGACAGCCTTGCGAGACCAACCAGCGAACCTGAACCGCGCCTTGCAGATAAATCAGGATGCCGCCACTTTCCAAGACTTGATCACCGAAGATCAACAGATTTTCGCCTGGTTGGTAGCCGCCACTGGCCATGCCACCAATCACCGGCACGCCGGGGTGATCCTCGTTGATCCGCTCCAGTAATAAATCGGCGGGGAAGGAAAACGGTTCCCCCAGCACAAGTGCCGCCGAGTCCGCCTCCCACGCGGGCGGGAGCTGCTCGGACCAACCGACGATCGTGCCCCCATCCGGAGTTCGCTGGAACTCCAGGTGCATCGGCAAGATGGTCGTCTCCGGCAGGTGGGCGACCCACAGGCTGATCGCCGGGGTATCTTCCGCTTCGCGGCCATTGCCGACAATCGCCTCGCCGGTGCAGCCAAACAGGTTGCGAGTTCCCAGCTTCTCGCAAAGCTGCCGCGCAATCGTTTCCAGATGGGCCTTATGGTGCGGCGAGACAAACACCATCGCCAGGTCGACCGGCGCGGACAGACCTTCCAGGGCCTCACGCAAGACCTCGGCGACCGCGTCTTCGGTGGCGGATGCCAGGGATAAGCTGGCCGCGAATTTAGGTTTTGAGCACTCCATAGAAATAACTCCGCTCCGTCGCATTGAATTGAGAGACGCAAGCCCCGTTGGCTACTTGGCGTCTGAGCCGACGACGCCCTCTTCCGGGCTGCTGGCCGACGCGTAAAGCCGGCGGGGGATTCGGCCCGACAAATAAGCCAGCCGACCCGCCTCGGTGGCATACCGCATGGCGATGGCCATCCGCAGGGGATCCTTCGCATGGGCGATCGCCGTGTTGAGCAAGACGCCATCGACCCCCAGTTCCATCGCCATCGCGACATCGCTCGCGGTGCCGACCCCCGCGTCGACAATCACGGGGTAGGTGGGGTCGTCCCCTTTGAGATACTCCAGACAAATCCGGATATTGTTCGGGTTCAAGATCCCCTGCCCCGAGCCAATCGGGCTGCCGGCCGGCATCACGGCGGTCGCGCCGACCGACTTCAAACGCTTGGCGATCACCGGGTCGTCCGTCGTGTAGCACAGCACCTCGAAACCGGCAGCGACCAGTTGCTCGCAGGCGGCCAAGGTTTCGACCGGGTCCGGGAGCAATGTTTTGGTGTCGGCCAACACCTCCAGCTTCACCCAGTTC
Source organism: Pirellulaceae bacterium (assembly GCA_040880405.1). Lineage (GTDB taxonomy): Bacteria > Planctomycetota > Planctomycetia > Pirellulales > Pirellulaceae > JBBDIM01. The sequence goes on along the minus strand of JBBDIM010000095.1, from coordinate 15,644 downwards.
GCGCCTCGGTTTTCCAGCCCGAGCAAGATCTCCCGGCCCAGCTTCGCGGTGCGAACCGCGTCCTTGGCGTTGTAGCACCCGGCCGTGTTGGGTAGCAGGGTGTAACGGCCAAGGTCGATGGCGTCGAGCAGGTTGCGCCCGGTGGGGTCGTACAGGCGTTCACGCCGCACGGCGACCGTGATGCAGTCGGTGCCGGAGAGGTCGAGCGACTGTTGCATCTGCTCCAGCGTGTCGTACTTGCCGGTCCCGACAATCAACCGACTGTGCAGCGTGTGACTGCCGATTTGTAGGGGCGGATCGGCAGTGATGGAAGGTTCGGAGCTCACTCAACCACCTCCCACGAGGGTGACGATTTCCAGCTCATCTCCCTCGTTCAAGACAGTCGAGGCATGTTCGTCGCGGGGGCAGAGTTCCCCGTTGAGCTCTACCGCGAGGAACTTTGGATTGAGCTCCAGTTGCCGGATCAACTCGGCCAAATGGGTACCAGGCGAGATCTCCCGCCGCTGGGCGTTAAGCTGCACGAACATCGGAAATCAAGGGTCCCCAAGAGGTGGCGGTGGCTTGGTTCTGAAAACGTCGAGCCAAGAAAACAGTGTAGGGGCAAACCACCGCAGCCAACAACCGCCCATGACTGGAATGAGATCCTCTCAATCCATATCGCGAATCACGATATTCCGCGCGGTGCCGCCGTCCATCAGCATCAGGGGTGCTTGCTGGGGAGCCCCACGCGCGGCGATGTCACGCTGCCAGGGGACGCCGTAGATTACAAACCGACCGGTGGTTGCGTCCACCACGTAAACCACCGAGCTGGCCGGGCGGACATTGCCGACTCCTCCCACGAAATTTGTCGTCCCGGTGACCATCAGGAAGTTCGGCTTTTTGGTCCCGTCGATCCGCAGATCCTTCATCACGTTGGTGCGGAACAGGGCTCCGATCCGGGAGTTCCGCGGATTGAGCACGGCACACTGAAGGTCGCCGGTTAAACAGTCCAAAGTAAACAGCCCCTCGGTCTGGCCATCGATCGACCCGGTGGCGATTGCCATGGTCTCGGAGCGATCGGTCGCCACCCCCTGCACCGGGATCTCGAGCGTCGTGCCGCGCGGTCCGAGTTGCGTCCCGAGAATGGTCCCCGCCACCATAGCGATTCCCAGAGAAAGGCCGCCCAAGAGACCAACCGCCAGCATTTGAACCTTGCTATTGAACATTTCAGGGAATCTCCACCGGCGGGGACGCGGAATACGTGGTGAGGCGACACTCATCCTGACCTTATCCCCCTATCCTAAGGGCCATCGCCCACAAATTCCAGCAAGTAGCAAGCTTGGCTCGTTGGGGGCCCACTTACCAGGACCTTGCGTTTGTGACGGAAAATCGTATCCTTATTAGAGTTAATGATGTTGGCCAATGCCGCCTGCGCGGCGTTGGATCGACCATGGATTTCCCCGGGGCCATGCATTCCGCGTAACCCGGGCGGTGTTGGTTCCTGCTCGGACTCATCCCTTCAGCCCCGCGCGGAGGTTTGCCCCTAGGAGCCGCTTCCTGCCTCCGATACGAATCGCTCATGCGCGAAATCCTTTTCCAGTACGACAGCGTCAATCCTACGACGTGGGCATATCTGTCGTCGCTGTTGGTGATTGGATTGTTCTTCAAGTTCAATCGCTTCTGGAGTGTCCGGAACCTTGATGTGATGCTCCTGATCTTGTTGGCCCCCGGTCTGTTGATGGTCTACTTCGGAGACCAAAACATCGCCGCGGCGCGGCTCGCACCGGCCCTGGATGCCGAGATGGCCCTGCTCGATGCCAATCCGATGGCCCCCGATGCGGAGGCCGCCGAAGAGGACCCCGCGGAGGCTGCCCCGCCGACCCGGCTAGAGCTCTCGCAACGAGGCAACGCCTTGGCCAAGGCGGGTTATATCTGGCTGTTTTGTGTCAGCGGCATGTTGCTGGTGCGGCTGTTTCTCGATTCGACGATGGTCCGTCGCCCGCTGCTCGAACCAAACCTGACCGTGGGTGGGATGCTGTTTATCGGCTGTTCGCTGTTTGTGTTTCTCTCGGCCAATATCGCGGTCAGTCAACCGAGCGAGGCGAGCCTCCGCGGTGTCCGCGAGGCGACCAAACAAGACCCGCTGGCCGTGAGGGAATCACTCCGGCATTACGGCCCTGGTTACCGCTTGCTGCTGATGGCCCCGGGAATTCCCACTTCCCCGCTAGAACAGCACGAAGCCCCGGAACAGCAAGAGACCCGCGAGGCGGTAATCATCGCCATCTCCAAGACGATCGCCATCCTGGGTAACCTGGCCTTGGTGGTGGGCATTGTGCTGGTGGGGTATTTCCACTTCGACAACGCGCGGATGGGGCTCGGGGCGGCGATGCTGTACCTGTTGATGCCCTACACGGCCCTCTATACCGGGCGGATCGACCATGTGCTACCGGCCGCCTTTTTGATTTGGGCGATCTTCTTCTATCGCCGACCTGTCTGGGCCGGGATCTTCATGGGCTTGGCGATCGGCACGGCCTACTACCCGCTATTTTTGCTGCCGCTGTGGATCAGTTACTACTGGGAACGAGGCAGCGCGCGGTTCACGGTCGGGGTGCTCGCGATGTTGGCGGTATTGGCCCTCTCGCTGATCTTCACCTCCACCGATTTCGAAAGTTACATGAACCAGTTCCGGGCGATGTTCGGCCTCTGGCTGCCCCGCCAAGGAGACGGCTTCACCGGCTTCTGGGACTACTACCAAAACGGCCAAGACTACCGCATCCCGGTCCTCACCGCCTTCATCGCCTTGGCCGGCGGCTTGGCAATCTGGCCCGCCCAAAAGAACCTCGGCACGCTGCTGAGCTGCACGGCGGCAGTGATGCTGGCCGCCCAATTCTGGCACGCCAACGACGGCACCACCTACCTCGCCTGGTACATCCCGCTAATGCTGTTAACCATCTTCCGCCCCAACCTGGAAGACCGCGTGGCGCTCCGCGTCATCGGCGAAGGCTGGCGACCGCGGAAAGCGAAAAACGCGAGTGGGGACCCGGAGCGGAAAGCGGCTTGAGTGGTGGGGGGATGAGGGAACGCCAGGGCAGTACCGCATGGCCCCCTAGGGGGGGGGTAACCTGTCTGGAAAAGAAGGATTGACCTAACCCCTCTTTGATTAACGTGTTAGGAAAATCAAATAGGTGCTTTTCCAAGCAGGTTAGAAAAGAAATCTGACTCGCCATCCGGTTTGCGATAGCAACGAACATTGCGGCCGGCCTCTGGATTAGCGACCTCAAGAAGCCCTTGCTCTAGCTCTTTGTTTAGTTTAGCGACCATGCTTCGAGTATAAGCCAATCGGTCGAGGGGCGGGAAGGGAAAACCGGTGGGAAAAAGACGCCTGCGCCAGTTGCCTTATCCGCGAAAATCCGCGTTAATCCGCGGCTAAAAACTTCTTGTAAGAAGCCACGAATGAAGACACCCCACAATAATACTTTCCGGAATACTAGGAACTGATTATGAAAAGCTGGAAATCGCAGGGCAACCTAGTCGGTCGAGCATCTACTGTTCAATCGGGCAACGAAATCGCTACTCTGTTATCACGCTTCCCCGGGACTGGCTAGTCACTCCCACAATCTATTGCTCTCGAAAGTGCAACCCAGCCCAACGACAGGCTAAATAAACTCTTCGGTCCATTCATTGTCGCCAAGCCGTGACAATTGAGCAGCCAAGCATCCGAGAAGTTCTTTAGATTTGGGACGTCCATCTGTTCCTCGAAGGAAACAATCCAACAGCTTCTCGCATAGCGTCTCACATCCGGAAATATCATGGCCTAGTCCCAGGAATTTCGCGTATGCATCACCTCGCGTCAAACGGGCGTTCATAATCTGAAATACATGGTGAGGTGACGCCAAGACTTCGCCAGTAAAGAGCTCATACAAGGTAATGCCAAATGAATAAATATCACTCTTCGAAGTGACTCCCTTGGGTTTAATCGCCTGCTCTGGTGACATGTACTTCAATGTCCCCAACCCCTGATGGTGGGTCATGGTGAGCGTCCCGGTTGACATTGACTGGTGAAAGTCACCCCATTTCACCACACCAAAGTCGCCAAGCTTGACAAGCGGCAATCCCCTGCGAGTTGTCCTAGATGAAATAAAAATATTAGCTGGTTTTACATCCCGATGTACGATCTTTTTACCATGAATATGCGTCAGGGCATCGGCAAGCTGAAGAGCGATAAAAAGGCGTTCCCGATCAACAAAAAATTGCCCGCGAAGTTCTTTTGGCGTTTTTTTTATATAGCTCTCCAGCGTTCTCCCGTGAACTCGTTCCATCGCAATAAATGGATTAGATGGACCGTTATTGCTGAAACTAATGCCATCACGATTTTCGGCATAATCCAGGATTCTCACAAGTCTCGCATGATCGAGCCGCGAGCCTCGGATGCCTTCATGTCGGAATCGCTCCGCAACGTCATCAAATGAAGACAATTCGATATACTTTGGATCCGGTGCTAGAAACTTAATTGCGACTTCACCCCCTGAATCCGCGACAGCACGCCGAACTATACCAACGGCCCCAGTACCAATCTCCCCTTTTAACGTGTAAAACATCTTGCCAAGTAGAAATCTTTGGCCCGAATGCACGCTGAATATTTCTCGTGAAAGGGGATGGGTATTCGCCATGTGAGTGACAACAATAAGGTTAATTAAAGGATTAAGTACGGCTGGCTTGCACTTCATCTAGCTTGGATTGATGTACTTTCAATATCTCGGCTGGGTGGCACTGTTGAGCCGGTCGATTGCCTTGTGTGCCACTGGCATCTTGCCAGTGCTTGGGTTTTCTATCCTCGGCGAGCGCCGAAATCTCGCGGGGGGGTGGTCAAACTTAACTCCATTATGGCAAAAGGTAAATCACCATGCCACGCGATGTTTGGAGCGGCATGGCTTTCATCGGTCCGGACAACGGGTGGCTTTGGCTGAGTGGACCGGTGATTCAAGTCTTGTCATAATGGTAGTCAGGTGGTTACTGCGAGAGCGAGGCGACGTTTGTTCACAATAGCACAGCCAAGCACTGGCAAGATGCCAGTGGCACACGGAGTTGTGCAACGTTCTGACGGTGCCACCCCGCCGATTGCAATCCCACGGCTTTCTGAGCGGCTAATTTCAACTTAGGAACATCCAAGCGAAAACCAGATTAGCCAAGACGCCGGTCACCACACTTGCAATTAACCCCAATCCGAATGATAGCCAAGTCCGGTTAAGCTTGCGTAGAGCTGCCTCCTTATTTAGGAAAGATCGACGAGTTAAAAGTACAAAACTTGGCTCCTGCTTACTGCCAGCAGAGTCAACCCACACAGTAAAAATCACTGAAAGAATTAGCGCACCCACGACAAACACCAGTAATCCCAAGTAATACCGCGCCCACGCCCCAGCAGCTATGAAGTCCGCAATAATCTTGAGCTGAGCGGTCACCGCCACTTGACCTTCTACTTCAAGGGATTCTAGCATTGCCGACATCTCCGCAATCCTAGCGGAGGCAAAGGATCCCGTTACTGCAAAGCTTACGGTAAGCGCAGTGACGAAGAACGCAGTACCGACTCCGAAAGCGACCTTCCCACTATGTCCCCGAATAAACGTCTTTATCGGCGAAACTTGTTTTCGGAGATTCTGCAAATGATTTCCCAATAGCGCTTCAATGTCTGCCCCCCACGTGCGCGCAGTATGTTCAATTCGAAAAAACATGTCGCCGTCACAGGGCATGGCCATAAAGCTGGACTGTATATCCCGTGTGAAGTGCCGCTGAGAAGTTCCCGAGCTAAAGGACATAGCGATTTTTTGCCGTTCCGGCAATTGTCGATCCTGAAATCGAACGAGGTAGACCCATTCCACATGAAGACCGTAGGAAACCACGGAGCGAACTTCGTTGTAGTTGAGTAAATCATCCATTGATTGAAATTCCACCGCCGATCCGTCATCGAACGCAATAGTCGCATGAAATTCTACTAAAGTGCATTCATTTTGTTGTGCGACTCTCTGATCGATTAAGTGGTGCAGGTTCCTGACATCTCGAATTTCGATTTCAAATGGGCCTGGGACATTTCTAGCTATTGCCTGTGGCCGACCGAGCAGACTTCTAATAAATTCACTAAATTCATCGTGCCCAAATGGCAAGACAAGATGACCCGCCTCATTTGACGGTAATGGTGTTACATTATTGCTCGGATTTTCAGCGGAGTGGTGCATCTCATCCTTTCATGGATTGGATCGCATACAAGATTTGACCGTTTCGAATATATGCTCACTAACGTTGTTTTAGAATCGTCAAAACGTTGTTTACAGACCGTAAGTTGTTAGCCAGTCACGTAAAGGGTCGACTATCACAAGTCGCATTGTAGCCCTCCGATCCTCCCTTGCCACACTCTTTTTACATCCTCAGCTCGGCGAATTCTTCAACCAACGCCCGACCACCACTCACCCCATCCGCGAAAATCCGCGTTAATCCGCGGCTAAAAATCTCCGCTAAGAAGCCACGGATGAACACAGATTTTCACGGATAAGTCTCCCCCAAAACAAAAAAACCGCCTCGGCGGGTTTCCCACCGGGGCGGTTACGTTTAGCGAGTTACGGCCGGCGGGGACGCCGGCGGTCCCAAGGGGCTTACTTGTGGTTTTTGATTGCTCGCTGCAGCGCTGTGCCCATGTCGGCGGGGCTTTCTGCGATTTCCACGCCGGCTGCGCGGAGGGCGGCGAATTTTTCTTCGGCGGTGCCTTTGCCGCCGGAGATGATGGCCCCGGCGTGGCCCATGCGTTTGCCGGGAGGGGCGGTGCGGCCGGCGATGAAGGCGGCGACTGGTTTGGTGACGTGCTGTTTGATGTAGGCGGCGGCTTCTTCTTCGGCCGTGCCGCCGATCTCGCCCATCATCATGATCGCCTCGGTCGCGCCGTCCGCCTGGTACATTTCCAGGAGGTCGATGAACGAGGTGCCGACGATCGGGTCGCCACCCAGCCCGACGCAGGTCGATTGACCCAGGCCGAGATTGGTGAGCTGCCAAACCGCTTCGTAGGTGAGCGTGCCGCTGCGGCTCATCACGCCGACCGGGCCCTTCTTGTGGATGTAGCCCGGCATGATGCCGATCTTGCACTCATCCGGGGTGATCACCCCAGGGCAGTTGGGGCCGACCAGCACGCTTTTGCTTGCCTTCACCTTTTCATACACGGGGACCATATCCAGCACCGGGACACCCTCGGTGATGGCGATGATGGTGGGGATACCGGCGTCTAGGGCTTCCAAAATGGCGTCGGCCGTGAAGGCGGGCGGGACGAAGATCATGGTGGCGTCGGCACCGGTCTCGGCGACCGCCTCTTCCACCGTGTCGAAGACCGGCAGGCCCTCGACCTTCTCTCCCTTTTTGCCGGGCGTCACGCCCCCGACCATCTTGGTGCCATACTCCAGGCAACCTTTGGTGTGGAAGGCACCCACCTTGCCGGTGATGCCTTGGCAGATGACCTTCGTGTTTTTGTCGATCAGGATACTCATTAGATTACTTCACTCTATAGATGTGCGGTTGATTGGACGGATGGAACCTGGTGGGAAGTCGCCTAGGCGACGGTCGCCACCACCTTTTTCGCCGCATCGGTCAGGCCGTCGGCGATGATGATATCGATCCCGGAGTCGGCCAGAATCTTCCGACCCTCCTCCACTTCGGTCCCTTCCAATCGCACCACCAGCGGCACGTTGAACCCGACACTCTTGTACGCCTCGACCACCGCCGTGGCGATCGTCGTACACCGCATGATGCCGCCGAAAATGTTGACCAGCACCGCCTTCACATTCTTGTCGTCCAGCAAAATACGGAACGCCTCGGTCACCTGATCGACATTCGCCCCGCCCCCGACATCCAGGAAGTTGGCCGGTTCGCCCCCATGCAGCTTGATGATGTCCATCGTGCTCATCGCGAGACCAGCACCGTTAACCAAGCAGCCGATGTTCCCCTCCAGCTTCACGTAGCTGAGGCCGGTGTTTTGGGCCCGGACTTCGGCCGGTTCCTCTTCGCTCAGGTCGCGATATTCCAGCACATCCTTATGGCGGAACATGGCGTTGTCGTCGAAGGTCATTTTGCAGTCCAGGGCGATCATCTTGCCGTCGCCGGTGATCACCAACGGGTTGATCTCGGCCAGGGCGCAGTCCTTTTCGACATACACCTTGCACAGCCCCTTGATGAACTGATCGGCGCTACGAACCGTCGCCCCTTCAATCCCCAGCTTCTTGCACAGCTTGCGGACCTGAAAGCTCTGCGGCCCCAAGGCGGGGTCGAAATGTTCCTTAAAGATCTTCTCCGGGGTGTGGGCGGCGACCTCTTCGATCTCGGTCCCCCCTTCGCTCGACATCATCAGAACCGGCTTGGAGGCGGCCCGGTCTAGCACGATGCCCAGGTACAGTTCCCGGGCAATATCGCAGCCCTCTTCCACCAGCACCTGATGCACCACTTTGCCCTCGGGTCCGGTCTGGATGGTGACCAGTTCCTTGCCGACCAACGCCTCCGCCACCTTGGCGGCGGCCTCTGCCGATTTGACTAGTTCCACCCCGTGCTGCTTGGGATTGTCCTTCACGGTCCCTTTGCCTCGTCCACCGGCGTGGATTTGGGCCTTAACCACCGCCAAACTGCCACCCAGTTCCTTAAAGGCCGCAGCGGCCTCCTCCGGCGTTTTGGCGACAATACTACGGGGCACAGCGACCCCGGCGTTGCGAAGGAGCTGCTTCGCCTGGAATTCATGGATTTTCATCGTTAACCGGCTACCAAACAGAGAGAAAACTAGGGGAGGACCGCGGCTGATGCGAGCGCGCAAGCCTGGATTATACGGCCGAAAGAAAAAGGGGGTCAACCATAGAGGGTTTTTGACGCGGTGCTAGCGGGAGAGAGAATTGCCGGGGGTTGGCATGAACCCAAGCCGGATTGCCCCGGCTGCGTGGGCTGGCGGGGTTTAGCCACAGAGGTCTCAGAGGGCACAGAGAGAGGGGGCTGCCCAGGTTGGCTTTTACCGGGGGCTCTGCTTGCGGGATGAGTTAGAAAGCAGGTCCCTGGGACCGCCGACGCGTGCGTCGGCAAGAACCGCCTAAGAGGCAACCAACTCCCTTGCGTTTCATCCGCGCCGATCCGCGCTAATCCGCGGCTCTTTTTAACCACGAAGCACACGAATGACACGAATAGCAACCAAGAATGGGAAGCACCCAAAAACCTCTCCCCGTATTCGTGCGATTCGTGGTTGAAAATGAAGCGATTGAATCGCCCCTTCAGGGCTCATGCTGTTGGTGTGACCCTCTACCCGGGACTGCGTCCCGGGCTGTCGTGAGACGTCCCCTTGGGACTTAGGACTCGTAAGTCGCGGATTCTTCGAAATCGACCTTCAACCTCGCGACTCTGGGCGCGAATACTTCGTGAAGGGCGTTGAGCTTTTCAAGCAGCCATTGGTAATAGGCTGGCCATTGCGACTCGTCCTTTAAGTCGATCGAGTGACGAAGATAGATCCGTTTTCTTTTGATGTGCTCGCTGGTAAACCAGTTCAGCGGGGTTCCCAGGGCGGCTTCCAGCTCTTGACGCTGGGCCAATAGTTGATTGTAGAAGGCCTGAGAAGTCTCCTTCCCCATGCTGATCTCGGCGCGAAGCTCATCGTCGTCATCCATGTCACCATGCGAAGCTACGGCGACCAGGCGAATCCCCGTGCGCCCCAAACTGAACCACATCGCCGGTTTCGAGTGCGGCTTGCCGGGCCGAAACCGGCACGTTTGATCGCTCAGAAAGTCGACAAATCCGGTCCAGAATTTCAAGCGACGATTTCTAGCGGGTGGCAAGGGGCCCTTGCCGATCCCAGTTGTCGTGTCCCTGACATTTTTCTGCCAATCGTTTGGTGAACTGACGATATTGAACTTTGGGGCGAGCGGCGAGTCTCCGATCTTCCACAACTCGACTTCCAAGCCGAAAAAGGAGATGTCCTCGCTCGTCACCTGATTCAACCAATCGAGGGCCGCACGATGTTCTTCACGGAAACGTCGTGAGACCCAGACAATCGTCACCGTGTTGAGGCCAGCGGCGTAAGTGATGAGTTGGCCCAAGTGGGTATGGTCGGTTTTTTCCAGTTGGTTTTCAATCAGAACCCACTGGTCGGTGGTGGTGTCTTTGCACAAGATATCGGCCCGAAACGGTCCGACGTTCTTCTCTATGGCCTCAACCTCCAAGTCGATCCCGATCGTCTCGGACAACAACTGGATGTTCTCATCTTCGGCCAGCCACGGCGTGAAGTCCCCTGCCTCCGAGAGCCAAGCCTCGCGCAACGTGACCGATGTGAGGCGTCCGAGCGGTTGATTTGTGGGCATGAGCGTCCTATTCGAATTGACCTTCGCGTAACATCTTGGGGCCTCTACCAGATTCGGGCAACTAGACAAGCCTCAAGGCATGGCCCCCCGGAAATCTTCCAAGTGCTCGTCATCCTCGGACACGATCGTCAACGTGTCCTTCAGCAGGCCCGGTTCGGGGCGTTGGGTCGGTTGGGCCGTGGGGATCAAGCGGGCAATGACCTGATCATTGCGGACAATCACCACTTCCTCGCCTGGCGAAAGGCCCACGATTAACTCCCCCAGCGTAGCCTGGGCCAACTCAAGTTCGACTGTCTTTACCATGCCAATTTCCTCCCGGAATCGTTTCACTTGATTCTACCACGAGCGGAAGCGAATTGGCAGTTATCGCCCGTGAGCGTGATGGCGTCGCCGTTTCCTCCCCCTTCTCTCTAGAGTTCCACCCTCAAACGCCGATAACAAGTGTAAAGTTTTTGGTTTGCGTGGTTTTGTGGGGATGGGTGCGATGCGAGTGGCTCGGTTGATGACGTTGGTAGCGGTGCTGCTATCGCCTGCGATAGGCAAGGCCGAGGTTCCGCTGTATTGGATTGTTGCTCCGACGCATCCGGTGAGCAATTTTGGCAAGCCGCCGGTCTTACCGCTCGAAGCGCATACGCCGATCGATTACACACCGGTGCAGGTGTTGCCGCTTGCGGCACCGCGTTACAGCTATGGCTGGTTCGGAGCCGCCCAACCGGCCCGCAATTGGACGACGCATCGCGGTTACCACGGCAATACGCGAGAGTGGCGGACTTGGTAGGCGGGTACGGGAAGAAGAACTTCGCGACGGAAGTTTTTTAGCCACAGAGGGCACAGAGATCACAGAGGAGACGCGTTGATTTTCACCACGAAATACACGAATAACACGAAACCAAGAACTCATTCCTAAGAAAACAACTCGTTTCGACTTTTTAATGATCTACTAAGGAACTAACTAGCTTTTTTGCGGCGTTGGTATTGGAAAATTTTCACGCCAAAGACCGGAGGGCTCGCGCCCTTCCGCTTTTATTCTTGATTCTGATTTCCATTGCTGGGCGTGGGCGTGCCACCCGCCCAAAAAATCTCTCTGTGATCTCTGTGCCCTCTGTGGCTAAATCCGTCTTAAAAGCCCACTCGGGCGATCAGCCAATTTTCTACCGGGCCATCCCCACGAAGAAGCTGAAGACTTGCACTTCGTCGGAGTCGCGGCGGTTGATGGGGAAGGCGAAGTCTAGGGCGATCGGGGCTTGGCCGAGCGCGGGGACGGAAATTCGCAGACCCAAACCGGGTGCCACGCCGAAGTTGTCCGCTTCGAAGCGCGCGGTTCGTTCCACGGCACCGATGTCGGTGAACAGCACCCCTTTGACCATGTCGTCGGCGGTGATCGGGAAGGTGTACTCGGCCGAGCCGAGCATTCGGAACTGACCACCGGTGAAGACATCCCCCGACTTCGGTCCGAAGCGGCGGAACTCGAAACCACGGAGGGTCGAGAAACCACCGGCGAAGTAGTTCTCGAAGATCGGCGTGTCGCTGCCGGTGAAGCCGACGCGGCCCGAGAACCCGAGGGTGTGTCGGCCCGAGCCGTCCGGACGTTCCGCCAGCAGGAAGTACTTGCGGTAATCGACTTCGGCGCGGGAGTAGTCGTATGCGCCAAAGGCCTGTTCCAGGTTGATCTCGAACAGATGCCCTTCGGTCGGCGCGAACGGCAGGTCGCGCGTATCGTGGGAGATTTGCCAGTTGGCCGCGTACAGGCCATGTTTGCCGAGGGCATCGTCCAGTTCGGGGACCCCGACAACGCGCGGATCGTGGATCTTCACGCTCTCAGCGCGGAGCCCGACGGAGGTCGACAGGTCGGGCGTCAAACGATATCCGATCGCTCCACGACCACCGATCCGTTGCTCGCGCCAGTCGCGGTAGATACGGTCGAACAGGTAACCGCTCAGGTTTAAGCTCAATGGGGTATCGAACAGGTAGGGATCGGTGTAGGTCACCATGTACCGCTGCACAATGTTACCCGGCATCGCCTCGATCCGGAAACCTTGACCCGCCCCACGAAAGGCTCGGCCGTTCCAGACGTCGTCGAAGCTGGTGGGGACGCGCCGCCAATCGAAGTTGCGTTCGTCGATCACGATCGACCCGGTCACCCCGGCATCGGAGTTGACGCCGACACCCAATTGCAGTCGACCGGTTTGCCCTTCCATGGCATTGACCATCACATCGGCGTAGCGACGGCCTGGGTCTTCGTACGGATTCGGGGTGATGATCGCATCGGGCCCCAGCGGAGGATTGTAAATCGGGGCACCGCCCAGCGGCCGGCTGACCGGGATCACGCCGGTCCCGGTGTTCGGGGCGGGGGGCAACGGTGGCTGGCCATAGTCGCCGCCGGGTTGGCCGTTGTAGGGACTTTGCCCCAGGGCTTGGGTGCCTGGCTGCCTGGCCGGCTGACCGCTGGCTGGGGCGTAGCCGTTTCCGAGGTAGGTCTGCGGACCCTGATAACCCTGGTTGCCGTAAACTTGGCTACCGGACTGTCGATCCGGTGTTTGCGAATACTGCTGCGTGGGGGCTTGGTTCTGCGGTGCTTGGTATGGGGGAAGCTGTTGTTGGTTTTGCACCGGCTGCTGGTACTGGACCGGTGCCACCTGACCCTGGGCCGGCTGAAGCGGTGCTCCGGAAATCGGCATCGCGCCTCGGTAGGCATCGTTGCTACCGGGGGTCGGTTGAGGACGCTGCGCGTAGCTCGATTGATTGCCGGGGGATTGACCTCGAGCGGACGCACGGTTGCCCTGCTCGGAACCAGTAGCTTCGTCGTTCGGTTTGGCAGCGACGACATGCTGCGGGGAATTCTCCTCGGCAGTCGTGTAGATACTCGTTTGCCGAGGTGCGGTCAACGCGCGCGGCGAGGCCTGCTCTGTCGCGGCCAAGCTGGCGGAGGGTCGGCTCTGCGGTACCGAGCGTTCGGTAAACTGGCCAGGGTGTGCCCCTGGTCCGCCCACGCAGCCGATCAGGCTCGACCAGCCCAACAGGCCGGCGATCCACAAAGTCGACTGGATGTGTGTCTGTCCGGATCTATTCACCGAAAAATCCTTCTCCTCCCGAGTGAACCTTTCACAGGTACCGGGACGGCAGGTCTCTTGCTAGTTGTTCCAGGGTGCGGGGGTCGACATCGGCTGGTACTCCGGTGGCGACTCAGAACGATAAGCTGGCGGTGAATCCGCCGAATACCCCGGGGGCTGATACTCCGGCGGTCGCTGCGAGGGATACGCGGGCTGAAACCGTGGTGGTGTCGCCTGGTAAGCGGACGGCGTGGGACTTTGTCCACGCATGGTCCCCGACCGCCCCTCGGCGAACTGCTCCATCTCTTCCAACTCAGGCGGTTTGACAGTGATGGTAGGAGAGATACCCCGATGCGGTTCGTTCATGAACAACTGCGAGTACTTTAGCCGTCGCTCACTGTCCCGGATCTTGCGAATGTCGATAATCTCGCCCGGTTGAAATCCCAACCGATTCATCACCACGGCATGTTTGGTGTGGGGGTTATCGCCCTCAATCTGGACATGAATTTCCCCGACTCGGTATTGGCTTCCCTCGGCGATGTCGTACACCAGATCGAGCTCGCCCGGCTTTTCCAGAAACCGGAGTTGCGCGTCGACATCGGCATGGATATAGCCTTGCGAGCCGTACACGTCCGAGATTGTCGAGACATCCGCGTTCATTTTCTTCTGGTCGAAATATTGTCCCGATTCCAGCTTTACCTGCGTGGCAAGCTGTTCCGCGGTGAGCCTCGTCTGGCCGACGAAGGAGACATTCCGCACCATGTACCTCGGGCCTTCGTCGACGATGAACTGGACATCAACCCATTTCCCCTCTTCGTCGAAGTCGAGGATCCGGTTCACCCGCGCCTGGAAGTATCCCAGGCTGCGATAGTACGAAGTGATCGACTCCAGGTCTTGTTCCAACTGGGACCGATCGAACTTCCCCCACAAGATCCAGAAAATACCGGGCTTGGTTTTGATTTGGGTCTTCAAGCGGGCTTCCGAGGCGATCGTATTTCCCACGAAGGTTGTGGAACTGACCCGAGCCAGCGGTCCTTCATGAATCATGAACACCACGCCAGGATCGTCCGGTTTGAGCCCCTCGACCACTTTGACGCTCGCCAAGCCGTGGCCGCGATTGCGGAAGTAGTCTTCCAGCTTGACGCGCGCTTCTTCAACCTGAAACTTGTTCATCGGGGCACCGACACTCAGGCCCGATTTTTTCAGCAGCGAAGACTGGCGGTTCGACTGGTTGCCCAGAAACTTGATGTAACCGATGGTGGGCCGTTCCTGTACCTGGAAGGTGACGAACACCCCTTGCTCCGAGGTGTCGGTCAAAATCTGGACATCCCGAAACATGCCGGAAGAGGCGAGGCGGCGGACATCAGACTGAATCAACTCCGGGTCGAACTCGCGTCCTTCGCGTGATTTGATCATCGAGCGAACGCGGTTCTCGGAAACGGTATTGTTACCGCTAATCCGAATGCCGGCGATCGGCGGGCGCGTCGCTCCGGCGGGCATCAGCCCAGGTTGCGGTAAGGTTTGTCGGGGGGCTTCGCCAGGAGGAGTACTGCGTGGTGGGATTTGTTCCGGCGCGGATTGCGGCGGCGGGTAGTTCCCGCTAGGTGCTCCGCCGTATGGCCCAGTTCCGGGCCGATTCATCCCGGGCGAACCCAACTGGGGCCCACCGAAATCCTGGGCCGAAATCCCGACCGGAAGCAAACATCCCCACGTGGCGAGGATGAGAGGCACCGACATCAAGAGGCGGATTTTTCGAACGCGTTGCCGCGGGGCAGCGTGTTTCATCGGGTCTTCCTTGAAATGGCTTAAAGTGGCGACATCCTTGCCGCGCGACTCCCTCGACCGGTCAGGAGACCGTCTCGGAGGGGCATGAAATACAAGAACCGCCCAGATCAATCAAGGCGAATCCTTACATCCAAAGCGGAAAATGAAGATTTAACGGGGGAGATGGTCCCCCATTGCACCATGGCTACGTGCGCTTGGGTCGCAAGGTTCGCAGAGTTCGAGAGAAGCCCCGCAGGTTGGGCTGGCCCCTGCTGCGAAGCGGGTTGGCAGTTCACCCGAAAAAGGGGATGAGTTCAATTACAAAGTAAGCGGCGGTCTGCCCCGAGTCCGCGGCCCCTGTATTTGAACTTATCCCCTTTTAAACGTGCCATTTTCAGGGGCGGATTTACTCGCCAACCCAAGGTGGAGGACCCTATCGCATGCATCCCGAGTGAACGGGGATAAGGTCAATTACGGGGGCCGCGGCTAAAAC
>JBBDIM010000094.1:0-4543 GCA_040880405.1 Pirellulaceae bacterium | reverse complement strand
CGGTACGACCCCCGATTGGGCCAGCCACCTGGCCGAGGGGCGGCCAAGAAAAAACCAGAAGAGGGGTAAAAGGATCTCAATCGGCCAACCCGAGAGGGGGAGTTAAGGATTGCAATCGGAGCCTCGGTAGCGGTCGGCCCTCTCATGGTGACAACCATCAGGAGGGGCGGAGCGAGGCCGGAACCGGCGTGGTTTGAGCCTGGTCGGCTGATGGTGGGACTCAATTACGACCGAAAAAAGACGTGGCACCCTGCCTAAAATTCTGTACAATGACAGCCCCGTTACTATCGGTATTCGGATCGTAACTCAGCCTGTGCGCGTTACATTCATGCACGGGGTCTCGGTTGCCCCACCGGATAGGCACCGGGGAAACTCCTACCTGCCCGCCTTGGAAACCCACCTCACGCGTGAACATTGCCCCCCTTTGTTCACGCTTAACGCACGAGAAACAATTCGATGACTGACCGCGCTTCAACAAGTCAGTTAGGAACCGTGACTCCATGGATCGACCCTGGACCGTCCGCTTCTCCTCAACGCCGACGGAGCCTGCAAATCCGTCGATTGCAAGGCGATCGCCAGGGCATGATTGGCCGAGTCATCCTCGTTCTGCTCGCTCTGGCCGGAGCTGCCGGATACTGGTACTTCGGCACCGGTGCCAAGGCGGATCCCACGGCGGACGTGGTATTCCATACGGTCGCCTCAGGACCGTTTATCCACGACGTGGTGGAACGAGGCGAAATCGAGAGTGGGCAGAATGTCGAGATCCGTTCCGAGGTGCAGGGCTACCGCTCTTTCAATAGCTTCGAGATCCTCTGGGTGGTCGATGAAGGGACCATCGTGCAGGAAGGGGATCTGTTGGTAAGGCTGAATTCTTCGGCGATGGAAGAGGAAGAAAAGCTCCAACAGATGGACGTTACCCAGTCGATCGCCGCCTTTTCTAAAGCGGAAAACCAGCTTGAGGCTGCGAAAATTGGGATCAAGGAGTATGAGGATGGCCTGTTCGATCAGCAGCAGCAGGCCTTTCAGGCGGAGATTACCTTGGCGGAAGAGACCCTCCGCCGGGCCCGAGAGTACTTCGCCTATAGTTCACGCTTAGCGGCGAAGGGGTATGTCACTTCGCTACAATTGGAAGGCGACCGTTTCGCGGTCGATAAGGCTCAACTGGAGCTAGAGCGGGCCCAGACTCAGTTAAAGGTTTTGGAGGATTACACGCGGGAACGTACGCTCAAGGAACTTGAAAGTGCGATGAAAGTGGCGGAGGCGGAACTTGAATCTTCCCGCGAGCGGCTCTCGCAGAAGCAAAAGATGCTCCGGTTTTTCACGGAGCAGATCGAGAAATGCACCATCCGGGCCCCGCAAAGCGGCCAAGTGGTGTACGCCAACGATCTGGGAAGCCGTGATGCCAGCGAATTCATTGTCGAGCTCGGGACAGCCGTTCGAGAACGGCAGGTGATCATCCGATTGCCCGATTACAACAAAATGCAGATCGTTTGCGAAATCAACGAGTCCAAGGTCTCGCTGGTAGACGTGGGGATGCCGGTGACCATTCGCCTCGACGCCTTCGATGACATGGTGCTCACCGGAGCCGTCACCAAAGTGAACGAGTACCCGGAGCCGATCAGCCGCTGGGGTTCGAGTGTCAAGAAATATGCCACGACGGTCGAGGTCCATAATCCGCCACCCACCATTCGGCCTGGTCTAACCGCTGAACTGGCGATTCATGTCGAGCGGATGGAATCGGTGGTGCAGGTGCCCGTGCAGGCTGTCCATGAGCACGCCGGCTCTTACTTTTGCTTTGTAAACACACCGGAAGGTATACAGCCCCGACCGGTTACCGTGGGCTCGAATAATGCCCGATTCGTCGTGGTCGCCGATGGCCTTTCGCCCAACGATCAGGTCGCGATGAACCCTCGTGCCTTGCTCGATAAGGTGGACTTGCCGAAGTTCGACCAGGAAGCGGAAGAGATGGTTGCGAAGTTCGAGCGACTCAACGAGGTGAGCAACGAACATAATCGGCGACGGAAGGTAGAGGCGGATACCCGTAACGAGCGGAACAGCTCGGTGGCCAAACAAATCATCCGTGGCTTCGATCTCAACAGCGATGGAGTGCTATCCGCCGATGAGCTGGGCATCATCGCCGACGATCAATTCTCTAAGTTCGACGTCGATGGCAACGGATCGATCAGCCTGGCTGAATTGAAACAGGCAGGCCCCCTCTTGTCGGAACTGGAACGATCCACGCAGTTCACTTCCGCCGAGGGAGTCTCTTCGCCTCAGGTTTCCGGAGGCGGTCAGTGAATTATGCGACCCGAGTGCACGATCTGAAAAAGATCTATCACTTAAAGGGCGAAACGGTTCATGCTCTGCGAGGTATCGATTTCGATGTTCCCGAAGGGGATTATGTGGCCATCATGGGCACTTCCGGTTCGGGCAAAAGCACTTTGCTCAACATGTTGGGCTGTCTCGACCGCCCTAGCTCCGGCCAAGTCGTCCTCGCTGGCCACGATACGCGAACCTTAGACGACGACCAGCTCTCGCAACTCCGCGCAGAGCGGATCGGGTTCGTCTTTCAAGCTTACAACCTGATCCAGCAACTGACCGTGCTGGAGAACATCGAGGTTCCGCTGTACTACCGCGGGGCCGTTACCGCCCAGGACAAAGCCCGCTGCCGGGAACTGGCCTTGATGGTCGGACTGGATGGCCGCTTAGGGCACCGTCCCACGGAACTTTCCGGCGGACAGCAGCAGCGTGTGGCAGTGGCCCGCAGCTTGATCAACGACCCGGACTACCTGTTGGCGGACGAACCGACCGGTAACCTCGACTCCAAAACCACCGACGAAATCCTGCAACTGTTCGAAAAACTCAACAACGGCGGTCGGACGATTATCATTGTGACCCACGAGGATGAGGTGGCCAAGCACGCTAAACGGATCATCCGACTGATGGATGGTCAAATCAAGGAGGACCGGCAAGTCGAAAACCGGAAGAGCACCCTGAGCGAAAACTACTTCGATACCTCAGCTCTGGGGATTTAGGCAGCACGCCCCATGTTTTTTTTACGTACCTGGAAACTCGGCGTCAAAAGTCTGCTGCTGCATCCGATGCGGTCGCTGCTGACGGTCTTGGGTATCTTCATCGGCGTGGCTAGTGTTATTTGGCTGTTGGCGATCGGTGAGGGGATCAGCAACAAAGCCCAGGAGCAAATCCAAAGCCTCGGTGCCGAAAACATCATCGTCCGCAGCGTCAAACCGCCCGCCGAGGTCCTCGGGGAAAGCCGAATCAGTGAATACGGCCTCACCCGAGCCGATTGGCAATTGCTAACCGAAACGATCCCCACTCTCCGCTCCTCGATCCCGATCCGCGAGGTCCGGCGGCAGTTCACCAACGGTCCCAACAATCTGACCGGTCGCTTGGTGGGCTGTACCGGCGAATACGCCGAGGTCAACGTTCTCTCGATGCAGTCCGGCATCTTCATCAACGACGAGCATCAGAAGAAACGGGATAACGTCTGCGTGCTGGCCGCTGATGTCGCCGAGTCCCTGTTCGGGTTTGAGGACCCCCTGGGGCAAACCGTCTCCATCGACGAGGACATCTACTCAGTCGTCGGCGTGGTCCGTCCCCGAGCCGCCACCGCCGCCGTCGGCGGGAGCCTGTCCGGGCAGGAGTTCAACAAGGATATCTACATCCCGATCGATACGTTGTGGCAACGTTTAGGCGATATTATCACCACCCGTGAAAGCGGTAGCTTCCAACGAGAACTGGTCGAACTGAACCAAGTCACCCTCCGCGTCGACTCGGTCGACCAAGTCATGCCGACAGCCGACTTGGTCCGCGAAAGCCTGATCCATCACGACCGGATGAAGGATATTTCGATCGTTGTCCCGGCGGAACTGCTGGAACAAGCTCGGCAAACCAAGCTGATGTTCATGGTCTTTATGGGCCTGATCGCCGCCATCTCCCTAATCGTCGGTGGGATCGGCATCATGAACATTATGCTGGCCACCGTGACCGAGCGAACCCGCGAGATCGGCATCCGCCGGGCCCTGGGCGCCAAACGCCGCGACATCGTCCGCCAGTTCCTAGTCGAGACGATTGTCCTGTCGGTCGTGGGTGGGGTGACCGGGATTCTCGGCGGGCTGCTTTGCATCCCGGCGGTTGAGGCCGCTCGCTGGTTCGCCAATTGGTACGATCCGGAAGTGCTGGCGACCCTGCCCGAATCGCTCAGCGATATCAGCCCCCAAATCGTGCCGGAATCGATCCCGATCGCCTTTGGTATCTCGGTCGCCGTCGGAGTGATCTTTGGCCTCTACCCGGCCCAACGGGCCGCCAATCTCGACCCGATCGAAGCCCTCCGCAGTGCGAACTAGCACCGCCTCTTGAGCAATCTTGCTCCCCCTGCCGGGCTGCCCCATTGAGAATCTTTTACCCCTCTTCTGGTTTTTTCTTGGCCGCCCCTCGGCCAGGTGGTTGGCCCATTCGGGGGTCGTACCGGTTGTGGTGTCCGGCCCGTTTTTGGCCCTGTGAGCGCTGTATCTTGTGGACC
>JBBDIM010000093.1:0-29227 GCA_040880405.1 Pirellulaceae bacterium | reverse complement strand
ATTTTATGCGACAATTTACGAGAGATCCGAATTTCCGGACGGACACTAGCTACCTAAGAGGTGACGCCACTCGCACGTTCGACGTCTACGTAAGAGGCGCACAAAAAGACACGCCTCCACCGTTTCGATGGGGCGTGTCATTTTTTGATCGGGCGATTTTTCAGACCGCTTACGCCTGGAACGACTGGCCACAGCCGCAGCTTTTCACCGCGTGGGGGTTGTTGAAGGCGAACCCGCGGCGATCAATCCCTTCGTGGAAATCGACGGTGGTCCCATCCAGGTACAACGCGCTCTTCTTATCGACCACCACCTGCACGCCGTGGTAATCGTAGACGTTGTCTTTTTCGTCGTCGATATCTTGCGTTAGGGTCAGGCTGTAGGAGAATCCGCTACATCCGCCGGCCGAGATGCCGATCCGCAGCATGGTGCTGCCTTCATGTTTTTGGTCAACCAAAATTCGCTTGACTTCGTCGGCGGCTTTTTCGCTCAGCAAGACTGCCATAGTCGAATGACTCCTCGTGTGTAAATTTTCGCAGAGTGTTATGTCTAAATTATAGGACCAGACGAGAAAAGGGAAGGGTTTTTTCGGTTTTCCCCTCTCATTCGCCCGCTTTTCTACCCATTGTGATGCGATTCGTACCGCTCAGGTTACACCAGTTTACGAAGTTTGTGTACCGCCTTCGATACCACTTCTACCGCGAAATCGATCTCTGCGGACGTATTGAACCGCCCGAGGCCAAACCTGAGGCTACTCCGGGTCAGGTCGTCCGAGAGCCCCAGGGCCCGGAGCACGTGGCTCGGCTCGGGGTTGGCCGAAGTGCAGGCGGAGCCCGAAGATACGGCGATTTGCCGGACATTCATCATCAGCGCCTCGCCATCGACTCCCGGTATGGCGACATTCAGATTCCCCGCCAGACGCAGCGTCGGCCGATCAAGCGTCGGCCCATTGAGCACCAACTCCGGCAACTCCGCCCTCAGGCCATCAAATAGTCGGCTCCGCAAGCCAATCAACCGCTCGGTCTCCTCTTCCCGCTCGGCCAGCGAAATCCGCAGCGCGGCCGCCAAGCCGATGATGCCTGGGACATTTAACGTGCCGCTGCGGAGCCCTCGCTGTTGGCCTCCCCCTAAAATCTGCGGATCAAGCCGGACTCTGGGGGCGGAACCACGGACGTACAGGGCCCCGATGCCCTTGGGGCCGTACATTTTGTGGGCGGTGAAGCTCATCAGGTCGACCTGCATCGCCTCGACATCGACCACCACCTTGCCCACACCCTGGGTCGCGTCGCAGTGAAACGGGACACTCCGCTCGCGGCAGATTTCGCCGATCGCGGCGATGTCTTGGATCGCCCCGATCTCGTTGTTGGCCAGCATTACGCTGACCAAGGCGGTGTCGTCACGAATCGCGGTGGAGATTTGCTGTGGATCGAGTCGCCCGGTTTCCGCATGACCATGGGGCTGAGGCTGGAGCAGGGTAACCTCGAAACCTTGGTGCTGCACGCTTTCCAGCGGATCGAGCACCGCGCGGTGCTCGATCGTGACGGAAATCACGTGATCTCCGCGGCGCTTGCGCCGCCGCAATACACCGAAAATCGCCAGGTTGTTGCTCTCGGTCGCGCCGCTGGTGAAGACGATTTCCCGAGCCTGGGCCCCCAAGCATCCGGCGATTTCCGCCTGGGCCTGTTCCACCGCTTCCTTGGCCGCTTCACCCGGCAGGTGGCCGATACTCGCCGGGTTGCCGTAAACCTGGGTGAAGTAGGGCAGCATCACCTCCAGCACCCGCGGATCGACCGGGGTGGTGGCGTGGTGATCGAGATAGACGACGGAATTTTCCATCTTGTGCCAAAGGTCGGCGCTTTCTCCTAGCGGTAAATCGCCTCCAGGCAAATACTAGACCAGGTCTCGAACTGGTCCAGTTCTTTGAGCAGTTGCTCAACCGGCTGAAAACCGGCGCGGGCGATATCGATTTCCCGCGGCGTGACCTTGGGAGACTGCACTTTGCAGAGGTGTACCACACCCAGATGGACCTGGCCCACTTCGTTGCTGTCGTCGTTGATCAGGCCGACGCACTGGAGTTCATATTCGGTGTCGATCGCGACCTCTTCCTCCAGTTCCCGCCGCATCCCTTGCTCAAACGGGTTGCCCTCGCCGGTAAAGTGCCCATCCTCGGCCGAGACATGCCCACCCACCCCGACACTCCGCTTACTGTGCAGGCGGGTTTCACCTTGGCCGGAGCCCCGCGTGTACTGAAACACCGTCCGGTTTCCGCTCTTATCAGTGTGCTCGAAAATCACATACGGAATCAACTGCTTGAACTCCGGCGAGCGCTCCATCACGTCGCGCGGCTTGTAGCTCAGTTGTTCGACCGCAAATAGCTTCGGAACGTAATGAGAAACCTGATCGGAAAACCCTTGAAACAGCCCCGCCTCGTGAAACGTAGCGGTGGGGATAACCAAAACATGTTCGCCGGTCGAGACACTCATGCGGATTCCTTCCTGAAGGGAACGGGGGAGATTCAGTTGAGAGTTGGGGATCACCAGAGTTAACGGGTGGCACTGGCGGCTTGTCCGAAAGTGTGAAGTGCGAGATATCTCTCCAACCGGTACTTTCAAACTGGACGAACCTCTAGTCTACCGGTTGATGCTAGCATTTTCGAGTGCCCGAATTTCTTCGGAGGGGGGTGGCTGAATGGTTTGGGGTTTCATTGTGTCGCAGTCTATCCGGCATTTACTACCGAGAAGGATAGAAACGCAGAGCCGCAGAGAGCGCTGAGGGGTTTAATCGCCCAGGTCTTGATGTTTTTCGTCGCTTCTCGGCGCTGGTTTGACCAAAAAAACTACCACCCTCGAGCGACTCTCCCCTTTGCGTCTTTGCGGCTTTGCGAGAGAAATTCTTTCTTAAAATTCGAGCAAAACCAGGATGCCAGTATGTCTTTGTACGTGGGCTTATCCGCGTTCAATCTGCGTTAATCCGCGGCTAAATTTCTTTTCTTGTTATCGGCGGGGTCGCCTTGGATTTTGGGAAACGCGAGTCACGGATGGAGAATTTATCCGCCCTCACATGCCGTCGCTTGCGGGCATGGGCATGGCACCCTGACTCTTCTGATTTTGGTTGCGGCAAAAGGCCGCGAAGGGTGGTTCGTGGTGATCCTCACGTGGTCCAACTAAACGATCAGCATCGCGTCGCCGTAGCTGTAGAATCGGTACGATTCCTGAATCGCTTCCTCGTAGGCCCGTTTCAAGAGCTCGTCCCCGCCGAAGGTCCGGACCAGGATGAGCAGCGTCGACTTGGGTAGATGAAAATTGGTCAGCAGGGCGTCGACCGCGTGGAATTGGTACGGGGGGCGGATGAACAGGTCGGTCTTGCCGCGCCAGGGGCGGAGCTCGCCATTCTCGGCCGAGGCCGTTTCCAGCACTCGAGTGGCAGTGGTTCCGATGGCGACGATCCGGCCACCCTCTTCTCGCACCTCCATCAGACGATCACAAATCGCTTGGCGAATCTCGCCCCACTCGTGGTGCATTTGGTGCTCTTCGATCTGCTCGACACCCACCGGGCGAAAGGTCCCCAAGCCGACATGCAGCGTGATAAACTGCCGATCGATGCCGGCCGCTTCCAGCTTGGCCAGCATTTCCTGCGTGAAATGCAGCCCCGCGGTCGGCGCGGCGACCGCTCCCGCCTGCCTCGCGAACACCGTTTGATACTGCTGCCAATCCTCCGGCAACATCTCTCCATCGCGGATGTAATGGGGCAAGGGAACCCGGCCGACTCGTTCGAGAATGTCGAACGTATCCTCGGTCGATTCCGGTTGGGCGGCCCACATGCCGCCACCCAGTTTGGCGAGCAGGCGGAGGTGGATATCTTCACGCGATTCCCGGTTTTCCAGGATGACCACCTCGCCCGGTTCGATTTTCCCCCGAGTCTTGCCCAGGATTAACCAGTTGCCGGAGGTATCGGACTCCACATACAGCCCTTGCCAGCGGCCACCGGTCGAGGCCCGCTTGCCGACCAGTCGGGCCGGGACCACTTTGGTGTCGTTGAGGACCAGGCAATCGTTGGGCTTGAGGATCTCCGGCAAATCGCGGATGTACCGATGGTCGATCTCGGCTGTGGCCCGGTCGATCACCATCAGCCGCGCGTCGGCCCGTTTCTCCAGCGGCTGCTGAGCAATCAGTTCCGGCGGAAGATGGTAGTCGTACTGGTCGATGTGGGTCATGAAATCGCTAAAATCGGGCGAGGGATCGCTCGCCGGGTTACGTGCTGAACTAGGATGCAACGTGTCGAGTATAGAGAAATCACCTGGAATCCGCCCAGGGGTGGCCCCTTTTACCTCGGTTGATCAGACACCCCGGTCGAATAGCTAAACCGCCTGTATGTCCATGCCATCACCCATCCGCGTCGCCCTGATCATCACCGAGCTGGAAGTGGGTGGGGCGGAACGCTGCCTGGCCCAGATCGCGATGGGACTTTCCCCCGCGCAATTCGCGGTGGAGCTGTACTCCTTGGCGAGTCGCCCAGTGCCCGGTAAGGACGCGCTCGTGATGGAGCTAGAACAAGCGGGGATTCCGCTCCACTTCCTGGGTTGCGACTCCCGCTGGTCCTTCGCGACGGCGATCGCGAATCTTGGGCGGGGACTCAAGCAACAGCGGCCAGCGGTGCTGATGAGCTTTCTGTTTCACGCTAATGTCATCGCCCACCGGGCCAACCGCCGGCTCAAGCTGCCGCATATCCAAGGCCTGCGGGTGGTGGAGCAGGGGAGAACGCGGCGTTGGCTGCAAGGTTTCGTGGGGCGGCAAGCGGCTCAGGTGGTGTGCGTGAGCCAAGGGGTCCGCGACTTCGCCGAGGTTACCCTCGGGATTGATGCGGCTCATTTGCGAGTGATTCCCAACGGGATTGAACTTCCCAGCGAGCCAGGGGTGACAACCGAGCCAGCCGGGCCGCCGCGGTTGATCTCCGTCGGGCGGCTCCATCCTCAAAAGGGGTTCGATTGGCTGCTGGAGGCGGCTCCGCGGATTTTCCAGGAGTACCCCGGCGCGGTGTGGGAAATTTTGGGTGAGGGGCCGCAGCGGGCAGAGCTGGAAGCCAGGATTTTGGAACTGGGCCTGCAAGACAACATCCGCTTGCTTGGGCAGCGCAACGATGTGGCCCAGTGCTTGGCCCGAGCCGATCTGTTTTTGCTTCCCTCTCGCTGGGAAGGAATGCCCAACGCGTTACTCGAGGCGATGGCGGCCGGATTGCCGGTCGTGGCGACGGAAGTGGAGGGGATAAACGAATTGCTGGGACGCGACACGGGCCAGACGGCCCCCTCTGAGGACTCAGCGCGGTTTGTTGTCACGCTGCTTGAGATCCTGGCCGATCGCGCGTTAGGAGCGGCCTTGGGGGCCGAGAATCGGACGCGTGTAGGGGAGCGGTTCTCGCTGTCGGCGATGCTCGACCAATACGCCCGACTTCTGGCGGAAACCGCCCGCTAGCAGTGCTGGCGCGGACTTTAAGGTCTCAGAACGGTTTAAAAAAACCTTCTAATTTATGAAACCGTTTCAATCGTTTTCATCGTAAAGCCTTAAGGACGCTAGCTGGCCATTGCTAGCATCACTTGGCTCAAAAATGCGCGTTGACGAAAAACTCCACCCGGATATCCTCATGCAGAGAGTGAGTCAGCGAGGTTAAGCACCTCGCAGATTTCCTCTGAGTAATTTGCTCACCACACCGTACGTCCGTCCGTTCGTCGCTGCGGCAAGCTCTTGGTTCCTGGATGCAAGTCTAAGGCACTTCGCAACTTCCGCCGATTATCAAAGATTGATTTTCGAGAGGCGAGCCGTGAAGTTGCTCGTGCAGCGGCAACTTCACAAATCCGTCGCAATGGGATGCATGGATGTGTCCGCGACGGATTTTTTATGCGCTCTCCCAACTCGTCAGGCCTGCCAATTTCGCCGATATTCGCTAAGCTAACGGAGTTGCTATCACGCGAAGTCGCGCCGCCTGTTTTTCCCCGTAGGTACGATCCATCATGGTTGTTCCCACCGTTCACGTACCCGTCTTGCCGGTCGAGGTGGTGGAGTCACTCCTTCCCCAGCCGGGCAAGATCTTCGTGGATGGGACTCTCGGCGGTGGTGGGCATACCCGGATGTTGGCCGAGCGGGTCGGGCCGGATGGCCTGGTGATTTCCATCGACCGCGACCCGGTTGCGATCGCGCGGGCCGAGGAGACCCACCAAGGCTTGCCGATCAAGCTGGTGCAGGCCAACTTCGTTGAGATTCCCAAGATTCTAGCCGCGCTCCAGATCGACGTGGTCGACGGCGTGCTGCTCGATCTGGGGCTTTCGAGCGATCAACTGGCCGATCGTGAGCGAGGCTTCAGCTTCGATAGCGACGGTCCCTTGGACCTGCGATTCGACCCGACCGACCGCAAAACGGCGGCCGACTTGGTAAACCATCTGCCGGAGAAGGAACTGGCCGACCTGATTTACCAGAACGGAGAGGAACGGCTCAGCCGGCGGATCGCCCGCCGGATTTGCGAGGCCCGGAAGGACCGCGGCATCCAAACCTCTAGAGAACTGGCCGAAATCGTCCGAGGCTGCTATCCATCGGTCGCCGGCCGGGGCAAAGGTCGAATCCATCCGGCAACGCGAACGTTCCAGGCCCTGCGGATCGCGGTGAACCGGGAACTTTCCTCACTGGAAAGGGCCTTGGCCGAACTGCCGGGGCTGCTCAAACCGGGCGGACGGCTGGCCATCATCAGCTTCCATTCCTTGGAAGATCGCCCCGTAAAGAACGCCTTCCGCGAGCATCCGCTTTTGAAAGTGGTCACCCGGCGGCCGGTGATCGCCGGCGAGGTGGAATTGGCCGAGAACCCCCGCAGCCGCTCCGCGAAACTACGCGTGGCAGAACGGGTCGCACTCACCGGATAGGCCATCGGGTGCCATGCCCACGCCCTCCAACGTGGGCATGAGAAGTGCGAGATGATCTTGCGTTTTCCGGACGGTCAGGACGCCATTTCGCGTTCCATCAGACGGCGTTACCAGTGGAAAACGGGCCCGCCCAAACATGCCCCCGTTGGAGGGCGTGGGCATGGCACCCAGTCACTCGTACATTCTGATTCGATGGACCACTACGCGGCTTGGCAACACCTACGTAAACCGAGCCGCGTGCGGGTCGAGTTCGTTTCCTAGCCGCTCGATCAGGGGCCCGTACAACTCGGGACGGCGAGCTTTGAGCCAGCGGACTCCGGTCGCTCGGTCGCGGAGGGAGGCATCCAGCTTCGCGAGCACCATATCGTCTTCGATGTTGACGCTCTCGGCGATGATCCGCCCATAGGGATCCAGCACCATCGCGTTGCCGGTTCGGACCTCATCGTCGTCGGCACCCACTCCGTTGCTGAATACCAAAAACATCCCGTTATCGTGGGCCCTGGCCGGCAACCACCGCATCAGCCAACCGCGTCCCTTGTCTCCGCGGAAGGCTTGATAGAGCGATTCGGGGTCTTCATCTCTGCGTTCCCACAGTTCTAGCGGAATCTTCCCCATCGCGTGGGGACTGCGGGAGTCGCAGCCTCCGGTTTGATGAGGCGCGAGCAAAATCTCCGCCCCGGCCAAGGCGGTGCAGCGCGTGTTTTCGACCAGGTTGTTGTCGTAGCAAATCAGCACTCCGACCTTGCAGCCGTGCGGCGTGTCGAACACCGTGTACTGATCCCCGGAGGCCAACTCCGGATGGACAAAGCAGTGCAGCTTGCGGTGATTGGCCCAGGTCCCATCCGACATCGCGACAAAGTAGTTGTTGAAGAGCCGGCCATCCTCCCCCGCTTCGAGCATCCCGGCACCGATCGTCATTTGCAGTTCGGCCGAGAGGGCCAACAGTCGCTGGCAGGTCGGCCCTGCGGGTACGGCTTCCGCCAAGGCGGCGAGGTCCGGTTTGTCCAGGTTGCGGAGGTGCCAGTAACCGGTGACGCAGCATTCCGGGAAGGCGAGGATCTCCACGCCTCGCGCGGCGGCGGTTGTGGCCATCCGCTCGATGATGGCGAGATTCGCCTCCTTGTCTCCCGCAATGTGCTGAAACTGGGTCGCCGCGACGATGATATCCCGCATGCCGAATCTCCCGGTGGTCGATTGTGCTGGCGCATGAAAAAATCCCAGCACTTAAGACTGGGATTTTTCCTTGATTTAAGGACCGCCACAAGCGGTCTAAAACTTATAGTTCGGGTTGTTCGAATCGAAGTCGGCGTCGGTGAAGCCGTTGTTCACCTTCATGTCGAGGTAGGTGTACTCTTCCAACAGCGGAGCTTCGCCCCCGTTTTGAGCGGGCCAATCCCACGAGGCGAACCGCACCGGGACCTGCAACTGGTCGTCGATGAAGATGTGGGCCTTATGGAAGCGAAAGTTCGACCGCGGAACCGGATGGACCACTTCGATCAAGGTGCAGACCCGACCGTTGATCTTCGCCCCGTTGGTGAACTTCACCTCGCATTCGCCAAACTGCATGTCCTCTTTGGCGACTTCGATCAACCGCTGAACCAGGTTTTTGACCCCGATGTCGGTGATCGGATAGCGCTGATTGCGCATCGCCAAGGAACTGGTCGGGTTGAGGTTAACGGTTACCAGCTTCAGCAGGGCCCCACCTTCGTGGGCCATGAGATTGTTGTTGTTTTGCCCCTCGACGTACAGCACTTCCCGTCCTCGAACGCTCGCCGGGTTTTTGAAGGACAAGTAGACGCTGAACGGATTGTGGCGGATTTTGGCGTCCATGAACTCATGGTCCAGTAGTTTTCCGCCGATCCGCTCGCGCTTGACCAGGGTACACTGGTAGTCCTGGATATTGTCCTCAATCCGCTTGAGCCCCGTTTCGGCGACGCGGAGGGCCGGCGCGAGCGGGTGTTCCCCCGCGACGACTTGGTTGTCGCGACGGTTATCGCTTTTGTTGGAGACGCGGTAGACCGGCTCACGGAAGTTACCGCGGGGTTCCTGGCCGGAGGCGAGTTGCGAGATCCCGCAGGCGACCGCGGGAATCCCCAAGAGCAAACTGCGACGGGTCATTTTGGAATGAGACATAGCTTCAGACTCTCCGTAATTTATTAGCGCTTTTGCGGACTCGCATCCGTGCGAGCGAGGATGTGCGGGTAATCGCCATTGGGCGGATAAAATCGGCTGATTTATGCTATTTATCGCGATCGGAACAGCGCGACAATGAAGCCAAACACCCAACCCCTCACCACTTCGCTCGTTCGCAAACTTTACCTAATCGCGGTATAGTACGCGTGTACTTTAACGGATGTTCGCCTGGAAGTGGAGTGCGATTTAACGAAATGCCCCGAATCTCGTTCCTTAGAATCGTCAGTATGCCATTCGACGAGAACACCTATATCGTGTATCGCGAAGGGGATACGCGGTGTGTCGTGGTCGACCCCGGTTTGGAACCGGACAAGATTTTGGAGGCCTTGGAGGACCAAAATCTGGTCCCGGAGGCGATCCTCAACACCCATGGCCATAGCGATCACATCGCCGGAAACGGCTCCCTTAAAGAGCGTTGGCCCGATTGTCCGCTGGTAATTGGCTGGCAAGACGCGGAAAAATTAACCAATCCGGAGACGAACCTGAGTGCCCCCTTTGGCGTTTCGCTGGTCAGTCCGCCGGAGGATGTACAGGTCCGCGAAGGGGAAACGTATGAGGCGGCCGGGATCGAATTCGAGGTCCGCGAAACCCCGGGGCACTCCGCCGGGCATGTGATCTTCATTATTCGCGAGGGAAGCGACACCTACGTTTTGGGGGGTGATGTTTTGTTCCAGCGGAGCGTCGGTCGCAGCGATTTCCCGGATGGAAATTTCACGCATCTTAAAAAATCGATCGACGAAAAGCTGTTCACCCTCCCTCGCGAATCGATCGTACTCCCCGGCCATGGCCCGCCGACGACGATCGGCGAAGAAATCGAGCACAACCCATTCGTCGGCAAACCAGCCGGGTATTTGGCGTAGGGATGGTCGATTTTTTTTACGTAGCCACGGTCGCCAAGACCGTGGGCATTTGGCGGGTTCGGTTTGCCTCTAAACGTCCAACCAATCAGAGTTTACGCGTTGCAGTGTTTTCTGGGTGCCATGCCCACGCCCTCCAACGTGGGCATGTTTTGGCCGGTAAATTTTCCACCGGTAACTCGATGAGTAACCAGCGAAAAGGCCGACCGCGAATCTTAAATTTACCGACCATCTTGGTAGTTCTCACGCACCAGACAAGCCGCTATGGGGAACCCTCTCGCTCTGGAATTTTCGTCTAATGGCACACTAGATGGCGTCCAGACTTTCCGAACGAGATAGGATCAACTCTCACGTCTCATGCCCACGTTGGAGGGCGTGGGCATGGCACCCGACGGAACGCCCTTTTTATTGACTTTGTCAAAGCGCTAACCCATCGACGTGGGCGGGTTGAACGGACCCGCGGGCTCCTCAAGCGGTGCGGGGACCTCGATCAGCGGAATCCAAAGCTTGAAGGTCGAGCCGGTTTCACCGGGGGGCATTAAGGTGATATCCCCTCCATGTTCCTGCAGGATTTTGCGAGTCACCGGGAGGCCGAGCCCGGTTCCTCGGTTTCCCTTGGTTGACTCAAACGCCGAGAAGACGCGTTCGCGGAGGTGTGGCGGGACGCCGGGTCCGGTGTCGCGGACCTGGATATAAATTAGGGGTGGGTCCGCTTCGCTCCCCACCATCACGGTCACCTCCTTGGTCTCGCATTCGGCGGAAGCGTCGATCGCGTTGGTCACCACGTTTAGCAGCGCTCGGTGAAAACCCTCGGCGTCGAACAGCGCGCGGGGTTGGTCCAAATCGGGGACGATCCGCAGCGAGACCCCCAGTTCCTCCGCCCTCGCGCGCATCAGCGAGACGACGTCGGCGGCAACATCGTTCAAATCGGCCGGGGCGCGGTCTGGTTCTCGTTCCTTACTGAACGAGAGCATGTCCATCACCAGGTTGGCGATCCGTTCCTGGTTCCGGCTGACGATGGCCCAGCCCCGCTGGACGATCTCCAGTTGCCCGTTCTTGAGCCCCTCGTCGACGATGTACCCACCACCCTGAATTCCCTGCAAGATATTCTTGGCATGGTGTGAAATGGCCGCCACCGCCTGCCCCATTGCCGCCAAGCGTTCCGAGCGAACCACCGCGGAATAGTAATGGGTATCCTCAACCGCCAAGGCAGCCTGGTGCCCGATGGCGACCATCAACTTGAGGTGTTCCTCGGTGAAGCGGTCGCGATGTTTGCCACCAACCTGCTGCCGGGGTGGGGTGTAGGTGTCGATGTTGATCGCGCCGACGATGCCGTAGCGTCCCTGCATCGGCACACAGATCGCCTCGCGGATACCGTAACTGATGATGCTATCCTCCGCGGCCCACCGCTGGTCGTCTCGGGCATCGCTAGTGATGACACCCTCGCGATGTTCCAGGACATAGTCGAGGATGGTGCGGCTCATCGTGATCGGTTCCACCTGATCGGCACGGTCGTCACGCAACCGATGGGCCTTTAGTTCCGGGGTCTTGGTGTGGGGATCGAGCAGCATGATGCAGGCGCGATCGGCGTCGACCCAGTCGAAAATCAGCCCCAGGATGTAATCGAGCAGTTGATCGATATCGAGCGTTCGGCTAATCGCCAAGGCGGTGTGATAGATCAGTTGCAGGTTTTCCTTGGTCGAGGCGGTGCTTGTCGTTAAGCTCGAAATCGATTCCGAGGGGGCGGAAGAGCCGTGACCTCCCGCGGGGTGCCGAGGAACGAAGATCTGACTTCCTTCCTCGTGGCTCAGCGAGCGAATGATCCGCGAGCCTTCCCGCGCCGAGGCGTCCAGCTTGAAGTCCACCGGCGGCTGCGATCCGGTTTTCGAGCGGATCGTGTAGATCAATAAGGTATGCCCCAGTTGAATTCGGTCCCCCGCGTTAAGCTCGCAGCGACTGACCTGTTGTTGGTTGACGTAGCTCCCGTTGGAGCTTCCCAGGTCGATCAGTTCGTACCCCGACTGCGTGGGACGGATCTCCGCGTGGCGGCGTGAAATCTCGGTATCCTGGAGATGGATATCGCTGGTCTGGTCGCGACCGAGGGTTACCCCGCGGTCGGATAACTCGAATCGCCGGCCTTGATCGTCGCCTTGAATTACAAATAGGACTGCCAAGTTTGCCCTCGTGAGCCGATGTTGCGGAGATTTTGACGCGGAGATGTTGGAAATTCCCACTTCCGATTTTAAAGGGGCGGGGATCGCTCTGACAATCACATGCCCCGACGGTGGCCAAAACCTTAACCCGCTTGGTTGACGCTGGACATTGGGTGGAAAACAATCAGGAGTTGAGGAGAAGCGGGTGGCAATCGCGCCGGCTCCACCTCCTCCAACACCCTCTCGCCCAATCCACAGCATTCCAAGAGCACAAACTCGCATGACCCACCGAATGATTTCCGCCTGGATGCTGTCGCTGTTGCTCGCGCTGCCTCCGATCTGTCCCTCGGCCTGGATCGTCTCGATTCGCGCGGAGGACGCCACTGCCACGAAGCCCACCCTCACAACTCCGCTCCAGGAGCGGTTGTTCGAAACGGTTTCCTTCTTGGCCTCCGAGGAATTGGAAGGCCGGGGCGTGGGGACCGCTGGGCTCGATAAGGCGGCCGACTTTATCGCCGAGCGGTTCAAAGAATTTGGACTGAAGACCGAAAATTTCGAGGGGAGTCCCTTTCAGAAGTTTGAGATCGAGGTCTCTTCGAAATTGGGACCGGAGGACCAAAACAGACTCGAGTTTAGCGGAGTCGAGAAAGCTCGGGAGTTGAAGCTGGGTGAGGATTTTTCGCCTCTTTCGATCGGCGGTTCCGGGAAGTTCGACGCTCCGGTGGTCTTCGCCGGCTATGGGATTTCCGCCCCTGACTTGGAATACGACGACTACGACAATCTCGATACCGAGGGCAAGGTGGTCATCGTCCTGCGGAAGCAGCCCCAGCAAGGCAACCCGCATAGCCCGTTCGGCGGCCCGCATCCTTCGCAGCATGCGTTCTTCACGCGGAAAGTGGCGGTCGCCTCGACCAATCGCGCCGCGGCGGTGATCTTCATCAACGATACCCCCACTCTCAACGAGCAGGACGAACAAGCCCTGGGTGCCTGGGAAACGGCCGTGGCGGATCTGGCCAAACTCCGCGAGGAGTTCAAGGCCCTGGAAGAGCCGACCGATGAGCAAACCACCGAGTACCGCGGCAAGGTGACCGCCCTGGGCAAAAAAATCGCCGAGTATGGCGAGGCGATGGAAACCGATCCGGACCAAGTCATTCCGTTCCAAGGGGCAGGCCGCGAGAGTAATCATCCCGATTTGCCAATTTTTTTCGCGCGGCGTGAGGTGATTGAGCCGCTCTTGAAAAAGGGCTTGGGGCTGACGGTTGAGGAGATCGAACGAAAAATCGACGAGACGGGAGACCCGGTCGTCGGCTTACTGGAAGGTGTCCAGGCCAAGGGAGAGGTGAAGATCGAACGAGAAAGCGCGACAATCAAAAACGTCGTCGGTATCCTGGAGGCCCCCCATGCCAAGACCAACGAGGTGCTGGTGATCGGGGCCCATTACGATCACCTCGGGTTTGGTGGCGAGGGGAGCCTGGCCCCCTGGACCGAAGAGATGCATCCCGGGGCGGACGACAACGGCTCGGGCACCGCCAGCTTGTTGGAGCTAGCGGCCCGCTTGGCGGAGCGGAAGGACGAGCTCAAGCACCACATGGTGTTTATCGCGTTTACCGGCGAGGAACGAGGCTTGCTAGGTAGTTCCCACTACGTGAAACAGCCGCTCATTCCGCTGGAGCGGACCTTTGCCATGTTCAACATGGATATGGTGGGCCGGCTCACGGACAACAAGCTAATCGTCACCGGGACCGGCACTGCAGAGCCCTTTGCCGATTGGGTCGACGCGCTCAACAAGGAATTCGAGTTTCAATTGACCAAAGACCCCAGTGGTTTCGGCCCGAGCGACCACGCCTCGTTTTACGCCCAGAAAATCCCGGTGCTGACCGTCTTTACTGGCACGCACAACGACTATCACCGGCCCAGCGACACCGCCGAAAAGCTGAATTACGAGGGGATGGAGCGGATTTTGGGATTTGCGGAGCAACTCCTCTGGAAGCTGGATCAGGCAGAGAAAAAACCGGAATATATCGCCGTGCAAAGCAATCAGCCGCAGCGGCGGGGTGGTTCGCGCCCCTATTTTGGAAGCATCCCGGACTTTTCCGTGGTGGGGCAGGGGTATGGGATCCAAGGGGTTTCGCCTGATAGCCCAGCCGATGAAGCGGGTTTGAAGTCGGGGGACGTGATCATCGACCTGGAAGGGAATCAGGTGACCGGCCTGGACGACTTCGACGCTGCCCTGCGAAAGTTCAAGGCAGGAGACAAAATAAAAATCAAAGTTCGTCGTGAAAACCAGGAGGTTGAGCTAACCGTGACCCTCGCTCCACCCCGATAACTGCTACAACCGGAATTTTTGAATATTGGACTTTACGCCGGGGGGGAATGTCGGCAGAATGCCGCTCGATTTCGGCGAAGTCCCCGGAGGCGGATGGTAGGCCGAAAAACTAGAGCCGGTAGGCCCCGCATTTGCTTACCGACGATGGTTAAGAGGACCAAAACTTTTTCCAGCAAGGAGTGCTGACGTGAAGCGAATGTTTTCGATGCTGCTCGTGGCGGCGACGGTTGCCGCGTTCCAAGGTTTCTCGACCCCGGTCATGGCCCAAGGGGCCGGCGGTAATATCGCCGTGATCGATATTCCGCAGGTCTTTAAGGAGCACGCTCTGTTCAACAAGCAGAAGGGTGATCTGGAAGCGGAAGTCAAAGCGGCTGAGGCCGAAGGGACCAAAACCCGTGATCAGCTCCGCAAGATGGCGGAAGAGCTGCAAAGCTTCAAGCCAGGTTCGCCTGACTACAAAATGAAGGAAGAAGAGCTGGCGCGGATCCAATCGGACGCCACCTTGAAGGTGAATCGCATCCGGCGCGAGATCATGGAACGGGAAGCTAAACTGTACTACACCACCTACACCCAAATCCGTGAAGCGGTTTCGGTGTTCGCTCAGCGGCACAACATCGTGCTGGTCTTGCGGCACAACAGTGCTGAGATCGACGCCAGCAGCCCGCAATCGATCATGGAAGGGGTTCACCGGTCGGTGATCTATGAAAACCAGATCGACATCACCCACGATATCCTGCGGATGATGAACAACGGCGTGCCGCAAAACGCAGCCGCCCCCGGCAATCAGATTCCGGTCCGTCGCTAATCGACGCGGAACTGGGTCTGGAAGAAGAAAATGGTCCCTACGGGAAGGCGAGTCTCAGTCGATTGAGACTCGCCCAAACCGTGTCAAAATCGCCAATGAATTTCCTCCGCTTTCACCGGCGGGGAATGTCAATAAGTATGCAGCCAAGCATGAGCAACCGTGATTTTCAGTTGCGGCAACAGCAGACCATCGCCCGACCGACCTCCGTTGAGGGAGTCGGTTACTGGAGCGGAAACCAAGTCACGGTCGAATTTCGACCGGCCGCGGTCCACAGCGGAATTGTCTTCGTGCGGTCCGATCTTGAGGGATCGCCCCGGATTCCGGCGACGGTCGACTACCGGATCGAGGTCCCTCGTCGCACCAATCTCGTTTGCCAAGGGGCGACCGTGGAAATGGTTGAGCATGTCCTCGCGGCCCTTGCTGGGCTAAAGATCGACAATTGCGAGGTGCATGTCACCGCCGCCGAGATGCCCGGATTGGATGGTTCCTGCCAGGCGTATGTCGATGCGTTGACCGAAGCGGGCACCGAAGCCCAGTCCGAACCGCGCCCCACCATTGTCATCGCCGAACCGCTCCGCGTCGGCAATGAAGAGAGCTGGGTCGAAATTCAACCACGGGCCAAACCCAACCTAAAATTCAAGTATCGTCTCGACTTCGGTCCCAGCGGCTTAATCGGCCGAGAGACGCTCGAAGGGAAGTTCACGGAGCAGTATTTCCGCGAGCAACTTGCCCCGGCCCGCACGTTCATCCTGCAGGAAGAGGCCGAGTGGCTGAAATCGCAGGGAATGGGAACCCATGTCACGTACCAGGACATCCTGGTCTTTGGCGATGAAGGTCCGATCGACAATCCGCTCCGGTTCGAGGACGAGTGCGTGCGGCACAAGGTGCTCGATCTGCTGGGGGACCTGGCCTTGGCCGGGTGCGACCTGATCGGGTACGTTGTCGCCCATCGTAGCGGGCACCGACTTAATGCCGAACTAGTGCGGCAGGTGCTCAAAGAAAATCAAATCGTCGAGTTCGCCCGACGCACCGCCTAACGGATTAGGCGAGTCAGGGGGCGCAAGGATTAGCGCGAGGAAAACAGCGATGCGTCCAATTCGAGTCGCGGTGGTAGGTACTGGGCATCTCGGCAAGATTCATGCCAAGTTGGCCCAAGGGCTGGAGTGCTTCGAATTGGTGGCGGTGGTCGACCCGGTCGAATCGGCGCGGACCGCCGTGGCTGAGCAGCATGGCGTTGAGCACTACGCGGAGATCTCCGCGATTCTCGGGAAGGTAGACGCGGCGGTCGTCGCCACCCCCACCAAATACCACCGCGAAGTAGCGGCGCAGTTACTGGCGGCCGATATCCACGTGTTGGTCGAAAAACCGATCACCTTGGGCGTCGAGGACGCCGATTGTCTAATCGCCCTGGCCAAGCGGACCGGCAGTGTCCTGCAAGTCGGGCATGTCGAACGATTCAACCCCGCCTTCCGTGCCGCCCAGCGGCATTTGGACGGCCCTCGCTACATCGAGGCGACCCGCCAAAGCGGTTACACCTTCCGCTCGATCGATGTCGGGGTAACCCTCGATTTGATGATTCACGATATCGATCTGGTGCTCTCGTTGGTGAACAGTTCGGTCGTGGATGTCCAGGCGGTTGGATTCACGCTGTTCGGTCCGCACGAGGACATGGTGCAGGCTCGGCTCACGTTTGCCAACGGCTGCGTGGCGAACCTCACCGCCTCCCGGGCCAGTTTCGAGCCTTCTCGCCAAATGCGGATCTTCAGTGATGCGGGGTTCGTGGGGATCGATTTCGCGGATCGTAAATTGAAATACATCGCCAGCCACGAGGCGCTCGCTAGCGGAGTGCAAAAAGTGCATCGCGTGGCAGAGGATGAAAAGGCGAAGATTCGCCAGTCGCTATTCGAAACGGTCCTGCCACTGCACGTAGCGGAGATTCCCGCCACGAATGCGATCGAGGACGAGCTGTCCGAGTTCGCCACCTGCATCCGTCGCGGTGGAACACCGACCGTCGATGGCACCGCCGGCCGAAACGCCTTGGCGGTGGCCCTCCAAGTGGTTGAGCAGGTCGAGCGGCATCAATGGCAAGATGGCGACCAAATGATGGTCGGTCCAACCTTGGCCTCTACCCCGGATCATTTGCCTGCCCGCAAAGCGGCGTAGGCGGGGCGTTTCCCAAAAGGTCATAGGGTGCCATGCCCACGCCCTCCAACGTGGGCATGTTTTGGCGTGCCCGGTTTCCACCGGTAACTCAAATTAACCACGAACGAAACGGTCGACCGTTAACCCACGGTTAGCGGATCCCCGTCGCGCCGACAGAATCTTCGGGTGGAATCGGAGATGGCGTCCGGGCTTCCCGGAAGAGACAAAATTCTCTCGCACTTCTCATGCCCACGTTGGAGGGCGTGGGCATGGCACCCGAGCTCAACCCAGGGGCATGTGCAACCCGCGGGGCCCCCACGGTCTTTGCGACCGTGGCTACGGGAGACATCCCCTTACGCCAAGTCGCGATCTTCAAACAAAATCAGCGCCAGCAGGATCGTCAGCGTGCCGTAAAGGAGCGTATAAAGCGCGGCTCCCCCCAGGTACATCAGCGGGATCTCTCGACCGGCCGAGATTGCGCCGTAGATCTCGTAGTTCTCCAGCCCCGGCATGATCGTCGCGAGGAGCCCCGCCACGAATTGCACCGGTTCGAAGCCTTCGACCGAGGCCTGCATAATACTGGGCGTTAAATGCCCCAGACCCCACACGCCAAAGGTAATCAGGAAGTTGGCCACCAACGGCAAGCGGGTCGAGATCGCCACCGAGACACCCGCCAAAACGAGCGTCTCCATGAACACCAGCAACACGCCCGGCAGAACACTGACCGCTTCGCTGTGCAGGAGTTGCCAGGTGACACCCTTCTCGCCGTCGTAAACCTGCTCTGTCCCCTCGCGGGCGTCGAAGATCGGCTTGTGGGCGACCGAGAGGATGAAGAACGAACCGATGATCACGAACATCACGCAAACGGTCCAGGCGATCCCGGCGAACTTACCCAACACAAACTGACGCCGGCTCACCGGTTTGGAAAGAAGCGTGAGCGCGGTTTTCCCTTCGATTTCCTCGGCGATCGAGTTGCTCGCGGCCCAAACCGCCACCACAATCCCCAGTACGAGCGAGATTTGTAGGCCGGTGTGCTTGAGGACCTTGATGTCCTCGCCGAAGGTTTGATAGGGAAGATAGATCGCGATGATCATGAACACGCAGCCGATCAGCGTGCAGATGATAAACAGCAGTTGGTAGATCTCGGAAGTGGCGGTCGCCTCGGCGATGGCGGTGATTTTCGGGAAGAGGGTCGCCATCAGGAAGTACAGCAGGAACACCCCCGCGACCATTCCCCCCACCATGAACACTGAAGCGGCTTCCCGGTGGATCGGTTCGAGTTCCAAAACCACCTTCACCTCTAAATCGGAATTGGTCGGATTCCGCGCGAATAGCTCCACCATTTCCCCCGCGGGGAACCGCCGCAGCAGCGTGCCCCGATCTTCCCTCCGCCAGTTGAAGTCCTGACCACCCCGGACATCGTAGGTCACCACGTCCTCCGGATCGCCCGCCACGCGGACGACCAGTTCCATCCGACCGGAGCTGGTAACGGTTAGCCCTCGCATCTGATCGGTTGACCAGCTCGACCGGTCGAGTCGGGTGGCGGGAAGGTTTCCCGCATCATCGACTCCACCGGTCGGTGTCGGGACGACATGGTTGGTCGTGGAAGTCCCGGCGGTTCGAATCTGCTGGAGTGAGGTAAAAATTTCCTGGGGTGCCACGGCAAAGAGCCCGGTCCCGACCCCGGTCGGCCCCATCAGCATCGCCACCAGCGGTAGGACCAATCCGATGAAGGCCCACAAACCGGCCACGATGCCGATCGGCATCAGCACCGGCCCGGTAAGCGCCCTGGTGCATTTGTCCGCCTGACGAGGCAAAATCAGCTTCATCACGCCCCAAACAAGCGTGACAACGATCAGCCCCAAAAGGGCCCCGATCCCGAATAGCCAGATCGCGGTAATCAGCGCCGGCCGATCGCTATCGCTTACCAGGAAGAAGAACGAGAGAAGAGACATAGAATCCATGATTTCATCACCGTGCGGTTGCTTGGTCGCTGGATTAGTTTAGTAGCCGGATAAGGGGGGATCGCCTTAAGGGATAATCTCAAACGAGGATTGCCGCGGAGCGCCATCGACTCCACTCTGCTGAATCGAGCGGATGTTTTCCTCCAACCGCTCCTGGACAACCGCCAAATAGGCCGTACAGTCCGAGGTGGTCCCTTCGACCAGCATCTCGACGCGCCCATCCGGCAAATTGCGGACCCAACCGCTGACCGGATGGCTTTGGGCAATCCGCCAACTGGTTTGTCGAAATCCGACCCCCTGGACATTGCCAGAGAACCAGACGCTCAGTCGAATCGGTGTGGAGTCCAAACGACGAACACCTCTCTCAGTCGTATCCTACGAACTAGTAAACCTTTTACTGTAATCCAGCCCCCTGGCCTCGACCAGATAGCGAACCGAGATTGTCGGCCCCATTCTTCGGCAATCGGGGGTTAAAATTTGGCGAGAAGCCCCGGATCTGTCCGGTTAGGGCAAGTTTTCGGACTTGACGCGTCGGCGGCAGCCCAGGTACTTAACCCGCATGATGAAAATACTCCCTCAAAAATTGCTGCTGATTGCTTTGCTGGGGCTGGTCTGGGGGCCAACGGTGGTCAAGTCGGATGAGCCATTTCACCGCCCTGTCGAGGGGGTTTTGCTCCTCGTCAACGGAAACGTCCTGCGTGGCATGATCACGAAAGAGGGGGGGCACTACGTCTGTGCTGTCGACGAAAAGTCGCTCATTCGGATTCCGGAGAAAAGTGTCCAGATTGCCTGTCGCGATATGCAAGAGGCATACGCCCACCGAAAATCGCGGCTCGAACCCTTAAATCTGAGCCGCGAGCTCGATTTGTTGGAGTGGACGCTCAAGGTCGGCATGTTCGAAAAGGCCGCGATCCACTTAGGGGTGGTCAGCCGGAGCGAGCCAGATCATCCCCGGGTCCAGCAGTTAGGGCGACGCTACGAAGTGGCGGTCGCCCCCAAGCCGACCACTTCCTCAACTCCGGCGATGCCGGCGGAACCGCATGGCATTCCCGAGTTTTCAACCCGAGAGACCGAGGCGAGGCTGGTCGATTCGCTACACCCCTCCGCCGTGCAGTACTTCACCGGAACGGTCCAGCCGCTGCTCTTGAACGGCTGCTCGGCGACGACTTGCCATGGCCAGTCGACAACCACGAAGTTTCAGTTAACTCAGTTCGACAATATCCGCTCGATTCCACGGCGCTTGACGCTCCAAAACATGGAATCGACCCTCCGTGCGGCGAGCGAGCAAAGCGACTCCGACAAAAAGTTTTTGGAATTCGCCGCTCGGGCCCATGGGGCCAGAGGTGGGAAGGCTTTGGAACCGAACCAATTGGCGGTGCTTCAGTTTTGGCTCCGCAACACGGTCCAAAAACGGTCGCGTCAGGAAGCGGTTGCCACGCAGCGGCAGGCCCCGGACGTCGGCGTCCGGCCAGTTTCATTTGAAGAGCCGCTTAGTGGTCCTGCCGCGTCGCAACCCACGATGAGTTCCCCCACCAGCGGCGAAATTGCCCCTGGCTCCGCCACACCCCCTGGGATGTTTCCTTTAGAGGATCTAGAGCCGGTGGCGGAAGTCCCCAAACGGGGCGAACCGGCCCCGCGTGATCCGTTCGATCCGGAGGTCTTCAACCGGCGGTTTCATCCACCAGCACGGTCCGAATAAGCGGCGGAACCTCGAATTCCGCGCGGTACCAGGCATCCAGGAACCCGCCATTACTGACCAGCAAGTCAGGCAGCCGCTGCAGTTTCGCGGGGTCGATCCAAAAGCACTCGGCGACTTCCGCCGCATTGGGAGTAATCTCCCACGGCCGAGGCAGCGTGGCAGCCCACCAATGCACTTGCGTGCCCCACGGGGTGCGGCTGAGCCAAATTTCTCGCTCCGGAATGCACACGGTCCCCAGTTCCTCCTCGATCTCGCGGACCAAGGCGTCCGGGGTGCTCTCGCCAGGTTCGATTTTCCCGCCGGGAAAGCAGATCTGTCCCGGGGCTACGACAAACCGCGAGCGGCGAATCACCAATAATTGATTCGCGCTGGCGACCACCGCAACGACCGCACGTTTGCGGGGTGGTGGAGTTTGCGGCGGCCTGCTCATCTTCACATAAACCAAGGAGGTTAACGGGCACAGTTAAGGGGCATAGGGTGGCACGGGTTACCTTGAGACGTAAGAATACGGAACATAAGACTACACTGTCACCCCGCGTCCTGGGGCGACCCGCGCCTATGCGTGGCGTCTCCCAGGAATGCCGGCGGGACGCCAGCGGTCCCAGGGAGCGGGCAACCCGCGCTTGCGCCGTGTGTCGCCTGCCGCGACCCCGGGGTCATGATGTAAGATAGTGAACCAGGCTGGGAATTCCCAGTCCGTGGGATAACGCAGTCACGACGTTCAACCAGGGAATAAGCTGCATGGCGGAAACTCCGCGGCCCGAGGATAAACAAAAGGAAAACACCCCCGGTGGGGGTGGGATGCGTCCGAACTTCATGATGATCACGCTGGTGATCATTATCGCGGTTGTGATGCTGACGCTGTTCAATTCGGTCCCTTCACCTCGGACCACAATCGAGATGTCTCGGTTCCGAGAGCAGGTTGTCGCGGGGAATGTCCTCCGCGTGAAACTGGGCGAATCGACCGCCGATGGGGAATTTCGCGAGAAAATCGCGTTGCGCGAGGTGAAGGACGGCAAATTTGTCGAGAAAACCGACAAGGATGGCAGCCCGGTCATGTCGCACAAAGAGTTCTCCACGGTGATTCCGCCGCACAATAGCCCGGCGTTTGAATCGTTGGTCGGCCTGCTTGAGGCGCATGATGTCAGCTACAACCTGGATGTCTCGACGCGGATGTTCCAGTCGGTCCTCTACTTCATTATCATCCTGCTGCCGCTGGTAATCTTTCTGCTGATTTGGAACAGCTTCCGCCGCAGTCGCGATCAGATGATGGGTGGTGGTTTCCTTTCCGGTTTCAGCAAAAGCCCCGCCAAAAAGTATGAGGCTTCCCGCAAGGCGGTCACGTTTGAGGACGTTGCCGGGCTGGATGGGGTTAAAAGTGATCTGCAAGAGATTGTCGACTTCCTCAAGACCCCGGAGAAATTCGAGCGACTGGGCGGCCAAATTCCCAAGGGTGCCCTGTTGGTCGGCCCTCCCGGTACGGGAAAAACCTTGCTCGCCAGAGCGATTGCCGGTGAGGCGGGGGTTCCGTTTTACGCGATCAACGGTTCTGAGTTCATCCAGATGTTCGTGGGTGTCGGGGCGAGCCGCGTCCGCGACCTGTTCAAGACCGCCAAGGACAACTCCCCCTCGATCGTCTTCATCGACGAGATCGACGCCGTCGGCCGCCAACGGGGTGCGGGGTTGGGTGGCGGCCATGACGAACGAGAACAGACCCTCAATCAAATATTGAGCGAGATGGACGGCTTCGTCCAAGGAGAGACGGTCATCGTCCTCGCGGCGACCAACCGCCCTGATGTGCTTGACCCGGCCCTCTTGCGGCCAGGCCGGTTCGATCGGCATATCACGGTCGACAGGCCAAGCCTCAAGGGCCGCGTAGAGATTTTCAAGGTCCACGCTCGGCACGTTCCCTTGAGCGACAACGTCTCGCTGGAACGCTTGGCGGCGGGGGCCGTCGGATTGACCGGGGCCGATATCCGCAACCTGATCAACGAGGCCGCCCTGTGGGCCACACGACAGGACAAAAACGTCGTCGAGATGTCCGACTTCGAACATGCCCGAGACAAAATCATCATGGGTGCCCGGCGGGAAGAGGCCCTGGTCGCTCGTGAGAAGGAAAAGACCGCCTACCACGAAGCGGGACACGCCTTGCTGGCTTGGCTGTTGCCAGGCGTCGATCGGCTGCACAAGGTGACCGTCATCCCTCGCGGCCGGGCCTTGGGCGTGACCCAAACCTTGCCGGAAGAGGACCGGATGAACATCAGTGAGAGCGAGCTGTACGATCAGTTGGCCTTCATCCTGGGTGGCCGAGCCGCCGAGCGGATCGCGTACAAACAGCTCAGCGCCGGAGCCGAGAACGACTTGGAACGCGCCACCAAGATGACCCGCCGCATGGTCACCCAGTGGGGCATGAGCGAGAAACTGGGGCCGGTCAACTACAAAATGACCGAAGAGGATCCGTTCCTGGGCCGCGAAATGCACGAGACGCGCCAGT
The DNA here is from genome assembly GCA_040880405.1 of Pirellulaceae bacterium. GTDB lineage: Bacteria > Planctomycetota > Planctomycetia > Pirellulales > Pirellulaceae > JBBDIM01. Next base: position 5,693 of record JBBDIM010000093.1, on the reverse strand, counting down.
TCAGCGAGCACACGATGCAGATGATCGACGAAGAGGTCGCGCGGATTTTGCACGAGGCTTCTGACCGCGCGATCGAAATTTTGTCCACCAACCGCGACAAACTGGACGCCATCACCGAGGCCCTCTGCGAGCGGGAAGAACTTTCCGACAAAGAGGTCGCCGAACTGATCGGGCCATCGGTCCAAACCAAACGGGACGAAGCCGAAAAGGCCCTGCTCCTTGAGAAGGAGCAGGCGAAGTCGGAATCGGCCGCCGATTCGAGCGCCTCGTAAAGAACATCGGAAATAGTTATTTCCCGAATAATCGTCGCGCCGTTACGTATCAAAATGCCATTTTTGGTGCGATCCCGCTAAGGGGATGAGTTCAATTACAAAGAGTCGGAGGCAAAGAAGTTTTTGCCGCGGTACCGGTAATTGAACTTATCCCCGTACCCACGCTGCATTTGAACCAATCGATACCTCACAATCGCCAGGTTGTTTGGCGAGAAAATTCTGGTGGTAAAAATGGGACGTTTGAACGGGGATAAGTTCAATTATGGGGACCGCGGACTCGGGGGCGTACCGCCGCTCACTTTATAATTGAACTCATCCCCTTCACCCACGCGAAGCCATGGCCAAGAAATCGAATTCCGGCAAAAAGTTTCGCACCGAGTTTCGCAAGAATCTTAGCCGCAAGGTCCGCGAGGGAGACATCACCCGGCAGTACTCTCGGGATGAGCTCGACCACGACAAGTCGGTCGGTGGCGAAAGGGTCTCCGGCAAGGGGGACCTGACTCGCAAACGGACCGTACATGGTGTCGGGATCGACGCCGACGACCAAGGGGCGATCCAAATCGAAGTCGACGAGTCGGTCTGCCTCCCAGGCCGGGTGTTGCGGGTCCGAGGTCTCAACAGCGATGTCCAGGTCGAGGGTGGGGCCATCTACCAATGCGCCACCCGTCGGCTCTTAAAATCCCTTTCCACCGATGTCCGGCATGTCGTGGCGGCGGGTGATTACGTCTGGATTCGCCCGGCCGATCATCAAGAGGGAATCATCGAGAGCGTCCAACCGCGGCGCGGCGTATTGAGCCGAACGAGCCGCTCGCGGCAACATATCATTGTCGCTAACGTCGACCGCCTGTTGATTGTCACCAGCGCCGCCGAACCCGGCATCAAACCGAATCTCATCGACCGCTACTTAGTCACGGCCGAACAGGCAGGGATCGAACCGATCATCTGCGTCAACAAAGTCGACCTGGTCGATCCGGCCGACTTGCAGCCGCTGGTCGGGGTTTACGGCTCGCTCGGATACGAAGTGCTGTTGGTCTCCGCCACCACCGGCCTGGGGATCGAGCGGCTCAAGGCCCGGCTGAAAGGACGTGATACGGTCTTCTCCGGCCAGAGCGGCGTCGGTAAGTCGACCATCCTCAACGCGATCGAACCAGGGCTGAATCTCCGCGTGGCGACCGTCAGCGCCGAGTCGCAAAAGGGACGCCACACCACCACCACCGCCAGTTTGATCCCGCTGGCCAGCGGCGGTCACTTGGTCGATACCCCCGGCATCCGCCAATTCCAGCTCTGGGACGTAATCCCGGAGGAGGTCTCCGGGTTATTTCGGGACATCCGCCCTTTTGTGAACCACTGCCGATTCCCCAACTGCACCCACACCCACGAAGAGGGATGCGCCGTCAAGCATGGCGTCGCGGACGGTTTGCTGGATGCCCGGCGGTACGAAAGCTACTGCCAAATCCACGCCGGGGATTTTGCGTGAACCGGGATCGCCCATCCCTGGGACCGCCGACGTCCCCGTCGGCCTGGGTTAACTTAGAGGCAGCGACGCGCCTCCCAAGAACCTGGGTGCCATGCCCACGCCCTCCAACGTGGGCATGAGAAGTGCGAAAGGATCGTGCCTTTTCCAAGAGGTCTGGACACCCTCTCCGGTTCCATCAGGCGATGTTGCCGGTTAGCCGTTTCGGTCGTAGATAATCGAGTTGCTGGTAGAAAATCAACCAGCCAAATCATGCCCACGTTGGAGGGCGTGGGCATGGCACCCGACGACCAATCCAGCGCGTGGCACCGGTAAACTCCCGCTGGATGGTCCCCCAGGTGTCTTCCTGGCCGGAATCAGCGGTGGTGCCCGATTTTCCGAAGGTAACGGTTAAGTTAGGTTCGCCCCCTGCCCAAAGACCGTCGGTCTCGGGAAACCGATGCTGGGCGGGTTGGTCCGGTCCAACCACCCAAGTAAAATGGAGGCACCATCGGCTTAAGGAGGGTTAGGTGGAATAATCGACCCCTCCGCGGCCGAATGGCTTAGTAGCCTAGGTAATTGATGCAACCATAAACGGGGGCGGCTCCCGCCTGGATCAGAACCAAAAAACTTTTCCCGTGGCCTGGGGCGACTGGTTAGGCGTCCCCTCACTTTTCACGGCAGCTCGCTTTTCATTTTCGGCCACGTTATCCGGATAGGCATATCGGTCGGCAGTATGGATTCCTCCTCCCAAAACACCGAGCAGCCGACCAAGTCGCCCCCGCAGCGATCCGGCGATTCTTCCGGTGAAATCCAACGGCTGGAGGAGCCCCAAGTCGACCCGCAAACCACCCCGCAACAGCAAGAAGACTCACTGGCGGACGAACCACGCGCAGTCAATCGGCGGGACGATGTCACCGCCACCACCCTCGGCAACTTTGCCAAACAATCTCCGCTGGTAGACGAACCCCCCACCGTCATCAGCAACAAGCAAGACCTCTCCGATGCCGATCAGCGGAGCCTCGCGCGGCAACAATCGGTCCTCGGCAGCAACCTGGTGGGAGAGACGCTGGGGCACTTCCAACTCGACGCGTTCGTCGGGGCCGGGGGCATGGGGGCGGTCTTCCGCGGCCACGATACGATGCTCGATCGGCAGGTGGCGGTCAAGGTCCTCTCCCAGGAACACAATGCCAAGGGAGATACCGTCCGTCGTTTCAAGAACGAGGCCCAAAGCGCGGCCCGGTTGGATCACCCCAACATTGCGCGGGTCTATTTCGTTGGCGAAGACAAGGGCTGGAACTACATCGTCTTCGAATTCATCAACGGGACGAACATCCGCGATCTGGTCGATTCGGAGGGGCCCCTCAGCCTAGAGCAATCTCTCTCGATCTTAATCCAAGTCGCCGAGGCCCTGGAACATGCCTCGCAGCGGGAAGTGGTCCATCGAGACATCAAGCCCTCGAACATCCTGACCGACTCGGAGATGCGGGCCAAGCTGGTTGATATGGGGCTGGCCCGATTGCATCAGGTCAACTCCGAAAACAGCGACCTGACCGCCAGCGGGATGACTCTCGGCACGTTTGACTACATCTCGCCGGAACAGGCCCGCGATCCACGTTTGGCGGATGTTCGGAGCGACCTGTACTCGCTCGGCTGCACCCTGTTTTTCATGCTGACCGGGCGTCCCCCGTTTCCTGAGGGGACCGTCCTGCAAAAGCTGCTCAGCCACAGTGGAGAGGAACCCCCTGATCCCCGCGAATTCCGACCCGAGATCCCGGACGAGGTGGTGGTGGTCGTCAAACGATTGATGGCCAAGAGCCCGGCCCAGCGGTACCAGCAACCTTCGGAACTCATCGGCGCGACCCTCTTGGTGATCGAGGAACTGGGGCTCACCGTCCCTCGGATTTCAGGCACGGTCTGGGTCGCTCCTAGCGAGACGCGGACCGCGCCGATTGAGCGGCATCTGCCCTGGGCCGTGCCGGTCATCACGCTGTTGATCGTCGTGTTTGTGCTCGATATGATTTGGTCTGCTCGGGACGATAGCTTCTTTTCCGAACCACTCTATTCGGTGGAGGCCCAGCGTCTCGCCGATGTCGACGCCGAGGCGGACCTCTCCAACGCTGCCCGACCACCCGCCAATAGCGGAGTTGTGCCGATCCAGGATCCTAACCCCCGTTCCACAGAACGCCCTGAGACAAACCGCACGACCACTCCCGCGATGGATCCTCAATCTCCCACGGAGAACGGCCGCGTGGTGCCCGCAGTGGAAGGCCCATTGCCCGCTCCGTTGCCTCGACCGATGGAAAGCCTGGAACTACCCCCCATCGTGCCTTCCCTCACCGACGCGCCCCGCGAGGGGACCTCCGCAAACGGGACTGCCGGCGGAGAGGCTGCCACAAACGGTGATCCGCCCCGCTCCGCGCCCAGTCGCCCGCCGCCCACTTCCCCGGATAGCGGGTCCACCGGTAACGGGGTCGGAATTGGCAAGGGTACCGCGGCCACGATCTCGACGGCGAATGTGATTGTCGTACCGAAGCAGTCCGCATCCCTTTACGAAGCGATCAGCCGGGCCTCGGCCGACGACTCGATTGATACGATCGAACTGCATTACGACGGCCCCCGCTACGATGGTCCCCGCAACGAAGCCCCGCTGCTGCTTGCCGGTAGCGGCCCCCTGACAATCAAAGCGGGGCGAGGTTTTAACCCCACGGTCGCCTTCGCCCCGCAAGAAAACGACCCGGTCGAGCGAACAATGATGTTGATCTCCGGCGGGAGCGTCACCTTCGAGGGGGTCGACCTTTGGATGGATATTCCCCGCGATACGCGAACCGACTGGACGTTGATCTCCCTGGACCGGGCCGAACGCTTGATCCTGAAAAACAGCGTGGTGACGGTTCGCCAACCGCTGGGGATGCTCGGGACGGTTAACGCGGAGAGGGTGGCGATCGTTCGCCTTCCTCCCCGGCCCAGCGGCACGAGCTCTACGTCCACCACCACGGTGCCTCGCAGCAGCGGCATTTCCCTGGAAAATTGTGTCATCCGCGGCGAGGCGGGACTGCTCAGGGCCGGCGGCGATGGTCCGTTTCGCGTCCAATGCCAGTCGTCGCTCATTTCCGTGGCGGGGCATCTGCTGGAGATGCGGGGTCAGCATCCCGAGGCCAGCGGCACCGGCGCGACACTGGAGATCACACGCTCGACGATCGATACCGGGGGCGGCCTGGCCTACTTGGCGGGGAGCGGCTTGGTCTCCCTCCGAATTTCGTTGAACGAGTCGATCTTGGCCTGGCAACCTCCCCAGGCGATGCTCACCCAGATCAGCAGCTCCGAGTCGATCGACGCGATGATGGGCATGATTCGTTTCACTGGCGATCGCAACTGCTACCAGCTCGCCGAGCCGATGCACCTGTTGTGGCGGGTCGAACAACAAGATCAACTGGGGACCTCCGTCCGGATGGATTTTCCGCGCTGGGCGAAGCAGTGGGACGAAAAATTCTCCGATGTCAGCGAGGAAGTGTGGCTCACGCCAATCGATCCGGACAAACCGCACTCCGATCGGCTCCCCGCGGACTTTACCCTGCTAGACGACAGCTTCAAAAACCCCGCCTACCACCCCAGCCAGCGGAACGCAGGTGCCGACCTGGAAGCCTTGCCCCGGGTCGAAAACCGAAGCCCTCCGGCGTCGACGCTCTTGCCTCAGATTCCCTGAGGCTGGCGATCATCGCGGTATTGGCGGCGGGGAGGTGCGGGAAAATGGAGACTCCTACGTGTGCCACTGGCATCTTGCCAGTGCTTTGGGGCTCTATACTCAACTAGCGTGGAAACCTCGCGAGTGGCGATCCAGCGGAACTCCATTCTGGCAAAAGGTTAATCACCCGGCCACACGATGCTTCCGAGCAGCGAAGTTTTAATGGGCCGCGAAAAAGGGGAGGAGTCCAATTATCAAAATCTCCAGCGATCGCTGCAGGCCA
>JBBDIM010000092.1:0-29648 GCA_040880405.1 Pirellulaceae bacterium | reverse complement strand
GCGGGGCTCCGATCGCGCGGATGGACGATGGTCAGGCGTATCGCGGATTCGACCTCTATACCGCCGGTGGAAAGGTCGCGGTCCACATCATCAACACCTGGCCCAGCAACGCCCTGAAGGTGACCACCAAGACCCAGCTCAAGCCAGACCAGTGGCAGCATGTCTTTGCGACCTACGATGGTTGCAGCAAGGCGGCCGGCATCAAGATTTACTTCGACGGGGTCGAGCAAGAGTGGGATATCGAGCAGGACCGGCTCAGCGAAACGATCCGGACCGACAAGCCCCTGTACATCGGTCGTCGCAACCCCGGTTCCCCGTTCAAAGGTGAGGTCGACGAGGTTCGTGTGTACGATCGCCTCCTGAGCGAGACCGATGTCCAGGCCCTCGCCGGCAGCGATCCGATCGGCCCGCTATTGGCCAAGGGCATAGAGGCCTGGACCGATGAGGAAAAGGCATCGCTCGAAAACCATTACCTGAACGCCCACGACCAACCCTACCAAGAGCTGAGCCAACAGCTCGCCAAGCTCAAAAGCGAAATCGCGGCGGCCGAAAAGCCTGTCAGCGATGTGATGGTCATGAAAGATGTCGACACGCCCCGGATGACTTACGTCTTGGAGCGTGGCAGCTACGACGCGCCCAATAAAGAACGTCCGGTCCAACCAGGCACACCCTCAGTGTTGCCACCCTTGCCGGAAGACGCTCCGGCAAATCGCCTCGCGTTGGCCCAGTGGCTAGTCCGCGACGATCATCCACTCACGGCTCGCGTCACTGTGAATCGCTACTGGTACATGCTGTTCGGCACGGGGTTGGTCCCGACTGTCGAGGACTTTGGGGCCCAGGGTGAGTGGCCCAGCCATCCGGAATTGCTCGATTACTTAGCGGTCGACTTTGTTGAAAGTGGCTGGGACGTCAAACGGCTGATCAAGCAAATGGTGATGTCGCACACTTACCGTCAGACCTCGCGGATCACGCCGGAGCTGCGGCAGCAAGATCCTGAGAATCGACTGCTCGCCCGAGGGGCGCGGTTCCGTTTGCAAGGGGAATTCATCCGCGACAACGCCTTGGCGGCGAGCGGGCTATTGGTCGACGAAATCGGCCACGTCAGCGTCAAACCGTACCAGCCCCCGGGACTCTGGAACGAAGTGAGCCTCAGTGGCGAGCGGTTCGTGCAAGACAAGGGTGAAAAACTTTATCGCCGCAGCATGTACACCTACTGGAAACGTTCGGCCCCGGCTCCCGCGATGACGATCTTCGACGCTCCCTCGCGCGAGACCTGCGTCTTGCGGCGGTCGCGGACCAACACGCCGCTGCAAGCCTTGGTGACCTTGAACGACCCGCAGTTTGTGGAAGCGGCCAGGGCTTTGGCCCAGCGGATCACGCAAGACGGAGGCCAATCACTGGAAAGTCAAATCACCTATGCCTATCGCTTAGCAACCGGGGTTACACCCCGGCCGACCGCGGTGGCCGCGCTCAAGTCCGCGTATGAGGAGGAACTGGCCGTGTTTCAGGCGGAGCCCGATCGGGCCAAACAGCTACTTGCCATTGGCGAATCGCCCCGTGACGAAACGATCGACGCGGCCCACCACGCGGCCCTCACCGTGGTGTGCAGCATGATTTTGAATTTGGACGCGCTAATTACCCGGGGGTAAACCGAGACCCTCGCTTTTACGACCACCCGCCGACCCCGAAAACCTGTCATGAACCCACTCGATCAACGAGCTCAGCTTCTCACGCGGCGCCAACTACTGGCCAATGCCGCTCGGCCGTTGGGTGCCGCGGCGCTCGCTTCCTTGATTGGCGGTACCGGTCTGGCCGCCAATTCATCCTCCACCACCAATGCCAACGGGGGCCTCCCTTCCCTGCCCCATTTCGCGCCGAAGGCCAAACGGATCATCTATCTGTTCATGGCGGGCGGGCCTTCGCATATCGACACGTTCGACTACCACCCCGAGGTCCGCGACCTGCACGGTCAGGAACTCCCGGCGGAGATCCGCATGGGGCAACGCATCACCGGCATGACCAGCGGCCAAAAATCGTTTCCGGTGGTCGCTCCCATGTTCAAGTTCGAGCGGCATGGCGAGCATGGAACCTGGGTCAGCGAGCTATTGCCGCACACCGCCGGCATTGTGGATGACATCGCGATCATCAAAAGTGTCCACACCGAGGCGATCAATCACGACCCGGCCATTACCTACATCAACACCGGGTCGCAGCAGCCCGGCAAGGCAAGCCTTGGTGCCTGGCTCAGCTATGGCTTGGGCAGCCCCAATCGAAGCCTGCCCAGCTATATGGTGATGATTTCCCACGGCCCCGGTCAGCGTCAGGCCCTTTACAGCCGACTCTGGGGCAGCGGTTTCCTCCCTTCGAAACACCAAGGGGTGAACCTTCGCTCGGGGGCTGACCCGGTCCTCTATCTAAATGACCCAGCCGGTGTCGACCGCACCATGCGAAGACGGATGCTCGACAAAGTCGCGCAGCTCAACGCCGAGGAGTTCCAGGAGTTTGGCGACCCGGAGACCCAGGCGCGGATCGCGCAGTACGAAATGGCCTTCCGGATGCAGGCCTCGGTCCCGGAGATCATGGACCTCTCTGGGGAGACCGAACAAACCTTTGCGATGTACGGCGAGGACGCCAAAAAGCCGGGCACCTTTGCGCGTAACTGTTTGATCGCGCGGCGGTTGGCCGAGCAAGGGGTCCCCTGCATTCAGCTCTTCCACGAAGGTTGGGACCAGCACGGCAATCTGCCGAAACTCCTCAGGGCCCAGTGCGAAGGGGTCGACCAATCGGCCGCGGCGTTGGTCAGAGACCTCAAGCAGCGCGGCATGTTGGACGAGACGCTGGTCGTCTGGGGTGGAGAGTTTGGCCGCACCATCTACTCGCAGGGTGCACTCAGTGAAGACAACCATGGCCGAGACCATCACGGCCGTTGCTTTACGATGTGGATGGCGGGTGGCGGCATTCGCCCCGGGATCGAGTATGGCAAGACCGACCACTACAGCTACAACATCCTGGAAAACCCAGTCCACATCCGCGACCTAAACGCGACCATCCTGAACCAACTCGGGATCGACCACAACCGCTTGAAGTTCAAGTACCAAGGCCTGGACCAAACCCTTACCGGAGTCGAGCCAGCCCATGTGGTCCGCGATATTTTGGTGTAGAAGTTAGGGTGGCACGGCTATCTGGGTGCCATGCCTACGCCCTCCAACGTAGGCATGAGAAGTGCGAGATGACCAAGTCTCTCGCGAGAAACCCGGGCGCCGTATAGCGTTCCATCGATGGTGTTGCCATTGGAAGAATTTCACGCCAAAGCATGCCCACGTTGGAGGGCGTGGGCATGGCACCCGAGCGTGACAACCCGCATCATTCTTTCACCGGAGCGTTCTCTTGATCGAACAAGGCGCTGAAGTACATCACGTACTTTCCGTCGTGCCCCTGCTGAGCGTCGATCACCTTGATCGCCGCGCACAAGACATCGCGGCGGCTGACCTGTCCGATCAGCTTCCCCTCTTTCAACACCGGCAGGCGACGGAACGGGGTGTTGAGGAAGATCTGCATGCATTCCAGCAAGTCGGTCTCCTCGGTGATCGTCCGTTCCAACTGGGTGTTCATGAACGCGCCCACTCGGTTCGAGGGAAGCTGCGAGTAGGCGGCGTCGGTTAATGCCTTCATTGAGGTCTTTTCGGAGAATACCCCGAGATAGGTCCCGTCGGTATCGACGACCGGCGCTCCGGAGATCCGGTTCTTCAGCAACTTCCGGATCGCCTCCAAGGCGTCCTCTTCCGGACTGAGGGTAATCAGCTTCGAGACCATGAAGTCTCGCACCACGATGGCATCGTTTTTAGGCAGTGTCGACATGGGAGTACCTCCTGTTGAAGTCCAAAACACGAAGCGGCGACGACGCGCGGTTTTGTCTGCCAGCGTTCATTGTATCGCCCCACGCCACCTGAAAGAAAATAAATTCCCATAATGTCGATCCCTGTGGGCACGTAACCTCAGGCAGGGGCCAGCGTTTCCGTGGGTGAAATAAGTTCCTCCAGGGCCGCCGCGATCCAAGGCGGAAGTCCTTGGCTGAAAACAGGTTTTGACATGCATCACAGAATGGAAATGAGAAATCCTGAGATTGACCTTTCCGGCATCCAGTGCTATCTTTAGAAGTCCCCCCTTAGATTATGGGGTCCGCTAGTTCGGCGGTAACTGTCTACCGGTTTCCAATTCTTCTTTCGAATAGGTTCAAGGAGTGGAGCGCATGTTTCGCCCTGGCGATGCGATTGTTTATCGAAAGATGAAACACACGACCAGTCCAGGTCCCCGCGCCCATGCCATCGAACCGGAACCCCGTGGCGAGTACTACAGCTACGAGGTCGACAAGTACTGGGTTGTGGAACAGGTGAAGGACGACACGATCGTCGTGCGGACCCGACGTGGCAAAAACCACGAGATCCGACCTAACGATCCCCGCCTGCGCCCCGCCAACTGGTGGGAACGGCTGATGTTCCGCAATCGCTTCCCCGGGCTGAGCTAGCTTCCGGTATCACCGAACCGGGGCTAATACCGGCGCGTGTTTCTGGGTAAACTCGGAGGATACCTCCCGAGAATCCGCAACCTCTTTGCCCAGGATACCCGTCCATGCTTTGCACCCCGCTGGTCCGCGTACTGTTCTCTACTTTCGCGCTGGTCGTCCTCTCCGCTTCGGGACTCCCAGCCGCGGAGCTTGATCTGAAGCATGGCCTAACCGAGGAGCAAGTCGCCGATGGCTGGATCGCCCTGTTCGATGGTGAGACCACCTTCGGCTGGAACAAGGCGGCCAAAATCAACTGGAGCATCCAGGATGGCGTGCTTGAGGCGAGCGAGGGAGAGATCGGCCTGCTGGCCACCACGGCCCAGTTCGCCGACTTTGACCTCCGGTTGGAGTTTTACGCGGAAGAGAACACCAACAGCGGCATCTTCATCCGAACGCCCCCGAAGCCTCAAAGCCCCACCTACGACTGCTACGAAATCAACATCGCCCCACCCACCAACTCCTTTCCCACCGGCAGCATCGTCGGCCGACAAAAGGCAACACCGGAGTGCCCTCCCAACACCTGGCACACGATGCGAATCTTGGCCGAAGGGGACATTGTCACCGTCGAGCTGAACGGCGAGGAGGTCACGCGGTTTGAGGACCCCAACTACCTAGGCAAAGGTTTTATTGGCTTACAGCATAACGAAGGGCTCGTTCGTTTTCGCAACGTCCACCTCAAACCGCTCAACCTCCAGTCGATCTTTAACGGCAAAGACCTAACCCACTGGAAAGAGTACCCCGAGATGGAAAGCGAGTTCTCTGTCGATGACGAGGGACACCTAAGGGCGATCAACGGACCTGGTCAGTTAGAGACCGAAGAGTCGTACGGCAACTTCCTCTTCCAGCTTCAGGCCAAGACCCACGCCAAGAACCTCAACTCCGGCGTCTTTTTCCGCTGCATCCCAGGCGACAAGATGATGGGCTACGAGAGCCAAATCCACAACGGCTACGAAGCGGAAGACCGAACCCTCCCGCTCGATGCCGGGACCGGCGCGATCTTCCGACGGACCGTCGCTCGGAAGGTGGTGGCCGACGATGAAGAGTGGTTCACAAAAACCATCCTCGTCGACGGGGCCCACATCTCGGTCTGGGTCAACGGCTACCAAGTCACCGCGTGGAACGACCCCCGCGATCCCGATCCCAACCCCCGCCGCGGCCTCCGCACCGAGCCCGGCACCATCATGCTGCAAGGCCACGACCCGACGACCGATCTCTCCTTCCGCAACTTTTTGATCACGGAACTCCCAGGGCGCTGGCCTTCACAGCGGAAAGAATACGGGCCGGAGAAATAGACGCCCGGTGTGATCCGCGAGTGCAAAAGGGGTCAGGACTCTTTTTCCCTAAACGTATTCAAATTGTTAACGCCACGTGAAAAAGAGTCCTGACCCCTTTTGCACGGCCACCCCCTGGGACCGCCGACGTCCCCGTCGGCAATCGCAGCACTACGTAATCGCCACGCCACGCAGCTCCCTGGGCAGAGGAAAATGCACTTCCTCTTCGCGGATCGAACTGATTCGAACTTTCGCGGCGAACCGCTCCACCAAATAATCGATCACTTCCTCGACCACCTTCTCCGGGGCACTCGCCCCGGCGGTGACCAGGACGGTTTGCTCCGCGTGGAACCATTCATCCGAGAGATCTTGGCGGCCGTCGATGAGATAGGCAGCTTTCCCCTGATCCTTTGCCAGTTCTTTCAGCCGCTGGCTGTTCGAGCTGTTTTGGCTTCCCAGGACCAACACCAAGTCCGCCTCCGGCGCGAGAATCCGAACCGCCTCTTGCCGGTTTTGGGTCGCGTAGCAGATGTCGGCCTTGGGTGGTCCGACGATCTGCGGGAAGCGGACTTTCAGGGCGTCGATGATGCGGGAGGCGTCGTCGACCGAAAGCGTGGTTTGTGTCAGGTAGGCGATCTTCGATTCGTCCGCCACGGTGAGCGCGGCGGCCTCTTCGGGAGACTCTACCAACATAATCGCCTCCGGGGCCTCACCCATGGTGCCGACCACCTCGTCGTGCCCTTCGTGGCCGATCAGGACAATCGTGTAACCCTGTTTCGCGAAGCGGATCGCCTCTAGATGGACCTTAGTCACCAAGGGGCAGGTGGCGTCGATCGCCGTCAGGTTCCGCGATTTCGCGAGTTGGCGGACTTCCGGTGAGACACCATGGGCGCTGAACAGCAGGTACGAATCGTGCGGGACCTCGGACAGGTTGTCAACAAACACGCCCCCCTTCGCGCGGAACGACTCGACCACATACTTGTTGTGGACGATCTCGTGATAGACATACACCGGGCTACCAAACGCCTTGATCGCGAGATCGAGGCTTTCAATCGCCATGTTGACACCCGCGCAGAAACCGCGGGGACTTGCTAAAATCACATTCATTAGGTGGGCACCCTCCTACTTGTGCATCTTACCGGATGGCCGTAAATGCGGCCAGAGCGTCCGGCATTACCCTCTAGCACCAACCGCACGTCACCACCCCCTTTCACCATCCACAGGATCAACGTATTGAGCACATTTCGGGACGATTTGGTTCGCTACGGACCAGGAGGAGACTTTTCGACCGCCTCACAGGCCGAGGCCCTCGCCTATTGCGAGGATCTGACACGCCGCCATTACGAGAATTTCACGGTCGCCAGTTGGCTGCTGCCGCAGCGTCTGAGGCCCCATTTCGCCAGCATCTACGGCTTCTGCCGTTGGTCGGACGACCTGGCGGACGAGATCGACGACCGGAGCGAGAGTTTGCGGCTGTTGAGCTGGTGGAATCAACAACTGGAGGCCTGCTATCAAGGGACCCCGCGACATCCGGTGATGGTCGCCCTACGGCAGACAATCCAGGAGTTCGACATCCCGATCACCCCGTTTCAAGACCTGATCTCCGCTTTCCGGCAGGACCAGATTGTCACGCGGTATGAAACATTTGCGCAACTAGAGGACTACTGTCGCCGCTCGGCCAACCCGGTCGGACATTTGGTGCTCTATTTGGGGCGGTCGGTCACGCCAGAGTCCCAGGCCTACGCCGACCAGGTTTGCACCGGCTTGCAGCTCATCAACTTCTGGCAGGACCTCCGCCGAGACTGGGAAATCAACCGAGTCTACCTCCCGGCGGAGGATTTTGCGCGGTTCGATCTGCCAGCGGACGATCTCGCCATGGCCGCTAGGCAACCGCGGTTTAAGGAACTGGTCAAGTTCCAGGTCGATCGCGCGGAGGAATATCTGCGGCGTGGGGCCCCGATTGTGGGTGAGGTCTCTGACGATTTGAAGGTCGATGTCGCCCTGTTTGTGGAAGGGGGATTGGCCACAGTGCAAGCGGTCCGTCGATTCGGGTATGATACCTGGAATCGCCGACCTGAGGTGAGCCGGCTCACCAAGCTTCGGCTGTTGACCAAGGCGTGGTATCATGCTCGCCTCCGGGGTAGTCGGCGATACCAAACCGACTTATGCGGCCCCCACCAGCGACTAGGTAAATCCCTTGGCCCCCAGCACACGGAAGTCGACAGGAAGGTGCCCTCGTGAAGGTCTCATTGGAAGCGAGTTACGCGGCCTGCCGCCGCGCCTCACGCAAATCGGCCTCAAACTTCCTCCTTTCGTTTTGGTTTCTGCCCCGCGAAAAGCGCCAGGCGATGTACGCCCTATACGCCTTTTTCCGGCATACCGACGACCTGGGGGACAACGGTGGCGACACGACCCAGCGACAGGCCGATCTCGATGCCTGGCGTTATCAACTGCAAGCGGCCTTGGCGGGGGAATTCCATGACGTGCGGCTTCCCGCCGTGGTCGATACCCTCCGGAAATTCGATATTCCGCCTCAATACCTGGAACAGTCGATCCAAGGGGTCGAGACCGATCTCTATCCCCGGCAATTCGAGAACTACGAGCAACTCCGAAACTACTGCTACCAGGTCGCCTCGGTGGTTGGCTTGTCCTGCATCCGAATTTGGGGCCTCCGCGACGACATCGACCTCCAACCAGCCACCGACTGCGGCTACGCCTTCCAACTGACCAACATCCTCCGCGACCTCCGAGAAGACGCCTTAAGCGGCCGCGTCTATTTGCCCAGCGATGAACTGGAAGCCTTTGGCGTGACGCGGGAGATGCTCACCAGTGGATCGGACAGCGAAGAATTTCGAGCGCTGATGCGATTCCAAATCGCCAGGGCTCGCGACCTGTTCCAGTCGGCCGAGCGGCTTACCCCTTCGCTGCATGAGGATGGCCGCAAGATTTTTACCGCGATGATGTCGATTTACCGGAACCTACTGGATCGCATCGCCGAAGACCCGGAGGCGGTGCTGCATCGCCGCGTACGCGTCAGTTCCTGGCGGAAGGTGAAGCTGTTGACCTCGCTCGCCTTCTCGCAGTTGGTCCCCGCGCCGACGCTCGAACCAGCGCCGTCAATCAACCCGACGCCGCGTCCTGAGAAGGTTCGTCATGTCGTTTAAGGCCGCCGAAACGTCGTTTTCCACTCGGCCCAAGGTGGCGATCATCGGTGGTGGACTCGCGGGCTTGGCGGCGGCCGAGGCCCTCTCGCGATTTCCGCTGGAGGTCCACTTATGGGAAGCCCGTCGCTCGCTCGGAGGCCGCGCCGGGTCGTACCACGATCAATCGGTCCAATCGTGGGTCGACCGCTGCCAGCATGTGGCGATGGGCTGCTGCGTCAACTTCATCGCCTTCTGCAAGCAGCTCGATTTGAGCGATGCCTTTCGTCGCGACAAAACCCTCACCTTCGTCAGCCATGACGGGAAACCCTACGCGTTTACCGCCAACCGTTACCTGCCAGCCCCACTGCACTTGGCGGGTGCCTTTCGCCGACAGGGGTACCTGAGCCGCGCTGACAAACGCCAAATCACCAATGCCTTATGGCAAATGGCGCGCAGCCCGGTCAGCTCGGCAGAGGCAGGTTGGACCATGCTCCACTGGCTGAGGCAGCAAGACCAAGGGGAGGCGGTGATCCAGCGGTTTTGGAATGTCGTGCTGGTGAGCGCTTTGGGCGCTCCGCTGGATCAAGTCGCCTATTCGGCGGCGCGAAAGGTGTTTGTCGATGGATTCCTGCGAACCCGAGGTGCGTACGAGGTGCTCGTGCCGAGGGTGCCTTTGCAGGAAGTGTTTGATCACCGGAGCCACGCGGCCCTCGACGCGCGCGGCGTGCAAATCACCCGCGGCAAGGCGATTACCAAGGTCGAAACGACGGGCTCCCGGTTTCGCCTGTTGGCCAATGGCGATGAGGCTGAAACTTTCGACAGCGTGATCTGCGCCGCCCCTTGGCATCAATTACCCAAGATCCTGGGCAATGGGGTCGCCCCGCATGTCCCATTCCTGGATCAATTGGCGGAAATCCCCACTTCACCCATTTCCAGCGTCCACCTCTGGCTCGACTGCCCGATCACCGATCTGCCGCACGCGGTGATCCTCGACCGCGTCAGCCAATGGATCTTCAACCATGGCCGCCAACAAATTGGGGACTCGCAGGCCTATTATTATCAGGTGGTGATCAGTGCCTCCGACGACCTGATCGGTCGCGGCGGCGAACAGATTGTGCGTTATGTGCTGGAAGAACTGCACGAGATCTTCCCGGACCAGGAACAGGTCTCGCTGGTCGACTGGCAGGTGGTGACCGAGCGGAAGGCGGTTTTCTCCGCCACGCCCCAAACCGAGGCGATTCGCCCCACACAGGCCACTTCGCTGCCCGGCTTCGCCTTGGCGGGAGACTGGACCGCCACCGGGTGGCCCTCGACCATGGAAGGGGCCGTCCGCAGCGGCTACTTGGCGGCCGAGGCGATCCTGCGGAAGTATGGTATCGACGAGCCGATCCTCACGCCCGACCCCCGCCCCGCCCTGCTGAGCCGGCTGTTTTTCCACTTCCAGTGAAAACGAGTGAAATCCGCTGGGTTTAAGGCGGAAAAAGGAAAGCGGATAATCATCCTTGCGCCCTGGACCTCCCAGGGGATGAGTCCCCTCGCTCTGCATTTCAGAAAATAAAAACCCGCGGGCGAAGTACCCAACACGGGACTTATCCCCTTCCCGCGCTACAGGCCAAAGGCGGATCAATTCTCAACCGCGCACTCACTTCGACGTGGCGAGGCAATTATCCTTCACTACTTTCCGGCAACTCCAACTGCGGAATAATCCCCGCCAGGAAGCTCGCGAGGCTGTCGCTCGCCTTCACCGCCGTGCCGTGTAAATCGAACATCTCCTTGATGCTCGACGGCTTGTTGAAGATCGCGGCTGCGGCGGCACCTAGCATTCGCGAGGTCGTTTTTTGCTGTACCAAGCGTTCCAGGTGCCGGGGCAGTGGCTGGTCGACCGAGTCGGAGATGATCCGGATCGACAGCAGCGGCGTCTCATGCTGAGCGCAGACTTTGGCGACCGCGAAGGTCTCCATATCGACCGCAATCGCCTCCAGTCGTTCACCCAACTGCTTTTTCTCGGCTGGCTCGCGGATGATCCGGTCGACGGTGAGCAGCCTGCCAACATGCACCCCTTTGGCGGCGGCCAGTTGATCGCGAGGGCCAGGCAGGGTTAGCGGGAAACGATCTTCCGCCTCATTTAAAACCTCGTCCGCTACTACGACATTCCCCTTGCGCAGCCCGGAGACCAACCCGCCGGCGAACCCGGCCGAAATGAGCATCGCCGGTTTGATGTGCGTCAGAATCCGCTCGGTGGCGGCCAGCGCCTTGATCCGCCCGACCCCGCCATCGACACAGGCCACACGCACCGGCCCCAGGTTCCCCACCACCACCGGCAACTCATTCAGATGGGCGCGGACTCGGCCTTCGAGCAAGTCGTGCAGCCCGGCCGATTCGATCCCCAGGGCATACTGCACCACCAGCGAAATCGGCTGGCTGGTCGCCTCCTCAGCCGAGACCGACTCATTGGCCCGCTGTGAGAGCGTTTCCTGCAAGGTGGTTCGGGCCTGTTGCTGAATCCAGTGAGTAACCAGCGACCGCAGCAGCATGGGGGAAATCTCAGGTAAGAGGGCGAACGTGGGATGGGTCGGCTCTGTCCTCGGTTATAACGGGAAACGGCGGCGGATGCGAATCGGAACCGAGAAGGTTTACGCGTGGGAAAGGGGTCAGGACTCTTTTTCACTTGACGTAAACCATTGGCAAGCGTGTCATGAAAAAGAGTCCTGACCCCTTTCCCACGCCCTATCGGCGGCGCGACCCTCTGGCGTAGACTGAAGGGGACTTCCCGCTCCTTGTTTCCTATCCCCATAGCGATTGCCGATGTCCGCTTCGCAGTATCAATACGACGTGATTGTGGTCGGGGCCGGGCATGCCGGAACCGAGGCCGCGATGGCCGCCGCACGGTTGGGCGCGAAGACCGCGCTGCTCACGACCAATCTCGATACGGTCGCCCAAATGAGCTGTAACCCAGCGATCGGGGGAATCGCCAAGGGGCAGATCGTCCGTGAGATCGACGCCCTGGGTGGTGTGATGGGACAGGCGATCGACGCCACTGGAATCCAGTTCCGCCTGCTCAACCGCCGCAAAGGCCCGGCGATGCACAGCCCCAGGGCCCAGGCGGACAAGAAGGCATACCAGTTTCATGTGAAGACGCTGGTCGAAGATCAAGCGAACCTCGACCTCCGGCAGGAGATCGTCGCCCAGTTGGTGTGGGAGACGGTCGGGGAGGAAACGCGGATCGTGGGGGTGGAGGTCCAGGGCAATGCGATCTATCGCGCCCGGCGAATCGTGCTGACCACCGGCACCTTCCTGGCCGCGATCATGCACACCGGCAAGTCGAAAACCCCCGGCGGCCGGGGTGGCGAAGGGACCACCACCGGGATTAGCAAGTCCTTGAACGAGCTTGGCTTTCGCGTCGAGCGGTTCAAGACCGGAACCCCGCCTCGGGTGAACTTCAACGGCATCGACTTCGCCCAAACTGAGATTCAACCAGGGGACGAGCAGCCGCAGCCTTTCTCGTACCTCACGGACAAGCTGACCGGCGAGCAGATGCCGTGCCACATCACCTACACCAACCAAGCGGTCCACAACCTGATTCGGGAAAACCTGCACCGAGCCCCAATGTACTCCGGGCAAATCGATTCCCGCGGGCCGCGCTACTGCCCCTCGATTGAGGACAAGGTGGTGCGGTTTGCCGATAAGGATCGGCACCAATTGTTCCTGGAGCCTGAGGGTTGGACCAATCGCGAAGTCTACATCAACGGCATCTCGACCAGCCTCCCCCGTGACGTGCAGGACGCCATCATGCGGTTGATCCCTGGGCTAGAGAAGGCCCAAATCATGCGGTATGGCTACGCGGTGGAGTACGACTACTGCCCGCCCGATCAGCTTTGGCCCTCGCTGGAAACCAAAAGCGTGCGGGGGCTTTACTTCGCGGGGCAAATCAACGGGACCACCGGCTACGAAGAGGCGGCCGCTCAAGGGCTGATCGCCGGGGCCAACGCGGCGCTTGCCGAGCGGGGTGATGAGCCGCTGGTCCTCAGCCGCGATCAGGCCTACATCGGGGTACTGATCGATGACCTGGTGACCCGGGGTGTCGATGAACCGTACCGGATGTTCACCAGCCGAGCCGAGCATCGCTTGCTATTGCGGCAAGACAACGCCGATCGCCGCCTAACCCGGCAAGCGGCCGAGTTGGGTTTGGCGACTACCCAGCGGCTCAACCGTCTAGATGAGAAAGAGCGGCAAATCGAGGAGGCGACCCAGGTGCTGCAAAGCACGCGAAACCCGGAAGGGCAAACGCTACTCCAAGTACTCAAGCGGCCTGATGTCGCGTGGGAGCAGGTCCAAAGCATGGCCCCGGCATTACAAGCTATCTCCGAAGAAGCGGCCCTTCAGCTCATTTATGACTTGCGCTACGCCGGTTACATCGCTCGGGCGCAAGGTGAGATCGCGCGGCAGAAGCGGCTTTCCGACAAACGCATCCCAGAGCGGTTCGATTTCTCGAAGCTAACCCAAATGCGAGCCGAAGCGCGGGAAAAGCTGGCCAAGTTCCAGCCGACCACCTTGGCCCAAGCGGAACGGATCAGCGGGATCACGCCCTCGGATATTGCGCTGCTGCTGGTTTATCTGGAAGGTCGGATGCAAGCCCGGGGAGGAGAAACCCCCACGCCGCCGCCGATCGAAACCTCGCTACCGAGATATACGCCGCCGGATGAACGGCGGTAGCGGAACAACTGTTGTCCCTGGGACCGCTGGCGTCCCCGCCGGCACTTTCCGCGAATTTGGTGCTCGCTTCGGGTGCCATGCCCACGCCCTCCAACGTGGGCATGTTTGGGCGGGCCTGTTTTCCACCGGCAACTCGCGATTAACAATAACCGAAACGGCCGACCCCGAACCTACGGTTGGTTGACTATCTTTGCACCTTTCACTCGCCGGACATTCCGCGAATGGAACCCTGTCGCTCCGGCAATATCGCCTGATGGAACCGGAAAAGGCGTCCGGACTTCTCGGAAGAGACAGGATCATCTGGCACTTCTCATGCCCACGCTTTCCGGGCGTGGGCATGGCACCCAGCTCAATCCGGTTTCTCGAACCGCTGGCATTGGCAGCGGGCCTGCCCCCATGTCGGGGCTTGGCGATTTCTATTTCAGCCCTTGATTTTTTCCGGACTCGGAATACACAAAAATTGGCCAACATTCGAGCAAACGACGCAAGTCGTTATAAATAAAACCCTTACGCCGAATGCATCAATCTTGACTCGGAATTCTAGGACGATATAATTCCGACATCTGGCAAATTCGGTAAACGGGGTACAACCGGATAATCAGCGGAGATACCCACGAATTTGCCGGGTGGACTAACTGCACACACTCCAAAGACTTCGCGTTTTGAAAGGGCTGGGTCCGTTGGACATGCGGGCAGGGGGCACGTTCAGCCCCAACCCACGATGTTCGGCGATTTGCCCTTTGGACATGGATGATGCGAGCACGGGGAATGCTCATCTGGTGATCGCCGGGATCCTCACCTCGCTCGGCACGCCACTAGGCTACGGATAGGAATAGACGGAATCATGAAAACAGTCTTTACGACCGGTGAAGCGGCCAAGATCTGCAAAGTCAGCCAGCAAACCATTATTCGCTGCTTCGACTCGGGGCAACTCAAGGGCTTCCGCGTCCCTGGTAGCCGCTTTCGACGGATTCCCCGCGACCAGCTTTATGCCTTCATGCGTGAGAATGGCATCCCGACCGACGCCCTAGAGAGTGGCAAGCGGAAGGCCTTAATCGTCGACGACGACGTCGATTTGGTGGAACTGCTGGTCGATGCCTTCGAGCGAGATGGCCGGTTCGAGCTCCGCACCGCCAACAACGGCTTCGACGCCGGGATGTTGGTTAAGGAGTTTCACCCCGATATCGTCGTGCTCGATATCATGCTGCCCGATATCAACGGTAAAGAAGTCTGCCAACGCGTTCGGATGGACCGGACGATGGAGGATGTCAAAATCCTCTGCATCTCCGGGATGATCGAGCAGGACAAAGTCGCCGACCTGATGGCCTGCGGGGCGAACGAGTTCATGCAGAAGCCGTTTTCGGTTGAGGCCCTGGTCGAAAAAGCCTGCGGCATGCTCGACTTGGAATCGGTCCGCAGCTAGCCGCGACTTCAGTTTTAGCCACAGAGCACTCAGAGGGCACAGAGTTGTGTTTCGTAGCTACGCTCGCCAAGAGCGTGGGGGAAGTACCAACCAAGTCGATAATCACCCGCGGTTCACCCACGCTTTTAGCAAGCTGGGTGCCATGCCCACGCCCTCCAACGTGGGCATGAGAAGTGTGAGATGAACGTCCCTTCTCCTGGAAATCCGGACGCCGTCTCTGGTTCCATTAGACAGCATTGCTATTGAGGGAATTTCACGGTCGGCCGTTTCGGTCATTGTTAATCGAGTTGCCTGTGGAAAACGGCCCCGCCAAAACATGCCCACGTTGGAGGGCGTGGGCATGGCACCCGAGTTTCATTCGCCACAGGCACAGCCTCCCAACTCGTCTCGAAGGATGGCGGGCCGCTGGTTATCCCCATGCACGAAAACCCACCCATTCCTGGCTCCGAGGCTTGGCACTTGCTGCTACGGGACGAGAAGCTCAAATCGCTGCATCGGCTGGCCTATGGGGCCAGCCATGAGATCAACAACCCGCTGGCAAACATCGCCAGTCGGGCTCAACTGTTGCTCAGCGGCGAGTCCGACCCGCAGCGTCGGCATGAGCTGGCCACGATCTACACCCAGGCGATGCGGGGTCACGAGATGATCGCCGACCTGATGCTCTTCGCCCGGCCACCTCGGCCCAAGTTTGCCCCCTGTGATCTGGCGGAAATCGTCCGGACCTGCCACGCCGAGCGGCTCCCGGCGGCCCAGCGTCAAGCGACGAATCTAACGATCAGTCTGCCAGACAAACCGATTCCCCTGGTCGCCGACGACAACCAACTGCTGGTCGCTTTGGGCGCTGCGGTTCGTAACAGCCTAGAGGCCTTGGTCACCGGAGGTGAATTGAATTTGGCCGCCGACTCGCACGAGGACCGCGTGGTGGTTACCATCACCGATACCGGACCTGGGATTTCCCAGGAAATGGCCCAGGCCGCCTTCGATCCGTTCCACAGTGGCCGCGAAGCGGGCCGGGGGCTTGGTTTTGGGCTCTCCAAGTGCTGGACCATTGTCATGGCGCACCATGGGGGTGTATCCTTCGATACCAGTCACACGCCGGGCGCGAAGCTGGTGATTTGGATTCCCCGGACACCTCCGGAGTCGCCGTAAATTCCGCGATAATCGTTCTTGGTTTGTCACGCAGCAAAAGGGACTCGACGTTATGGAAAATGGCAGTCATCCCTTTGGCTGGCTCAGCATATTGCCCCCAGTGGTGACGATCGTGATGGCGATCGCCACGCGGAAGACGTTACCCTCGCTGACGTTCGGCATTTTGCTGGGGAGCCTGATCTACAAGGGTGGCTATCCAATCGCGGCGCTGCAATTCGCAGTAGTCGAGGCCTTTTGGGCCAAGCTGATCTCTTGGGACAAGATTCAGGTCTACGGCTTTACCCTCACGATGGGCGCGCTAATCGGCCTGATCTCCGCCTCCGGCGGGATGCGAGGCTTGGTGAATATCGTCGTCCGGTTTGCGTACACGCGCAAGCGGGGACAAATCACCACTTGGCTGTTGGGGCTGGTGATCTTCTTTGACGACTACGCCAACATGCTGCTCTTGGGCGGCACCTTGCGGCCGGTGACCGATCGGCTCCGGATCTCGCGAGAAAAGCTCGCCTACATGATCGACTCGACCGCCGCCCCAGTCGCCGGGCTGGCCCTGATCTCGACCTGGGTCGCGATCGAAATCGAGTACATCGCCGACGGCCTGACGAAGCTCGACACGTCGATCGAGGCGGACGCCTTCCAGCTATTCATCGAGAGCATCCCGTACCGCTTCTATAGCTGGTGGGCCTTGCTGCTGGTGCCGATTCTGGCGATTTTGAACCGCGACTTCGGCCCAATGCTCAAAGCGGAAAGGGCCCAACTTCAAGCAGATGAACCCCGCACCGACGCCCTGGCCGAAACACCCAACGACCGCACCTCCCCCGCTCCGCCCCGCTGGTACAACGCGGTGGTGCCGATCGGCGGCACGGTGTTGGTCGCGATGGGCATGCTCGGTTTCACCGGGTGGGAAGCGGCGATTAATGAGGGGGTGATCGATCCGACCTTGCGAGATATCGTCGGGGCCGCTCAACCGGCTATATCGCTGCTGATCGGAGCCGCGACCGGTCTGCTACTGGCGGTCAGCATGATCGCCAGCCAGCGTGTGCTCTCGTCACGAGATCTGATCCTTTCCCTGTTCCACGGCGGCAAGGCGATTTTTCCCGCCTTGTTGATCCTCTGGCTGGCGGCCGGGCTGGTCACCCTGAACGAGGCCTTGGAGACCGACACCTACCTCGCTGCCTTGGTCGAGTCCAACATGCCGGTCTGGCTGCTGCCGACGGTCACCTTCGTCCTGGCTGGGGTGATCGCGTTTTGCACCGGAACGAGTTGGGGCACCATGGGAATCATGATGCCGTTGGCAATTCCCATCACCGTAGCCGCCGTGGGAGACCCCACCTCCGAGTTCGGCTCGGCCCAACTTCTGGCCGTTGTCGGCGGGGTTTTGGCGGGGGCGATTTTTGGCGACCACTGCTCGCCGATCTCTGATACCACCATCCTCAGTTCCCAGGCCTGCGGGTGCGATCACATCAGCCACGTCCGAACCCAAATGCCGTATGCCCTGCTGGGCGGGGCGATCGCGATCCTCTGCGGAACCTTACCGATTGGGCTAGGCCTGCCGGTATTATGGTGCCACGTGATGGGGCTGGGCATGCTGATTGCGATGGTCTGGCTACTCGGAAAAGCTCCCGAGGCGGAGCAAAACGAGTGAGAAAGGGGTCAGGACTCTTTTTCATCTGGCGCTGACCAATTGAAAACGGTTTGGGAAAAAGAGTCCTGACCCCTTTCTCACGGCCCAATCCCCCTCCCGCCAAATTACTGGTCATCGGGCGACCAAAATGAGACACGCCCGTCCGTCGCTGATAACGGACCACGACCGATTGTAATCTTTACATCGGCGACCTCCGTTAAGCGAAGTGACCAGCCGCTGTCGCGAGACATTTTTCTCGCCTTGCGGCCCAAAGTGACAGCATCACGAACTCTCGGCTCGGTAACTGCTTAGCAATTTCTCCTTCGAGGACGCTAGCCCTTCCAGAGACGATTTGCGCCCTGAATCCTTGCAATTTCGGCATACCAATTGCAATATGGGAGGGAGAGACTCGGAATCTCCAATCAACTTACGACTCGGACGATAATTTCTGGAAGGGAACCACCCATGCGAATCTTCACCACACAAGCCCTCCGATATACCTTGGCCCTCCCGGTTACCGCGGCCGTTTTGATCGCGACCGCATTGACCGCCCCGTTGGCCGCCCAACAGACGCAGTGGGAACTGGTGGATGCCACTTACCTGGAGGATCGCCCAGTCACCACGCTGAAGCCCCTGTCGGGAGATCGCCGCGAGATCACGCTCACCTCCAGCGGTGAAGCCCACTACAGCAATCCGCAGCAGGAAGAGACGCGGCGTTACGAAAGTGACGAATCGCAATGGCGGACGATCAGCGAGACCCGTGAAGGGGACATTGTCCGGCGGACCTACTATGCCCCGCAGTCGGACAACATTCCGACTTCCAACATGATGCCGGTGACGCACGAAGCGACGCGGATTGTTTACGACGCCCCGCAGCAGGTCCAAACCGTGCGGTACGAAGAGCCGGTGCGAGTCGCTCAGGCCCCGACCGTTGTCCGGTACCAACAGCCGACGCAAACCTATTCATCCACACCAACCTACACCGTCCAACGAGCCGAATACCAGCAACCAGTCGGGGCCAGCGAGTGGCACACGATCGGCCGGACGACCGTGGGATATGGTAGCCAGGTCCAGAGCGTGAGCCCGGTTCAGCAAACGCTTCACTATCAACCGGCTCCTCAGCGTCAAATCGTTACCCGCTACCAGGCTGCCGATGTCGCCCCGTCGCTGTCGGTTCCAGTGGTACAAGGTTCGACGGTCCGCGCCCCGGTGGTTCAGGCACCAGTCGTCGCTAACCCGGCCGTCGTGCCGATCCCGCAAAGCACGTTCCGTCCGGTGCTTCCACTCAGCTCGATGCCGACCAGTTTTTCCCTGGGGCAAGGCCTGTATGGTCAACCGAAAGTTTATCCCGACGGCCAACCGGTCCGGAACGTCCTCCGTTACCTCCTGCCGTAGGTCAGTCGAGCGGAAGATTCCGAGTCAAACCACAAAGGCCACGCATTTGCGTGGCCTTTGTGTGTTTCTTGGAGTGCTTACTTCGCCATCCCCCGCCGCTTGAGTTCTTCCACCACCCCGCTGACAATCCGGGCAATCTCGTCCGGCTCGACGCTTGTCCCCACGGGGCAACCACCGACGGGCTCGTCCACGAATCCCTCGGCGGCCAGCAAGCATTGCAGTTGCTTGCGGAGCACATCGATCTCTTGCCGCTGGCTGTCCGATTGCGGTTGGCGGCCACTGCCTGGCTTAAATCCTCGCAGGGCCAAAGAGGCCCGGAAACCTTCAGGGAATTCACTGTTCTGGATCATCGCGTCGAACAGCGTCAAAAGCCGGAATTGCAGTTCCCGCGCCTCGGCGATGTTGCCGGCCATGGTCAGGTCGTACAGCTTGCGCGTAATCTCCGGCACCACGCCACTGGTGGCGTTGGTTCCGCCGTCGCAGCCGATCAGCAGCATTGGCATGAGGGCCGCGTCCCAGCCGGTCATGAAGGCGAAGTCGGGCCGGATCGGCCGGACCGCGGTAATCATCCGCATCATGTGCGGGATGTCGCCGGAGGAATCCTTGATCGCCACAATTTTGGGGCACTCATCCGCCAAGCGGCGGACCGTCGGTACGTCGATCGGTGAGGCAAACATCGGAATGTTGTACAGGGTCACGTCGATCGGCGTGTTGTCGCCGATCTCTTTGAAATAGGCGTACACCGCCTGGGGGCTCAGTTTGTAGTAGAACGGGGAGACAATCGCCACGGCGCGGCAGCCCATGCCGTGATAGGCCTCGCACGCCTTGATCGTCTCGCGGACATTGGCCTCGGCGGCCCCCGCCAAAATCGGGACGCGGCCTCTCGTTTGATCGGCGATGATCGCGATAATCCGCCGCCGCTCCTCGACCGTGAACCGCAAGAACTCCCCGGTCGAGCCGTTGGGGTAGAGTCCATGGACCCCGCGTTCGATCAACCAATCGACATACCGCCGCAGCTCCTCCTCGTTGATTTCTCCGCGGGAGTCGAGCGGGACGATATTGGGGGTAAAAATGCCGGAAAGTCGGGCGGTGCTAGTCATGCGAGGCGATCAGAGAGGCGAGTTGAGGGCGGATGCCGCAAGGCGGCCGGTTGGTTTACAATGGCAGGACTGCTTATCGGTAAGCAATCGTCACAACTGTAGATCATAATCCAGCTCCCGCCGGTCGTCACGGTTGGGGAGCTTTCGCAACCGGTTTTCTCGCATCGTGGCCCGATCTTCCCGCAAAAAAAAGCTTGAAACCGCCCCGGATGGTCCGGAACCGGGCTCCGCCTGGGGTTCGCCCCGGTTTCCCGTCGTTTGGTTCTGGGGCATTCTGCTGCTGTATGCCCCCCTCTACTTCGCCGCCTCAATGCCACCCCTGCCAACCGAGCCGGGCCA
Source organism: Pirellulaceae bacterium (assembly GCA_040880405.1). GTDB lineage: Bacteria > Planctomycetota > Planctomycetia > Pirellulales > Pirellulaceae > JBBDIM01. The sequence goes on along the minus strand of JBBDIM010000092.1, from coordinate 8,930 downwards.
GCCACCGCTGGAACTGAGCCGCTTCCAACTGCTGATGGTCACCCTGGTCGAGCTCCCCACCTTCCTGGGCAACATGACCGGCGAACCGGCCGACCGAGTCGGCATCTTCGACCGTGTACCGATCCTTGCCATCACCGCCCTAATGCTGGCGGTCGCCTACACCCTGGGTGCCGTCCTGTTGATGTGGCTAAGACTTTCCGCGCGACTCGACCGAGCCGAGCATTTCGCTTACTCCTTGGCCCTGGGCCTGACCACGCTTTCCACCTGGACCCTGCTGGTCGGCCTGGCGGGGCTACTGCACTATCCGCTGCTGGTCACCGTCCCGCTGGTCGTGGTGTTGATCCTCGGCGGCCGAGCTTGGAAACGGGAAGTTCTGGAAAGCATCCCCCGGGCAGCCCTGGAGGTGGAAGAGACCGACTCCCCGCAAGTTTCCACCGCCCCGGAACCGGTCGCCCCCGGCCTGGGCCGCTGGTGGTGGCTTTTCACGATTCCACTGACCCTCTACATCCTGCTCGCCGGGATGCTTCCGCCGTATGAATACGACGTCATCGAATACCACGCCCAGGTTCCCAAAGAGTGGTTCGCCGCCGGTAGGATCACGCATCTCCCGCACAACGTCTACTCCGGGCTGCCGATGGGAGCGGAGCTGTGGGCACTGCTGCCGATGATTTTTCTACCTTGGGAAGACGCCTGGTTTACCGGGACGCTTGTCGGCAAGACGATCCTCGCCTTGCTACTGCCACTCACGGCGCTGCTTTTGTGGTCGGCTGGCAAGCGGTTGGCCTCACCGATGGCGGGTCAGGTCGCCGCGATCGCATGCTTGGCGACCCCGTGGCTGGTGAAGGTCTCCGTGCAGGGGCTGGTCGATGGAGCCTGGGCGTTTTTCACCTTGGCCGCCTTTTATCCGATCTTGTGGATGTTTTTACCGCAAGCGCGGAAGAAGCAAGGCGAGGAACTACCTACCCGTATCCTCGGCGGCCTGATCGTCGTCAGCGGGCTCATGGCCGGCATGGCGATCGCCATCAAGTACCCCGCCCTGCCCCTTTGTGCGATACCGGTGGCTGCGTTATTGGCTTGGCGATTTCGAACCGAATTGCCCAAGCTCTGGCGCACCCAACTCCTGTTTTGGCTCGCCGTGCTGGTGGTCTGCGGGCCTTGGCTCGCGAAGAACGCCTGGCAGACTGGCAACCCCGTCTTCCCGCTGGCCGGGAATATCTTCCCGAGCGACATCCGCGCTGCGGAGAACATCGCCCAGTGGAACGAGGCCCACCAAGTGCCGGCCGATCCCCAAGGCAACCGCTACAGCCTGCCACAGCTATTCAACGCGGTAACGTCGCTGCTGTACGCCAGCCCTTGGACGATGCTCCTGCTCGTTCCCCTGGGGGCGATGGCCTGGCTGGGGGAGAACCGCCGCGTTGCCTGGATCTTGCTCGGGATCATGCTCTTCCATTTCGCCGTGTGGTGGCTCCTCTCGCATCGCCTGGAGCGGTTTTGGCTGCCGCTGTTTCCGCTGGCTTGTCTGCTCGCGGGTCTCGGCGCGGCGAAGGTATCCGCTGAGACCGGCAAGTGGGGCCGCCTCACGATGCAATTGGCGTGCGGGTTGGTGGTGCTGATCGGCTTTTTGCTGCTGCAAGTCCCGCCGGTCGCCCAACTTGACCCGCGTCTGTTGGTTACCCTGGAGTCCCTCCGGCTGAGCCAGGAAACAAGCCGCAGCCCGGCAATCGCCCACCTGAACGAATCTGTCCCCGCCGGTCAAACCGTCTTGGCGACCGGCGACAGCGCCCCGTTCTATTTCCGTGGGCCGGTGCTGTACCACACCTGCTTCGATCCGTCGCCGCTGCGCCCCTTGGTTCCACTCAATGCGGACGCCCGCCGGGCCTGGCTCGCCGAGCGGCGAATCAGTCACCTCTACGTTCACTGGGGTGAGATCGCCCGGTTCCGCAGCCCCGGCAACTACGGCTTCCCGCCGGAAGTCACCCCAGAGCTGTTCGCGGAGCTGACGGCGCAGCAAATCCTAGGGGAACCCACCTTCCAAATCGGCGACGAGCAAAACCCCCGCGTGGTCGTTTATCCGGTGCGGTGGGAAGCCCCTTAGACACGCCAACAGGGGATGAGTTCAATTACAAGGAGTCGGAGGTCCAGTAGTTCCGGCCGCGGTCCCCGTAATTGACCTTATCCCCGTACTCGTTTGGCCAGTCAGCGAGACGTTGCGGCTGGTTTGCCCAGTCGATTGGAGAGCATGTCCGGTGCTAAGGATGGAGCGTTTGAACGGGGATAAGGTCAATTACGGGTGCCGCGGATTAGGGTTCTCATCCGCCGACTCTTTGTAATTGAACTCATCCCCGTTTCTCGAGCCCCTACGCTTGGGATAGTTACACGCCTCTGGCTTTTCGGTGGTGTACTTAATTTACCACCAACCTTGTCATGCACGGTTCGGGTGCTCTACCACCAACTCACACTTGCCCCCCGCTACGATCTAACCTACGCTAATCATTTGGTAAGGAATCACCACGTACACGCCCCCGGTTCGCAAGTGAAAGTGAGCATGGAAGGATCCACCCCCATCGAGCGATCGCACCTCGATCAAACGCGTGCTGCTCATAACGCCGCCGACCGTCCACCCCACGCGGCCGATGCCGACCAGGAGCCCGTGACCGCGCCGGTGGTAACCAAGACGATTGAGCGGACCCAGGCGTGGCTCCTCTCTCAACAATTGCCGGAAGGGAACTGGTGCGCGGAACTGGAAGGGGATTCCATCCTCCAAAGCGAGACCATCCTGCTATTGGCCTGGTTGGGCCGAGAACGGGACGAGCTGGCCGCCAAGCTCGCGCGGTACATGCTCACCCAACAGCGCGAAGATGGCACTTGGGGCCAATACCCCGGCTCGGTCATCGATATCAGCACCAGCGTCAAAGCGTACTTCGCCCTGAAGCTGACCGGTCACTCTCCATCAGCCGATTACATGGTGAAGGCCCGAGACGCCATCCTCTCCGCCGGGGGTGCCGACAAGGTGAACAGTTTCACCCGATTCTACTTGGCCCTGCTAGGGCAGATTCCTTTTGAGCTCTGCCCCGCCGTCCCGCCGGAGATGGTGTTGCTGCCGACTTGGCTGCCGATCAACATCTATCGGATGAGCTCCTGGTCGCGCACGATCTTCGTGCCGCTCTCGATCGTCTGGGCCAAAGGGGCCGCACGGGATATGTCCGCGGACTGCTCCATCCGCGAGCTGTTTGTCGCCGAGCCGAAAAACTGGCCGGAGCTCCGCTGCCCAGGGCAAGAGAAGCCTAAGGGGATACTGAGCTGGGACCGGTTCTTCCGCGTCACTGACAAAGGGCTCAAGCTGCTGGAAAAATTCCGCATCCTCCCCTTCCGCAAACGGGCCCTCCGCAAGTCGCTCCAGTGGATGCTCGACCGTTTCCCGGAGAGCGACGGCCTCGGTGCGATCTACCCGCCGATCGTCTGGAGCGCCATCGCGCTCAAAGCGATGGGCTATTCCGAAGAGAGTCCCGAGTTTCGCACCTGCCTAGCCGAGCTCGACAAGCTGATGATCCACGAAAGAGACGCCACCAGGGTCCAGCCTTGCAAGTCGCCGGTATGGGATACCTCGATCGTCCTGCGAAGCCTCGCCGCGTCCGGCGTCGGCGTGCGGAACCCGCAGACCCGGCAGGCGGTCGATTGGCTCCTCTCCAAAGAGGTTCGCCAACCCGGCGATTGGCGGAAGACGGTCAACTGCGAGCCCGGCGGTTGGTTCTTCGAATACAACAACGTCTTCTATCCCGACCTGGACGACACCGCCATGGTGCTGATGTCGCTCCGCGAGCAACTCTCCGAGGCGGGCGTCCAACTGGAAGTCCACCCCGGTGACAGCATGGCCAACACCTCGGTCCTGGCCACCGCGGCCAAAGTGCCGGCGACGGATGCCGCGCGGGAATTGCTGCTCCAAGATGGTGTCTCCGCGGCAACCAAACGGGCCCTCACCTGGATTGCCGCGATGCAGAACCGGGATGGTGGCTGGGGCGCGTTCGACAAAGACAACGACGCCGAGTTCCTCTGCCAGGTGCCCTTCGCCGATCACAACGCGATGATCGACCCCAGCACCCCGGACTTGGCGGCGAGGGTCATCGAAGCCCTCGGCCAATTCGAGATCACTCAGCAGTCCAAAGGCAAGCTGGGGGATGTCGTCCGCAAATCGGTCGCCTACATCCGCGAAAGCCAGTACGAGGATGGTTCGTGGTTCGGCCGCTGGGGTGTGAACTATATCTATGGCACCTGGCAATGCCTGGTCGGACTGACCGCCGTAGGCGTCAGTACGGACGACGCCGCCATTCAGCGCGGTGCCCAGTGGCTGCTGGATTGCCAGCAGTCGTGCGGCGGCTGGGGTGAGACCTGCGACACCTACGAGAACGGCGATACCTACGACAACGGGGCCACCAAGGGGACCGGCATCCCGACCGCTTCGCAAACCGCGTGGGCGATCCTCGGCCTGATCGCCGCCGGGCACGGCAAAAGCGAGGCCGTCCGCCGTGGTGTGGAGTACCTCAAGCGAACCCAAGCCGAGGACGGAACCTGGGAGGAAACCCCCTTCACCGGCACTGGCTTCCCGAGGGTCTTTTACCTCCGGTACCACTACTACCGGATCTACTTCCCCCTGCTCGCCTTGGCCACCTACGCCAAGCTCTATCATCAGCGTCCCCCGGCATCTCCACGTAAGAGGCCGTCATGAGCGTACCCATTTCCCAAATGTGGACCGTCGCGAGTTACGTGCTCAAGCAGCGGCTCCAAGGCCGCCGACGCTACCCGTTGGTTTTGATGCTGGAACCGCTGTTCCGCTGCAACCTCGCCTGCGCAGGATGCGGCAAGATCCAGTTCCCGGCCGAAATCCTCCGCCAGAACCTGACCCCGGAACAATGTTTTCGCGCCGTGGACGAGTGCGGCGCCCCGATCGTCTCAATCCCCGGTGGCGAGCCCCTGCTCCATCCGCAGATCGAAGAGATTGTGGCGGGTCTCATCGCGCGTAAAAAATACATCTACCTCTGCACCAACGCCCTGAAGCTGAAAGAGGCCCTCCCAAAGTTCACCCCGTCCAAATACCTCACCTTCTCGGTCCACATGGATGGCCCCCGGGAAGAGCACGACGCGTCGGTCTGCCGCGAGGGGACGTTTGATATCGCGGTCGAGGCGATCAAGGCGACCGTGGCCGGCGGCTTCCGGGTCACGACCAACACCACCCTGTTCGACGGTGTCCGGCCGGAGCGGATTCGCGGGTTCTTCGACGAGATGATGCAGCTCAACATCGAGGGGCTGATGGTCTCGCCCGGGTACCCCTATGAAAAAGCCCCAGACCAGGACCACTTCCTCCAGCGGAACCAAACGATGCGGCTGTTCCGCTCGATCCTGGAAAAGGCCAAACCGGCCTGGAAGTTCAACCAAAGCCCGCTCTTCGTGGAATTCCTCAAAGGCAACTACGACCTCGAATGTACCCCCTGGGGCAACCCCACCTACAACGTCTTCGGCTGGCAAAAGCCCTGCTACCTGCTAGACGAAGGCCACGTCGCCACCTTCGCCGAACTAATGGACCTCACCGAGTGGCACAACTACGGCCACCAAAGCGGCAACCCCAAATGCAGCAACTGCATGGTCCACAGCGGCTACGAAGCAAGCGCCGTCCACGACACCTTCAACACGGCCAAAGGCTTCTGGAACACAGCGAAAATCACCCTGCTAGGCCCCCCAAAAAACAACCGCGAGTTACCGCCAGGGCCGGAACGGGAGGATGATTCTCACGTAGGCAAAGGCCCGACGAAGAAGCCTGGGGACGTGGAATTGCCGGTTCTGCGGTGAACGGGTTCCGACTCTAGAACATGTCAACGGGTGCCATGCCCACGCCCGGAAAGCGTGGGCATGTTTTGGCGTGAGCGCCGTCCACCGGCAACGACCAAGAAATGGCTGTGGTTATAAAGGTTTGAAACGCAGAGTCGCGGAGATCGCAGAGACAGTCCTCCGCGCTCTCCGCGACTCTGCGTTTCAAAAATTCCTCTTTGCGGGTAACAGCCGACAACCGGGGCACTCGTCGTCGAACAAAAGAGGGCCAACGGCCCGCCCTATCCCAGCCTAGGACGCAGTCCTAGGTCACCCGTCCAAGCCAAACGTGAGGGCTGTAGGCCCGGCCTATTGCTGGGCCTCTCCTCATGGGAAACACCCATATCTGGCTTCAAAAGGCACCACCTCTGTGCTAGAGTATGTTACCCGCCAAGAATACTACAAATCAGAGGAAAGCCATGGATCTCGTCGACCGCTTACATTGAGGTGCGAATTATCAAGTTCGCCTAAAAATCGGAAATGTAGATACGCAAAAGAACAAACGGATGCACCGGAGCGAGCGAACGTGTCGGTTTGTGATTGGGTGAATCACTCGTGCTACATCTCGGTAATGGATATCTCGTCATGCAATTGAGTTGCCCCCACTGTTCTACGGTTCTTGAGGTCGCCGCTCCGGCAGGATCGCAAGTGCAGTGCCCCACTTGCCAAGGCATCTTCATTGTTCCGGGACCAGCAGTCCCGGCGGCCATCATCCCTGAGTCACAAGTCAATTTAGGCGTCGTCCCACTGCAACTTGGGCTTAACGTCGCCGCTTCACAAGATGAGATTTGTGATAATGCCGACGAAGTCGAGGAGAAGCACTCCACAGTTGGCCAGGGTAAATCAAAAGACGCTCAGATGTATTTGGGATTCATAATCGCTATTCTTGGTTTGGTCGTATTCACTTTTAGTTTCGCGACGCAGAATCCTGTCGTAGCAGTACCGTCTTTCCTCGTTGCGGTGCTCGGTTGTGCCATTGCTGCGGTCTCGATTGCATGGGGTGATGTCAACTTGTCTAACAGTGGTCCTCTTGCTGCAATTGGTTGTGGCGGTGGATGCTTATTGCCAATACTCGGCGTCGTCGCTCTTCTGGCTTTCTTACCTCATCCTCGTAGCGATTTGCCGGATGAGGGTATGGCGGAAATTATGGCCAAGGGATTCGTTCGAAATTCGATGAAGTCGCCAGCTTCGGCGAATTTTGGTTCGAAGCGTCCGACCATCGTAAGAGACGGTTTAAACACGTTCACCGTCAGCGGACAAGTTGACGGGCAAAATGCATTTGGGGCGACAATTCGAAATCACTGGAGTTGTACCGTTCGATACGTCGGGGATGGTCAATGGGTCTGTGTCGATCTAAAGATGTCCTAAAGCAGTAGGGTGGCGTCCGCGGAATAATCTTGATCAATATTGGAACTCGTGGCAGAACATTATGCTCGATTGATCGAGCATAAATTAGGAGTTGAATATGGATAAGTTGATTCTTGATCGCCTCTCCGCCACAGCTGTACATCGCTCCCAAATCGGTAAGATCATATCACAAACTAATGGTACGATTCGTATCGTCAGCCCTTATGTTTCCGAATCCAATTTATTCACTGATCTCGATGGACGAGAAATTCTTCTGCTGACCTCCTGCGACATTCCGGACTTCATTCGTGGATCCTCTGATTTTGAGGCTGTAAAACGGCTTGCCTCTTCCGGAGTCAAAATTAAGCTGCACCAGCACTCCAGTTTTCTTCACGCCAAAGTTTATATTTTTGGCGATCATCACGCTGTAATTTCCTCTGCCAACTGCACTCGCAATGCGATGGACAGTAACATTGAGGCTGGCATTCGTGTAGACGAGGAGGATATCAAAAATCTTTTGGATTGGTTTCATGAACTATGGAACGCCGCACAAGATCTCACACCAGAACATTTGGCCATTGCGTGTCAGACTCTTGCAAAGGAATCCGATGCCCAAAAACAGGCAGTCGAACAAGATCGACGCTTGGAGAAGCTAAGTTGGCGTAGCAATTTCGAGGATCGTCTGTCGAGACGGGAGCAAGTTGAGCGTCGTGGCCAACTCAAAAAGGGCAAAGAAAGCGTACGCTATCGTACTTTTCAATTCCTGGCGTCTCGGCCAGATGGGGCAAGAGGGCAGGAAGTGAGCCTATACCTTACGAATGGCAACAAGCCGGACCATATTCCAGCATTGCTTAAAGATGCAATCGTGTCTTCGCCACCTTACATTCGCCGCGAGGAAAAACGGCCAGGCGAAAGAGGCGTACGGTACTTCCTGACCGATGACGGCCTTCGTGCGATTGAGAAAGGACCAGACGAAGTTAACTCCCTATACATTCCGAGTGCGATAGGGAAGGGGCTACAACGAGACGGGATTTAATTGTCATTCCTGAGCATTGCCACCAAAGCGGAAACCGCGCGTGGCACCGGTTGCTGTGACCAGTGAGGAATTTCAACAAAACGTGAGCCCAACACTATTAGTTTCCCAAGAATAACCCCGGGCCTACAGCCCTCACGTTTCGTTTTTATCCCAATTCCTAGGGCGATGCCCTAGGCTGGGATAGGCCACGCCGTTGGCGTTCGGTTTCTTGGTGGTGAGGGCGTGTTTCTATGGTGCGCCGAAGTCCCTTGTTCGCCGCGTGCGCGACCAGGGGTCATTATGCCGCAAACCGTATCGGCCCCTTCGGGCTTCGCAAATCAAACAACCCAAAAATATCATCTTTGGATAGCCCCAGCTTCGCCGGCGCGGCGGTTTGGGAGAAGAGGGTGTCGGAGAGTTGCCGTTTTTCGTCCAGCACTTGGTTGATTCGTTCTTCGATCGTGCCCATCGCGAGGAACCGGCTGATGGTGACGGCTCCGGCTGCGCCGATGCGGTGGGCTCGGTTGATGGCTTGGTCTTCGATCGCGGGGTTCCACCAGCGGTCGAACAGGAAGACGTACTCGCAGAATTGGAGGTTCAGGCCGACGCTGCCCGCTCCGTAGCTCATCAGGATGACATGCTTGGAGGGGTCGTGCTTGAATTGGTCGATCACGCCGTCGCGCTGTTTGGTCGGGATTTTGCCGTGGTA
>JBBDIM010000091.1:0-30677 GCA_040880405.1 Pirellulaceae bacterium | reverse complement strand
ATGCCCGGTGGTGTGGGAGGGAAGGAGCCGCAAGGCTCCTCCCTATCCCGATCGAACCCGCTTCGCCCCGCGGGGCAACCCCAACCCGCCGCTCCCCCACGGTCTTGCGACCGTGGCTACGGGGATTTTCTAGAGCAAAACGTCGTACACTGGGGTCTGTTTCTCGACGCCGGTTAAGCGGATATCGAGGCCTTGGCTTTTGATTGAGAAGCGGCTGTGATCGATGCCTAGGCAGTGGAGGATCGTCGCGTTCATGTCGTGGATGTGGACCGGGTTTTCCGTGATGTTGTAGCTGAAATCGTCGGTCGCTCCGTACTCGAAGCCCGGCTTGATGCCGCCACCCGCCATCCAGACGGTGAAGCAACGGGGATGGTGATCTCGGCCGTAGTTCTCGCGGCTGAGTCCACCTTGGCAGTAGACGGTCCGGCCGAACTCGCCACCCCAAATCACCAGCGTATCTTCCAGCATGCCGCGCCGTTTGAGGTCTTGCACCAAGGCCCAGCCTGGTTGGTCGACATCTTTGCACTGGGCCGGCAGATGCCCTTTGATGTTGCCATGCTGGTCCCAGTCGCGATGGAATATCTGCACGAAGCGGACATCCCGTTCCAACATTCGCCGGGCCATCAGGCAGCTATTGGCAAAGGTCCCCGCCTTGGTCGCCTCGGGCCCGTACATATCGAGGGTGTGCTGGGTTTCTTGGGAAAGGTCGGTCAGTTCCGGCACGCTCTGCTGCATCCGGAAGGCCATCTCGTATTGGGCAATCCGAGACTGGGTTTCGGGGTCGCCCGACTGCTGGAAGGTTTGATTGTTCAAAGTCGAGAGGGAATCCAACATCCGGCGGCGGACGTTGTCGCCGATCCCGTCCGGGTTGGAGAGATACAAGATCGGATCCCCCTCGGACCGCCAAGTGACGGCCGAATGCTTGGAAGGAAGATTTCCGGCACCCCACAGGCGGTTATAGAGGGCCTGGGCAGTCTTGCCGCTCGACCAACTTGGGGTCATTACCACGAACGAAGGGAGGTTGTTGTTCAAGGAACCAAGCCCATAGCTGAGCCACGAACCCAAGCTGGGCCGGCCAGGCAACTGGTTGCCGGTGCAGATATAGGTGATGGCCGGGTCGTGATTGATTGCCTCGGTATGGACCGATTTGATCAAGCAAATGTCGTCGACCATCTTGGCCGTGTAGGGCAGCAGTTCACTAATCCAGGTGCCGTTCTTGCCGTACTGGTCGAACTTGTACATCGAGGGGGCGATCGGGAAACGCTTTTGGCCAGAGGTCATCGTGGTCAGCCGTTGCCCCTGCCGCACCGATTCCGGCAAGTCGGTATCGTACAGCTCGTCCATCTTCGGCTTGTAGTCGAACAAATCTTGCTGGCAGGGTGCCCCTGCCATGAACAGGTAGATCGCGCGTTTCGCCTTGGGGGCGAAGTGTGGCAACGAAGGCAACCCGCCGATGCCGGACGAGGGGACCGACCCGGCCAGCGCGGTCTCTTCACCCATTAGCGAAGCGAGCGCGGCGGTCCCCAGCCCCATCGCCCCTTGCGCGAAGAAATGCCGCCGAGTCATCGCCGTAATATGTTCTTGTCGGGGATCCATGCTTGTTATTCTCCACGTAAATTAAAAGCGGCAGGGCGCGAGCCCTCCGGTGACGGGCGAGTTGGGTTAGCCCCTCGGGTGACGCGCGTTCGCACTTCTCATACCAAGCAACTCTCCGTCGCTCACTGCTTGGTGACGACCACGTCCAGATTCAATATTGTGTTGCAGACGATCGTCCACGCGGCCCACTGGGCGGTCATTGCCTCCTCAGGGGGTACCTCGGCACCGATGGTCAGCAGCGGCTTGATCGCCTCCGGTTGGTTGGTGTAATGCTCCACATTGTCTTCGAGTAGCGAGGCCAATTCCGTAACCATCGCCTCGTTGTACTGACCAGGCAAGGCCAATCGCATTAGGTATTCTAGGCGGCTATCATCGGTCGAGCCCCCTTCGTCGATCACCCTCCGGGCCATCGCCTTGGCCGCTTCGACATACTGCGGATCGTTCAAGAGCAGGAGCGCTTGCAGTGGTGTGTTGGTCCGATCGCGGCGGACAATGCACGACTCCCGCGACGGGGCATCGAAGGTCACCATTTGCGGTGGCGGCGCGGTTCGTTTGATAAAGGTGTACAGCGTGCGGCGGTGGACCTTGTCCTTCCCCTCGTCCGCCTTGAAGCGGACCGTGTCGCTGCCGGAATACCCCACGGCAAACCACAGTCCATCTGGTTGCGGCGGTTTCACACTGGGGCCTCCCAGTTTGGTCGAAAGCAATCCACTGAGCGACAAGGCCTGGTCGCGAAGCATCTCGGCATCCAGCCGATACCGCGGCCCCCGGGCCAGCAGCCGATTCTCCGGATCACGGCTCACGAGTTCTGGCGTCAGCTTGGAGCTTTGCCGATAGGTGGCCGACATCACCAGCCGCTTGAGCATCTTTTTCGTGTCCCAGCCTTGTTCGCGGAACTCGATCGCCAGGTTGTCCAGCAATTCAGGGTGGCTCGGCATTTCACCCTGGGAACCGAAGTCCTCCAAGGTTTTAACCAGCCCCACGCCAAACAACTGATACCACAGCCGGTTGACCGCGACGCGCGCGGTGAGCGGATGTTCCGGACTGACCATCCAGAGGGCCAGGCCCAATCGGTTAACCGGGGCGTCCTCTGGCAGCGGCGGCAGGAAGCCGGGGACGGCTCGTTCTACCTTTTCACCCTTCTGGTCGTATTCACCGCGGATCAAAATGTGCGAATCCTTCAGCTCCTTCGTCTCGCGGAAGACCAAGGTCGTGGGGGTCTCGTCCTTGAGTTTCTCCTGCTGCTTGTTCGCGTCATCCCGAACTTGATGCAGCGCGGCGAATTCTTCCCGCGTGCCGATATGGACCCGTTCCAGGAAGTAGCGGCGAAGTTTTTTCTGTTCGTCTTCCGAACGTTTGTCCGTCTCCTTGGCGAGGATTTCATTGATCCCCTTATCTTCCGGGACCGTGGGAGACTTGTTCCCCTGGACGTCGGCCAGCCACTTCTCCAAGGAGTGATAGAGCCGCGGCTTTCCTTCCCGGGTCACCACGCCCGCTTTGTCCCAGTAGACGGTTCCGTCGAACTGGGTGAAGGCCCAACCGTTGAGCTTGGCCTCCGCTTTCAGGCTGACCGTCTCGATCGGGATCTCCAGGCGATGCCACTTGCCCGCTTCTGGCAGGTCTCCCAGGTGGTGACGGCTCGGGGTGCCATCGGTGCCAAACTCGATCTTATTGGCGCCCCAGTAGCCCCGGTGGTCCCACGAACCATCGTTCCACTGCAGCATGATCTCCTGGGGCGGGTTTTCCGGATCGAGATAGACATAAGTGAACAGGACATCCCCCTCGTACAGCGTGAGGGCCTGATCCGACTTGGTGAAGAAGTGTTGGCTTTGACCCTCGGAGGTCCGCTTGTGCGACCGCTTGCCGCTGAACACCGGCTCCGGCTCCGTGACCCATTGCCACTCGCCTGAACCATCCAGGTTGACCTTGCCCGGCAGTTCGTCTTCAATCCAAACCACTTCCTGCGGTTGATCCGACTGGCTATCGGCGTCGACGCCGGGGTCTTCGTACTCGACTTCATCCAGCCGCTGGTTGATCTGGGCGTTGGTCTCATTCACCTTTTTGGTCAACTCCGCCAACTCAATCTCCGTCTCTTCCGTGTAAATGATCGGGGCGGGGTCATGGCGGTTTTCATCCAACGGGTTGCCGTCGATGTTATTGAAGAAGGCGAACATCGAATAGAAATCGCCCGCGGTGAGCGGATCGTACTTATGATCGTGACACCGCGTGCAGTCCATGGTCAGTCCCATAAAGACGGTGCCGGTGGTCACCACGCGGTCGACCACATTGCGGACATACACCTCTTCGGCGATCGAGCCCCCTTCGCTGGTCGTCACGTGGCAACGGTTGAACCCGGTCGCCACTTTTTGGTCCCAGGTGGGGTTGGGTAGCAGATCGCCCGCTAACTGCTCGACCGTGAACTGATCGTACGGCATGTTATTGTTGAAGGCCCGCACCACCCAGTCGCGATAGAGCCACATCTCGCGGTAGTTATCCAGGTGCAGCCCATGGGTATCACCATACCGGGCCGCGTCCAGCCAAAACCGCGCCATGTGCTCGCCGTAATGGGGCGATTCGAGCAATCGGTCGACGAGCTTCTCGTACGCATTCTCCGAGTTGTCCGCCAAAAACTCCTGCACCTCTTGGGGCGTGGGTGGCAGGCCGGTCAGGTCGAACGTCACGCGGCGAATCAACGTTTCCTTGCGGGCCTCAGACGAGGGCTCCAGCTTGGCCTCCTCCAGCCGAGCGGCAATGAATCGGTCGAGATCGTCGCGCGCCCAAGCGGCTTGCTCGATTTCCGGCGGATCGGTCTTCACCGGCGCGGCGAACGACCAATGCTCTTCCCACTTGGCCCCCTCGGCGATCCAGCGGCGAAGCAGTTCGGCTTCCTCCGGCGTGACCACCTTATTGGTTTCCGGCGGGGGCATGATCTCCGAGGTATCCGTGGTGACGATCCGGCGAAGTAGTTCGCTCGTGTCGGGGTTTCCCTCGACAATCGGATGCTCACCCGAATCGGCCTCGCCTAAGGCGCTCTCGCGCTGATCGAGCCGGAACCCGCCACTGCGGTGTTCCTGATCCGGACCGTGACAGGCGAAACAGCGGTCGGCGAGGATCGGCCGGATATGCCGCTGGAAATCGATCTCCTCCTGGGCCAAAGCGGTCGTGGCCATGGCGAACAAGATCAACAGGCTGCCCGATACGCAAGCGCCCCAGGATGACCGACTTCCGATGCACTGTAATTTGACGCTTCGAGTCATGCGACGATGCATTTCTGATAAAGTTCTTTTTTGTGAGACGCCACAAAGGTGGGACAAAACCACATGCCGGACAGCCAGCAATGAAGCGTGGGGAGGTTGAACGGGACGAGACAAGAATCCGAGCTTCGCCCGAATTGCCATTCTCCTCTTACCATCTTACACGAGCCAGGGGGGCTTTGGGGAGTCTTTTTTTCGCCCATACGGGATATTGATTTGTGTCACCGGGACCCGAAAACCAAGAAACGCTCCCAAACCGCGACCTTATCATCACTTGTCCGGGCTGCCACCCAGATAGGAAAAGTTTTGCTCTCAGGCTGCACGAACCCCCTATCAGTGGCACTACTTGGTCACCGAAGGGAAAAGGCTCGCATCCGCGGGTCGAGGTCTGCCATAATCGGAAGGTATCCCTGCTGTTTCCCCATGCCAGTGTTTTGCCCGCGGAGTCCCTATGATGAATCGCCCAAGCGTCTGGATCATCACCCCCGTGTTCCTACTACTTTCCTTGGGGCTGCTCGCCTGCCGTGGTCAAGGAGAGGAAATTCGCCTGGAAGAAGGGATCACTTATCAGGAAGTCGAGGGCCAATCACTCCAACTCGACATGGCTCACCCAGAGGGAGAAGGCCCGTTTCCGGCGCTCGTTTTCATCCATGGGGGTGGCTGGACCGGTGGCAATCGGCAGGCTTTTCGGGGGCCGATCCAGGAGGCGGCGGGGCGGGGATATGTGGCGGTGAGCATCTCCTATCGGCTGATGACGTTCGACATGGAGAAAAAGGAGACCACCACGGCGAAGCCGATCTTCCCCACGCAAATTCACGACTGCAAAGCGGCCGTCCGCTGGCTGAAGGCCCACGCGGAAAAATACCACGTCGACTCTGATCGGATCGGTGTCATCGGGGCCTCGGCCGGTGGGCACCTTGCGCTGTTGGTCGGGTTGGCCGGTAAAGAAGCCGACCTGGAAGGAAGTGGTCCTCACCTCGATCAATCGAGCGACGTGCAAGCGGTGGTCAACATCTTTGGCCCCACGGAGATGGTCACCGCGCACCAAGGGAGCACGCTCGCTTGGATCTTCCGGCTGTTCATGGGTGGCACGCCGGAAGAGACCCCGGAAACCTACAAAGCGGCCAGTCCGGTCACCTACGTGAGGGCGGGGGCACCGCCGATCTTGACCCTGCATGGAGACCAAGACCCAGTGGTCCCGGTCCAGCAGGCCGAACTCCTGGACGAGCGGCTGAAAGAGGCCGGGGCCCCGCACACTCTGATGATCCTGAAAGGCCAAGGGCACGGCTTTGCCGCTGCCGCGCAACAAAAAGCGAACGAGGCGACCTGGAAATTTTTCGCCAAGCATCTGAAGAACGAGCAGGTTCCGGAAGAGCCCAAACCGTAATGAAGTGGCGCAAAACATCCCCTAGCGGCGTTGTGGTTGTCAGGATTGGGCCGGTCGTAACAATCCGCGAGTTTCGGGTTGCCGCACCGGCCGCCAAAACACGTGGGATCAGCCGATACCGGCCCACCTCTGAGGTAGGTTTTTCACAACGAGTGGTAGGCGCATCGACCGCTCAAAACCTCTTTCGGAAGTTGGTACCGTGTTAGTCTTCGTTCTGATCGCCATCACGAACCTCTGCGTTGGCTTTGCTTTGGCAATTTGGCTGGGGCAAGGGCCCCGCTCCTGGTATGCCTTGCTCCTGCCAGGCAAGCAGGAAACAGGACTGATCGAGATCGCGCCACTAGCCGATGCCGACCCGCCATCCCAAACGCCGCAACAGCCTGAGGAAGAGGAGCCTGTGGTCGTCTCCTTGATGGAGATCTCGACCGAGGATCTGGCCAAGAAGACACCACCACCCAAGCCGCGCCCAATCGCGGAACCGGCGGCTAAAGCTGAGGAGGAAGAGGAGGAGTCCTTCGCCACGGACTTCGCGACAGACCTCGTCACAAAAGTCACCCCGGACAAAACTCCGGAGCCGGCCGCGGAACCGGCCAATGAAGACGAGATCGAGTCCATGAGCTTCAACCAGCTTCTCGATCAAACGGAGTCGGCTGCCGCGAGTGAAGCGGAGGCCGACGAAGACGACGAAGATGGCAGCGACACCGATAGTGAAGTGTTAACCGGCGGAGACATCGACGCCTTGCTGAGCAAGGCGGGCAACGCGTAACGAGCCGCCTCGCTTGAGGACGGCTCGCGGCGGTCCCGTAGGCAAACCTTACTTCTTGCCGGTCTCGGCTTCGATCTCTTTCAGCGAGCGGCCTAGGCGTTTGCGACCGGCGGTCGACTTGGTGCCCGTGCTGCCGCCGCCAATTTGCTTGGTCTTGGTATCGCGGAGGAAGGCCAGAGCGTCGTTCTTTCCGTGCTCCGATTCGGCCGGCATGCCGATCTCTTCCACAGCGTCCGAAACCCCGAGCAGTACGGCGTCGCGGACTCCGCTACGCATCCAGTCGAAAAAATTGAAATTGCTCATGCGGAAACCTCTTCTGAGATAAATGGGTTCGGGTTCATCTTCGATCGATGGGGCGGCGAAAAGTATCAGGTGCTCCAGGCGCTGTCTAGATCGATTCCGCCCCCAGGGCTAGCACCGCAGGGGATGAGTTCAATTACAAAGAGTCGGCGGATAAGATCCCCCAGCCGCGGCACCCGTAATTGACCTTACCCCCTTACCGCGATTGTTGCGGCTCGCTTTGGCTCCGCTTACGATGAAGAGGTTTACTTCGCCAATCTCCCACCCCTGTTGAACCCACCCATGATTTTCTCCCGCTTCGCTTTGCTCGTCGCGCTCCTGCTGTTCGTTTTGCCGCTCGACGCTCGAGCCGAGACGGTGGATACCGATATCGCCATTTATGGAGCCACCCCCGCCGGAATCGCCGCGGCGGTTGCTGCGGCGGAAAAGGGAAACAAAGTGCTGCTCGTCGAGCCGACCGACCGGATCGGCGGATTGGTCACGAATGGGCTTTCGCACACCGATTTCCGCTCGTTCGAGGGTCTGACCGGTGCGTTTTTAGACTTGACGCACCGCGTGCAGGATTACTACCAAAAGAAGTATGGTCCCGACTCGCCCCAAGCCAACGGAAACTTCCGCGGTACCCACGCCGAACCGCATGTGAACTTGCTGCTGCTCCAGCAGATGCTGGCCGAACACCCCTCGATCACCCTGCAAAGGTCGCACCGATTGCATTCGGCGGAGGTCACAAACAACCGCATCACCTCGACCACGTTTCACGGCCCCGAGGACGCGTCGCTGAAGGTCACCGCCAAAATCTTCATCGATGGCAGCTACGAAGGAGACCTGATGGCGGCCGCGGGGGTTCCGTATCGCGTTGGCCGGGAAAGCAAGAAGGAATATGGAGAGTCGCTTGCACCGGAGCAAGCGGACGACCAGGTCCAAGGGTATAACTTCCGCCTGATCATGACCCGCGAGCCGGAGAACATGGCTTTTCCGGTGAAACCGAAAGGATACGACCGCGAAATGTTCGTCCCGGTGATCGAGCTGCTGGAAAGTGGCAAGGTGAAATCGGTTTACTGCACCCACACCGGTGGGATCTACAAGGTCCACGACCCCGCCCTGCCCAACGGCAAACGAGACATCAACGACGTCTCCCGCGGCTTGGTCCGCCTCTCTCTGCCCAACCTAAGCGATGCCTGGCCGGATGGAGACGCGGCGACGCGGCAAGAGATTTTCGACGCCCATGTCCTCCACAACGCGGGTCTGCTGTACTTCCTGCAAAACGATGCGGCGGTGCCTGCCAAGTTCCAGGAAGAGGCGAGAATCTGGGCTTGGGCCAAGGATGAATTCCCCGACAGCGGCCACCTGCCCCAGCAGCTTTACATCCGCGAGGCCCGGCGGATGGTGGGGGCGTACGTCTTCACCGAGAACGACACGGACGCCGCTGAAGGGGATGCCCGGTCGGTGCTGCGAAGCGATGCGATCGCGATGGGGGACTACGGCCCGAACTGTCACGGAACTTCGCACGTCGGCCCCACGATTGGTGGTCGCCACGCAGGGGAATTTTACAAAGGGGTCTCTCCCTACCAAATCCGATACGGGTCGCTCACTCCCCAAGAGTGTGAAAACCTGCTGGTCCCCACGGCGGTCTCCGCCTCGCATGTTGGGTTTTGTGCATTGCGGCTGGAACCGATCTGGATGTCGCTGGGGCAAGCGTCCGGCGTCGCGGCTCGGATCGCCGTGGAGGAGGACTTGGCGGTGCAGCAGGTGCCGGTCGACCGGGTCCAGCGTCACTTGCACTTAATCGGAGCGGCCACGATCTACGTCTCGGACATCCCGGCCGATTCGCCCGACTTCGCCGCGGTCCAGTGGTGGGGACAGCAAGGGGGCCTGCATGGCCTGACCCCCGCCTTCTCCAAGCCGGGTCAACGAGGCGAGAACATCTTGGGACAATACTTCGAGGCCTACCCCGGGCACGCCGTGGAACTGGACAAACCGCTGGACGAGACGACAAAAAAACGTTGGCTGGAACTAGCCAAATCGCGCAACCTAGAATCAAACGACCTGCAAAACGCAAAAACGCGGGGCGATTTTATTCGCACCGCGTTTGAGCTGGTTCAATAGAGTTGGTCCGTTAAAAAGGGGTCAGGACTCTTTTTAAGGACACGCTCACAATTGGCTTACGCCTGGTTAAAAAGAGTCCTGACCCCTTTTTAACTCGCGACGCCCTGTCCTCTACGCCGACTTCCGCCGGGTTGGGACAGCCAGGCCCGCTTCCACGCCGTAGAACTGACCGATGGCGGCGACCACCGATTCCTGTTCCGTGGCGGTTAGTTCCGGGAAGATCGGCAGGCTGAGGACTTCGGCCGCCGCTTTTTCCGTTTCCGGCAGGGGGCCCACCTTGTCGCGGATCGACTGGAAACATTGCTGCTGGTGCAGCGGGATCGGGTAATAGATTTCGCTCCCGATCTTGTGATCCGCCAGATGCTGACGCAGGGCGTCGCGGCGACCATCGGGCACACGGATCGTGTACTGGTTCCAGGCGTGGACCGAACCCTTCGCCTCAAACGGCAGGCTCACCACGTCGTCCAGGCCGCAGTCAGTGAATAGTTGGTCGTACCGCGCGGCGTTCTCTTGCCGAGCCGCTGTCCACGCCTGCATGTGCTTCATTTTGACCATCAAGGCCGCAGCCTGCAGGGTATCCAATCGGCTGTTGATGCCGACCACCTGGTGATAATAACGGGGCTCCATCCCATGGCCACGCAACAGTCGCAGCTTGTGGGCCATCGCCTCGTCCGAGGTGACCAACATCCCGCCATCCCCCATGCCGCCGAGGTTTTTGGTCGGGTAGAAGCTGATGCAGCCGACCGTGCCCATCCCGCCGGCCCGACGACCGCGATGTTCGGCGAAGATCGCCTGGGCGGCGTCCTCGATCACGGCCAAGTCGTTGTCTTTGGCGATTCGGTGAATCGCGGTCATATCCGCGCACTGGCCGAACAGGTGAACCGGGATGATCGCCGCGGTCCGGTCGGTCAGCTTGTCTTCGATCAGTGCTGGGTTGAGGTTGTAGGTCGCGGGGTCGATGTCGACAAACACCGGCTCGGCGCCCAGTCGCCACACGGCACTGGCCGTGGCGAAGAAGGTGAAGCTGGGGACAATCACCTCGTCCCCGGGGCCGATATCCAACGCCATCAAGCTCAGCAGCAAGGCATCGCTCCCTGAGGCGCACCCAATGCCAAACGGGACCTGCGAGGCTTCCGCACAGGCCGCCTCTAACTCAAAAACCTCTGGCCCGAACAAAAACCGGCCCGAGTCGAGGACCTGCTCAAAGGCGTCCATGAACTCCTGTTTCAGCGGCGTGTTTCCGCGGCCGATGTCCAGCAGCGGAACGCTGGAAATCGCTTGGCCGGTCGATTTCGCCTGATGGCCGTGGCCTGCATGATGGTTGGTCATCCCTGACTCCCTAAAGGTAGTGTGACCCTGTGAAGGATACTTCGTCCCCGCCGGTCGCCCTCACCGGCGGACTGTTTAGAATCCGTGAATATGGCAGCGGGAAACGATAAAGGGATTCAAAATCGGGGTCAAGGTCAAGGGAAACGGAATCGAACCCAAACCACCCCCATCGCTCGATTGCGGAGCACGCTAGCAAGGTGACACGGCGAAGGGTTCCCGCGGTCGGCACCCCTACGTTTCTGACGCATTTTCTCCTGTTGCCCCTTCATCCCGCGAGAATGGGGAGTGTGGATCGACCGGGGCGTGGTCTATATTTGGGAAATCGCTGTGGTACCGTAGTGTACCGGTGCCACACGTTCTGACTCTATTCGCGTTTTCGACTTACCGGGCAAGCCAATGCAACAACCGATCATCAGCGTCTCCGGGCTGCGGGGAATCTTAGGACTTAGTCTCTCGCCGGAGGTGGTCTGCCGCTATGTGGCCGCCTTTGTGGGGCAGTTGCCGGAAGGGCCGATTTTGTTGGCTCGGGATAGCCGCCCGAGCGGGCTGCCGCTGGCCGAGGTGATCCGCGGGACGCTCATCCTGCAAGGCCGCGATGTGTGCGACGTGGGGATCATGGCCACGCCGACCGTCGGCGTGATGATCCGTGAGTTGGAATGCGTCGGCGGGATCCAAATCTCCGCCAGCCACAACCCACCCCAGTACAACGGTGTGAAGCTGATGGGTGGCAATGGCCGCGTGATTGGCGCGGCCCAAGGGAGCTTGGTCCTGGAATCGTTCCAAACGCAGCGGATCTCCTGGGCCCCGCATGATGAACTGGGCGAGGCCATTACTGCCCCGGATCTGATCGGCCCGCACTTGGATAAGGTGCTGGAAACGGTTGGGGGCGCGGCAATCGCCAAGCGGAAGTTCAAGGTCCTGCTGGACTGTAACGGCGGGGCGGGTAGTCTGTTGGGGCTGGCCCTCTTGGAAAAGCTGGGCTGCCAAGTGACCGTGGTGGGTGGCACGCCCGACGGCGATTTCCTGCACCCGCCGGAACCAACGGCCGAGAATCTGACCGATATTTGCGATCAGGTGAAGGCCGCCAAAGTCGATGTCGGGTTCTGCCAAGACCCGGACGCCGATCGCCTAGCGGTGATCGACGAAAACGGCCGCTACCTAGGTGAGGAATACACAGTCGCCCTCTGCCTGGATAACGTCCTCAAGAAGTCGCCGGGGCCGGTGGTGATCAACTGCGCTACCAGCCGGATGAACGAGGACATCGCCGCGAAATACAAAAGCAAGGTCACGCGCTCATCGGTCGGCGAGGCGAACGTAACAGAGCAAATGGTCCGCAACTGCGCGGTGTTCGGCGGCGAGGGGAGCGGCGGCCCAATCGACCCGCGCGTTGGCTACGTCCGAGACAGCTTCGTCGGCATGGCCAACGTGCTAGACCTAATGACCCGGCGAAAAAAGAAGATCAGCGCTTTGGCGGACGCCTTGCCACGGTACGAGATCGTGAAGGAGAAGATCGATTTCGAAGTCGACTCGCTCGAGAGCCTCCGGCCCCATTTTGAATCGATCTTCCCGGAAGCGGAAATCCAAACCGGCGACGGTCTCCGCCTGCAATGGCCCGACCGCTGGCTCCTAATCCGCGGTAGCAACACCGAACCAATTATCCGCATCATCGCGGAATCCACCACGGAAAAACAAAGCCAGCAAATGTGCGAAGAAGCAGGCAGGGCGCTACGCGGGAATTAGCACCGTAGGATGGGATTCCGAGGGGGCTCGCTTCGCAGGGGATGAGTTCGATTATCTGGAACCGCCAAGGCACGCGGCCCTGTGTTCCCGGTGATAATCGTACTTATCCCCCTCGCCGCGCTGAAGCGAGTGCGCAGCAGGAAAATGGATACGCCTCTGGCCAGTCGCGCGGAAAGGGGATAAGTCCCGCGTTGGACATTCCGCACACGGGCTTTCATTTTCTGAAGTGGTAAGCGAGGGGACTCATCCCCTGCGAGGTTGGACTTTTTCCACCTCGCTTTAACCACTCTGCCTCCTGAATTACCCGCTAAAACGTCAGCGAGATCTTTTTCAGCCGCTCTTCCGTTTCCGCCATCAGGGCGTTTTCCGCTGCTTCGTCGGCGGCGACGTAGGTGACGGAGAACCGCAGGAATGCGCCGGCGTCGTCCCAGGGGACGGTGCAGATTGATTGCTGGGTGATGAGGTATTGCGAGGCCTCTTCCGCGTTGGCGAACGAGGGGCCGCCTTCGATTCCGGTCGGGCTCTTCGTGTACAGGAAGTAGGTCCCGCCGGGCATTTCGCACTGGAAGCCGCACCGCTTGAGCATGTCGACTAGTTTGCGGAGCCGTCGCGCATATTTGGTGCGCGTGCGGACGGGGATCTCCGGATCGTCCAGGGCTTTGGCCGCTGCTTTTTGGACGGCGATGAATTGGCCGGAGTCGCTGTTGTCCTTCACGTCGGAGAAGGCCTGCACGATTTTGGCATTGCCGCAGACCCAGCCGATCCGCCAGCCGATCATGTCGAAGCCCTTGGAGAGGGAGTGGATCTCGACGCCGACATCCTTCGCTCCTGGGACCGACAGGAAACTGAGCGGCTTGCCCTCGAAGGTCAGCACCGTGTGGGCCGCGTCCTGGACGACGATCAGGTTGTTTTTCTTGGCAAACTCAACGACTTGCTCGTAAAATTCCCGTGTCGCTACCTTGCCAGTGGGACTGTTGGGGTAGTTCAAGACCAGGATCTTGGCCTTTTCCAGGATGTCGCCCGGGATCGAAGCCAAGTCCGGCAGGAAGTTGTTTTCCGCCAACAGCGGCAACTTGTAGACCGCACCGCCGTAGTACCGCGTGTGGGTCCCGGCGACCGGATAACCAGGCACCGTCATCAGCGTAATATCGCCTGGGTTGATGAACACGGCCGGCAGCATCGCCAAGGCGGGCTTGGAACCGATGCAGTGGTTCACCTCGGTCGTGGCGTCGAGCTCCACGCCGAACATCCGCTGCATGAACCGCGCCACCGCCTGCTTGAACTCCGCGATGCCGTTATCGGCGTAGCCGCGGTTCTCTGGCTGGTTGATCTCGTGGGTCATCGCCTCGCGGACCGAAGCGGGTGCCATTTCGTCGTTTTCGCCGATCCCGAAGTCGATGAGCTTGCGGTCGGGATGATCCGCCAACGCCTTGCGTTTGGCGCGTTTGATCTTTTCGAACTTGTAGATCTCGGTTCCCTTGCCGTAGTTTTCTCCACCGATCCGCTCGGCGAATAGCTGCTGGAAATAGGGATCGCTCATCGGGTTTGGTCGCTGTCGGTTAAGGGGGAGGCAGGTCGAAGATACAAGCCTCCTAGCCTACTTTTCCCCCGCCCAGTCGACAACCGGGGATGCTACGGGGATGAGTTCAATTACAAGGAGTCGGCGGATAAGAACCCTAATCCGCGGTCCCCGTAATTGAACTTATCCCCTTACACCACCGGCAAGGGTTGTGCCGACCCTGCGGGCCTTCCAAGGGGCGGTGGCTTGCCTGTGGGTTTAGCCACGGCCTCTTGGCGGTTTTGCGTGGAAAATGGCCGTCGGATTTTAAAAACTGGAAACACAGCGCGGAGCGTGCTGAGGGAGTCCTCTCGCGCACGCTGCGTCTCTGCGATCTCCGCGCCTCCGCGTTTCAAATCCTTAAACTCAGACCGTCAATTCCCGCGTGATACTTCGTGCCTGAACGCGAGTACAAGCCGTTTCTTAAATCTCTCGCAAAGCCGCAAAGAGGAGAGTCGATCGCCGGTGGCAGGTTTTCTGGTGATATCCTTGCCTGGAAGCGATGAAAAATATTAAGACCTGGGCGATTAAACCCCTTTGCGTCTTTGCGGCTTTGCGAGAGAAATTCTTTCTTAAAACCGCCGAGAGCCCGTGGTTGTTGGGAATGGGAGTTGCCGGTGGAAGGTTCTCCCGCCCAAACATGCCTACGCTTCCGCGCGTGGGCACCTCACCCCGTTAGCACTGTCCGAACGAGACCAGGCGGCTGGTAGGCGGCAGACTTCCCAGCCACAGTGCGTTGGACTGCTTGGGGTAGTGATTCAGAAATTGTGATAACGATTGCTTGACCACTTGATCCTGGCCATTGGAGTAGTGCCAGATGTGACCATTAAGCAGAAAACCGATGTGCTTTTTCGGAACGTTTCGCATGGTGGTGGGGCCAGCTTTAGGTGTCACGAAGTTGCTCGGGGCACTGATAAAAACCAAGCCGCTTTGCGACGGCGAGCATTGAATGACCTCACTCGTCTTCGCGCACCGAGCGAAAACCTCGTGGACACGCAAATTCGCTCCCTGGTTTTTCTTGCCGGTATGGCTGCGGCACGTGTAGCCAAAATCGAGATTGGCCGCGTGTGAGACGAAATGAGCGCAGTGGTTTTCGCTCTTGTCGTCGTAGCCGTTGAGGCAAATCTCGGAAATGTTTTTTCCCAGGTAAGAGTTCAGTAGAATCTCTGTCAGGAACATGGTAATTACCTCGCTCGCATCGGACCCTGTCCGGCTCTCGATAGACTCCGCAGCGTGCGGGGATGGAGACTCGCCGGTCGAGAGCGATCGTCGAACCGGGGCTTATTTGAGTTATCCAGCCCGTTGGGCAATCGGTTGCGAGGTTTCCGTCCAGCTCAGGTGAAATACTCGTGGTTCGCATCACCCTCGCCGGGGTAGGTTACTCCGTTGGCAATAAGGCCTCCGGCTGATTCAGAACCAGGTAATGGCCATGGTCGGCCGTGACGATCACGGCGGTCTCTTCCCAGCCGCCGTTGGTTTCCACCCAATCGGTGACCACGCGGAAGGCGGCGTCGCCGCTGAGGGTCGCGCCGATCGAGTTGTCGATGTTGTTGGCGTGATTGGCCCAGTCGACATCCCCCGCTTCGACCAGCAGCCAAAACGAATCGCTTTTGGCGGCCAGGACATCGAGCCCCGCCTGGGTCATTTCTTCCAGGGTCGGATTTTCGCTGACGTCCGCCTCGTCGTACTCTTCCGCTTCGCCGGGGGTGGTGAGGGTCTCGCTCACTCGGCCGACGCTCACCGTCGGGTGATAGTTGCCGCTCGCGGTCGCGTAGGGCAAATGCCCCGCCGTCGTGCCGAAGTAGCCGAGCAGGCGATGATTCCCTTGGATCGCTTTTTGAGTGGCCGCCTTGAGGGCCTCGGTTCCGTTTTGCCCTTCGGTGCGCTGGACCACGACATACTTGCCGCCGTTTTCAATATCGACCGCGGCGGCGTCCTGATCGGCGAGGTTGGTGTTGCCGGAGATGAAATTTTCTCCCTGGCCTTTATCCTTCTCCTTTTCCACGCCCCAGCCGGTTCCGATCAACACATCCAAGCCAGGCAGGGTGCGGTTCCGCCGCGCGATTGAGGGCAAGCCTAGCAGGTCGCGCGTGATGTCTTGGTAGTCGTTCCGATGGACGTTGTGGGCATAGGCACAGGCCGGGGTCGCGTGGGCGATCGGCACACTGCTAACCGCACCTACCGCGAATCCTATTTCCTGTAACTGATGGGCGATGGTGGGGACTGGGTTTCCCTGGGGATCGATGTTGATCGAGGCGTTGTAGGTTTTGATGCCGGCGGTCATCGCGGTCGCCGAGGCGGCCGAATCGACGTACGGATGCGGCACCTCTTTGCTACCGCCGATCAAGTACTTGGGGTCCTCTTTCCAGGTCGACCAAGTCGCCCAAGGGGTATCGCCGGCTCGTTTCCAGTCGTAGCCGCCCCGTTTGGTTCCGCCTGGGTTTTCCACTCGCTGAGCGTCGACATCGATCTTGGTACCGTCGTTGTGCGGGGCGGTGACGAAGTAACCGAAGTCGGTTTTTGTGCCGCGATAATCCTGGAAGTGCAGCCCGGTGCCGCGTCCTTCGGCGTAGCCAACTTTGCCGGAAGCGTGGGTCGCCGTGGCCCACGTGGTTTGCCAGTCCAGCCCGTCGAACACCACCAGGATGATCCGCTTCTTGCCCTGCTCTACCGCCAGTTTTTGGAGGTGGTAGACATCGGTTTGGTCGAAATACTCCGCCTCCGCGTTGAGCGTGTTTTCCGGCAGCGTGCCGTACAGTTGCTTCAGCTTCTCTTCGCTCCGGTAGACACTGTTCTCGCCGCGGACCGACTCGAGATCGATTCCAAAGGTGTAAATCGGAATCATCCGATTGGAGTGGGTCGTCCAACTGGAGTACCGAGCCGGGTCAGGCCCCCAGTGACCCCAAGCGGCGGAACCGCCGGTGATCGCTTCGGTTTGAACTTGTCGGACATGATCGTCCGACTCTTCCGCCCTAACATCGACCGAAAGGGATGCGATGAAGACAAACAGGGGCAAACCCAACAAACCGCGAAACCAACGAAGCGTCATACCAGAATCATCCTCAGGTGTAAGATCGGCAATGGTTGTTTCAAAGGGGACCGAGAAACGACAAAACCTTAGTATAGTCAAGCGAGCCGAAGCATGTCCGACCCCGGGATTCTAACTCGCCCAGGATCGCGCGAGTGGGGGGGACTTCCTTCTTCCTTTGCGGCTTTGCGCCTTTGCGAGAGATCAACCTTAAAACGTAGGAAATGCTCTCGCAAAGCCGCTAAGGCGCAAAGGGGGAAGTTATTCTCCAGTTTCTCCTTCAGAGTATTTTAGTTGCCGCGAGCGTATTTCTTCCGGTTCTTGGGAGGTGGACCGGTCCCCCGGTTTCCGCTGGTGGGGCGAGATTTTTTCTCGCACCCAAAGGTGGGTCCCGGTTGATGGAACCGGCCTGTTTCGTCCACAATGGGGGATTCCACCACAGCCGCGATAACCGCTCAGGAAGAAGATCCTTGGCCGAGAAACAACTGATCCGTGTGGGGCATAGCCCCGATCCCGACGACGCCTTCATGTTTTACGCGTTGGCGTGCGACAAAATCGATACCGGCAACTACCGCTTCGAGCATGAGTTGGTCGATATCGAGACCCTCAACCGCCGCGCGTTCTCCGGCGAGCTGGAGCTGACCGCGATCAGCATCCACGCGTACGCCTTCCTGCACGATCAATACGCCATCTGTTCGTGTGGGGCCAGTATGGGCGATAATTACGGCCCGATGGTGATCGCCAAACAGGGCTATTCGCTGGCAGACCTGAAGACCAAGCGGATCGCCGTGCCTGGCACCTTGACCTCCGCCTTCTTGGGACTGCGGATGTGCCTCGGGACGGAGTTCGAGTATGTGGTGGTGCCGTTCGATCAGATCATCGAAGTGACCGCCGCCGGCGAGTTTGAGGGGCAACCGGTCGACGCGGGTTTGATCATCCATGAAGGTCAGCTCACCTACGGTCGCGAAAACCTGCAATTGATCGTCGATCTGGGGCAGTGGTGGCACAAGCGGCATAACGGCTTGCCGTTGCCGCTGGGCGCGAACGGGATTCGCAAGAACCTGGGTCCACAGGCGATCCGCGAAGTGACCGACCTGCTGAAGCAGAGCATCGTGTACGGCCTGGAGAACCGCCAAGCGGCACTCGAATACGCCCAGCAGTTTGGTCGCGGTCTGGACGACCAACTGGCGGACAAGTTCGTGGGAATGTACGTCAACGACTGGACCGTTGATTTCGGCGACCGAGGCCGGGAATCGGTCCGGCTCTTCCTCGAAGAGGGACACACCACGGGTGTCCTACCGGAGCTGATCGTGCCGGAATTCGTGTAAGGGGAAGAATCGTTCGCGGTCCGCCGCATCTTCGCGATCGGGTTGCTTTAACTCGGGTGCCATGCCCACGCCCTCCAACGTGGGCATGTTTTGGCGGGTCAGCTTTCCACCGGCAACTCGATTTGCCACGACCGAAACGGCCGACCGCAAACTGATCTAACCAGAGGGGGGCGTCCGGACTTCCCGGAAAAGACCGGATCATCTCGCACTTCGCATGCCCACGTTGGAGGGCGTGGGCATGGCACCCGGAATTGGCAAATGCCCACCACATAATCTCCCCTCGGCGGTCGTTCCGATCGCCCCGATTATTCTTCCTGGGCCCGGTACTCACCGGGCCCATCGCTTGCGCAAACCCTACACCCAGGCGGGGTTAATGGTAGAATTCCAGGGTTCACCATCCCATTAGTGCAACGCAATCGAGAGACCTTCATGACGGCCTGGCAAGCGCAAGCGAGCGCGGAAATTGAGCGGATGACCCCGGAGGTTATCGCCTTTCGCCGACAATTGCATCGCAATCCGGAACCTTCCGGCGAAGAGTACCAGACCAGTCTGCTGTTGTATCAGGAGCTCAACGATCTCGGGCTCGACGTCCGAATGGGGCCGGAAGGACGGGGCGTGATCGCCGATTTTCATCCCGCGGCAAGCGAGCGGAACGGTTCCCCTCCGCTTCCGATGCTAGCCCTCCGCGGCGATATCGACGCCCTGCGGATTCACGACTGCAAGACGGCCGCGTATCGCAGCCGCAACGATGGCATCATGCATGCCTGCGGGCACGACGCCCATTCCACCATGGTGTTGGGAACCGCCAAACTGCTGAAGACCTTGTCGCGGCAAGGCACGCTCCCCTGGCCGGTGCATGCTCGGTTTATCTTTCAACCGGCTGAGGAGACCTGCGAAGGGGCCCTCGGGATGATCGGGGCGAAGGCCCTGGAGGGGGTTTCCGCGATTCTCGCGACCCACATGGAGCCAGGGTTGCCCTATGGCAAGGTGGGGTTTCGTAAAGGACCGTTGACCGCGAGCTGCGATGCGATCCATTTCGAGGTGGAGGGGACCAGCGGCCATGGGGCCCGACCGCATGAGGCCCACGACCCGATCGCCGCCTCGGCCCAACTGCTTAGCGCCCTTTACCTTTCCATTCCTCGCCTGACCGATTCGCATGAGGCGGTGGTCCTCAGCATCGGGCAGATCCATGGTGGGACCAGCGCCAACGTCATTCCGGAGTCGGTTCACCTGGAAGGGACCCTGCGGACCCTGCAAAAAAATATCCGCGACGAAACCATCGCCCACATTCATCGGATCACCGAGGGGATCGGCACCGCAACCCAAACGCGGATTACCTTTCGCCTGGCGGTTGGGACCGACGCCGTGGTGAACGACTCCACCGTGATCGACCTGGCCAAAGAGGCGTGCGTTGAATTCGCAGGGGCCGAGTCAATCCATGAGATCCAACGACCCAGCATGGGTGGCGAGGACTTCGCCTTTTACCTGCGGCACGTCCCCGGGGCAATGGTCCGGCTCGGCTGCGCGCTGCCGGGTCGAGAGAATCCTCCGCTATTGCACAGTTCCGACTTTGACATTGATGAACGCGTGCTGCCGTTTGGCGTTCGTCTGCTCGCGGGATCGTTGATCCGCGCCTTCGAGCCCGAGTCCCGTTGGCAAACGGAGCTGGTCGGCGATCGCGTTCATCCCCAATCCACTGAACCAGGTTAATCCGCAGCTCGTTCCACGACGCCACCGCACTGGTAATCCACCATGAGTAAGCTTGATTTCCGCAGTAATTCGTATCCCTCGCTTGGAATTGAGTTGGAGTTCGCCCTGGTGGACGACCAGACGATGGAGCTTTCCTCGTCGATCGGCGCGATTCTGGAGAACCTGCCCCCATCGCTGGAGAACCTGGTCAAACCGGAGCTCATGCAGTGCAACCTGGAGATCAACACCGGGGTCTGCGATACGATCGGTCAAGCGGATCAGGACCTCCGCGAAAAGATCATCGCGGTAGAAGGGGTGACCGACCAACTGGGGCTGCGGCTGTGGTGGGGCGCGACCCATCCTTTCAGCAAATGGGGCGACCAGCAGGTGACCGATAACCAGCGGTACCGCGATCTGGTCGAACTGTTGCAAGAGATGGCAAGGCGACTGGTGACCCAGGGGCTGCATGTCCATGTTGGGGTCGACTCGGGCGATAAGGCGGTGATGATTTGCGACCGGATTATGCAGTACCTGCCGCTGTTCTTGGCCCTCACCTCTTCCAGTCCTTACTGGGAAGGGAGGGATACCGGGCTTTCCTCGCAGCGGAGCAAGATCATGGAAGGTTTGCCGACCGCCGGCATGCCGACCCTCATGCGGAACTGGAGCGAGTATGTCTGGATCGTCAATCACATGGTCGATACGGGGTTCATCAACACGATCCGCGAGATTTGGTGGGACGTCCGCCCGCACCATAGCTTCGGCACGGTCGAGGTCCGGATCTGCGATATGCCGGGCAACCTGGAAGATGTCCTGGGAATCGCGGCGATGATTCAGTGCCTGGTCAAGGGACTCTCGGATCAGATCGACCATGGGGCGTACCAACACGATTGCCATCCGATGATGGTCCGCCAGAACAAGTGGCGCGCCTGCCGGTTCGGGACCGAGGCGTGTCTCGTGAATTCGTACTCGTTCGAGGTCGAGTCGGTCCCCGATATCACCGCGCGGATGGTGGGACGGCTGCTGCCGATCGCGGAAGAGCTGGATTGCGTCGATTACCTGAAGCACACGCAAACGATGGCCAATCGACCTAACTGGGCCATGCGACAACGCGAAATCTACGAACAGACCGGCGATTTCACGGAAATCGTCCGCCAATTGACCATGGTGTCGCGTGTTTCCCCATTAAACCAACCGTCCACTTCACCCGATGCGGCGGTGGGGCGAGATCTGTGGCAACCCGGGAACGCCGCGAATCCAGCAACGGATGAGACGGCGTAAAGGGCCTGCTTATCCCACCGGCCGAATATACCGCTCCGCCGGGGCGCGCATCTTGACCAACAGTTGGTTCAAGCTGGCAAGTTCCTCCGGGGCGAGATGCCCTAGGTTTTCCAGGTGGATTTCCTGCAAGGGGGCGCGGATTCTTTGCAGGAGCTCGGCGCCCGGTTCGGTGATCGTGATCATTACCACGCGGCGGTCGGAGAGAGAGCGATTTCGCTCGACCAGTTTGGCATCCGCCAAACGGTCGATCAGCCGCGTGATATCGGGGACGCGAGTGACCATCTGCTCCACAATTTCCAAGCAGGGAAGCCCCTCGGGACGCGACTCCAAGATCTTCAAAATGTTGTACTGGGCACTGGAGAGGCCAAAGGTTTTGAGCAACCGATTGGGGGCGGCGGTCACCATGTTATGGGTCCGCAGCAGGTTAAGGAACGCCTCCTGCTCGGGCGATTCGAAGGGTGCTTCCTTCTTGAGCTGCTGCTGTAGGACAGATTCCGGCAAGACAGGTTCCTCGTAGGTCTCGATCTTCAATTTTTCAATCAGCGGCCCGAAGACACGTTGGGCGTGTCGCGATTTGCCTATAGTTGTAGCATAGTTGGGGCCGAACCGGAGAGCGCAAGGAAAAGGTCGCGCTCGCGGTGCGCGACCTATCCCTATCGGCGTTCTGGATCAGCGATCCTACTTGGCTAGTTCGGCTTCAATCGCCTTGATTACTTCCGGGGCGTCCGGTTTGGTTTTGGTCCGGTATCGGGCCACCACTTTGCCATCTTTACCGACCAAAAACTTCTCGAAGTTCCATTTCACGTCGCCTGGGTCTTCGGTGTACGACTTAAGCGACTGGTAGATGGGGGCGGTGTTGTCGCCGTTGACGTCAACCTTGTCGAACATGTCGAACGAGACCTCGTACTTGTCGTCACAGAACTGGCGGATCTGCTCTGAGGTGCCTGGTTCCTGGCCGCCAAACTGATTGCAGGGGAAACCGAGGACCGCAAGGCCTTTGTCTTGATAGGCGTTGTGCAGCGCCTGAAGCTGCTGGTACTGCGGAGTCGCGCCGCACTTGCTGGCGACGTTCACCACCAACAGGACCTTGCCTTCGTACTTCGAGAGGTCAACTTCCTTGCCTTCCAGAGATTTCATCTTGCCATCCAGTACGCTTCCATCTTGTGGTGAGGCGGCCTGCACGGAAACCGCCAGCAGGCACACAAGGGTAAGACTTGCAAAAGCTTTGAACATGGTTTTCATCGACCTCAACTCCTGGGGAACACTGGAAGGGGATGCCGATTCCCGCGATCGCTTGACCGTTGGAATTGCTGGCCAATGGGGGGACGGAGGGGACCGTCACGGGCGAGGAATCGGCGTGGCTGGGTGGTGCCGTCAACGCGGAGGGAATTTCAAGCGGCTACTAGAGTTTATCCGCTTGGGAGGCGAAAGAAAACCATTTTCGGCCCCCGCCGACAAAAATTCCCGTCAGTCGGGGGGCTCTTCGGCCGAAAAACTACTCGTTACCCTCCATGTCCGACTTAAACTGGTCCCGTTCGCGACGCGTCGCTTCCAGATCGAACATCAGATATTTCATATCCAACCGCAATTGACTGAGGGCCTCTTGCACCAAGGTGTAGATCCGCCGTCGACGCCGGCTGTTCTCAATCACCTTCCCCACCGAAACTTCCAGCGGGCCACGGTATTGGGCCGGCAGTTTAGCAATCTCGATCGCCAACTCGACCAGGTCCTTCGGAATCTCGTCCTGGCTGTTGGCTTGGTCTTCGACTCTTTGGGGTGCGTTGCTCATGGTGTTGCTCTTGGGATGCGTGGCGACTGGGATTGTGTTGCGATTGGGAACGTTGATGATTTGCTGATGCAGGGGATTATAAGCAGAGGGCGTGCCAGAACGCTCGCATAATCCGGGGCGATGACGCAACTCATTGCCAGTAAGTATTTTGCGGCTTCGGGCCGGGCGTGATGTTTTTTCGACACGTTGACTGCAAGCATCATGATTGGTCTGGCCCTCCTGTCTAAATCCAGTTACAAGCACCACTTAGGTATCCGGCAACGGCCCACACGCCGTTGTTGCGAATTCACCACAACCTTTCCGCGATCGACCTGGGAGCGATGGGGAAATCCCCGCCAATCCGATTCACCTACCCGCGCAGGTGGTTAAAAACCTGGCTGCTGCTCTTCTGCTGCGCGGTGGCAATCTCCACAGTCCCTCTCACAGCGCATGCCGAAGTGATTGAGGATTTCGAGTCCACGGAGACCTCCTGGACCTACATCCAAGCGGACGGTCAGTTGCAGATCGCCCAGCATGAGCGGACCACCGATGAGGCTCATACAGGGACCGGGAGCGAGAGGATCGCCCTCAGAACCGGCTCCGGGACCCACGTCTATTTCGTCCACGCGGTCACTCCTTCTCGGGTGATCCCTGATTTGCGGTTCAGCGTGTGGCTCAAAGGGAATAAAGCGGGGGTGCAGTTGATGGCCCGAGTGGTATATCCCCGGTCACTCGACCCGACGACAGGACTACCCCGCACCAGCCTACTGCTGGGAGAGAGCTACCAGACGGTCGGAAAATGGTCTCGCTTGACCCTGCGCGACCTGGCCACGGCGGTCGAGCAACAGGTGCCCGCCTTGCGGTCGGAGTATGGCAGCCGGTTCGATCCTCGCGAGGCGTATATCGACCAGGTGGTGCTCAACCTGTACACCGGCAAGGGGACGAACACCCTGTACATCGACGACCTCGAAGCGGAAGGACAGTTAACCGTTCATACCGGAACCGCCGAGCGTCAGGCGGAGGTGAGGCAATCCGCGCCGACGATGCCCAATCCGACCCGCGGGGCAAGGGTCCACTTATCGCGTAGCTCCGAAGATGAGGACATTGGTTCGGTCGCCAACGGCCAGGTAGTGGAGATCAACGGCCATGCCGCGGTCCCGCGGATCCTCGATTACCATGGAGAACCGATCTCCCTGCTTCGGCAACTGGGGGTGACCGCCATCCGCACGAGCGAACCTCCCGGACCTCGCTTGCGGCAGGAGTTGATCCGGCATGGATTGACCAGTGTTTCCTCTCCACCGGACGACTACGAGCCCAAAGACCAGCAAGCCGTGCTGGCCTGGGAGCTACCCGCGACCGAAGGAGAGGAGGCGTTCTCCGATTTCGTGATCCGAGCCGAAGAGGTCAAGCTGCTGGATGGAGATTCTCCCCGGCCGGTGATGGCGATCCCACCAAGTCGCGTGTTCGATTACAGTCGCCATAGCGAAATTGTCACTGCCCGACGGGGCTCGATTGCCACTTCGTCCAACCTCGATCGGTACCACCAGTGGCTCAACTCCTGGAGCTTGTTCTCTTCGCCCAGCACGATTCGCTGGGCGGCGATCCCCACCCAAGTCGCGCCGACCACCACTCGGCAGGTCGCCGCCTTGGCTCGCGATCCGGAGATGGTCGCGGGGATTGATGCCACCCAAATGGAAAAGGCGGCCTTCCTGGCCTTGGCCTCTGGTTCACGGGGACTGTTGTTTGAGAGCAGCTCGCCGTTAAGTGTCGATCACCCGGCTGATGCCAACCGCCGCGCCGTGATCGCGCTGATCAATCGGCGGATCGACCTGATCCAGCCGTGGGTCTCCGCCGGTCGATTTGTGAGCGACGTCTCCGTCAACGATCCGAACGTGAGGGTCTCGATGCTCGCCACACCCACCTCGATATTGCTGATCGCGGTCAGGGTCAGCGACCACGACCAACTCGTCTCCGCCGAGGTCCCCGAACATAACGTGACCATCCGGGCCCGAGGGATTCCGGCCGCGAGCGAGCCGTATCTTCTGTCGGATACCGGGCTGCCTCGGATTACTTACCATCGAGGGCACGGCGACTTACGGATCACGCTGGAAGAGAAAAGCCATGTCTCGCTAATTGTGTTGACCCAGGACCCCCGCGTGATCCGCGACCTGAGACGCCGGATCGACGAAAACCAGAGTGATTTGGTCCGGCTGCGGATCGATCTGGCGACCCATGAGTTTCAATTGACCAGGGCAGTGAGCGAGCGACTGGTATCCTCCGGGGCAATGGCTGACATGCCTCGGTCGCTGGATCAAGCCTGGGCCCATCTCCGCCAGGCGGAGCGGCTGTATGAGCTGGGAAACCTGGTAGAGGCCAATAAATACGCGCGACAAGGTTTGCAGAAGGTACAAGGAGTCCAGCGGCGGCAATGGGAACAGTTGGTGGCTCAGTATCGCTACCCGCTGACCAATCCCCTGATGGCCTCGTACGACTTGGTACCGCACGCGGTCGATTTCCAAGCGGCGCTGCAGGGGCTCCGCCCGTCGGAAAATCGGTTGCCGGGTGGTGACATGGAGGACATTAGTTTTCTGTTGGCCAGTGGTTGGAGCCAGCAGACGATCCGCGGCGAGGGCTTCCACGCGACCGTCGAGCTGTCACCGAACAATCCCCGGGGCGGCGACTATTCTTTGTCTCTCGTCGTGCAGCCTGACGAGCGACAAATGTACGCGCGGCCGGAATCGGCCCCGGTTCAGGTCCGCTCGGCAGCGGTCCAGGTCGAGCCGGGCCGGCTGGTGTTGATCCGCGGAGCGATTCGGATTCCCAGTCCACTCGCGACCGATAGCCGCGGCCTCACGATTCACGACTCGCTCGGTGGACGTGACCTGGGACTCCAGTTCCATCGGGGCGACCAGTGGACCGAGTTTTCGATGATTCGCGCGACCGGCGACGCCAGCACGATGCACCTGATTGTCGAAATGGAAGGGGTGGGCCAAGCCTATCTGGATGACTTGACGGTCCAACAATACGAGGAAGCGGACCTCGTGCCGACCGACCCGGTGACCAACCCCGGCTTCCTCGACGACCGCTTCCAAACCGTCACCTCTCCATAAGGGGATGAGTTCAATTACAAAGAGTCGGCGGTAATGAAGTTCTGGCCGCGGTCCCCGTAATTGACCTTATCCCCGTACTCGTGTGGCGCGGGAGCCAATCGTTACCCTTTCGTCGGATACCATCAATTCTTATCTGCTCTTATCTGCGGGTGCCTGAGAATGGAGCGTTTCACAGGGGGATAAGTTCAATTACGGGTGCCGCGGATTAGGGTTCTATATCGCCGACTCTTTGTAATTGAACTCATCCCCGACGAAGCACTCGGCATTCCAAAGCAGGTCAACCGCTTGCCGGGGACATCACCCCTTGGGTACGATCGTGTCGAGACCTTGCGCCTGCGCCCCTTGCCGAGTGAAGCATGCCTCTTGAGTGGAACCATCTGATCGAGCAATTTCCGCCGCTAGTCGCGGATTGGTTCGACTATGCGCCGCCACCGAGCTTGGTGGGGGCTGTGCTCGGATTGTTGGTTCTGGGGGTCGTCGCCTATTTTTACCTTCGACCGCAGCCAGGACCACCACCCAGTGCGGAGCAAGTCGATATCTCGGTCGACGCCCTCACGTCCAGCGGGCCGAGCAGTTTGTTGGGGCCGAAGCTAACGCTGTACAACGTCCCGATCCGTGTGGTCGCGATTGTGGTTGCCCCGGTGGGCCGGACGCGGCAGATCCCCGATGAAGCGGAACTGCGGCGACTGATGAGCCAATTTCTGCCGGGGATGATGGAGGTCATCCGCGCCCATCGGCCCGACTTCTATCGCTGGCCAGGTCAAGTCAGCACGTCCGGTTTCGCCCAAAGCTTTTTCGTGCAGGCCAACCTGCCTGGCAATCATGGCCAAGGGACCCCCTGGGCCGCTTTGGCGGGTCGGTTTGAATCGGATGGGCGGCCCTATCTGGTGGGGCTGGTCTGCTGTGCCGATGAAGACAACCCGATCGGGCAGGTCATCGTCGAACGGTCGCCGCAGTGGTTGGACATCCTGCGAATCCAAAAGTGATTTTCCGCGTCCCGCCCCAAACCCCCAGGATCCCTGAAAGATGCCCCGCACCCCGCAGCAGCTTGCCGATGACGTTCAAGCCATTTGGCGTGCGGGGGTCGAAGCGGTCAAAAGCGACGCCTTGGTCCGGGAAAATGTCCGCATTGAGGGAGATACCCTGCTGCTGGCCGACGCGGAGTTTTCGCTGGGCGAGATCGATCGGATTGTGGTCGTGGGTGGCGGCAAGGCGGGCACCGGGATGGTGCAAGGACTGATCGAGGCGCTAGGTCCAGAGGTGATCGCCGCGAAGCGGATGACCGGGATTGTGAGTGTGCCGGAAGATTGTGTTCGTCAGCTACCGCCAATTGAAGTTTCCGCTGGCCGGCCCGCGGGCGTAAATGCACCGACTGAAGCGGGAGTGGAATTGACCGCGCGGATGCTCGATTTGGTCGGCGGTATCACGCCACGTGACCTGTGCATTTGCCTGATTTCTGGTGGGGGATCGGCCTTGTTACCGGCCCCGGTGCAGGGAATCACCCTGGCTCAAAAACAGGAGGTGACTCGCCTGTTGAGCGGGGCTGGGGCGAATATCGAGCAGCTTAACACCGTTCGCAAGCAGCTCAGCCGATTCAAAGGGAACGGCCTCGCTACGGCCTGCCGGAGTGGGAATTTGGTCAGTCTGATCATCTCCGACGTCCTCGGAGACCCGCTCGACGTGATCGCCTCCGGGCCGACCGTCCCCAACCAAACCACCGCAGCGGATGCCTTAAAGGTGCTCTTGGACTTTCAAGCGGACTGCCAACCGGGGCTTGCGCCGCTGGTTGAGTTCGTCCGGCGGCAAGCTGCGGATAAGCGACCACCGGTTGAGCCAAGCTGCCTGGTTCAAAACTTCATCATCGGCAACAACGCCGTGGCGGTGGATGCCGCCGGGATCGAAGCGGAACGACGCGGGTACTCGCACGCGATGCTCTCTGCCAAGGGGATGGAAGGCGCGGCCGAGGAGATTGGGGCCCATCTGGCCCGGATGGCAATCAAGATGCGATCTGAACCGGGCCCCGATTGCCTGATCACTGGGGGCGAACCGGTCGTCCACTTGGTGGAAGAATCCCAACGGGGCAAAGGGGGTCGCAATCAGCAGTTGGTGCTCTCCGGTTTAACCACGCTCATGGAAAACAGCGACGCCAATCCCCTCACCGGCATCGCCCTGCTCTCCGGCGGAACCGACGGGGAAGATGGCCCCACCGACGCCGCAGGGGCATGGTTGGATGAAGCGAGCTTCACGCGGATGCAGGAAGAGGGGCTTGAGCCCCTCAATTACCTGCGGCGAAACGACGCCTATCATTTTTTCGAGCCACTGGGGCGACTACTCCAAACCGGACCCACCCACACCAACGTCTGCGATGTCCGGGTGGTGGTGGTCGACCGAATTCAACCACAACCGGGGCAGTAGTGCGGTGTTCTACTGCTACGTTTCCAATCGGATCCTGGGTGCCATGCCCACGCCCTCCAGCGTGGGCATGTTTGGGCGAGTACCTCTTCAACCGGCAACATGATCCCATGGAACCCTAACAGGCATGCCCAAGGCGCGCGAGAAGCGAACCCACCCACGCTACGCATGCCCACGCTTTCCGGGCGTGGGCATGGCACCCACCCCCAGATAACGTGACGTTTTATTGCCGCGGATCAATCCGCAGGCCCATCAAAGCGGGTGGAAAATAACTTTGCAGGTAGTAGGCCTTGGGCGTGGTCATCTCGATCATCTTTTCCCAAGACATCGCCTGCTCATTGGCAGAGGCCAGTCCAAACAAGGAAACGGGCTGCGTGTACTCCACCACGCGTGTCTTTTCCGCGTCGATGTTCGCCAGCTCGGCGGCTCGTTTGATTGCTTCTTCCAAGAAGCCGATCTTGTCGACCAGGCCGGTATTCACGGCGGTGGTGGCGGTGAAGATTTCGCCGGTAGCCAACTCGTCCAGCTTCTCTGGGTTTTTGCGGAATTCGGGACGCCCTTCTTTCACGATTTCCTTGAACCGCGTGAAGGCTTGGTTCACGTAGTCCTGCAAAATCTCACGATGCTCTTCAGGCATGTCCCGAGTCATCGAGAGCATCTGCTTACGGGGATGGCTCATGATCGAATCGTCTTCGATGTCGTAGCGGGCCATCAGGCCTGAGATGTCGTAATGCGGGATGATCACCCCGATCGACCCGGTCGTAGTGGTCGGTTCGGCATAGATCGAGTCTTCCTGATCACCCACCGCCATCGCAACGTAGTAGCCACCGGAAGTCGCTGCGCCACCCATGCTGACAACCAGCGGGATGTCGCGCTCGGTCCGCACACGGTTGAGGTGGTGCAGGATGTAATCTGACCCGGTGACCGTCCCGCCGGGAGAATCGACCCGCACCACAATCGCCTTCACGTCGTCATCCTCTTGGGCCATGTCGATTTGGTTGCGAATGTAGCCCTCGCCGCTCATGATTACGCCGGTGACGTTGATGATGGCGATCTTGTTACTCGCCGATTTGCTGCCGGAGTGGAACTTCTCTGAAACGCCGTCACGCGTGTTGAAATATTCGCTGTAGGCGATTGCCTGCCCGATGATGATGACCATGCAGAGAAACAGACCAAAGCAGGCAACCCCCGACAAAATTCGCCATCCCAGGCTGCTGCCGGAGCTTTGAATGATGATTTGCGGCTGCTGAGCGGGAGCCGGGTGAACCGGTTCAGAGGGGACATGCGACATCGGAAACAGATCCATGGCTAAGGTGAATCGGAGGAGAGCGGCCCAGTGACCACCCTAGGCACCCACCCCCTTGAGGGCGTAGGCGCGCAATGTACCAGACTATTGTACGTCGCAATAGCGAGGCGGCAATTCGGTGTGGCAAATCCCACCCGGGGTGAATGCGGGGGATGAGTTCAATTGCAATGAGTCGGAGCGATAGAACCCTAGTCCGCGGCCCCCGCAATTGAACTTATCCCCTTCCAAACGATCCATTCTTAATACCGGATTCCCCACTCCATTCGCCCCCACAACCCAGGGGCGGCGATTGGCTCATACGCTAAATAGGTACGGGGATAAGTTCAATTACGGGGACCGCGGCTGAAACTTCTTGACCTCCGACTCCTTGTAATTGAACTCATCCCCATATGGCGAGCGTCCCCATTCAGGGCGGAATTCGACTCGCCCCTGGAGCTGCACGGCATTGAATCCGAAGCAAGCTGAGGTTGTCAAACGGGGTGGGGACCCGTAAGCTACGCGCAGACCGATTACTCTTGAATCGTTTAATTTCGGAGGGCCCCCTTGCGGTTCAGGGGAAAGCCTATTGAATGGATCCTGAGGATTTCGGATCTATGCGTCGGCCGTAATCGGCATTGACGCAGCCTTGCCTGGCTGGCACCCAAGCGTGCTAGCACCTGCCCCACCTGATGGATTGTCGCCTGTAGCTGTTGGAACTCAAGGAGCCAGATTGTGTTCGTTTC
>JBBDIM010000090.1:0-30711 GCA_040880405.1 Pirellulaceae bacterium | reverse complement strand
CTCTCTTAGACTCTGTATTACCAACTGGGCTGTCGTGAAACGCCCCTTTGGGGCTGAAGTGTTGTCTGGCCACCTCACCCCTTTTTTAAGTGTCCCCCCTACAAATTCGGCACCTGCACCGGCATTCGGGCGGGCATGCTGGGGCGCCTCGGTCGGTTGAGTCGGCGGGTGTCGAAGTAGACCGGTTCTAGTTTGACGCCGAACCCGCGGCGGACTTCCCAGGCTGCTCTGGTTGCCCAGGGGGTGCCGGCGTGTTCTTTGGTGATTTGCCGGAGGACGTTTTTTGAGAGTTCGATATCGCTGGCGGTCAG
The DNA here is from genome assembly GCA_040880405.1 of Pirellulaceae bacterium. Lineage (GTDB taxonomy): Bacteria > Planctomycetota > Planctomycetia > Pirellulales > Pirellulaceae > JBBDIM01. The sequence goes on along the minus strand of JBBDIM010000090.1, from coordinate 30,400 downwards.
TTCCTCCGCCGCGAGTTTTTCTTGCGTTTCCAGTCGCCAACCGCGGAACTCCAAATAGGGCTCCGCAGGTGGGTTTGGCAGGCGGGGTGTTTTAACGAACTCGGTGAGGTACGCCCCGTATTCAAAAGCCCTAGCCCGGTAGGCGAGGAGTTGTCCGTAGAGGAGATCGTAGTTGGCTTGCGCGCGGAGTGAGGTGGAGTCGTCCCGGAGGTCGGCCCCTTTTTCGACCGCTTGAATCGCTCGGTCGAGATAGCGAATGTAGGTGATCATCTTCGCTTGCTCGCGGCGGACCTCTTGCAGGAGCTCCGGCCACTGGGCATTGAAGCGCTGGCGGATCTCGATCACTTCGGCAACCGCGGGGTCGTAGGGGTTCAGGTCGTGGATGATTTTGTGGATCATGGCCTTCAGCGGCTCTCGCTTGAGCTGCTCCATTTGCTCCAGTCGCGAATCCCCCGCGGGTCGATACCGCGCGAGGATCTCCGCGTCGTATTTGCGATTGTTGGCCTGGAACAAATCGGCCTCAATATCGGGCAGCATGAAGAAAATACCGCCGGTCTCCCGGGCCAGGCGGACTTGTTCAAAGGGGCCGAAACCGCTGGCCATCGAATCCTTCCGCGCCCCGAAACCGTCGGTTTGCAGTTGTTCCACCATCGCCGTCTCGGGCCCCCGATCGACCGGCAACAGGTGCGTGGAACCATCCTCGGGATGGATCCAGCGGACATGGGCGTAAGGGTAGCCAAACACCGCTTCGCGGCCCAGGATATAAATCCGGCTGTCGGTCGCGCCCGCGATCGCGATCGCCTTCTCCAGGTTTTGCTCGTTGTCGGGGGACTCGCCACTTTCGTCCGAGACCAGGATTAAGGCGATTTTACGCTTGGCGATCTTAGCGTAGCGGCGATGCCTTGAAAGGGACTCGATGATCGCCGAGCACATGTATTCCCGCCCGGAGGGGTCGATCGGGACGGCTGCGATCGCCTGGTCGATTTCCTCACGATCGTGCGTCGGGACTTTCGTGTGCTGGTCGAACCCTTGGCCGTAGCTGCAGACGGCGGTCGTCAGGGCGTCGTTTTTGGAATGTTCGCTGAGCCCGACCTCCGCGTAAATGCGTTCGATTCGCTGGCGGATCTTGCCTTGGTCCTCTTTCATGCTCTCCGATTGATCGAACAGCCAGACGACCAACACCTTATCGTTGGAGAGCAGCCAAATCAGCTCCTGCGAGATCTGATCCATCGCCTCTTCATAGTCCCCCACCACCTCCTGGACCGATCCGACCGTTCCTTTGGGAACATTTTGCGTCAGAATCTCGGTATTCTTGGCGACGAAATCAAAGGTCTCGAGCGCGACCTCCGGTCCCAGGAAATCATCGGTGCGGGTAATTTCCAGGGGAGGATTAGTAAGGGCGGAATCGACCTTCCCCTCCATTCCTTCCTGATCGGCAGTGACGACCGTAAACGACATGTTGTCCGACATCGTTTCCAGGTTGTCGAGCTCGATCTCTTCCGGGCGAAGTCGTTCTTCCGGATCAGGCTCGACCAGCGTCACCATCACGCGATCTTCCGGAGGCAACTGATAGCTGGCAAGCGCCAACAGGACGACAAATCCCGCGTGCAAAGCCATCGAGACCAGCCCGGAAGTCCAACCATGAAGTGATTCCATCGACAGCATGAAATACCACGCTAAGGGCAACTTGATTCACTATGCGACCCATAGGTCGCCACTGATGCGCAAAAACCCCTATCACGCAACGACTTGGCACGCCTCACATCGATCCACGATCGATTCTACGCGAGGTTCGCGGGCAACTCCACATTGTTTTTATCGAATCCACCGCCTTATCCTGTTTCGTCCGCGGTTTACCGCGGTTTGCATTAGATCGTCTTTCCCTCTTCCCGGCCCAATTGTGGTTGATTTTTCTGGGGATGTGCCGGACCGAGTCGATGCGGGTGCTTGGACGGGCAATTGAATAAATTGGGGGAAAAACGAATTTTAGATCACCTCCGAGCTGCGGATGTTTGAATATTATAGTCTGATCGACACGCGTTAGGGCGGAACGGGACGCTGACCGCGGTAGCGGGGCGGGGCTAGACGATTCCCGCTGCAAAACGCTACGATTGAGGGGGAGGTGACTCCGCGCGTCCGTCGCAGAGAGTCCCTAAAGGGACTCTCCAGCTATTTCACTTCACCCCCATCCCATGAGAAGTCGGTTTGCCTTCCTGACTTTCGAATAACCCCATCCCGTAACCTTCATTGAAGCCTAAGAATTCATCCAACGACCAGCGACCGCCAGGGGAATCCGTATGCCGGCAGAGTTAGCGAGCTTAGTGTCCGAACTAGAGGCCAACATCAACCAAGTGGTGCTGGGCAAGGAGGATGTCGTTCGGAAATGCCTGATCGCCCTACTCTCTGGCGAGCACATCCTGCTAGAGGATGTCCCGGGTGTGGGGAAGACCTTGGTGGGAAAGGCGCTGGCCCGCAGTTTATCCGGTGAGTTTTGTCGCTTGCAATTCACGCCCGACTTGCTCCCGAGTGACATCATCGGCTCCAACGTATTCAATTCGAATTCAGGTGAGTTCGTCTTCCACCCCGGGCCGATTTTTTCAAACATCGTGATCGCCGATGAAATCAACCGGTCGTCACCCCGGACCCAAAGCGCCCTGTTAGAGGCGATGAGTGACCAGCAGGTGTCGGTCGATGGGGAAACCCACGACCTGCCCCAACCCTTCATGGTAATCGCGACCCAGAACCCGTTTGAGTTTGAGGGGACCTATCCCCTGCCGGAAAGCCAGCTCGACCGATTCCTGATGCGGATCTCGATGGGGTATCCTGACCGCGCGGCGGAACGAAAAATCCTCGATTCCCATCGCCGGAGCGAGCCGCTGGCGACGTTAACCCCGGTGGTCAACAGCGAGCAAATATCCCAATTGCAAGAGCGGGTTCGTGAGATCGACGTGATCGACGCCGTCAGTGATTACCTACTGGAGATCATCGACGCGACTCGCAACAGCGATGACCTGCAGATCGGAGCGAGCACGCGGGCCGCGCTCAGCCTGTTTCGGGCCGCTCAAAGTCAGGCGCTGCTGGAAAGCCGGGCCTTCGTGGTGCCGGACGATGTCAAACGTTTGGCGGTTTCCGTACTATCGCACCGGGTGATTCCCAAAGGGTATCTGCACGTGGGACAGCGTGACGCGGTGGAGTCGATCGTTTCGCGAATTGTCGATGAGGTGCCGGTTCCGGCGTAAGGAACGGGGCACAGCGTGCCGGCGATTCGGGGTCCTTTGCTCTTCCACGGCGAGACCCCGTGGGTAAACCCCAAGCGGATCCAGCGGCGGATCGGATGATCGTGGATGGGTCCTTAACGCGGGAACATGTATGAACTGGTTCCGATTTCGAGGCGTCACCATCACTCGCGAGGGGTTGTATTACCTGCTCGTTTTCTTGTTCATCTTAGTGGGCGCGATCATCCGCGACTTCCAACTCCTGATGGTCCTAGCCTGCATGCTGTTGGGGCCCATTATCTACAACGCCCTGTTCGTCTACCGGAGTTTGCGGGGCTTACGATTTACCCGCCGGGTGCCGGGGTTTATTGGTTGTGGTGATTCGTTCTTTGTCGATCTCAACATCGCCAACGTCGCGCGTAAAACCTGTTACGCGGTTGTGGTGAGGGATGAGATTGAGCAGATTGAAGGGGCTTTTACGGATGAGCCGCAACACGTGGAGACCTTTTTCGCCCGGATTCCTCGCCGCGACGAAACCCATTCGAACTATCGCGGGGTAATCCACCACCGGGGTAAATACCGAATCGGACCGTTGACGGTCACGACTGCGTTTCCTCTGGGAATGATGCGGAGCACTCGAATCGAAAATGTGATCGATCACCTAGTGGTGACTCCTCGGATTGGGATGATGACCCCCGCTTGGCGGCGTTTAATCCAAATGGATAAGACCGGCTTTTCCTCGTCCCGTCGTCGCCATGGTTTACTGGAGGGGGATTTCTACGGACTGCGCGATTGGCGGAATGGGGATTCCAAACAATGGATCCACTGGCGAAGTAGTGCCAAACGGGGACAATTGGTGGTCCGCCAGTTTGAGAAGCAGAACCAGCAAGATTTCGCCCTGTTCGTCGAGGCCAACGTCCCCCAGAATCCGTCCCCGGAAGATCTCGCCGCGTTGGAACTGACCATCAGCATGGCGGCCACGGCGGTTCAGGATCTGGCGGCCATCGGGGGGTGTCATTTGCAACTGGTTTGTCGGGGTGAAAAAACGAATTCCGTGGCGGGCAATGTAAACCAGGCCTTTATGGTTCAGGCCCTGACGAATCTCGCCGTGCTTACCAAGACCCATCAGGACGGGTTTGAAAACGCGCTCGTCGAGTGCCTCCTCACCGCCAAGCCATCGACCCGAATTATCGTGCTGAGCGGGGCGACGATCGACCTGACCGACACTTCCCGTTTCGAAAAGCTGTGGCGAGATACGCAATTGCGAGCCGAACTGGGACGCATCAAGACCATTTCGGCCGAGTCGGGCGAGATCGATACTTATTTTCATCTGCCCCCGCTGCCCACGGTCGAGGATGAGGAGGAGTAAGGCATGAAAGTCGAACGCTTACTACAGATAAGTCTGGCGACTTTGGCCGCGATCGGCTCGTTGTTGTTGGCGGTGGGCCAGTATGGAAATTCGATCTTGCCGATGTTGGCGACGGTCGCGGCTTTTAGCTCGGTTTACTTCACCGATATCCGTGGCTGGATCCGCCTGAATCGGAACATCGCCAACTTGGCGGCGCTGATCGCCGTGATGTTCTCGTTTATCGATTTCTGGGAAGAGCCGAGCACCCCCGCAACCAAACTGCACGCCATCGCCAAACTGCTGATCTACCTGCAAATCGTGCTGCTGTTTCAGCCGAAAACGACGAGGGTCTATTGGCATCTGGCGATTCTCAGCCTGCTCCAGGTCGTGGTCGCCGCCGCACTGAACCTGAGCGTCACTTTCGGCATTATGTTGGTTCCGTATATGCTCGCGGCCCTGACAACGCTAAGTCTGTTTTTCATTTATCGAGAAGCACTCCGGGTCGATCCGCAACTAAGAGCGGCCCATGACGCGATTGAGAATCGCCCGATATTCCCGGTATTTTCGCGGTCCGCCGAGGGGAATTCCTCGTCGGTTGATCGTGGTCCTCTGGTGGGAATCCAACTAACGGGGCATCTGCCGGCCAATTTGGCGGCCGTGTTTACCAGCGGCAAAATGTTTGGCCAGGTCTCGCGGATGGGAGTTTTCACGCTGTGCGTGACCGTGATCCTGTTTTATCTCTTCCCCAGAATTGACCAAGGTCGCTGGTCGCAATCCTTCGGAGGGGCCGGTGGCACGACCGGTTTCAAAGACCAGATCTCCCTCAATTCGATGGGGGAAATGCTTCAAAACGATCAATCGGTCATGCGGGTGACATTGGTCGACCCGACCACCGAGATACCAATTGAACCCCAGTTCGAGCCTTATTTCCGGGGGACGGTGCTTGTCAACTATGTGGCGAGCAATCGGACCTGGATTTCCGGGAGCTATGCCAATGCACGGGTCACGCAACTGGAACCTCCACCGGACGGCAAAAAGCTCTATCGTCAAGAGGTAACGACCAACCGCAACCTACAGTTCGATCGGACGAACGAGGGGACGCTGCTGTTTAGCATTTACCCAGCCTACGCCAGCGAACGAACCTCGCGCTCGATCGTCGATAATCAATCCCTAGGAATCATCTCTTATGAGGAGTCTTCCCCTACCCTTGCGCGACAGCCCCAGGAATACGAGATGATGGTCCCCTGGACCGGGCTTGGGCTGGAGGGTCAGTTGACGCCGGTCCGCGAACCGATGGTGGGTCGATACCGGCGGTATATCGATCAGGAACTGACCAAAATACCCCTCAACAAAGACATCGCTGACGACTTGTTCGACGGCATCAAGCAGGAGGCCCGTGATATCCTGCAACGGACCGAGGTAGATCCGGCGGATCCTTACCAGGTGATGAAGGCCTTGGAACGGCATTTCGTCATCGACGGGAACTACACCTATTCGCTGGGGGTGCCGCATCATCTTCGGAATCCGCGTCTCGACCCGATCGAGAACTTCGTCGTCCATCACCGGACCGGGCACTGCGAGTACTTCGCGAGTGCCTTGACGATCATGCTTCGGGCTCAAGGCATTCCCGCTCGAATCGTCGTGGGCTACAAGGGGGGCGAATACAATTCCGTGGGCAAGTATGTGGCGGTAAAGCAATTGCACGCCCATGCCTGGGTCGAGGCGTATCTCCCGGCGAAGGCGATCCCGGCACCGGCAACCGCAGAGGAATTTCCGTACGGGGCATGGGTCCGACTCGACCCCACCCCCGCGTCGCGGCCTGGTTCCGCCCTCACGAACAGTGGTGGCATGTTCGGATTCGCCTGGGATTGGTTCGACTATCTCGAACAGGGCTGGCGGGATTACGTGGTAGGGATGGATCGGGAACGGCAAAATGAGATCTATGAGCCCTTTACGAAGCGGATCTTCAAACCGTTTGAGGGCTGGTTCGATCGAGAGCTGTGGGGCGAATGGGTCCGGGAAAAGCTCGCGTCGTTGGGAATTAACATCGACGAGGGGTTTTTCAGCGGCTACGCCTCGCTGATCACGATGATTTTGCTTCTCTCAACGGCGGTCTGTTTCGAACTTGGGCGGTGGCTGCTCCGGGGGATTTGGCCCCGGCTGAGAGTCCTTTGGCGTAAGTGGTTCCCCAACATTCCTACCGGGCAGGGGTTCTATTTCAAGATGGAGCGGATCCTTTCTAAGGCAGGCTGGACGCGGAAGCCAAGCACCACTCCGCAAGAGTTCGTCGACGCTCTGACTGAGCGCATGACCGGCACCGAGAACGCGGAGGCGGTCCCCATTATGCAGCGGGTCGTGGCCTGCTACTACGGAATCCGCTTCGGCCGGCAAACTCTCTCCGACGAGCAGCAGCGCGAACTCCAGATTCAACTGGTGGCCATGCAAAATATCTTACAGCGTGGAGATCGGAAGCGAGGCGGCGTGATAGAGACCGGACCATAAAGAAAGCCGCTGAGGTATATGCACTACCCCAATGACTGGGGTTCGCGCGGTTCGGTGTGCCCTGCGGGTCGTAACGGCGACGGGGCGGTGCATCTTTCCCAGCTTTCCTGGATCGCCTCATGGGAGAAAGCTGATAGCACCGATATCACAGGGTATAAGCTCTCTAGTTTACGCAGGTGGCCCACGGATGTTTGCCCCTGAGTGGCCAGGCCGAAAGAGGCCGGGCCCGCCGCCCGCTTGAAATCATTCGCAACTACCTCTGGGAGGAAACAGAGATATGCCTTGCCTACGACCCCACCTCAAGTCCTGCCTGCTGTTTGCAATCATGGCCCTGTTGGCCTTTTTCTGTCGGGAAGGACGGGCCCAAAAACTCCACACCGGGCCCACCTCGGTTGAATCGCTGCACAATTTGTCGTTCCACACCGCCGATGCCCTCTCGGCCAAGTGGCAACCCTGGAAAGTCGCCCAGGATCACCGGCAAGACTTGATCATTCAAATGGCGGAGAACCCGACCCGCCTCACTCCGACGCAGTATGACTGGGAGGCGATGTACTGGAACAATCCCGCCCACACCACGGCGACTCCAACGGTCCAAAAATCTGCCTGTGCCACACCCGAAACAATCCCAAGCAAGTTGGTTGCTTCCCCGTCTTGCCGCTTGGCCAAATCGGCCGACTCAGCATTCGACGTTTTAGGGTTGGTGAAACGGGCCACCGCTTCCATCGTCGAACAGCTCGCGAAGAGGCCACTGGCAGATCTGGAAGTGAGCGGCCCTCCGGAAAGTTTCTCGATCGCGAATTTCCAGGCTTACGGACACGAGCAGTTCCACTCCTACTTCGATTTAGGGGGATGCGTCTTTTCGCCCGCGAATTCAGTCGAGCTTCAACCGGCCGAGCCTGAGATTGCGGTGGAGGTAGTCGATCGCTCCGCAGAGGTCGCGCTGAGCGACGATATGCAATCGGACCAGTTGGCCGATCAGGTGATGCTCCAAATTCAGCAAGCTCGGCAGGCGAAAGCCACCGCGAATGTCGCTTGGCTGCGGCAAGCGGTCGTCACCCCACTGATTGTGAATCTGTCCCATCCGCAAGAGCTGGTTTATCAAGCCCACGTTTCCGGGTATGGCCTGCTTTCGCACATGAAACATTCCCACCGGCAGCGGATCGCATGGTTCCAAGGAAAGTCGGACCTTGGATTCACACAAGTCGCGAATATAAAAGGCTTTATAAATCGATAAAGGCAAGCCCATTCCGCCGTTTAGCCCCGGCGGAATGGGCAATTGCCGGTCGTAATTGAGCTAGTGGTGGGCTGACACGACGGTTACTTTGGGGGGCGAAGACTTTTCTGGAAGGTGCATTCAGCGGAGACACGGGATCTCTGGGACGATTTTACGGAAGGCGTTAATCGAGTTAAACTTAACCTAATCGCCTGTTTTTTAGTGGCGACCTCTGCAACTCGGAAATAGAATGAGTGTCGTGGATTTAGATGTTTTAGGCGCTAAACACCACACCTTCCTCCCCTCGATTGAGGCTGCCATCCTTCGCGATTCGAAAGAATCCAGGCTGCCTTGATGACTCGGGAGAGAGGGGTATTTGAATTTCGATGTCGCCCTCGTCGGTAGGCTGATACGACAGACTGAAACTATCGACAGTCCCATCTACTGTGTCTCATTTGGAGTTTTTGACTATGCCCAGGCGAAATCGCTTCGAGCAATGTCTTTCGGCCCTATTGGCTGTTGGGATGGTCCTCGGGACCACCACCTTTGCCCACGCGGAACCTGCTTCCCGTTTGGCGACCTACGAGCAGGAGGCGGGCGACACGCATTTTGCGTTAAGCGTAAAGCTCGACCCGACTTCCATCCCCGCGAGCAAGGGCTCTGAGGTGATCTTTCTGATGGATACCTCGGCCAGTCAATCCGGAATCTACCGGGATGACTCGCTGGCGGCACTCAAGGCGGCCCTCTCCGCCCTCCCCCCCACGACCAAAGTGCTCGTGATGGCTGGGGACCTGCATGCCGTTTCGATGCAGGAAGGTTTCTCAACGCCTCAAGATGCGAAGGTGGCCCAAGGGCTGGCGAAACTGGAAAAGCGGACTCCGCTGGGCGCGACCGATTTGCCCGCGATTCTTCGTGAGGCGGTCGGCAAGTTCTCCGCCGATCAGGGGATGCAACGTTCGATCGTTTATCTCGGAAAGGGGACGAGCCGGGCAAACCTGCTCGGGACGACCGAGTTCGAGCAGACGATCGCTCAGATGGCGGCATCCCAGGTCTCTCTGACCAGTCTCGCGATTGGCCCCGAGCGGGACGTGCAAACTTTGGCGACCTTGGCCAACCACACCGGTGGGATGGTGGCGATTGATAGCGACGAAGTTGCCCCAGAGCAATTCGGCGTGCAGTTGGCTTCGGCGGCGGTCGCGCCGGTGGTTTGGCCCACCAGCGCAAAGTTTTCCGTCAACGTGGCAAAATCCTATCCGGAAAACTTCCCTCCGCTCCGCGTTGATCGCGACACAATCGTCGTCGGTACACTCGCTGACCGAGCCGACCTGAGCCTTGAACTGCAGGGTCAGGTTGCCGGTAGTAAAATTGACTTGAACTGGACCGCCCAGCCGGAAGCCTCGTCCGAGGATCAAGCCTACCTGCCGCGTCTGGTCGAATTGGCCAGCAAGGACGGTGGCGTCGGTCTGCCGACTGTCGGTTCGGCTGGTCTGCGTGAATCGGCTCGGATGCTGCTTGCGGCCGCTGAGGATTACGCTCGACTAGGCAGGCAAGCCCTCGCCTCGGGCGATCGAGAAGGTGCCGCCAAGTTGGCGGACGCGGCCCTGCGAATCGATTCGGGTCACACCTCGGCGAACCACTTGGCACAGGCCGCCATGCGAGACGAAGTCGAAACGGCAACTTCCGCCCAACCGGCTCCTCCCACGGCACCTCGTTCCGATGCCGTCGATGCCCCCCTGAATCTGGGACCAGAAGCGGGACGCTTTTTGAGCGATGTGGAACTTCAGCGTAGCCGGCAGGAACAGGCCATTGAGGCCGATGTCGAACGACGACTACGCGGTGCCCGCGATGAGATGGCGATCGACCCGGTCGGCGTGCGAGATGGTCTGAAGTTGCTCTTGGAGAATATCGAGCGGGCTCCCGACCTGGATGGAGATGTCCGTGCGAGACTTCGCAACAAAATCACTACGGCAATCCGCGAGGCGAGTTCCCGCACGTTAACGTTCGAAGCGGAGCGACAGGCCTCGGCCGTCCGTTTGGCTCAGGCTCAGGAACGGCGGCGCTTGAACGACGCCCTGATTCGCAACGATGAGAAAGCGAAAAGCATCATCGAGATGTTCAACAGCCTGATGATCGAGCAGGAGTACGATGCGGCGTTTGACGCGGCTCGTGAAGCTCGGGATGTTAATCCGAACAACATCGCCACTCACTTGGCCGTTGAAATGGCCCAAGTGGCGGGAAATTACAACCAAATGATGCGGTTGCGGGAAGACCGGTATCGCGCGGCTCTGGAAACCTTATACCAAGTAGAGTTGGCTCACATTCCCTTCCCGGACAATCCTTCGGTCGTTTATCCCGACCCCGAATTTTGGGAAAGCATCCAATACCGGAAAGAGAAGTACGGATCGATCGATCTGGCCTCGACCGGTCGAGCCGAGCAGGAAATCTTCCGTCAACTGGACGCGGAAACCAAACTTGCCTTCATCGACACACCGTTGGAGGAAGTGGTCAGTTACCTGAAGCAGTTGCACGGGATTGAAATCCAGATTGATACTCGGGCCTTGGATGATGTCGGTCTGACCACCGATACTCCGGTAACTCGGAACCTGGAAGGGATTACCTTACGCTCGGCACTCCGCTTGATGCTCAAGGAATTGGACCTTACCTACATCGTCGCGAACGAAGTATTGATGATCACCACGCCGGAAGAGGCGGAGAGTGAGCTCATTACGAAAGTCTATCCGGTCGCCGACTTGGTGCTTCCCGTTGCTGTCCAACTGGGCGGCGGCATGATGGGTGGCGGCATGGGTGGTATGGGCGGCGGCATGGGTGGTATGGGCGGCGGCATGGGCGGAATGGGCGGCGGCATGGGTGGTATGGGCGGCGGTATGGGAGGAATGGGTGGCGGCATGGGCGGCGGTATGTTTGCCGTCGACGATGAAAAGTCGGTCGCCACCACCTCCCCGGAGTCGACCGAGAATCCCGTCGAACCTAGTGAAGCCAATGCCGACCAACGACAGGCTCCACGGGCCGCCGCTGACTTTCGCCTTGAAGTCGCTGAGGGGCAAACCCGGATGGACGCTTGGCGTAAGGTTTTTGCCTCCGGCGAGATCATCCCGCCGGTCAGCCTCCGCTTGGAGATTCGCCGCGCGATGAACACCAAGCGTTACAGCGAAGCGATCGAGTTGATTCACTTGGCATTGCGTCACGGCCAGCCTCAACCTTGGATGTATGAAGGCCTAGGGTTGGCGATGCAATTGGAACACGCCCCGCCCGAGGAAATTGAGCGGGCCTTGATGTCGGCTCTCGACTTCACGAGCGGTCCGGATCACATGCTTTATCTGGCGACCTACATGGCCCGGATTGGGATGGACGACCGGGCACTTAAATTGTTCCAACAGGTGGCGAAACTGGAGCCTCTGCGACCGGAACCTTACGCCTACGGCCTGAATGCCGCCAAGCGGGTCAACGACCTGGAAGGTATTAAATGGGCGTGTATCGGAACCCTTTCGCAGGAATGGGACGAATCGACAAGCCACGTGAAGTCGGACGCGTATCGCACCGCCAAGGCGACTCTTGACCAATTGGCCAAAGAGAAGCGAATGGACGAGGCGAAGCAGTTCACCGCTCAGTTGCAAGAAGCGATGATCCGCGACGCGATTGTTAAGGTGACCTGGACCGGCGATGCCGATCTCGATCTGGTCATTGAAGAACCGTCCGGGACGGTCTGTTCCCTCCACAACCCGAGAACCACCTCCGGTGGCGTGATGCTGGGTGACAGTATCGCTTCGCTGGAGACTGCCGGGGGCGAGGGAACCTCCGAGGTCTACGTGGTCCCCAAAGGCTTTGCCGGCGACTACAAAGTGCTGATTAAGCGGGTATGGGGTGACGTTACCGCAGGCAAGGTGACGATCGATATCTACACCGGTTACGGTACGAAGGGGCAAACCCATCGGCGCGAACAGATCGACCTCGGCAAGGGAGGTTCGCTCGTGACCTTCAATGTTCCGGACGGACGTCGAATGGAAGACCTGAAGGATCATGAGGTCCAGGTTGTCGCCAAGGCTCATGCCGATGTCGGCCGAGCGGTCTTGGCTCAACAACTAAACACCCTGTCGGAAGGGTCCCTTTCCGCCGAGGAATATGTCACTGCCATCAATCGCAACTACAGCGGCTTTTTACGAAACGCTCGTAACGCGGTTGGGTATAAGCCTGAAATCACCACGCTGCCTGAAGGTACGATGATGTCCGCTTTTGCCGTGGTGACGGCCGATCGTCGATATGTCCGAGTCAGTAGCGCTCCTAACTTTACCAGCATCGGTGAAGTCCATACCTTCAACTTTGTCGACGGAGAATCCGATGTCGAAGGCAATCCCGGTGATGGTGACGACAACTAACAGCCTGTCGCTACTCTCCACAGGGAGCTAAGGACCGTTGGTCCCGAGCTTGCAAACCATCTTTTAATTACGAATCAGGCCGGGCAGTGCGTCGATGCTTAAATCATCGAACTGCCCGGCTTTTATTTTTTCTAAGGCAATCGCTCCCAGGACCGCGTTATCGGTGCAGAGATGGGGCGGGGCGATCAACAACTCGCCACCCAACTCGTCTACGGCCACATGCAATGCCTCTCTCAGTCGACGATTGGCCGCAACCCCGCCACCTGCGCAGAGGCGTGTTAAGCCGGTCTGACGCATCGCCTGAATCGATTTACCGACCAGGCAATCGACCACCGCCTGCTCAAAGCTGGCCGCGATATCGGAAACTCGCTGCGGGGAAAGTTCGATCTGGCTAAAATCGACCGCGCCTGGCCCGGCAATCTCGTAACGCACCGCGGTCTTGAGACCGCTAAAGCTAAAATCGAGCCGTGAGGCGTCTTTCAAAAAGGGGCGTGGAAAACGGTAAGCCTGAGGATCACCCTGAGCGGCGGCACGGGAAACCGCCGGACCGCCCGGGTAGGGCAAGCCCAACATGCTGGCCACTTTGTCAAACGACTCTCCCGCGGCATCGTCGATCGTGCCGCCCAATACCTCAAATTCGAGGGGGCTTCGGCAGTGGTACAAGTTGGAATGGCCACCACTGACAATCAATCCAACACAGGGAAAGATCTCGGTTTGAAAGGCGACCTTGCAGGCATAAATATGCCCCTGCAAATGGTTAATTCCCACAATCGGAATACCCAGCAGCCAGGCCAACGTCTTCGCCGCCGTGACACCCACCAACAGCGAACCCGCCAAACCAGGCATGTTGGCCACGGCGATCGCATCGATTTGGTCCAACGTCAGATTCGCTTTGCGGAGCGTCTCGTCCACCACCGGCAGCATCCGTTCAAGATGGGCCCGCGCGGCGATCTCCGGCACGACCCCGGCAAAACGCTGGTGCAGATCATCTTGCGAAGCGACCACGGACGCCAAGACATTCATCTGATCGTCAATCGCCGCGGCCGCCGTCTCATCGCAGGTCGATTCAATGGTGAGTAGATTCATGGAGGGTGCTTGCCGGCGATTCAGGGGAACGGGGACAGCGGGAATATGGTATCAACCCCGCTATTTTTAAACGCGCCCGGCGAATCCTCCAAGCCCCGCCAGTCCCCTGAGGCCTGGGAAACCGTCCGAAAACGGGGCCGCAGCGGCACCTTGTCTCGCACATCCTCGCGACGCAAACGAAAACCCTATTGAGAGATCTCTTCCCGGAGATATTCCAATGCCTTGGTCAGGGTCGGGTCGATTTCCGTCAAGTCGGTCTCAGGGGCCGGGGGAGATGGATTGAGCGACTGCATGTCCCGGGCTCGGCGATATCGACTGTAGGCGATTAATTGGTCGCGAGAGAGTTTTACTTCGAAGCCATCACTCGGTGAGACACCCCAGTCGTCCTTTTCCGTGTCCTTTTCATACCGGTGAATCTTCTTGCCGCTGGGTCGCTGGTAGTCCGCGGTGGTCAACTTGAGGGCGCTTTTGCCCGCTTCCAGCTCGACGATGTTCTGGACGCTCCCCTTGCCCCACGAACGTTGTCCGATGACCACCGCTCGGTCGTGATCCTGCAGGCAGGCGGAGACGATCTCGCTGGCACTGGCGCTGAATCCGTCGATCAGCACGGCCATTGGAAACTCAGGCAGGGTGCCCTGCGAAGACGCGCTCCAACTCCGCTTGGGTGAGTTGCGTCCTTCCGTGCTGACGATCTTACCAGAGTCGATAAACATATCGCACACCTCGACCGCCGAGCCGAGCAAGCCGCCTGGGTTGGACCGCAAATCAAGCACCAAACCCTCCATCTCTTGGTCCAGCAAACGCTCGATAACCGAGCGGAGTTGGCCCGCGGTCATCCGACTAAAGGCGGTCATGCGGATGTAGCCGAGCTTGCTCTCATGATCCAACAGGAAGTCCCAGGTACCATCTTCCAGCCGTTGGTCTCCGATGATTGTTTCAATCTGGATGTTCTCCCGGCGGAGATTGATCTCTTCACTAGAGAAATCGGCCGGGTGGTAAATGGTCACGTCAACTTCGGTACCAATGGGCCCTTTCAGCCGCTTGATCGCTTCTTCCAAGCTGAACCCTTTCGTAGGCTCGCCGTTGATGTGGGTGATCCGGTCGCCAGCAAGAATGCCGGCCCGAAAAGCGGGCGTGTCGATCATGGGGCTGGTAACGATCAACTGCTCATTGCGCAACCCAATTTGAATGCCGATCCCGCCAAACTCGCTTTCGACCCCCGTTTTAAAGCGGTCGAGCTCATCGGGAGCGATATAGTTGGAATAGGGATCAAGCTTGGAGATCACGCCGCGGATCGCGGCCTCCATCAACTCGCGACGGTCAACATCCTTCACGTAATTCCGATCGACCTGATCCAGGGTGTCGGCGAATAGCTGGATTAACTCGACGTATTGATCGTCGATTTCGGCGTACACGTTTTCCGGCCGCACACCTTTCGGTTTCTCTTCCTCAACTTCGGCCGCTAGGGCTCCGCCTGGGAAACTGCCGATTTGGAAACATGTCAGCAGCAGGCCGACCGATAGCCAATGAAATCCGGTGCGCCAGTTCATGCCCTGATACTTCCTAAAGAGGCCCTTGGGCGTCACGCTCATGAGACGCCGTAAGCGACAAATTCACCTGTAGTTACGCCCCCGAATTATAGGGCGGGGCGAATCAACTGGCAACGAAAAGGGGCGAATCGGCGGGCGCGGACTTTCACAGGGTGAGATCTCCGCCCACACCAGCCTCCAGCCCCTTAGTGGGGCACGTGGCACGGTGCGCTAGAAATCGTACCAAAGTCCGTAGCCGATTTGCTGCTCGAATTGATTCACAAACGAGTATTGGCTACTCTTGCCGTTGTAATAATGTAGTCCCGTGCGAAGAGTCCGGCCAGGGACCTCGCCAACCCAGGCCCAGCCCGCTTGAAATACAAAGTTGCCGCTGTAGCGGACATCTTCACGCAAATGGCCGTGAACCGCGAAGAACGGCTCACCCATTGGCCCTGTGGCGGCGTAGGGCGCATACTCAAACCCAAATTGGAACTCCCAGGGCTTCGATTCCTTATTGTAAAAGGCCCAGCCCATCTCGCCATACACGCGAAATCTTGGCGTGAAATAGTATGAATGTCCCAGGATGAGAACATCGCGCGCATAGTTCAGGCGGTCGTAGCCGGAGTTCTTAATCAGGAATTCATCCCCGAGGTGAGAACTAATGTGGTAGTAGCCAAATCGCGTGCGGTGCCGGGGGTTTTCCCGGTAGGACCAACTGACCTGAGTACCGGCGCGGAAATCGACCGAGCGGACGTCCACCTCTTCCTGGATATCCAAGCGAACATGGGCCGCTGACTCGACATCCCACTGGAACCCTTCCGCCATAATCCCGGAATCGTCGCCAAACCGCAGCACCCCAAACCGCCCACCCAAGTTGCCATCCAAGAGCCAGTTATCACCAGTGTTCTTCATCAAATGAACCGATGCCCGGGATTCCTTGACCCCAGCCATATACGGTTTGTAGATATTCTCGGCGGGCAGAAAGGTCCAGTCGTAGATTTTGGGCTCTGCGTAGTCCTCAAACCCAACGCCGTGGGGGACCGGCTCGAAGTCGTATTCACCGTATGCCCCCGGTGGTGGTGCGTCGAGTTGGCTCAAACCTTCGTCGTAGCCGAAGTGACTCGCTTGCTCGATCAGGCTCTCTTCCGCGGGAAATTGCCTCGGGTCGAGAATCGATTGATGATAGACCGCCTGCTGCTCGCGATTTGCGTGCTGCTCCATAGGCCAACGAACCAAGTCCTGGCTTTTCACGACCGTGGGAACGGCGAGCATCAATACGGCCACGAGTAGTACGCCGTTTGTAAACATTTGTTTCATTGGTCGTGAAACTTTCCCGCAGCGGTTAAGGTGCCTGATCGATTCGTGTCATCTGCGTGGCACCGGCGAAAGTCATCTCGGTGCGGAAGTGTACCGAGTTAGACGCCTTGTCCCCATACCGATTTGATCGAAAATACCGGTCGTGGCGATGATCCTTTCTCGCACGAATTTCCCGGTTTGGCACTGCTAGCGGAGGTGAGTTTGATGGTTCTGTTGGAGTTTAGCGTTTCCCCCCTGGGTAAAGGTGATAGCGTCAGCCCCTATGTTGCGCGAAGTCTGAAAATCATCGCCGCGAGCGGGCTCGACTACCGCCTGCACGCCATGGGAACCATAATCGAAGGGGAACTCGACCAAGTCCTGAAGGTCCTCGCCGACTGCATGGCGGCCATGGCCGAAGACTGCGACCGGGTCACCTGCACCGCCAAGCTCGACTATCGAGCCGGCCACAGCGGACGTTTGCAAACTAAAGTGCAAAGCGTGCTAGAGAAGGTGGACGGGCCGCTGAAGACGATTGATGACGGGTAAATAGGCGATTGCGAGACGCCGAATCGAACGGGGTGAGCGAACTCCCCTCTTTTAGGTTGGCTTGCTGCCTGCCGAGGGCGATCATAGCAGAATCACCCTTTTCATTCGGTACGGCCAGGTGGCACTGTTGAGCCGGTCGATTGCCAGTGCTTTGGTTCTCTATCTTCAGCGAACGCCGAAACCTCGCGCGGGGGCGGTCCAGCGGAACTCCATTATGGCAAAAGGTTAATCACCAGGCCATGCGATACGTTGAGCGGCGGGGGTTTAATCGTGCCACGAAACGGGTGGTTTTGGCTGAGTAGACCCCGGTGATTCTAGTCGTGCCATAATGGGAGTCAGGTGGGGAACGCAAGAGCGAGGCGACGTTTGTTCACAATGGCAGAGCAAAGCACTGGCAAGATGCCAGTGGCACACGGAGTTGTGCATCGTTTTGACAGTGCCATCCCACCATCGCCGGGTTCGAGTGGAGGTTGGCCGTGACTGAAATCAAAGTCATTCAACGCCAAGGCGCAAAGACGCGAAGAGCTTAAACTGGATTCTTTGCGTCCTCGCGCCCTAGCGTCTCTGCGTTCATCATTCCTGCCGGCCGGGTGGCACTGTTGTGCAACGTTTTGACAGTGCCATACCGCCATTGCCGGGTTCGAGTGGAGGTTGGCCGTGACTGAAATCAAAGTCTTTCAACGCCAAGACGCAAGGACGCGAAGAGCTTAAATTGGATTCTTTGCGTCCTCGCGTCCTAGCGTCTCTGCGTTCATCATTCCTGCCGGCCGGGTGGCACTGTTGAGCCGGTCGATTGCCTTGACAGTACCACCCAGCCGTCTTTGGTTTAGCCGCAACCAACGGGCCGGCATGGCTGTTGCAAACTAGAGTTGCCGGTGGAGGATTCGCCCGCCCAAGCATGCCCACGCTTACGGGCGTGGGCATGGCACCCTTGCCTCTCTGGGTGATGCTGCCGACGCACGCGTCGGCGGTCCCAGGGCGTTGGTTACCGCGTGAGGGTTTTCTCCTTGGCGGGTTCTCCCATCATCTTGCTTAGGCCGGCGACGCCGACCGGGGGTTCGACGAGCCATGGCACAATAAAAGTTCGCTCGGCTAGGTCGTTTTGGACTCGGTTGATTTGTACCTGTTCTCCGCGGGCGCGACGGGCCAGGATTGGGTCGGTGGTCGTGGCGGCGGCGAGGCTGGAGTTGATGATCCAGGCGTACGGCTCGATGTTGGCCCGGCGGAGATCGGCTTGCAGGCGTTCCGCTTCCAGGACCGGGGTGGTTTCCGGGAGGGCCGCGATCAGCACCTTCGTGTGCTGGGGATCTTGCAGTTGCATCATCGGGGTGGTGACATGCTTGATCGAAGGATTCATGTTTCGCATCACATCGCGGTGGTAGCTGCCGGTGGCGTCCAGCAGCAGCAAGGTGTGCCCGGTGGGGGCCGTGTCGAGGACGACGAACTCCCGCTTCGCGTCGCGAACCAAACGGGAGAAGGCGTGGAACACGGCGATCTCTTCCGTGCAGGGGGATCGTAGCTCTTCTCGCAGCAGCTCGCGGCCTGCCTCGTCCAGGTCTTTGCCGGAGGTGGCCAGGACATGATCGGAGTAAGCCTTGGTTTCGACGGCCGGATCGATCCGGCTGACCCGGAGCCCCGGCACTTCCGCTTCCAAGGTGGACGTGAGATGGGCGGCCGGATCGGTGGTGCTTAGATGGACCGGCAGGCCACGTCGGGCGAGTTCCACCGCTACGGCGGCGGCGATCGAGGTTTTACCCACCCCACCCTTCCCCATCACCAACACCAAGCCATGATCCGACTCGGTCAATTGATCGACCAGCGCGGAGAGTGGTGGTAGGTCGGGGTGATAGGCCTCGGATCGGTCTGCCTCGGTGCGGAGCGCATCGCCGGAGAAGAGGGCCCTCAGGGACTCGACGCCCACCAGGTTATGGGACTGAAGCGGAACTTCGTCGACCGGAAGCTGCCGCAACGCTTCCGGCATTTGCTGGAGGGCCTGCTCGGCCCGATGGGAAAAGGCGACGGCCAACGGATCTTCGGTTTGGGTTGTGCGGAAGATTCCGTTGATGATCAGTTGTTGATTCTGAATCCCTTGATGGGCGAGCTCTCCGCTGGTTCGGGCCGCCTCGCGCAGCGGTGCCGCTTCGGCTCTTGTCACCAGGGCCAACTTGGTTTGGGCCGGATCGGCCAAGATCTTTACCGCTTGGGCATAGTGGTGCCGCTGGGTTTCTAGACCGGACAGCGGCCCCAGGCAAGACGCGCCGCTGGTGTTGGCGTCGAGGAAGGTAGTCCAGGCGGCCGGCAGTTGCAGCAGGCGAAGGGTGTGACCGGTGGGGGCCGTGTCGAAGATCACATGGTCGTACTGACTGTTTTGTTCCGCATCGGCCAGCAGCGACGTGAACTGGTCGAACGACGCGATCTCCATGGTGCAGGCCCCGGAGAGCTGCTCTTCCATGTTGTGGATATCGTCCGCGGAAAGGATTCCGCGGAGCGGGCCGATGGTTCGCTCGCGGTAGGCGCGGGCCTCCGCCTCGGGATCGATATTCACAGCGGTCAGGCCTTCCGCGCCATCGATTGCATGAAAGCGATCGGTGACCTCGGTTCCCAAAACCTCGCTCAGGTTGGAAGCGGGGTCGGTGCTCACCAGCAGCACCCGTTTGCCTTGGTCCGCCAAGTGAACGGCGGTGGCGCAGGCCAAGGAAGTTTTGCCGACGCCCCCTTTGCCGGTGAAAAACAGGTAGCGGGTCGGCTGGTTTAGGAGTCTCATTGTTCGGTTCCTTCTTTGGGGGTCTTCAGGTTGGCGGGTGCAGGGGAATCTCAGCAGCAGGAACCGCCGCAGCAGTCACCACCTCCCATGACAGGCAGTGGAGCGGGAGCCGGTTTGCCGCTGGTCCATTGGTTCAGTTCTTCGCGACTGGGGTACCGGCCTTGGCTAACCGGCTGGTCGTCGACCATCACGATTGGCAAAACCCGGGTCCCTTGGACCGTGACAAGCTGCTCCACTTGCCGATTTTGAAGAAAGGCATTGGCCTGCTGGGCCAGGTTGAATCGCTCCACCTGATGGCCTTGGCCTGCGAGCCACTGAAGGTCGGCGGCGAAGGTGACCAGCACCGGGTCGACATCCGGTCCGCAAACACCGGTCGAGCAGCACTGGGGCTTGTCGTAAACGTGGATGGTTTTCATGGCTTCGGTTCTCCGTTGAAAAAGTTGAACAGCACAATATCGTATATCGTCGACTGACGATCACTATCGTTAAAAAAATTTGCTCACAACGCGGCGATCAGCGATTTTAGCTGTTCGAGTTGTTCGCGATCGACGCAGTAACAGACCTTCGGGCCATCGACTTCGCCCCGGATCAGCCCGGACTGCTTCAAAATCTTTAAATGCTGCGAGACAGTCGACTGAGCCAAGGGCAGTTGATCGACGATCTCTCCACAAACGCAGGCGGTGCGATCAATCAACAACCGCAAAATCCGCACCCTGGCCGGATGCGCCACGGCCCACGCCAAGTCGGCCAACCGCTGGGCATCACCATCATGTGGCAACACGACCGGTTGGTCGTCGCAGCAGGGAGTTTTCGACGCCTTGGCCATTTGGGCACCTTGAGTCACGGACAATCGTTGATCTACGATGAATAGTATCGTCGACCAACGGCCGAGTCAATGAGGGAATTTTTCGGATTTCGAAGGGGTGATCGATTTGCGAGAAAACAGGAACTCGGGTGGCCGTGAAAAAGGGGTCAGGACTCTTTTTAGGTGCGCGTATACCATTGGATAGCGGGTTACTAAAAAGAGTCCTGACCCCTTTTTCACTCGCGGAGGGAGGCACTCACGCGGAAGCGATGCAGAGCAACTGCGTCTCGATCGATGCCAACCGGGAAGCGACTTCGCCGGCGGACTGGGGGCGCCGGAGTGGGTCGTTTGAAAGAAGTTTTCGGAGGAGGGAGTCAATCTGTGATGCAGATTCGAGGGGTAGCGCGTCCCCCCAGGAATTCCAGTTTGCGTGCGGATTCGGCAATGGATGCCCGGTTAGCAGTTCGAACAGCGTAACGCCTAAGCTGTACAGGTCCGCCTCAGCGCTAATCGGATAACCTTGGACTTGGCATTCCGGGGCCATGTAGCAGAGGGTTCCATGGCGCGGCAGGCTGGGTGGATCGCGGCGGATCTGCGATTGGATGGGTCGCGCGAATCCGAAATCGATCAGGGTGACATGCCCGGTGGAGGAGACAAGGATGTTCGCCGGTTTGACATCGGCGTGCAGCCAACCGGTTTGATGCACCGCCACCAGGGCCTGGGCCACTTGCCGCATGATCCAGATCGCGTCTAAACAATCGAGCGGCCCAGCTTCTCGCAATCGCTGCGCAAGACTCAGGCCTTCGACTCGGGGCAAGATCAAAAAATGACCATCGGCGTCGTCGCCCGCGTCGATGATCGGGAGGACATGCGGGCTGCGGATTGACTGGGTCACCTGAACCTCTTGCCGCATCAACTGGGCCAAGGAGCCCCAGCCTTGATACTGAGGTTTCGCAACCTTGGCGACGTAATCAAAAAACTGCCCCGCCGCAGGTTGCGGTTGGGCGAGCCAGATGTCGCAGTAGCTTCCCATACCGATCCGGCGTCCGGTGCGCCACGTGCCAATCGACGCCTCGCGCGATGTCGCCGCACGAGGACGCTTGCCGGGCCGGGGTGGGGTGGTTGCGACGGACAAGGTGATTTGCTCGACAAATGGAACCGAAATCGCGGACACGCGGGCTAGAGTCCTTGGCTAGTTATCGACCACTGCCTTGCTCGATTCAGCCCTCCGGTCAAAACCAGGCGGATATGCCTGTTGTATCGCCCAGGACGATGTCGAGCGTTTTAACCCCTGTGCCGAATACCTGACCCGCTTGAGAAATCGCTTTTCAGCCTATAGACTAAAGGTCTGAGTTTGAGGTTTTTCGAAAAGGGCATTACCTATGAGTTTGATGAAGTCATTGTGCGGGATGTTTTTGGTTGTTGCCGCGTCGGTTGCGCTTACCGGTTGCAAACCGCCAGAGCCGGTTACGCCGAATCCCACCGAAGAGGCTCCCGCGCATGAAGAGACTCCGGCGAGCGGAAACTTGACCAACGACGTGATCGAGCCGTCCAGCAATCTGACGACCGAACCCGCAGCGGACGAAGTTGAGCCCGAATAGGCTTTGAAAGTCCAGGCCCGCGTGATCGCGGGAGCGACGAAAATCCTGGTCGGATGCGGCAGGTCCGCCTGATCAGTGCGCATTGCATGAACCCGGCGGGCCGTAGTGTCCGCCGGGTTTTTTCATGCGCCGGAGGGCAAAATGGTTGGTTGCTTTGGAACCTTTCGCACCCTAGAATGGCGGTCTTGGGAACCCCTTTTGACCATCGCCGCATGGTGCTAGGGTTTCCCCTTATCTGCCGATTCGCTTGTTCCCCCTCCCCCACTCATTCCTCGCGCTGGTAGTTCCATCCATGGGCATCGCCGCTCGCCGCCTGTTGTGCGTCGTCTGTCTCATTCTGATTGCCTTGCCAGGCTGTCGTCGCACGAGCAGCGGCAGGGCCGATTCTGATCGGTTTCCGATTGAAGCGGGCAAGTATCGGATTCTCGGAATCCGCACGGACAACAACGATCATGGCCGGGCCAAGCAAAACGCCGAAGCGGCGATCAACGGCAATCCGAATCTCAAGTGCATGGTGGGGCTGTGGGCCTACAATCCGCCGCAGATTCTCAACGCGGTTGAAGAGGCGGGCAAGCTAGACGAGATCGCGATCGTCGGGTTCGACGAAAACGAGGCGACCCTGCGGGGAATCGAGGCGGGCAAGATTCACGGGACCATCGTGCAGCAGCCGTTCGCCTTTGGCTACAAATCGGTCGAGTACCTTTCCGGCCTCATCCGGGACCAAGGGCCCGAGGTGCCGGATAGCAAACTAATTTTCATCTCGCATCAAACGATCCGCCAGGATAACGTCGCTGAGTTTCAGGCGGAGATTGCCCGAATAAACGCGGGAGAAGGGACCCCGCCTCCTCACGACCGGGATGATTACGATACGTCCGAACCGGTGAAGATCGGGTTTCTCACCAACACGGTCGATCCGTTCTGGAACTTGGCCGAAGCGGGTGTGCGGCGAGCCGAGCCGATCTTCAACGCGGAATGTGATGTGTACCATCCGTCGGACGGCACGACCGAACAGCAAAAACGGTACATCGAGCGCAAGATGGGGGACGGATGTCAGGGGTTGGCGATCAGCCCGATCGATCCGGACAGCCAGACCAGTTTGATCGATCAAGCGGCCGAAACGATGGTCGTGATCTGCCACGATTCGGACGCCCCGAAAAGCAAGCGACTGTTCTACATCGGCACCGGCAACTACTTGGCGGGCCGAGCCGCCGGCAAGCTGGTCAAAGAGGCGATCCCGGACGGGGGTGACGTGATGATCTTCGTCGGCAAGATGGAGGTGCTCAACGCCCAGGAACGCAGCCAAGGGGTGATCGACGAACTACTGGACAAACCGGTTCCGGAAATGTATTCCGCGCAATAGGAATCGGTATCGTGCCTTCAGACTCTCCTCCATTTTTGGAAGCCGAGCGGATCACGAAAAGCTTTCCCGGGGTGAAGGCTTTGGTGGAGGTTTCCCTGACCGTGGGGCAAGGGGAATCGGTCGCCATCATCGGCGAAAACGGGGCGGGCAAAAGTACCTTGATGAAGATTCTGGCCGGGATCCAGCCGCCGGATGGCGGGATGATCAAGGTGAATGGCGAGTTGGTGGAACTTCGCGGCGTCAAGGACGCGATGCGGTTGGGAATCGCGCTCATTCATCAGGAACTGAACCTGTGCGATAACTTGACCGTCGGCGGGAACATCTTCTTGGGGCGGGAACCGCGCGTCTGCGGTTTTATTTCTCATCGTGAGATTCGCAAGCAGTCGGTCGACGTCTTACGGCAAGTCGGCCTGAGCCTCTCCCCTGAGACGCCGCTGGCGGAGCTTTCGATTGGCCAGCAGCAACTGGTTGAAATTGCCAAAGCCCTCTCGTGCAACGCGCGGCTCTTGATCATGGACGAGCCCACCTCCAGCCTTTCCTCGCGCGAGGTGGAGGCCCTGTTTACGGTCATCCAGTCGTTGCGGGCCAAGGGGGTGAGTATCCTCTACATTTCTCATCGGCTGGGAGAGGTGCGGCGGGTTTCCGATCGCGTGGTCGCACTGCGGGACGGCCAAAACAGTGGCGAACTGCCTCACCAAGAAATCACGCACGAGAACATGGTCCGCCTGATGGTCGGACGTGACCTCAGCCAATTCTATGCCCATGTCTGCCACCCGCCGGGAGAGTTGGTCCTGCAAGCGGCCGGGCTGCGGACTCCGACTCATCCGGAGGAGTCGCTCGATTTCGAGCTCCGCCGGGGCGAGATTGTCGGCCTTTCGGGACTTGTGGGGGCGGGCCGGACTGAGCTTCTAAACACCCTGTTCGGGATTGCTCCGGCGGAACAGGGGGAGATTGAAATCGCAGGTCAGGCTTGCCGGATTCGCTCTCCCCGCGACGCGATTGCCCACGGTGTGTTCCTGGTCCCGGAGGATCGTAAGCTGCAGGGGCTCGTGCTGGATATGGACGTGCGGGAAAACATCTCGCTGCCGGCGCTCGCTGGAATGTCACGGATGGCGTTGGTCGATGGTCGGCGTGAGCGCTCGTTGGCCTTGGAGATGATCGATCGAATGCGGGTCAAAACTCCGGGGCCGGCGCAGGTGATTCGGTATCTGTCCGGTGGTAACCAGCAAAAGGTGGTGATCGCCAAGTGGTTGGCAATGAAGCCGAAGGTGCTGCTGTTGGATGAGCCGACCCGAGGCATCGATATCGGGGCCAAGCATGAGATCTACGAATTGATGGAATCGCTGGCCAAACAGGGGGTCGCCATTCTGTTTGTCTCCAGCGAGCTGGAGGAGATTCTGGGGATGGCGGACCGGGCCCTGGTGATGCACGAGGGGCGTCTCGCGGGGTGCCTGAGTCGCGACCAACTGAGCGAAGAGGCGGTAATGAATCTGGCGACCGGCGGACCGCTTCAGGCGGAGCAAGTTCAAGAGTCAAAAGGCTAAACAACCATGCTAAAGAATATCGTGCTGGGGATGCTGCTGATCGCGATCTTCCTGCTCACGCGGCAGATGGAACCGTTGTTCGCTTCACAAAGCAGTATCGGCACGATGCTCCGCTGGACGGGGCTGTACGGCATCATGACGATTGGGGCCGCGTTCGTGATTATTTCCGGGGGGATCGACCTGTCGATCGGCTCGATGATCGCGCTGATTGGCGCGCAGTTCGGGATTCTGATTCTTGAGTACAACATGAATCCCTATCTGGCGATGGTGGTGGTTTTGACCATGGCCGCACTAATTGGGCTGATCTATGGGCTCCTCATCACCAAACTCAAACTCCAGCCGTTCGTGGTAACGCTCTGCGGATTGTTGGTCCTGCGGAGTATCGCGCGGTATTTGACAGGCGACGACATGGTGTCGGGGTTTGTGGTGAGCGACTCGGGAGAGAGTCTCAAGTACCTGACCGCTTCCAAATTGTGGGGCCTGCCGCTGCCGCTCTGGATGCTAGGTGGCGTGGCGTTGGTGGCGGGTGTGGCACTAAACCGCACCGTGTTTGGCCGCTACCTGAAGGCCCTGGGAAACAACGAGCAGGCCGCGCGGTACAGCGGCATCCAAACCGATAACGTCACGATCGCCGCCTACATCATCTGTTCGTTCTTGGCGGGTGTGACCGGCATTCTGTTTGCCATCGACCTGGGGAGCGTCGCCCCGAACACCACCGGCACCTTTTTCGAGCTGTATGCCATCGCCGCCGCGGTGCTGGGTGGTTGTAGTTTGCGGGGCGGAGTCGGGTCGATCGTCGGAGTACTGATTGGCACGGCAATCTTGCGGATGCTGTACCAGGCGATTGAGACGCTACGATTCGCCGAGCTGGAAGGGACGGTGATTGGCGTGGTGATTTTGATTGGCGTGATCTTCGACGAGATCGTCCGCCGGGTGGTCGCCAATCGCCGAACCAAGCGGGAAATGCCTATCGCACCAACGGAAACAGGCTGAGTGGCCAGAAGGGGATGAGTTCAATTACAAAGAGTCGGTGGTTAAGAAGTTCCAGCCGCGGTCCCCGTAATTGACCTTATCCCCGTACGAAGCTTGGCGTGCGAACCAATCGTTGCCCTTGGGGTGCCCGGTCAATTAGAGCTGATTTCCCGTATTGAAGATGGAGCGTTTCGCAGAGGGGGATAAGTTCAATTACGGGTGCTGCGGATTAGGGTTCTAGGCCGCCGACTCTTTGTAATTGAACTCATCCCCGGTTCAAACGCGTTTACTTCTTCCGCCGCTCTCTGTCGGTCGGCGGAACCGGTTCGGCTGCCACTGGCTCTTCGCCGTTGGTGGAGGTGATCGGTTCGGCCCCTTCGGTGAATCGGATCAGCGATTCCGGCAGCTCGACACCGCCGATATCTTTCATCACTTGCATCATCGGCGGCAAGGTTTTCGCCATCCCGCTCAGGAAGTCGGCGGTGTTTGATTTGCCATCCTTGCCCCCGTTCTCCCAGACCACGATCTTGTCGAACTTGATGTTCGAGATCGCCTTGGCGGACGAATCGGCCAGGTTGTCTAGGTGTTCCAGCAGCAGCAACTGGAAGGCCTCTTTGCTGCTCCCGCACGCTTCGACGATCCGCGCCAAGCCTTCACCCTTTTTGGCCAGTTTCTCATATTCACCACGGGCTTCCGCCTCCAACTTGGCGAAGATCGCATCCGCTTCCGCAGCGGCCAGAATTCGACGTCGTGACGCTTCCGCGGTGGCGTCGACTTCCACCTTCGCTTTTTCCGCTTTGGCGGGAGCTTCGAGCAAGGCTCGTTTCTCCGCTTCGACTTTTTCCGCTTCGGCGATCGCGGCCTTCGCCATGGCCCGGTTCTGGGCTTCGATCACGCCCGCCTCCGCTTCCTTTTTGCGCGTCTCACCCAACTGGTAGGCCTCGGCTCGGCGAACCGCGAGTTCCGCTTGCGAGGCCGCGATTTTGGCTTGCGAAAGGTTTTCCCCTTCGATCGCCGTGGCGTCCGCTTCCGCCATGCGAATCCGCTTTTGACGCTCGGCGTCTTTAACCTGGGCCTCCCGTTCGTACTCGGCGGTCCGCTCGCCCACGGTTTGTTCTTTTTCCATCTCCGCCACGCGGATCGCCTGATCGCGCTGGGCCTCGCGCGTCCCGATGGTTCGCAGCTTGTGTGCGGTGGCCACTTGGACCTCTTGATCGCGATTAGCCTCGGCCACGCGGACTTCACCCATTTTCTCGTTGTCGGCCACGTCACCGCGAGCCAGTTGAATGGCCAGCGATGCCGCCTTTTGCCCGATGGCGTCGATATAGCCCGACTCGTCGGTGATGTCGGTGATGTTCACGTTGATCAGGACCAGCCCGATCTTGTTGAGCTCCGGTTCGAGCGACGATTGGATATGTTCGAGGAAGGTATCGCGGTCGCGGTTGATCTCTTCGATCTTCATCGAGGCAATCACCTGCCGCAATTGACCGAAGATCATTTCCTCGGCTTGCTTGCGAACTTCCATGGTGGACAACCCGAGCAGGCGAACCGCCGCGTTGTCCATCACGCCGGCGGTGGTGCCGATCGCGACGGTGAACACGCTAGGTACGTTGACGCGGATGTTTTCCGACGACAGCGCGCCACGCAGCGGGATTTCAATCTGAATCGGCTCCAAGCTGAGGTAGGCCCAGTCCTGGATCAGCGGAATCACAAACGAGGCACCACCATGAATGGTCCGAGAAGCGGCTCCCTTGCCGGTTCGACCGTAGATGACCAGCACGCGGTTACTGGGGCAGCGTTTGTACTGCTTTTTGAGCAGGATCAACATGCCGAAGAACGTCAACACAATCAGGATGACCGCAATGCCCATGAAGATATAGACAGGAGGGATATTTGTTTCCTGGGCGAAAAGTGCGAGCGATGTCAGCATGGAGTGATTCCTTGATTCGCGGATTCAATTGATGAACAATCGCGGCACGCGATCGTGGTAAATGACGATTTGACCGATTTGCTAGGGACCTCGTCCAATCGCCACTCTTAGGGGGAGCGCGCAAAGGTCACTACGAGGATTTAGGCCACGCAACCCGCCGAGGAAAGTGGATTCCCGGCGGTTTGTTCCCAGATGCTGTGTCAATTGTTCCGCTTGCGGCGGTTACAACGACTGCCCCGACCGGGCCGATTTTACTCAAGCCGAGCAACCTGCAAGGTCGTGGGGCTAATCACCTCCACGACGCGAACTTGGGTACCGGTTGAGAGCCGTTCTTTGTCCGCAGTCTGGGCCGCGTATTCGATGATTCGGTTTTGCAGCTTCATCTGAATCTTACCGGTTCCGGCACTCTCGCCTGGGATCGGGATGTAAACCGTGCCGGTCAGACCGACGGAGTTTTCAATGCGGAGAGATCCATCCTGGCCCAGTCCCATCATCACCTTCATCAGCCAGTACACCGAGTACATCGCGGCCAAACCAACCAAGATGGCAACCGTTAGTGAAACCGGCGCGGTCGCGCCAGCGCTGTCGGTCGCGAGGCCCGCTAAGCCGAAAAAGGTAAGCGCCGCGACGATTGTTCGGAATGAGATTACGCCGAACAACCAGGTGGAACCATGATCGGCGGAAAACGTATCGCCATCAGCGGGTAGATCGTCGGGAATATCATCTGGGATATCGAGCTCATCCAGGCCGAACCCCATCACCGCCAGCAGCGATTGAATCAGAAACACGCTACCGGCGAGGACCGCACACCAGAGAAATAGCCAATACATGCCCGTAGTCCTTAACCGAGACGAGAACCCCTGAGACCCCCTGACAAAATCTCGCTCATCGGCCTGAATTCCTCGGGAAAAATGCCGATTGTTGAGTTAAGTTAGGCGCACTAAATACTTCACCCGGAGATTCGCTCCAGGCCGGGAAATATTGGCGTGGTTGTCCAGATTTCTCCCATCTACCGTATCTTGGAGTGGGTAAAAACGCTCGTCAAACCAATTCCTCAAAAAATCGGCGATTCCCTGAAAATGGCAGCGTGAACAGGTCTTATTACTCCGGCACAAAAGAGAATCCGCTTTTTTAGCCCCGAACACGGCCGACCAACCGGGCCGTGGCCGTTCCGCTGTCTCATGCGTGGGCAACTCCATATGTCTTCCAAACGGATACGGAAGACCCGACTTTCCCCCATTCAAAATGGCACCCGGGGTTAAGGTTTTAGCCACCGAGCTCACGGAGGCGAGAAGGTGGGGTTTGATTAATTGCCTAAAGGTACACGCCAACTTCAAATTTGAACGATCAACCACGAAACACACGAATGACACGAAAAGGGAAAGGGATGGTGTGAAATGTTGGGTGAGGTGCTGAAGCTTTTCCGGGACTGCGTGAAGTTCGAATCAAAGAAAGGGGACAATGGGTGCGATCCGGCGTATGCGCCGCATGCCATCGGCATCCCCGTTGTTTTCGGTTGTTGAAGTTTCCCGTGGTGCCTGACGGCCCGCTTGCCGCGTGAGCAGGCACCGCAGCGGAAAGCCCCGCAGGGCCGACACAAATCACGAGTCGGCCGGTTCATTTTCTCCCCCTTTGCGGCTTGGCGAGAGATTTTTTAGCCACCGAGGGCAAGCAGAAGCGACAGGGGATGAGTTCAATTACAAAGAGTCGGCGGCATAGAACCCTAGTCCGCGGCACCCGTAATTGACCTTATCCCCCTCCAAACGCTCTATTTTGAAAACCAGAATTTCTCTCCCATTGACCGGACAACCCCGCGGCGGCGATTGGTTCGCCCGCCAACCTCGTACGGGGATAAGGTCAATTACGGGGACCGCGGCCGGAACTTCTGGACCTCCGACTCTTTGTAATTGAACTCATCCCCTGGGGGCGAAGTCAAAATCCGCGACTCTTTTTTTAACCACGAATCACACGAATGACATGAAAAGCAACCCGCGAAAATTCCGCTTTCCAGGTTTCAACGGTGGCGGTCGAGAAATCGTTGGTCCCTCGCACCAACGCTCCCATTCGTGCTACTAACGATCGTTTTCTTCTTCGGCCGCGGAGATTTTTCGCAACGAGGATCGCGTGGGTGAGCCGGAAAGAGTGGTTATCCGGCACTGCCGGGCGGGATTGAAACGCAGAGACGCTGAGGGCGCAGAGGGAAGCCTTTCGCACAGGTTTTGTCTCTGCGATCTCAGCGCCTCCGCGTTTCCAATTCTTTTGATCCGACCATCATTCTCCAGACGCTGCTTCGTG
>JBBDIM010000089.1:13423-30864 GCA_040880405.1 Pirellulaceae bacterium | reverse complement strand
AGCACACGAAGCAACCGGCCAAACCGCCGCTTAAAATGCTTCACAGCGTTGCCCTTTGGGGCTCAGGACAATGTCCCTTCGGGGCTCGGATCAATTCCCCGGCACCAGCAATCGGCTTAAAGTCACCGCAATCTGCCGCAGTGCGTCATCGTTGTCGAGCGTGATGCGAAGTTGCGGTTTGCCCTCTTCGGTTCGCTCCACGCACTGGGCCAGGCCCGCTTGGAGTTGCTCGACGGTTTGTGGATCGGGGTCTCCTTGGCCTCGGTCGGTTAGTAGCTCGCTTACCAGTTGCAGGGCCGAGCCGACTAGTTGCCCGCCGGCGGAGGCGACTCGTTCGCGGCGTTGGCGAATCGATTCCGCCTCTGCTTCCACTTGCTGTTGGCGGGATTGGTCGATGGGGGCTTCGGCCTGTGGGCCCAATAGGCGTTCCAGCCGGCGGCGAAGTTCCTCCATGCCGCTTTGCAGGTGGACTTCGGTGACGTCCGAATTGATGTCGAGGGCGGCCAGGGCCAGGTCCTGCTTCATCGCTAGGGTGTCGAGCAGGCGTTCCTCCAGGGTTTCCTCGGTCACTAGCAGGAAGACGTCGACATGGTTCTTCTGCCCCATGCGGTGTGCCCGGGCGATTCGCTGTTCCAGGATGGCTGGGTTCCAGGGCAAATCGACATTGATGACCGTGTTGGCCGATTGCAAGTTCAGCCCGGTGCTGCCGGCGTTGGTCATTAAGATGACCGAGCACTCCGGGTCTTCCTGGAATTTGCGGACGATGGCGGCCCGTTGCTTTTGGGGCACCTGCCCATCGAGCCGCACGAAGTTTGTGCCCTGGGCATCCAAAACCCCTTCGATCCGGTCGAGCATCCGCCGCCACTCGCTGAAGATGATGATCTTGCGATCTTCCTGTTCGGACAGGTCGGCCAGCAGTTCGGTCAGCCGGTTCAGCTTGGTGCTGTAACCGGGGTCCAGTTTGTCGACCAGGAAGGTGCCGTCGGCGGCCATCCGGCACATCAGCAGCGCCTTTTGCAACTGCAAGAGGTCCATCTCGGTCAGGAACTTTTTGTTGGTGATTCGCTTGATGGTTTGCGCGAACCCCATGTGCAGTTCCAGTTGTTCTGCCGAGGGTGGAATGCGAACCACGGTGGTGGTCCGTTCCGGCAACTGGGTCATCACTTGGCCTCGGGTCCGGCGAAGCAGAATGGGACTCAGCTTCTCGCGAATCTCGTCCATATGCCTGTAGCCGAGCACCTTGCCGTTGTCGTCGACGATCCGGTGTCGATTGAAAAACTGGTAGGCGGGGCCGAGTCGGTGCTGGTCGACAAACTGCGTGACGGTGTACAGTTCGTCCAGCCGGTTCTCCAGCGGCGTGCCACTGAGGACCAGGGCGAACGTGCTCTTGAGTGACCGCACGACCTTTGAGGTTTTTGATTCCCAGTTTTTGATCCGCTGCCCCTCGTCCAGGATGATCAGGTCCCACGGGACCGACTCGATACTGGTCAAATCGCGCATCACCTGTTCGTAATTGCAGACGGTGAAGAAGGCCCCTTCATGGTATTGCCGTTCGCGCTCTTCCCCTCGACCGATGATTAGTTGCACGCTGCGGTCGCCGAACCGGTGAATCTCGTCGCGCCACTGGCTTTTCAGTGAGGCGGGGCAGACGACCAAGACGCGCTGGATGCCCGCTTCCCGTGCTAGTAGCTCCGACACACCGATTCCCTGGATCGTTTTGCCGAGCCCCATGTCATCCGCGAGAATGGCTCGTCCCGCACCCACGGCAAAGGCGATGCCGTCCATCTGGTAGGGCAGTAGCTCGGCCCTAAGTAGCTGAGTGCGGAGGGGATGCTCGCCGGGGTTTTCGCGGATCTCGGCGGCCACTTGGGCCAAGCGGCCCTGAATCAAGTGACGCTCGATAAACGCCTCGGCATCGGGATAGACCAGCACATCGTGCCCCAGTTTCTGAAGCCGCCCAATGCGCTTGACGGCGTCCTCGGCGCTCGGCAAGGTCTCCTGGGAGGCCGCGCCGATGATCCGCTTTGCCTTGGCGTCCAAACCGGAGGGGACGCGAAACCGTAGCCCCAGCGGGACTTGGTAGTCGAGATAAAGGGCGATCTCTTGGGGTTCGTACGGCTGCTCCAGATCGGCGTTCTTAAATCGCTTGCGAATATTATCGAGGGCGTAGATCAGATGCTTGCAGGTTCCCAGGCGGTTGGTGCGGAAGTCCGCGCAGGAGCAATACATCTGCCCCGGCTCGTCTCCATGGACCGACAGCCGATAGGTTTGCCCCGAGCCGTGGCTGGTTAGCACGTAGTCGGTCCAAGGAGCCTCCTTTTCGAGGGAGCGGAGGGTCATCCGCTCCTCTTCGGCTCGCCGCCGACGATCATCGAGGGCCCGCTCGATGAGCTCTTCTCGCGTCAGTAGTTCCAGCGGCACACTGGCATCCGGCGGCCCGGCCAACCCCAGCATCATCCGCTCTTTCAGCAGCAAATCGAGCGCGGCACCGGCGTGTTCGCAGGGACCTTCGCATTGATCGCAGGTCAGATGCAGGGCCCGCTTTTTGCCGCTGATTTGGGTCAAGACGACAATCGCCTTGCCGCCATTCACCTCGGCGTCCGGTACACGGACTCGCATGAGGTCGCCCCCCAGATAAACCGACTCCTCCGGGTCGAGATCGTCGCCGAAGCGTTTTGAGCCCTCGGTAAGAAGTTTCGCCCCTTCGGTCCCCAAAAGTTGGCAGGCTTGGTGGTAGGTGAGCCGAGTGATCTGCTCAAGAAACGAGGTCGTGCCACGTCCGGTCGTGATTGTCGCTGCCATGCTACTTCCATCCATTGGAAAAAAGAAGTTTTGGGTGCCTTCGCTGAAAACGGGATACATGATTTTAACCCCCATCGCCAACGCTTCCAATTCGGGCGGCGACATTATTCCCGCGATTTTTCCGCATCCAACAAATACCGC
The DNA here is from genome assembly GCA_040880405.1 of Pirellulaceae bacterium. GTDB lineage: Bacteria > Planctomycetota > Planctomycetia > Pirellulales > Pirellulaceae > JBBDIM01. The sequence continues at coordinate 27,921 of JBBDIM010000089.1, read as the reverse complement.
AACATCCGTTGGGGTGATTCCAAAAATCGTTTGGTTACCAGGTAATGCTCTGTCTCTTCGTACGCGATCGGCGAGATGCCCGATTCGTTGAAGAGGTAGATCAAGGCGTGGGGGTAGCTCATGATGATTGGCGAGTGGGTGGCGATTATCAGTTGCGAGTCTTGCTTCACCAGGTGATTGAGCAGGACCAAAAATTCCAACTGCCGCTGCGGCGAAAGAGCCGCTTCCGGTTCGTCTAGCAGGTACAGCCCTTGGCCGAATCGGGTTTCGATGAGCGTGATAAACGACTCGCCGTGCGATTGCTCGTGCAGCGACCGGGGGCCGTAGGCGGTGCCTCCCACCTTGTCGATCTCGGTCGCCACGTTGAACAGGCTTTCCGCCCGGAGGAACCAAGCATCGGGGACCAACGCATGGTACCGGGCCAGCTTCAAGGCCTCATGCATCTGCGAGTGGCTCGGCCTGGTCTCGAACAGCATATTCCGGCTACCACCCTCCGGGTTCACCCCGTTGGCAATCGCGATCGCTTCGAGCAGAGTCGACTTCCCCGACCCATTCTCCCCCACAAAAAACGTGACCTGCGGATGCAAATCCAACGACGAAAAACCACGCAGCGCCGGAATATGAAACGCATAATGCTCCGGCTCACGAATCCGCGTCCGATCGAGAAAAACCCGCTCGATAAACGGCCCCGGGGTGACGCCTGGTTTGAGCTTTTTCATGTCGAGATGCCCCCAACGGGTGGAGTGGTGTCTTCGTGTCTATCGAGGTAACGCTCGGTTTAGGGGGGCAGAGGCGACACGCCGAACACGTTTTTCCGGAAAAGGTGCGATTTGAACACGTTTTGCCATGAAAATCGGCGATCAAACATGTTTTTCCACGGGAGTGGCGATTTGTAAGCGTTTTACCACCGTAGTCCCAGCTCGACACATCAGCTATTGCCAATCACTTGAATCAGATCCCGCGCCGCCGAGGCAATGCAGAACGAAAACTCCGGCAAGTGGCCATCGCGAGGGCTCTCCATCACGCGAATAATTCCTTCGAGATCTTCACGCGTTTCCCAACTGTCGGGCGAAAGAAAACGTCGAGCCAGCTTGCTCGTGAATCACTGAGTGTGCGGTGGTTGAGCCGGAGTACTTCGATTGTCTCTCGACTTTCCTGCGATGTTCCCTCGGCAATGCCGTTCATCAAATACCGAAATTCCACTTCACAGCGTGGATCGGTCGGGGGTAAGGGGATGGGGTTATTGCCACGAACGGTTGCGCCGAATTGTTCCGAGGACGCGCCTCGCGTTTCGACAGCGGCAACGATATTGCGGTGGTCCATATCCTCTGCAACGACCGTGCCCCACTCTTCGCCGCGTTCTTCCGCTTCGCTCCGGCAGACGCTTTGAGCCTTGATATGCTCGTTGTGAGCGCGGTATTCAATGCCGCGAGCCCGCGTCTGGTCTGTATTCAAACTTTCTAAACGATCAGGATCGACTGGCATGCCGGTGTAAGCGCACAGACCGAACTGCTGAGCAATCAATTCCTGTAGCAGCTCCGCTTTCCGGGTAAATCCGGACTTGTAGTCCAAATTTAAACCGACAGGTCGCTGAGCCTCAAGAAACTGCCTTATCGATTCCGGCGGAGCTTCTGGTTTCTCCAGATATCTCATTTTCCAAGCAACTTTAACCTGGCCAGCATCGCTTCGGCTCGTTCCAATTCCTTGTTGGTTCCGCCAATTCGCTTGCGAGCCTCTTGCATTGATTCCCGAGCCGCGTCGATTTCGCCCGCACCAATCTGTTCGAAGATACGCGCAATCTCGGTTTGCACCTGCTCGTTTTGCTCCTCGGAATTCATCAAGACATCGAGGATCCAATTAGAGTCCATGCCGAACGATTGCCTCGGCGATTGCCCCTGCTGGTGGAGCAGCCGAATCTCGTCGGGTGGCAGTTCGCCAATGATTTGCGGCGAATGGGTCGTGCAAACAAACTGGATTTTGGGGAAGGTCGATTTGAGATCCTGAACGACCCTCCGCTGCCAGCGGGGATGAAGGTGGACATCCAACTCATCGATTAGGACGACGCCCGGTGTCTCCGCCAAGACGATGGGCACCTCATTTCCGTTCAAGTTTATTTCATAGGAAGAAACAAGGTGGTTATTCTGAGTGACCGCCTTGATCGCGATATCGGCGACCAACGCCATCATCGTCCGCTGGCCAGCGCTTAGATTAGCCATCGGTTGGGCGTTGTCGTCGATGGATAGCACAATATCTTTTCGATCGACATCGAACCAGATTTCATTCGCGCCCGGCACACAACGCAAGATCGCCCATTTCACGACTTCGAAACCGGGTCGATACTTCCCACCACGGTTGCCGCGTTCTGTTGTTTCATCCCAGAACCACTGCCTGAGGTCGGCCATCCGAATACGCTCATTCAGGCAATCGTAAAATGCCGCCCAGCGATTTGCCGGCTCGTATGATCGGGAGGGAGAGCGCGATCGCTCATTATGGGGAAGCCAGGCCCGGCCGGCACCGTAGTAGGCGACAATCGGCAGCAGTACCTCTGCACCTTCAGATGAACGATGGTAAAGTCCTCGAATATAATCTCGAGCTGGTGACAAAAGATCCTTATGTCGACTCCCCGATAACAGTTGTTCAGCCCACATCGTGGGATATTCGGCACCTAAAATGCCTTCGGCGATGACAGCGGTCTTTGATGCTTCAACAAACTGCGATCGGTCTCCGCGTTGCTGATAAACGCGCCGAATGTAGTCCTCAGATAAAGGGCGACGACTGCTATTCTTAATCTTCGAATCCGGCACATCGTATAACCACACCCCGCAGACGATCGCCAACGCATCAAGCAGGCTGGTTTTGCCGGAGCCGTTTTCACCGACCAGCATGGTGAATCGAGGATGCAAATCGAGCTTGAACTTCTCGAATAATTTGAAATTCAAGAGGTCGATTCGTTGGATTTCCATCTAAATTCCTGGGCCAAAGTGACAACCGCGGTCGAAGAGTAAGGGACCTTCGGATTTACGGGACGTCGACTTCCCATTATAGCCAAGTGAATCAGTCGAGCCAATCGACGCCAAATCCCAAAACGACGTCCCATAACGCCAACGGGGCGGAAGAAAAATCTTCAGCCCCGAGCGTTTTTATCGTGAGAACGGTTGCGAAGGTTACACCTTATCCGCCGCCGGAATCTCATAACCCTTCCGGTTCTCATCTTTCAACAGGGCGTTGGCCTGTTCGGCATGCGCACCGGTATGGCGTTCTGCTTTGGGGTCGAACTCCAGCATCGGGCCGACGGTGTAGTTTTCGCCGTCGGAGACGCCCACGCCTTTGGCCATGATGTCGTGCAGGCGGCCGAAATGTTCGGCGGCATCGGCGTTGTCTCCGAAGCGGCCCGCCTTCTTGTTGAACGGGGCCGACTCGCCTAGGCGGTACGAGTTGTTCATCAAGTGGCCCAACACGCAGGCATTGTGGGCGTCTTCCACGTTGCCATTGGCCATGCTGGGGTCACCCGCCCGGACCGCCGCGATGAAGCTGCCCCAGTTTCCCCCGGGGGTGACCTTGCCGGAGGGGACACTCACCTTTTCTCCTTTGTCGCTACCCTTGGGATAGTAAACCCCTTTGACGATCCGGCCACCATCGTCGAAGTAGTATTCGTTGGAGACTTGGTGTTCGTATCCTTCGTAGTTGACGTTGCGGACATTGAAGTAGACGTACTGCCCGTTGGGATACTCGGCCATGGCGAACATCGTGTTGGGGGTTTCCCCTTGGTCGTCCCATTTGAAACGGCCGCCGATCGCCATCGCCTTCACTGGGTGGGTCTGGTCCTTGTCGATCGCCCATCGCGCGATATCCAACTGGTGGGTCCCTTGATTGTTGAGGTCACCGTTGCCGGTCTTCCAGAACCAGTGCCAGTTGTAGGTGTGGTAGTTGCCGTGATAGTCGTCGATCACCGCCGGGCCGCGCCACAGGTCCCAGTCCAATCGATCCGGGGCGTCGGAAACCGACTTGTGCCCGATGCCTCCCCGCGGTTTGCAGCAATAGCCATAGGCGATTTTCAGACGGCCCCATTTGCCGGCCTGGATCGCTTCGTGCAGTCCGGCGGTTCCGCTGCTGCTACGGCCTTGGGTCCCATGCTGAACGACCACGCCATATTTCTTTTGGGCCTCGACCGCCACTCGGCCTTCACCCACGTCGTGGCTCATCGGCTTCTCGACATACACATGCTTGCCGGCCTGGGCGCCCCAAATGGTTTGCAGTGAATGCCAATGGTTGGGGGAGGCAATCGAGATGGCGTCGAGATTCGGATCGTCCAGGGCCTCGCGGAGGTCTTTCACTCCTTTGACCTTGTACTTGCCGTCCACTTTCTCTTCCAGGCTTTTGAGACCACCGGCCAAGATCCGTTCATCCGGATCGACCAGGTACGCGATCTCGACATTCTCCTGACCCAGCCAGCCGCTCATATGCGCCTTGCCCCGGCCATTCACGCCGACCACGGCGATGCGGATCCGATCGTTGGCACCTTTGACCGCACCAGAGGCGGCGGTTCCGGTCAGAATCAGGCCCGCTCCAGCGGCGGAACCTTGGACGAAGCTGCGACGAGAAATACGGGACATGGACGTTCTCCTAAGGAATTCGGCGGGACCCCCAAGACGCAGACGATCGCCGAATTGGGGGCGAGAGGTAGTGATTGAAATTTTGGCCTATTCTCCTCTTCCTAGAGCGTAAAGTCAAATCTTTACGGAATGATCTTGGGGTGACCCCGCTTCAGAGCAAAAAATAGCCACCTGGTAAGCCCCTAGCTTGCCTACGCCCAGCCGGAATATTTGGCTTCTAAGGAAGGATCGACCACTGATCTAGCTTGCCGGACGCTGAAAAGCGGAGAAAACCATAGGCAGGTTCGAATTCACCAATCATAGTTCTTTAGATCTCGCGCGGTCTTCCACTTGTTTCCATTAGACCACTGACACACATCATTATGATCCAGGTGATACCCGCCGGCAGTCACGCCGGTGCTGACTTTTTCTGCGGCACGCTCCGGCAGCTACAGCCTGAATGGGGCATCCATCCCGCGGTTATCCTGAATGCCGGTTGTGGCGAAGGGCATGAAGCGGTCGCCATTGAGCAGCAATTGGGGGGCCGGGTCGAGGCGGTCGACGTCGAGGACCAGGTGCTACCGCAATTCCGCGACTTGGAGGACGTTCGTTTCCAGATCTCCAGTGTGTGCGAGTTGCCCTTCGCTGACGCCCACTTCGATGCCGTCTTCTACCACCATGTGATCGAGCATGTGGACGACGTCGAGGGTAGCTTGCGCGAAATCGCCAGGGTGCTCAAGCCGGGTGGCTGGTTGTTCGTGGGAACGCCCAATCGCAACCGTTTGCTAAGCAGTCTCGGGGCCCACAAACAAACGCACTGGGAGCCGACCTGGCAAAACAAGCTGAGCGACAACTGGCACGACTGGAAGGCTCGGCTCGCCGGGCGATTTCATAACAAATATGGCGAACACGCTGGTTTCACCCAGGCGGAATTGACCAGCCTGCTCTCGGCTGACTATCAAGACCTAAACTGGCGAACCTACGAGTACCTGCAGTTCAAATACCAATCGCACCGCCTGGCCCCGATGCTGCCGCTGGCGCGGCAACCGTTATTGTGTGAGATCGTTCCGCCGTCGATTTATGTTTTCGCTCGGCGGCGGGGAGAATCACTTTAAGTGGGTGCGATCCACTTTAGACGCTTGGATTTGCCGATGCGGACTCACCGCCGGTTCGCCCAGGCCCGGAGGGTCGACACAGCCCTAGCCGGTGGCGAGAGCCACCGGATTCGGGGCAACAAAATCTTTCGAAAGGCCCGGAGGGTCGACACAATTTCTGAAAGCAGGATGGCAGCAACTTGTGTTGCCCTTCAGGCCTCAGGAGTTTGGGGTGCGCAAGCTTCCGGGGGCTTCACCCCCGGCAAGGGTTGTACCGGCCCTTTGGGCCTTTGAAGAACGGTGCCCTGCGAATAGGGCGACCACGGTCGGCTAAGCGTTAGCTCCACCCTACCAATAATGGCGACGTCTGCAAAAAGTTGACTTCCACCGGTTATCATCGTAGAACCAACAGAGTCTTTGTCGCCACCCCCAGGTAAGCCCCCAGCGTCAGCATCCCCAGGAAACCCCACGTCATGTCCTACCGCATCCTGCCCTTCGCATTGCTGCTCGGTTTTGTTCTGACCACACTCGCCCAGGCCGAAACGGCCGGCGAATGGCCCGCGTGGCGAGGCCCCGCTGACAGCGGCAGCATCAGCCAAAGCGCCCCACAAGAAAAATTCCCGGTCAAGTTCGACGGCAAAAACTTCCTTTGGCGGACCGAGTTGCCAGGCAAGGGTTGTTCGACGCCGATTCTGGTGCAAGAGCGGATTGTCGTGACCGCCCCAGTCGATGGCAAGGATGGCGTTCTCGCTTTCAACCTTGATGGCAGCGAGAAATGGCGGACTACCTTCGGCCAAGAGGATGCCGGGAAGCATCGCAACGGTTCCGGCAGCAACGCCTCGCCGGTGACCGATGGGGAGGCCCTGTTTGTCTTCTTCAAAAGCGGGACCTTCGCCGCGGTGGAGTTGGACGGAACGATCCGCTGGCAGACCGATCTGGTCGAGCGGTTTGGGAAGGATACCTTGTTCTGGGATCATGGAACGTCGCCGGTCTTGACCGAGAAGTATGTGGTCATGGCTCGGATGCATCAGGGGGAATCGTGGATCGCTGCCTTTGACAAACAGAGTGGCGAGATCGCCTGGAAGGTGGCCCGGAATTATGAAACCCCGGTCGAGTGCGACCATGGCTACACCACGCCACTGGTCATCAAGTACGCCGGACAAGAAGCGATTCTGACGTGGGGAGCCGAGCATATCACCATCCACAACTCGGCCGATGGCGAGTTGGTTTGGTCGTGCGGCGGCTTCAATCCGGATGGCAACAAACTGTGGCCCGCGATCGCTTCGCCGGTGATTGTCGGCGATACGGTGGTGGTCGCCTATGGCCGCAACGACCGCGGAATTCCTCGCCTGCATGGCGTCAAGCTAAGCGGCAAGGGGGACGTGACCGAGACGAATCACCTGTGGAAGCGTGAGGATGTCGGGACCTTCGTTCCGACCCCGGTGGTCCACAACGGCCGGGTGTTGATCGTGGGTGATCAAGGGGAAGTCGAATGCCTGGAACCCGCCGCCGGCAAGACCGTTTGGAAGGACGCATTGCCCAAACATCGATCGAAATACTACGCCTCACCCCTCGTCGCAGGCGATCAACTGTATGCCCCGCGAGAAGATGGCACCGTGTTCGTGGCGAGTATCGCTGACGACAAATTCAAGCTGCTGGCCGAGAACGACATGGACGAGTCGGTCATCGGCTCTCCGATTCCGATCGAGAGCGACTTGCTGATTCGAGGCGAAGATCACCTGTTCCGGGTATCGGCCGGAGAGCAGTAACGTCCGTGGGCATGGCACCCGGCTCAAAGTGTACGGGGATGAGTTCAATTACAAAGAGTCGGCGGAAAAGAACCCCAATCCGCGGTACCCGTAATTGTACTTATCCCCTTCCAAAACGCCCAATTCTCAATACGAAAATCCTTCTCCAATCGGAGCGAGCCAGGTGCCATGCCCACGCCCTCCAACGGGCGCAGGCCGGTATCGCGCCGTGCGGACGCCTCGAAAACGAGAACAATTTTGGATCCATGCTCTGGGATTTTCGGTTGGAAATTGCTTTGAAAAGGGACGCTTGCCGAAGCTTCTTTTTTAGCCACAGAGCACACAGAGAGAGGAGGGGAGCCTTTTGCCCATTGCGGAGCGGCACGCGGGTTATCGTCCGTATTCGGATGGATGGGAACCTTTTGCTCAACCTGGCTGGGTGTGAGTCAAAATTAGTGTGGACGATCGCAAGCAAGTCTCTCTGTGATCTCTGTGTGCTCTGTGGCTAATCTTGTTTTCGTAGAGGCTCGATGCCCCTCCAAGTCATCATCCAATCGACCTGGCTTCTCTCGCACCCATTACATGTCGTAGTACAAGCAAAACTCATACGGGTGAGGCCGCAGCCGGATTGCGTCGACTTCGTTGATTCGCTTGTAGTTGATCCAGGTGTTGATCACGTCCTCGGTGAAGACGTCCCCTTTGAGGAGGAACTCGTGGTCTGCTTCCAGGGCGTCCAACACTGCGTCGAGGGTCGGGGGTGTTTTGGGGACCGATTTGGCCTCTTCCGGCGGCAGGTCGTAGATGTTCTTGTCGAGCGGTTGGCCGGGGTGGATTTTGTTTTGGATCCCGTCGATCGCGGCCATCGTCATCGCGGCGAACCCGAGGTATGGGTTACAACTCGGATCGGGGCAGCGGAACTCGACCCGTTTCGATTTGGGGCTCGGGCTGTACATCGGAATCCGGCAGGCGGCCGAGCGGTTTCGCTGCGAATAGGCCAAGTTCACCGGGGCTTCGTACCCCGGCACCAAACGCTTGTAGCTGTTGGTGGTGGGGTTGGTGAAGGCCAGCACGGCCGGCGCGTGTTTCAGCAGACCACCGATCGCGTAGAGGGCCATTTCGCTCAGGCCAGCGTAGCCGTTGCCGGCGAACAGTGGTTCGTTCTCTTTCCAGAACGAGAAGTGAATGTGCATCCCGGAACCGTTGTCGCCAAACAGCGGCTTCGGCATAAAGGTAACCGTTTTGCCATACTTCTTGGCGACGTTCTTAATGATGTACTTGTAGATCAACAGGTGGTCCGCCATCACCACCATCTCGTTGTACTGCATGTCGATTTCCGCCTGACCGGCGGTCGCGACCTCGTGGTGTTGGGCCTCGACCTTGAGCCCGCACTCGATCATGGTCTGCATCATCTCGTTGCGGATATCCATCTGCGAATCGGACGGCGGGACCGGGAAGTAGCCCTCCTTGTGCCGCAGCTTGTAACCAAGGTTGGGCCCCTCGTCCCGGCCTCGGTTCCATTCCCCTTCGACGCTGTCCACATAGTAAAACCCATGCTGGGCACGTTGATCGAAGCGGACGTCGTCGAAGATAAAGAACTCCGCTTCCGGCCCAAAGAATGCCGTATCGGCGATGCCGGTGCTCTTCAGATAATTGACCGCCTTCCGGGCCACATTCCGCGGATCGCGCGAGTAATCTTCCCGCGTAATCGGGTCCTGAATATTGCAGATCAGGACCAACGTCGGCAGCTCGGTAAATGGATCGAGAAACGCCGTGTTGGCCTGCGGCACAACCAGCATGTCGCTCTCGTTGATCGACTGCCAACCCCGGATACTGGAGCCATCAAACCCCAGCCCATCCTCGAACATCTCCTCCACCAGCCGCCCGACCGGAATCGTAAAGTGCTGCCACAGCCCCGGGAAATCCATGAACCGGAAATCGACCGCCTTGACATCCTTCTCGCGGCACAAGGCCAACACTTCTTTGGGGGTCACTCTGGCATACCCTTTCGAACAGCGGTTCCACGCGGTGGTAACAAAACGATCAGCGTCCCCACAATATGGGCGCAAGTGGGTGCGGGATCAATGTGGCGCGGGGAAAATTAGGCTGGTAGTTCGACGAACCTGATCGTAGCCGGGTGCCATGCCCACGCCCTCCAACGTGGGCATGCGGTAGCGTGAGGATTTTCCGCTACTAACTCCCCCTTTTTTATATACCGAGAAGGCGATCGATTGAATATCGGCCGTTTCCGCGGTTGTGAATGCCAGTTGCCAGTAGGAAATCAACCCGCCAAAACATGCCCACGCTTTCCGGGCGTGGGCATGGCACCCGGTATGAGCACTACGGCTTCGCCTCCACCGCCAACCGTTGAAAATCTCCCCGTAGGTCACTCGCGTCGCTGTTGCCGAAGTTGGTGCGTTGGATCATCAGGATGAACACCATCTGTTTCTCAGGGTCGATCCAGGCCTGGGTGCCAAACGCGCCGCCGTGGCCGAAGCTGCCGGGTGCGAGGGCTGCGGTGGCTCCTTGGGGTTCGCGGATGACGCAGACCCCTAGGCCCCAACCATTGCCGGGGGTGAAGCCGGTTTCCAGGTCGCCGGTTTGGAGTTTTTTCATTTCTTTCACCGACTCGGTCGAGACGATTTGCTGGTCTTCGTGCTTGCCTTCGCTTAAGAGCATTTGGTTGAACTTCAGCATGTCTTCAGCCGTAGAGAACAACCCGCCGCTCGGATTGGGTGGCCGGGTGGGGGAGACTTCGCTCAGCCAGTGAGTGGTCGGGGCCATCGTCTTGGGCTGGGGGCCGGGTTGGTAAAGCACAGCCAGTCGGGCTTGCTGGTCCGGGGTAGGGTTGAAGGTGGTGCTGGTCATTCCCAGCGGCTCGAAAATCCGCTCGGCCAAAAAGTCCTCGAACTTCTGCTCCGAGGCAACCTCCACCACGCGGCCGATTACCGTCATCCCAGGGCTGTATTGCCAGCGCGTGCCGGGCTTGAAGTTCAAAGGCCGGGCTGCCACCGCCTGGGCCGTTTCTGCCAAGCTACCGGTATTCTGCTGACCGCCACCCAGCCCAGCGGTATGCGTGAGACAGTGCCGCAAGGTGATGGGGGATTCCAGCGGCTCACCATCGAGCCGCACGTCCGCGAATTCCGGGATGTACTTTGAGACCGGATCGTCCAGCTTCACCTTTTTGTCGTCGACCAAAATCATGAGCGCGGTGGCGGCGATTGGCTTGGTCATCGAGGCGATGCCGAAGATCGTTTCGGGGGTCATCGCGGTTTGGTCTTCCAAGTTGGCCAAGCCCTGGGCCGCGGCGTGAATGACTTCCCCTTTTTGGGAGACAAGGGTCACCGCCCCGGAGATCTGGCCTTCGGCCATGTGCCGCTCAATGTGCTTTTCAATCGAATCGATCGAAGGCCAGGTGGTCGCCTCCTGGGCCAAGGCGACCGCCGGCAGCAAAGTTCCAAATACCAAGGACCAAAGGGTCAGGCGGGTTCGCGAAAGCATGGGGGCTATCTCCAGATTGTTTGCCAGGCGATATCGCTGGATGGGTGGGTTGATTGGATTAGCTAGCAGACTACCCGAAGGGTGCTGGAAGTCAAGAAGTTTGCCCGGTTCCCTAGCCGGATAGTTATTGGATGCTCATTGAGAGCTTCAAAAGTTCAACCACGAATTACACGAACGCCCCAGCGCGGCCTTTGGCCGCAACCAAAATCAGAAGCACGTGACGAGGACGATCCACATTCAATCACGGCCGCTTGGCGGAATTGCATCGCTCATAAGAAAGAATTTCTCTCGCAAAGGCGCAAAGCCGCAAAGAGGAGAGTCGCTCGGGTGTGTAGGTTTTCTGATTAGATCATTGCCTGGAGGCGACGAAAAATATCAAAGATCTGGACAATTAAACCCCTTTGCGTCTTTGCGGCTTTGCGAGAGATTTAAAGAGCGGCTTTTAATCCCACTAAGACACGAAGCATCGTCTGGAGGATGACGGTCGGATTAAAAGAAGTTGAAACGCAGAGACGCTGAGAGCGCAGAGACGTAACGTACACGGAAGGCTTCCCTCTGCGCACTCAGCGGCTCTGCGTTTCAATCCCGTTAGGCATTGCCGGATCACCAGCTTCAAGCCTTTCCGGTTGCTCAGACAAGTCGTGGAGAGCGTTCGAGAAATCGAATCCCATTGATTCCTTCTTTATTCGTGTCATTCGTGTAATTCGTGGTTAAAAAAATCGTTGAACCTGGCGGTCTCCGGCTAGGCCGCGGCCGGGAAACTTTTTTGGGAAAACTTTCCCAACCTGATTTTGTGTGACCCAACGTGTCCTGGGGCTAGGCGAAACTTCTTTTCACACGAGGCACGACCGGCGAACAACAACCGCTGGCTCTGCCATGGAAATCATCGTTTCGCTTTGCCTGATAGGGAGATCACTCATGTCTTTAGTCGAATTTTTCTCGCCGGTCGCCGAAATCGCCCCTGCAATTAACTCCGCCATCAACCCCTGGGAAGAGGCCCAGTCGCTCGACGACCTGTTCGAGGACGTTGATGTTCAACCGCGAGCCTACCAGCGGCGGATCTGCGAGAAGGCGATCCACACGCTCAGGGCCCATCACGACGATCCGTTCCAGGAATTCGCCCCCGAGAGTGCTTCCGTGCTGATCGAGAGCCCCACCGGCAGCGGCAAGACGGTGATGGGACTCGCGATCGCCCAATGGATGCAAAAGCGGTACGGCATCAGCATCGGCTGGGTGGCGATGCGGCGGAACCTGCTGGCTCAGGCCCAAAAGGAAAACCTCGAACGGGGCTTCGATATCAAGATGGAGTTGATCTCGATGTTCGACAAGAACCCGCCGCAAGTCGATATGCTGATCGTCGACGAGGCCCAGCACGACGCCGCCATGAGCATGGCCAATCTCCACTGCACCATCCGCCCCCAATACATTCTGGGGCTGACCGCCACGCCGTTTCGCTGCGATCGGGTGAAACTCTGTTTCGACCACGTCATCCGCGACGCCGGCATCCATCAACTGATTCAAGATGGCTACCTCAGCCGCTATCACCATTACACCATTCCAGAATACACCCCGGCAGAGGTCGCGCGGTTTTATGCGGCCGATCAGGCGCGGTGGGGCAAGTCGATTATGTTCTTCCATCGGCTAGAGCAGTGCCTGGAATGCAGCGACGCCTTGGCTGCCCACGGGGTGACTTCGGAAGTGGTGACCGCCAAGAGCGACCGCGATCGCCAACTGCAAGACTTCCTCGCGGGTAAGGTTCAAGTGTTGATCAACATGAACATTTTGACCGAGGGATTCGACTGCCCCGATTTGAAGACCGTCTTCTGCCGACCCTCAAGCAAGTCGTGTACCATCCAGATGTGCGGCAGGGTCTTTCGCAAGCACGCCGACCTGCCGATCAAGCAGGTGGTGCAGTGTCAATCGACCCCTCACCCCATGCAAAAAACCGCCTTGGCGGAAGAGCAATACATCTGGAACAGCGGCGATTGGCAATGCCTGACCATGAACAAGCAAATCGATGCGGTCAGCCAAAGGGCTCGGCGGTTAATCGCCGGGACCGAGGTGAAGCTGCCGAAGCTGGTTGCCGCGCTGCGAGGGAGCCGTCCCTTGTGGGAACAAAGCCGACGGGAACAGCAACTGGGGCAGGGGGAGTAGGTTCGCAGGGTGCCATGCCCACGCCCTCCAACGTGGGCATGAGAAGTGAGTGGCAATTGTGTCTCTTCTGGGACGTTTGGACGCCTTTTCGGGTTCCATCAGACGGCGTTGCCGTTGGAGGAAAACCACGCCAAAGACCGGAGGGCTCGCGCCCTTCCGCTTTTATTTTTGATTTCGATTCCAAACCTTCATTTTTTCTAGGGAGTGAAAACCATGAGATGGAACTTCGATTACGGACAGGCTCGGATTGGTGACTTTCGGGTGGTTGCCGAGCGTGACCCGCAGAACAACCGCGTGGTGGTTCGCTCGATTGAGCTCAACGGCGAGACTCTACAGCCGACGCGGCGTTTTTGGAAGTCGCTGTTCATGCGATTCGGCTTTTCAGAAGGGGTCTTTCGGTACTTCGATCACGCGGAGGTGTTCGAACGTGTCGCGGAGAGTGCCCCGAGTGATCGGCTGCGGTACTGTATCGAGCGCAACCCGGCGGGGCAATCCAAACTGCTGTCGGTTAGCAATCTCAAACGGCCGGTGATTACGCACGATGAAGTGACCGATTTGCTTCATCGGTACGAGGGGCGCGACATCCAATACCAAGATGGCGTTCTGACCAGCACGCATCGACCCCGCAGCGGAGATTGCACCTTCGAGATCGGTGGGGACGAGTTCAAGCATCGGTTCGTGATGGAGACCCCGGTCGATGGATTCAGCCAGCCGAAGATTTATCTCTCGTTTTTGCGGATGATCTGTTCCAACGGGGCGATCGGCTATACCCGGGCGTTCCGGAGCGATGTCAGCCTCGGCAAAGACCTGGGGCACTGCATCAGCCGGGCCTTGGAAAGCTACGACAATGGCGAAGGGTACGCCGGACTACGGCAGCGTTTTGCCAGCGCCCAAACCTCGTGGGCCTCGCTGCATGAGTGCAATCAGCTTTACAAGCTGCTGATCAAGCATGACCGTAGCAAGGGTTTCAAGCGGCGGGAGACCCTCTCCGACTTCCACCACCTGACCGGCCGCCTGCACGAACTGTACGGGCTGACCAACCTCGACGCCCTGAGCGAAAAACGGCTCCGCGTTTTACCCGCCAAGTGCCGGGTGTACGACCTGCTGAACTTCGCCAGCGAACTAGCCACGCACCACGCCGACCTCACCGCAGGCCGCGAACTCCAGGCTCACCTCGGCAGCCTAATCTCGGACGAGTACGACATGGAAGGAACCGCAGTCGGGGCGAGCGAGTTCCAGGACTTTTTCGTCGCGGGGTGAGATCAGGTAAGATGGGTGCGATCCGCGTAATGCGTTTGGATTAGCCGATGCGGATTCACCCCCGATTCGCCCAGGCCCAGGGGGCCGACATAACCCTTGCCGGTGGCGAGAGCCACCGGATTCAAGGTCAAGATCTTCGAAAGGCCCGAAGG
>JBBDIM010000089.1:0-13413 GCA_040880405.1 Pirellulaceae bacterium | reverse complement strand
TCGACACAAGGAATTGTGTCGACCCTTCGGGCCTCAAGATTTGGGAGAGCACGCAACCGGGGGCTTCACCCCCGGCAAGGGTTGTGCCGACCCTTCGGGCCTTTCGCAACCCAGGGTTTCCCTCAGGCTGGTATGAAATCGGGCCTTTGCCCCTTGGTTGGTTGTGGGGCGCGGGTTAGCACTTCTCCCACGCTCTACGCGAGCGTGGCTACGACGCGGTGACGGCGGTTCGCAAAGCGGACTCTACACGCGTTCCAGCCAAACCAGTTCGTACGCACCCAGGGTAATATCTTCCGAGGTGGGGTAGGTACGGCCGCTCAGGGCGTCTTGGAAGAAGCGGCCCATGCCGACGGTTCTCAGTACGTTGCCGTGGATGGTCTGTTGCTGTTCGGAGAAGTTCGCTACGACGATCACCCGGCTTCCGCCGCTGTGCCGGAGGAAGCCCAGCACGTGGTCGTTTTTGACTGGAACCAGTTCCATCTCTTGGCCGGCGAACGCCGGGAAATCCTTCCGCAGGTGGATCATCTTGCGGATCGCTTGGAAGATTCGTTTGCGAATCGAGCCGTTGGCGTCTTCCAGCAGACTCTCCAGGTCGTCCAGGAATTCCCATCGCATTTTGGGACGGTGGATCCAGCGGGTATCGCCCGCTTTGGCGGGGTCGGTGACGAAGTCGTAGTCGTTGAGCATCCCCCACTCTTCCCCCAGGTACAGCAGGGGAATGCCGCCGATGCTCAGCGTCACGCCATTCAACAGGACGATCCGCCGGATCGCCATCTCTTGCTTGTGGGAGTCTCCTTCTTCGATCGCCTGCTCCAGCCCAGCCAAGGAGGCCATGGTGCCGGAGATCCGCATATCGCCGGTTTGCGTGTTGTGTTGAAACGGAATGCCCCGCGCGAATGAACCGGGAAATTGACCGGTGTAAAAGGAGTTGAGAAACTGCCGGTGGTTATAGCCGTTGATCCCGATCCGCGCGGCGTCTTCGTCGTCGAAGGTCCAGCCGATGTCGTCGTGGCAACGGAGGTAGTTGACCCACGCGGTCTGTTTCGGCAGGCGATGCCGGTGGCTGAGGGACTGCGTCAGCAGCTTCGTCTCCCGAGTCGCGAGTGATTCCCACAACAGGGCCATCAGTGTCGGGTTGTACGAGATTTGGCACTCGCGGGGCGAGATGTATTTCACCACATCGTCTGGATGAACGATCGCTTCGCTTTTGAACAACAGCCCCGGTGCCGCGATCCGCGTCACCGCGTTGAAGGCGCGGATGATGGTGTGGGCCTCCGGCAGGTTTTCGCACATGGTCCCCATCTGTTTCCAGATGAAGGCGACGGCGTCCAACCGCAAAATATCGACACCCACATTGGCGAGAAACAGCAGTTCGTCCAGCATGGCGCGGAAGACGGCCGGGTTCTGGTAGTTGAGGTCCCACTGGAAACTGTTGAAGGTAGTCCAAACCCACTTCCGCATCCCGTCGTGCCAACTGAAATTACCGCGGCGAACCGTGGGAAAGATTTCCCGCAAGGTCCGCTCGTACTGGTCCGGCACGGTGCGGTCCGGAAAGACGTAGTAAAACTGTTGGTACTCTGGGTTGCCACCTTGGGCCTGCTTGGCCCAACGATGGTCGTCGGCCGTGTGGTTGAACACAAAATCCAATACCAGTGAGATCCCCGCTTGGCGGAGCTCCTCGGCCAGGATGGTCAAGTCCTCGATGGTTCCGAGTCGCGGGTCGACGGAGCGGTAATCGCTAATCGCGTAGCCACCGTCGTTGTCTCCCGGGCGAACCGCGAACAGCGGCATCAAGTGGAGGTAGGTGAGTCCCAGGTCTTTGAAGTAGGGGATGCACTGTCGCAGCTTATCGAGGTTCTCGCTGAACAGATCGACATACAGGGCCCCACCCACCATGTTTTGCGAGAGGAACCAATCGGGTTCGTAAATCCGATGTTCGTCCAACTTCCGGAGGGGCTCGGGTCGTTGGGCCCAGCCTTCGGCGGCGGTCAGGAGGATTTGCTCGACATGGTAGAAAAAATCGTACCGGTGGCTGTAGAGGTCCATCAGCAGCCGAAACAGGGTGGGCCAGTACTGATGTAACCGCTCTTCGAACGACTCGACCGTGGTGGGGTCGGTTTGATGCCGATCCCACACCTCGCGGAGCCGCGGCAGGAGCCGCTTGAGCGTCAGGTCGGTTTCCACCTGGAGATCGACATGCAGCCCGTTGTTACTCGGTCCGATCATTAGGAATCACAATGTGGTCTAGAAACTGGTAGTAATCGATTCCCTCTACAATACCTCGGGCATGGGCGGCCTCGGCAAAATAGATACGGGGCCAATTACGCAGCTTCTCCAGCTCAGGACTGTAATTCCCTACAACCACTCCAAGCGTACGCCCTTTGAGCATCCCCTCATCGTTGCCGGAGTCGCCCGCTACCAAGACTTGCTCCGGCGCGAACCCCCATTTGTACAGGAGGTGCCGCATGGAGATGTCGCTCCCCCCCCGCACCGGGATCACGTCGAGATACATGTCCAACGACAGAATCACGCGGCAGCGGAGGCCCGCCTCGCGCAAGATGCGGCGAATTTTGGACAGCGGTGGAGCGACTTCTTTGTCTAACTCGAAGCTCACCTTGAACTCCGATTGTTCATGCTCTCCCTGCGGGTAAAACCCTTCGATTGCCTCCAAGGTTTTTTGGACCTCGTCCCGTCGCCAGTAGTAGTCGATCTGTTTTCGCCAGCTTCGGTCGGCCGTCAGTTTCTCACCGTAGTAGAGTTCCGTACCGCAGGCGGTACACAACAGGTCGGGCATCGGCAGCTTCAACTCCTCGATCAACTCCAAGGTTGTATCGAGCCGCCGACCGGTTGCGATGCCGAAACCGACATGCCGCGTGTCGCGAATCCGGTCGAGGAACATTTGCAGTCCCTCGTCGTCGCCGGTGAGGGTGTTGTCCAAGTCGGTGATGATCAAGCGATCGAAGTCGGGAATCCGCCGCCGCCGAGAATCGGACGAGGCGAGGGCCGGTTTGTTGGAGTGGTCGAGAATGTCCCCCACGTCGCGCAGGTACCGCTCGACATGGTTGGTCCAGGAGTAATGCTCGTGGGCCCCTTTGATCCCGTTTTGCGACCAGGTTTCCCACTGTTCCGGTTCCGTAAGCGAGCGGAGCAAGGCCTTCTCGATCGCCTCGTGGTCGTGCGGATCGATCAGCAGGCCATTCTTACAGTTGCCGATGATATCGCGCGGTCCACCATCGTTGGTGGCGATGATCGGGAGCCCGGTCGCGGCCGCTTCCAAGAGTGTCAAGCCAAACGGTTCGGTGAGGGCCGGATTGGCGAACACACCCTTATACTGGGCCGCCCAACGATAGAGCCGGGGGACATCGCCGGGGGCGTGGGTCTTGGGATAGGCGACATGCCCATACAGGTCGTATTTGTCGATCAACCGCAGCACGTTTTCGATCACGGTTTGCTGCGCCGAGGGGAGGTCGGTCAGGTCGTCCCGAGTCCCCATAATCATCACCAGGTTGGCCTGTTCCCGGAGGTGCTTGCTCTTGCCGTAGATCTCGACCAAGGCTTCGAGGTTCTTCCGCTCGTCGGGCCGCGCGAGGGCCAGGATCGCCGGTTTTTCCGGTTCGCGGAGGAAGCAGGCCAGTTTGTCGACGATCGCCGGTGGCTCGGTCATCTCCTCTTTGGGATAAAAGGCCTTGAGGTCGACCCCCGGCGGGATCACCTCCATCCGGTCGGGGACGTAGTGCTCGTACAGTTCGTACTGCTGCTCGACCTCTTGGCTGGTGCTGGCCACGATCATTGAGGTCGTTTCCAGGGCGATCTCCTCCGCCTCGATCCGACTGCTGAACTTGTAGCGTCGCTCTAGGTCGTCGCGGCTCCGCTTGCCCGCCACCAGACGCTGCCGTTTGACGCGACCGAGCGAGTGACCCGTGAAGATGTACGGGATATGCAGCAGCCGCGCGAGCTGGGCCCCCGCCAAGCCGGCGTCGGCGTAATGGCCATGGATCACATCCGGCAGGCCGTTGCGTTTGAAGTAGCTGAGGACCTGATCGACGAAGAATTCGATGTAGGGCCAGAGGGCCTCCTTGCGGAGATACCGCTTCGGGCCGAACGGAATGCGGACGATTTTGGCGTTGCCTTCGATCACCTCTTCGAGTTGGGCGTAGTCGTCGCTGACGCGGCTATCGATGACCTGCCGCGTAAACAGATCGACCCCCGCCACCTTCGGATTCCGCGCGAGTTCCGCCGCGAGTTCCAACACGTACTTGGTTTGACCGCCGGTATCGGCATCTCGGCCAAGCTCCGGGTCCTTCGCTCGAATCAATCCATGCAGGCTTATCAGTGCGATCCGAATCGGCTGCTGTTCCGGTTGTTCGTCCATAGGGTTTATTCCGCGGCTCCTTCAAGTTGGTAAAAATCGGGGTCCTCGCACGTGGCACCCTGCATCTGACAGACTTGCGACGCGAAATGAACGGCACGATCGATCGTATGGCGATCGTCCCAGTTTTCGTGCTGTCCAAAAATCGCGATGGAGGCGAATGCGTCGCCACCTCCGACCGCGTCCACCAACGGTTCCGGCGGCGGGGCGGGAGCGAACATCAGGGTTCCCCGGCCATCGGCCAGATAGGCCCCGTCGCCACCGCAGGTAATCCAGAATTTTTCGCAGCCGTGCAGCTCGTGTAGGCGGTGCGTCGCCGTGAGGATTGCCGACTCGCGCTGTGCCTGGTCTCCACCTGACTCGCCGTGCATGGAGGGGGCGATCTCCGTGACGTCCGCGAGCATCAGCAGTTCCGACAGGTTGAGCTTGAGCCAAGTGACTTCCGCCAGCAACTGCGGCAGCCAGGCCAATTCGAACCAGGGTGGACGGAGATTGATGTCGACAAAGATCG
This sequence comes from Pirellulaceae bacterium, assembly GCA_040880405.1. Classification (GTDB taxonomy): domain Bacteria; phylum Planctomycetota; class Planctomycetia; order Pirellulales; family Pirellulaceae; genus JBBDIM01. The sequence goes on along the minus strand of JBBDIM010000089.1, from coordinate 8,533 downwards.
GCAGCCCCGAGGTCTTTTTAAGGTGCAGAATGGTCTCGCGACTTTTGGGGCTCCGCGAAGCGAGGCTGCCTAGGTAGAGCAGCGAGAACTCTTCCTGGAAGTTCCAGTCGGGCGGCTCGATGAAGTCCCAGGCTCGATCCGGCAGGATATCGAACGTTGGCTCGCCACCGGTCACTTCGACCAACACCTTGCCGGTGGGGCGGTCTTTTACCACCTGCAATCCACGCTCGGACATGCCCCACCGCTCCATGGCGGCTTGAACCTGGTTCCCCTCCTCATCGTCTCCGATGGCGGTGAGCATGGTGGGGGAGAGGCCGAACCCTTGCAGGTTCCAGGCGACATTAAACGGGGCCCCGCCCAGGACCTTGTCTTCTGTGGAAAACTGGTCGAACAGGACTTCTCCCACGATCAACGGCTGACGACTCTTGGGTGGCTGCGGCACGTCTCTTCCGGGGTTTATGGCCTCCGGTACCATTCAGGGCGACACCCTCGTCGCCCCTGCTTGGTACCACGGATCGAAACGGTCAAAGCGAAGTCACCCTACCCGGCCAAACCCGCGGGAAAATTCCCGATTCAAGTTCAGCAATTGGGCCGTGGGAGAACGTAATCGGCGAAAAACCAATCCGGTTAACCGCGCGAGGGTGAAGCTCCAACTTTCAACCATGTTATAACAAGTAAGCGATTATACCCCACAAAGTACTGGATATCGAGTCACGCCCATGCCTGAGCATGTTTTAGCCACCGATTTGGACGGCACGCTGATTCCCCTTGACGATTCTCAAGACAATCAGCGTGACTTGGCGACCCTGCGCGGAGCGTTCCAGTCGCCGGATCGTGTGTTGGTGTTTGTCACCGGCCGGCACATTGAATCGGTGGAAGAAGCGATCCGCACCTTCGATTTGCCCAAGCCTGACTGGATTATTTGCGATGTCGGCACCACCATCTGCCACGTGCGGGAAGACGCAACGTGCGCGGTGCATCAGCCCTATGCGGATTACTTGGCGACGATTGTCGGCGAGTTTACCGCCGCTCGAATTCGCGAACTGATGACCCCGATTGAGGGACTCACCCCGCAAGAGGAAGCAAAGCAGGGCCGCTTCAAAATAAGTTTTTACGCCGAGGCCGATCAACTGAGACAACTGGTTCCGCAAGTCGAAAAGATCATCGCCCAACAGGACGCGCCGTATAGCGTGGTCGACAGTGTCGACCCGTTCAATGGCGACGGATTGATCGACCTGTTGCCCCGGGGCGTCTCCAAGGCCCACGCGCTCGACTGGTGGTGCGAGCGGCAAGGACACCCGCGGCAAGAGATCGTCTTCGCGGGCGATTCCGGCAATGACTACGCCGCCCTCGTCGCCGGGTACCGCACGATTGTGGTCGCCAACGCGGCTCAAGAGTTAGTCGACGCCGTCCACCAAGCTCACCAAGAGGAAGCCTGGGCCGATCGCCTGTTCCTGGCCACCGCAAAAGCGACCAGCGGCGTGCTCCAGGGATGTCGACACTTTGGGATTTGTCCTTAACGGTCCATCCGACTTAAGTTTACCGGTGCCTCGCACCGCCGAGGCCAGCGGGTGCCATGCCCACGCCCTCCAACATGGGCATGTTTTCGCGGGTTAATCCTCCACTGGCAAACTCGACTAACAACGACCGAAACGTCCGACCGCGACTCCACGGTTAGCTGAAGATTACTCACCGGGTAAGTCGCTAGTGGAATCTTGTCGCGCCGGCAATATCGCCTGATGGAACCGGAGACGGCGTCCGGACTTTCCCGAAGAGGTCGCGTGAAAAAAGGGGTCAGGACTCTTTTTAAGTACGCGTTCACCAATTGATAACGGGTCGCTAAAAAGAGTCCTGACCCCTTTTTTCACTCCCATACCACGTGAAATCGGTTTTCCGGCGGGTTATACTTTACCGGCACCGCTGTTCATGCTCCTCCATTGTTCCTCCACATCTTGCCCCTTTCCTGGAGTACCTTCCTGATGTTGAAACGCTCTCTCTTGGCCTTGCTGTTGGTCGTTGGTTTTTTCACTGGACTTCGCGGCGAAGAGCCCACGCTACGAGTCGCTGTGTTTCAAGCCGATGCGACGCCGGAAATTGGCACGCCGGTCGCCTATGCCGCCACGCGGTCGATTCAGGACCCGCTGTTCGCCAAGGGAATTGTGATCCTTGGATCCGGTAAACCGATTGTGTTGTGCGCGGTCGATTGGATCGGGATCGGCAACGGTGGGTACGATGCCTGGCGAGAAAAACTGGCCGCCGCCGCCGGGACCACACCCGACCGCGTCAGCGTACACTGCCTGCATCAGCATGATGGCCCGCGGTGCGATTTTGACGCGGAGGAACTGTTGGCCGAGCATGGCCTGGGGGGTGACTTTTTCGATCTGTTGTTCAACCGACAAACCATCGAAGCGACCTCCGCCGCGATTCGCGAGGCGCTCAAATCGCCTCAGCCGGTTACCCACTTAGGCATCGGCCAGGCAAAAGTGGAGAAGGTCGCCTCCAACCGCCGCGTGCTGGGCGAAGACGGCAAGGTCGCGATCATCCGCTGGAGCCGCACCACCGACCCCGCGGCGAGCGCCGCGCCGGAGGGTTTGATCGATCCGCTGCTGCGGAGCATCAGCTTCTGGAACGAGGACCAACCGGTGGTCTGCCTCACCTACTACGCCACGCACCCGCAAAGCTATTACGGCCAGGGGGATGTCACGTCGGAGTTTGTCGGAATTGCCCGCGAGAAGCGGGAGGCCGAGTCCGGGGTGCCGCACATTCACTTCAATGGAGCAGGCGGTAACATCACGGCCGGTAAATACAACGATGGCTCGAAGGAGAACCGCCCGGTGCTGACCAAGCGAATGGAGACCGGGATGCAAAAGGCCTGGGAAGCGACCGAGCGCCGCCCGATCTCGGCGGCGGAGGTCGACTGGAAAATGACGCAAGTTCAGCTACCGCTGGCCGAGCACTTGAGTCGAGAGGCGGAGGAAGCCACCCTCAAGAATCGCGAGATTGATCCCAAACAACGTCTCGGTGCCGCCACCAATCTGGCGTTCATCCTCCGCCGCGAGCAGCAGCTACCGACCGAACTTTCCCGCCTCAGCCTGGGCGACGTTCACTTGGTCCACATGCCGGGCGAACTGTTCATCGAGTACCAACTGGCAGCCCAAAAAATGGTACCGAAGGGAACCGTCTGCATGGCCGCCTACGGCGACTACGGCCCGGGCTACATCGGCACCGAAATCTCCTACACCCAAGGAGGCTACGAAACCAGCGCGCGAGCCACGAACGTCTCGCCGCAGGTAGAAAAAGTGCTGATGGACGGGCTGCGGGAATTGTTGGAGTAGGAGGTGCGATGGTAGGGTGGGTGGAGTCTTCGAAACCCACCGTCGCCAACCAATTTTCCGGTGGTAAAACGGATTAGGGTCATGCGAATGTCGCTTGCGCCGTGCTCAATCCGCGCCGGCAATTCAACCCGCGCACCTACGGTGGGTTCCGGCCTATCGGCCTTCACCCACCCTACCTTCTATCAAAAAGAAGAGCCGAATTCGTGATGAATTCGGCTCTTCTTTTTTATGCAACGGTTCGCTTAACAGCCTACGCTCGGCTTCGCCGGGGTTTGCTTTTGAAGGCGGGTTTGCCGCCGCTTCGTTTGCTTTCGAACCGCCGCGGGGTGGTGATCGGGCCGTCCAGCTTTGAGGCGTTCAGGGCTCGGCCGGAGACGCGGACTTTGCCGAGGGCGACAATTCGGCTGGTCGAGAGACCTTCCGGGAGGTCGATCGTGCTGAAGTCGTTGAAGATCTCGATCCGACCGATCTTCGCACTTTCGACGCCCGCCTCTTTGGCGATCGCGGCGACCAGGTTGCCGGGGCCGACTTGATGGGCGTGTCCTACTTCCACGCGGAAGGTTTCCATTCCCTTTTCGCGGCTGCGGGGTTCGTTCCGTTTGGCGTGTGAGGTGCGGCGCGGTCCGCTGTCGTGCTGCGGACGATCGTTGCCGTGCGACTCGGCGAAGCTCGATTGCCGCATCTCATCTTTCAGCAATAGCGGGGTGCCACCGTTGGCCAAGGCGGCCAGCGAAATGGCGATCTCTTCCCACGAGACGTCGGTCTCGCGGCGGTATTGCTCCAGGACCGAGGCGAAGGTCTCGCGGTCTTGGTGCTTGGCACCCTCGGCGATCTGCTCGTGGAACTTGGCGACGCGCTGTTTGTTGATCGCGCGGTTGTTGGGCAGTTCCATCGGTTCGATCGCTTGTCGCGTGGCGAATTCCAATCGCTTGAGGCGGCCGCGCTCACGCGGATGGACGAACAAAATCGCCTCGCCGCTACGTCCCGCCCGGCCGGTGCGGCCGATGCGGTGGACGTACGCCTCGCTATCGATCGGCAGATCGTAGTTGATCACGTGGCTGATACAGGGGACATCCAAGCCCCGCGCGGCGACATCGGTCGCCACAATGATGTTGAGCTTGCCGCTGCGGAGGTTGTCGACGATTCGCTCACGCTGCTTCTGCTGGATGTCGCCACTCAGGGCGGCGGCACGGTGTCCGGCGCGGTTGAGGGTATCGGCCAACGGCTCGGTGGTGCTTTTGGTCCGCACGAAGATAATCACACCTTCAATCGGTTCCCCTTCGAGGAGCCGGCACAGGGTCTTTTCCTTCAAATGTGGGGCGGCGACGACGTAGCGTTGGCGGATGGTGTCGGCCGTCGCGGTCTTCTGTTCGATGGTGATCTCCACCGGGTCGGTCAGATGCTGTTGGGCGATCTTCCGAATGGTGGGGGACATCGTGGCGGAAAACAGGGCGATCTGCCGCTGGTCGGGCGATTGGGTCAACACCCATTGCACGTCGTCGGCAAAGCCCATCCGCAGCATCTCGTCCGCTTCGTCCAGGACCAACCCTTGCAGGTTGTCGAGGTTCAGCGAACCACGTCGCATGTGGTCCATTACGCGGCCGGGCGTTCCAACCACAACCTGGGCACCCCGCTCGATTTGGCGGAGCTGCGGGGCGTAATCCTGGCCGCCGTAAATCGTGGCGACCGTCAGACCCTTGAGTTGGGCGGAGTACGTTTCAAACGATTCGGCGACTTGGATCGCCAGCTCTCGCGTCGGGGCCAACACCAACAACTGCGGTTTTCGTAGTGTCAGGTCGATCCGCTGGAGCATGGGCAGCGCGAAGGCGGCCGTTTTGCCAGTCCCGGTTTGAGCCTGTCCCAACACGTCGCGGCCCAAGAGGAGCGGCGGAATGGTTTCGGCCTGAATGGGCGTCGGATGGGTATAACCGCTCGACTCGACCGCGGCCAAAATGGCGGGGTCCAGGTTCAGGTCGGCGAAGGTAATTTCCGTAGTCGGTGCGGACGTAGTCCCAGAGATCATTCGAAATCTTTCCAGAGCAAGTTCTTGGTGCGCCGAACAATCAAGAAGATGGAAGCCAGAAGTGAGCTTCATCTCCGAATAATGTTCGGGCCTCAAAGATGGTACGTGACGGATTCGGCAAATCGAGACAACGCGTCGCTAGACGGGCCACCACGCTTCGGGGCGGCCATTTGCCCTATTGATCGAACGCGTCAGGTACTGCTCAGGAAATCACACACCAAGGGGTTTGCCATAGCGGGCAAACCAAACGGGAGCACTGAGACGGGCCGGAAGTGCATCAATCAAGGTCACTACTATACACGACTTGTTCGCCGAGTGTCAGGGGCAATTAGGCTGGGCAGGGTGGAATGTCGAAATAAATGCCCCTAAACACGGAAACCCGAAGCGTTTCGGGAGCGAAACCTCCCCCCAACCGTAGCCGCGCTTGCTAAAAGCGTGGGGGAACTGCTCACCCGCTTCGCGCCAGGGGCGAACACAACCCGCACTTCTCCCCCGCTCTACGCGAGCGTGGCTACTTAAGATGTGTCGTAGCCACGCTTGCAAAAGCGTGGGAGTACTACTAACCCGCTCGGCCCCCGGGGTTTCGTTAACCGGAGGAAGTCGCGACACTGATTGGCGGAACACCCTGACCCGTACAACCGCTTTACTTTAAGGCCCTTGCTGCATGAATCCCATCCTTTGCTGGACCGATATCCCTGTCACCGATCTAGACCGAGCCATCACCTTTTACAGTGCCGTATTAGGTGTCCCGATTGAGAAGCAGGAAGTCACCCCCACCGTGCAGTTCGGGGTGTTCCCAGGCTCCGAACATGGCCCCTCCGGCTGCCTGGTAACCGCCGAGGACAACGCCCCTTCCGATAGCGGCCCCTTGGTATATCTTTCGGTGGAAGGTCGGCTGGACGAAGCGATCCGGCAAGCGACCGTCCATGGCGGAAGCGTCCTCTACCCCAAACACGAAATCGGCCCCCACGGGCATCGGGCGGTGATTCACGATAGCGAGGGGAATCGGATTGCCCTGCATAGTGTGGTGGGGTAGGGGGGATTCTGCTTGCCTGTTGGCCATCGAATGGGGTATACCTGTCTACATGACGAATCAGGAAGACAGCCCGTTCGGGGCCGAGCTCTACGAGGCCTTCCGCGCCGCCGGACGGCTTGATTTTGTGACACGTCGGTTCAACTACGATGCGATCCAGCGGCTGAAGAAAGCGGATCGGGAGCATACGCTGAAGCTGTTTCAGGGTGCCTCGTGGGCAATCTTGCAGCGACTCAAGGCCGACACGCCTCAGCAGGTCGTGGAGTATTGCCTAGAGCAGGAACGCCAACAGGCCATTGCCATATCCACCGCTGCGATGTCCTCTGCGATTTCGCCGTTCTTCTTTCCGATGCTACCCTGATGGAGCTACGGAGTCGCCGAGAAATAAGTCCCGCATCATCTCCCCCCCGAGCAGTTTGATGGGTAATCCGCAGGATCGTCTCTCAGCCCCGGCAGGGGCGACATGCAATAGCCAGGGGCGTAAGCCCCTGGTAAGCAGTCGTTTAAGAATTCTTAAGCCCCAACGGGGCGACACAAAAGAGAGCATCCGCGGACGCGTCCATTTTTGTTAGGCATTTCTCGCATTATAGATCCGTCTAATGCCGCCCCTTCAGGGCTCACGTATTGACGGGAAAAGCTCCAGGGGCTGACGCCCCTGGCTATTAAATGCCGCCCCTATCGGGGCTAGAAGCAGTCGAAAAAAGGGACGTTACTGTTCGTTCTCCCCTGCATCAGAGGTTCACCGCCGCTCGGTCGCCGGTTTCAAGCCCAAGATGCGGCAGGCGGTGATTGGCGAGAGTTCTCGCTGGGGCGGGGTCTTGATCTCGTGGGCTTTTACCGAGCCCTTTTCATAACCTTGCGCGAACTGGTTCGGGGCCTCGGTGGCGCTGGCTGGAGTCGCGGATGGCGTTTCTGCGGAATCGGCGGAAAGCTCGCCTCGCGTCGGATCGAAGCTGAAAAAGTCTTCCGCCTCGCCACTCGCTCGCGCGACATGCTGGTTGGGGATCGGTGTGCCGGCTGGTTGGGCCGGTCCGATAACCACCTGCGGATGATTCCAGTCGATACGGTTGGCGGGCCTACGTGGCTCTGGCTTGGCTGGCGGGGTGGAGGGGGCCGTCTGCTTAGCCACCTGTTCCGGGGTTGGGTCTGCTTGGACTTCAGGTTGGGCGGGATTGGAATCGTCCGTGACCGATCTACTCGCGACCGGCTCATCGTCGACCGGTGGGAGTCGAACCAAGTGGGCCTCCTCCGGTGGCTCGGAAATGCGCTGGGCATCGGTCAGCGAGGGGCGGGCTGGATTGGAAGACAAGCGAGTCGGCCCAGGCGCTTGATCCCCGACGCGGTAGGTTCGGGGCGGGGCGGTCGCTGGATTTACCGGCTGCTCGACCGGGGCGGAACTCCAGCGGGAGGCCGTGGGGCCTTGAGCAGATGTGGGAGTCATGTCGGTCAAGACCGCGAAACCGGCCAAGGCACCCGCGCTGCAGGTGAGCCAAAGGTGGGTGATCCGACGGTGGGTGTTGCGGTTCATGGTCTCGGTTCCCTCGTCCAGGCCCCAAACTTCCGTGGGGACGTGTCCTTGGTGACTGCTCGGCTCCACACATGTGGCTTGGGCCGTATTAAAAAAATCGGCCTGCCAAACCGGGGGAGTTTAGCGATTGTGCTGTTTTTGCCAGTTATGCCGCCACTCGATCCACCCGTTGGGGTTGTTTTTTCCGCATGATCGCCGAAAACGGCAAAGTCTTCCTTGATTTCCTGATGCGTCTCAGGCCATAATTCATTAGCCAGCCTAACGAACAGGTTAGGGGTTCCGACTGTTCGGAGCCTCGCACTGCCCGAACCTTCCCCAGGTTGCCGGGTGATTCGTCAATGACCGTCGCGCTTCGAAACTCGATGGGGTCATTCTCCTGTGGTGATTACCTTGTGCCGGGGGGGAAGCATTGCTTCCCGCAGTACGCGGCGCAAGGTGACGCTACGGGTGCGGCTGTAAGACTTTTAGAGATGCCGCCCGCATTTCCGCCCACCAAGAATTTTCGTCCTGCCCAGTCAAGCATCCTGGCGATTGCCAGTTCAGCACACCTTTGTCACCAAGGTGATAGCGTGTCGAACTACGACTTCAACGCGAGCATCGGGTATTGGATCACC
>JBBDIM010000088.1:0-31544 GCA_040880405.1 Pirellulaceae bacterium | reverse complement strand
AGGGTGGAGACGCCAAGGTCACCATCGAAGGGAAGCTGGGTGACGAGCGGAAGAAATTCGACTTCCCCGCCAAGCTGACCGATAAGAGCGACGACAAAACCTATTCCTTCGTCGCCAAGCTCTGGGCGATGCGGCGCATCGGCGAGATCATCGACGAGTTGGACCTCAAAGGCAAGAACGATGAACTGCTGGAGGAACTAGTGCGGCTCAGCACAACCCACGGCATCCTTACACCTTACACCTCGTTCCTGGCGGACGAGAACCAAACTTCCCAAGAACTGGCTGAGTCGCGAAGGGGTATGGGTGAAAGTTTAACCAGGGCTCGAGGCCTGACCGACCGGCTGAATATCTCCGGCGGCGTCGAGGGCTTCTCGCAGCGAGCCGCTAAAAGCAGCTTCCAACAGGCCCAAAACGCGGCACCACAAGCGGCCCCGGCGGATGTGTTCGACGCGGAAGCAACCGCTCCGCCCAATCGGTTTTCCGGTGGCATGGGTGGTGGCAATATCGGACGGTGGGGCTTTGGCGGACGAAGAGCAGCACCTGGCCGGATCGCAGCACCGGGAGAAGAAGCCCAGGCCGATGCAGCCGAACCCGCGTCCGGCCCGGCGATTACCGTCAACTCGCAGGTGATACGCGATTCGCGTAGCGACCGCCAAATGGTCGCGGGCAACGTCCGCAGCCTCGGCAATCGGACGCTGTACTACCGGCAAAACATCTGGTTCGCGGACGACGCCAGCGAGATTGACCCGGAAGAGGACAAGGAAAAGTACGAAACGGTTGAACGTTTCAGCCCGCGTTACTTCGAGCTAATCGCCGCCAACACGGCCGAGGAGAATAGCCTTTTGGCCCAGCAGCAAGAGGATGAACGCCTGATGCTTAAGTTGCGGGGTAAGCATTATTTGTTTGAGTAGGGAGAGTCGCGGTTGGTCAATCTTCGATAAGACCAGCCGCTTCCTGCTCCAGCGGTTCCGCTAGTTCTATCCGATCCGTCTGGCGGTAGAGTTGGGCCAGATGTTGCTTCATCGTGGCGAGGGTGGCGGGATCGCTTGCGGGTCGTTTCGCGAGGATTTTCAATGCCTGTTGATAGCTTGCCTCCGCCTCGGCGAACGTGCCTTGTTCATGGTAGTCGCGTCCGATGTGAAAGTACACGGCCGCGACTTCCGGATGTTCCGGGCCGAAGTTTTCCTGCTGGGCCGCGAGGATTTCTTGATTGGTTTGCTGGACTTGATCGTGCTTGCCTTGTTGCCGCTGCAAGCCGGCCAGATAGGTGAGCGTGTTGATCACGTTGGGATGAAACTGCCCCAGGCGCCGCCGCTCGATCTCCAACGCGCGGTGGTAAAGGGCCTCGGCTTGCTCGAAGTTTTCTCGCTCTTGATGGATCAGGGCCAGGTCGAACATTGGATCGACCAAATCGAGGGGGTCGGTCTTCTCAGTCTGAGATTGTAGCTCCAACGCTTCCTCGAACAGCGGAATCGCCGCGGCGGTTTTCCCTTGTAGGTGATACGCCTCGGCCAAGTGAGCAAGCGTGGTTGCGACTTCTGGCTCGTTCGGTTCGCGGATGGCGCGTTCGATTTTGAGGGCGCGTTCGAAGGAGGCGGCGGAGGCTTGATAATCCCCTTTGCCGGCGTATCCCAAACCGATGTTGAAGTGGCTGATCGCCACTTCCGCGTGCTGCTGGCCGTGGGCCTTTTTCGCCACTTGCAGGGCTTTTTTGAAGACGTCGATCGACTGGTCAAACTGCCCGGCGTCGTACAGCGCGAGGGCCTCGTCATTGAGTGATTGCCAGTCCTCGGGCGGTGCCTGACAGCTAATCGAGCTAAGGACAGACAACACAATGAGGAGTATCGGGGCCGGACGGAGCATTCGAGTTTCTCATGACGGAGAGTTGGTCGGACGTTCAAGTTACTTTCTATCATAATTCAAGCGCGGCTCCGTTGCGTCCCAAACCTCCCTCCATTGACCGACTTACGCCGTTTGGGGTACCCTGGAAGGTATCCGCTTCGTCGCTACATTTTCCGTCGCTAAGGTGTGCCCCTCATGTCAAGTTTCACAGAATCCAGTCAGCGTTCCACTGGGAAGTCCCGCCGCGTGGGGATCCTCCTCGCCGTGCTGGTATTCGCCGTGGTGATGAAGCTGATGCCGTACCTGCTAACGGCCCTCGGGGTGCGGTTCGAGCTGTTTGGCGATGTCTACCCTTGGAGCTTCACGCCGTTGTTGGCGGTCGGGCTGTTTTGTGGGTACGTGCTGCGAAGTCTTCGCGTCGCGGTGGCGGTGATGCTCGGCTTTTTGCTGGTAGGCGACCTGGGAGTTTGGGCGTTGACCGGTGAATTGACCTGGGCCTTTTACGCGATGCAACCCCTCAACTACCTGTGCCTGCTGATGACGGTTCCGATGGGACATTGGCTGCGAACCGGTTCCGCACAACCTTCGACGAAGTCCGCCGGTGGTTATGGTCTGTCCCTGTTTACCGGCTTGGTGGCCTGTGTCCTGTTTTACGTGATCACCAATTTTGCCAGTTGGGCGAGCATGCCGGAGTACACCAAAGACCTAAGCGGTCTAGCAACCTGCTACACCCTGGCGATTCCCTTCTTCCGCAACATGCTGCTGGGGACCGCCTTCTACACGGCGATTTTGCTGAGCCCGGTGATGTTGCGAGTGCTGTTTCCGGCGAGTGAGCTCGAAGGGGAACTGGCGATGGAGAGAGAAACCTCGCGATAGATTCAGCAAAGCAAAGCTACCTGCGGGGCTGGGCTTTACTCTGACGGTTGCCCTGGCTTTGAAACGGTTCGTCCACCACATCACAATCGGGCAGCGACTTCAAGAATGCCTTGCCGTACGCCTTGGTGCGGACTCGGGGGTCGAGGATTACTACGATTCCTCGGTCGGCATGGCCGCGGATTAAGCGGCCGAAACCTTGCCGGAGTTTGATGATCGCCTCTGGCAATTGGTAGTCGCTAAATGGGTTGCCGCCACTCTCGCGGATTCGCTCAAGCCGGGCTTGTAGTAGCGGGTGATCCGGCACGCTGAACGGCAGTTTGGTGATGATCACGTTTTGGAGGGCGTCGCCGGGAACATCGACTCCTTGCCAAAAGCTATCGGTGCCGAACAGGACCGATCCCGGAGTTTCTTTAAACTTTTGCAGCATCTGCCCCCGGGGTAGGCTGTCGCTTTGGCTGAACAGCGGCATGTTGTTGGCGGCCAGCCAAGGGGAGAGCCGGGAGGCGCAGCTCCGCATCATTTCGTAGCTGGTAAAAAGCACGAAGGCGTGTCCGCCGGTTCGCTGAACATACCGCTTGATCATCTCGGCACAAGCGGCGTCGTACTCGCGCCGGGCGGACGGTTCCGGCATTCCCGAGACCGTTATCAGTTGGACGTTCTTCTTGTAGTCATAAGGGCTGCCGACTTGTAGGGTCTGGCTGCGGTTGAGCCCGACTCGCTGTTTGTAGAAGTCGAACTTACCGTCGCTGCTGGTCGAAAGCGTGGCGCTGGTTAGGATCACGCTGTCGATCTGGTTGAACATCTCGTTCCGCAGCACCGGGGCGACCTCGATCGGCGTGGCGGTCAATTTCACGCGGCGATACGGCCCGCGCTGCTGGGTGCTCTCGACCCAGTAGACACTATCCTCCTGGCTTTGGTTGAGCCATTGGTCGATCGTATCGGCCAGCAGGAACAGTCGGTCCGAGAGAGACGTAAAATCTTGCCGGGTGCTGTCGTCCTTGAACTTGTCCCCCTCGAACTTGACGAGGTTCGCCAGTTTTGCCAGGGCCGGGCTGGCCAGGTTGTTGACGATCTCCGGTTGGGTCACCCGGCCGTTGGAGCCAGGGTTGCTGAAGAGCCACTCGTCGATGTCATCAAAAAACTGCCCAGCGCGGTGCCGTGTGTGCAGCACCTGCTGCATCGCGTCGGACAAGTGATGATGGGCGAGCAGTCCCTTTTGGGTTCGCTCGCTGTAGAGCTTGGCCAAGGTGTACTCGACCTGGGAGGAGGCCACGCTGATGCCCAGGTGATCGCCAGCGACGTTCTCCATGGTATGGGCCTCGTCCAGGATTACGGCGTCGTACTTCGGCAACAAGTTGACTCCGCTGCGGCGGAGGGCCAAATCGCTGAAGAACAGGGCGTGATTGACGATCAAAATCTGGGCGTTTTGCAGGCGTCGCCGGGCCTTGTAGTAAAAGCATTCGTTGTAGGTGGGGCAGTTGCGCCCTAAGCAGTTGCCGCTGTCGCTTGCGACCTCGTCCCACACACCTGGGGCAGGGCGGAAGCTGAGATCGCTGAGGGAGCCGTCTCCCGTCTTCTTGAGCCAAGTCCCCACTTCGGCCAATTGGCGAATGTCTTCCTCCTTGGCCAGCAAGCTACCGGAACGCTCTTTGGCGTTGGAGTAGCGGCGGAGACTGGCGTAGTTGCCCCGTCCTTTCGCCAAAACAGCGGAGAACTCCAGTGGAATCGCGGCGTTCAAGAGGGGCAAGTCTTTGCTGATCAACTGTTCTTGCAGGCTGATCGTGTGGGTCGAGATGACGATCCGCCGGGACGACTCCTCCCCTTGGTTGCCCACGGCATGCAAAATCGCGGGCACGAGATACGCGAAACTCTTTCCCACCCCGGTCCCCGCCTCGACGACGAGGTGCTTCTTTTGGGAAAGCGCCTGATGCACGGCGTGGGCCATTTGCAATTGTTCCGGCCGCTGCTCGTACCCGGGCAACCGGCGGGCGATGCTCCCTTCCGGGCCCAGGATGTCTTCGACGCGTAATTGAGCCATCCGTGCGATTTTCAGGTTAGGGAGGTGCAAAAGTTCCGGCGCAGGCTTCAATTTAACGTGAAAAGCCGATTTGGGACACACCACCGGCCACCGGCCCTGGATAGCCTTAACCTTGGGAGGATAGTGGAGCCCCCCGAGGTTTTGGAATAAACTGAGAGGCCGATCGGTGACGTCCTACTTTGGTGACCATCATTTTTCTCGCCGCGGGATTCCTACTCCATGCCTTTCGAATTCGACTGCCCGGTCTGCAAGAGCGCGATTCGCGTGCCTGATGGCAGCCACGGGAAACGGACCCGTTGTCCCAAGTGCCAAGCGGTGATGCAGATTCCCGGCCCTCAGGAAGAGACCTTCGCTGAGCGGCCGACCTTTTCAGATCGGCAGGAAAGTCCCGCGCCGAGAAACGAGCCTTGGGGCGAGTCGGAAAATCCATTCGGTTCTCCCGCCGCCGCCCCGGTCCCTAGGTCCGGGGGAGACTTGAAACGCAACGCGAAGGAAAAGCTGGGGGTACCGGCGATTGTCTGCACGGTATTGGTGGGAGTTACTTTAGGATTTTCGATTCTCTACTATCTCTTATTGGGAGTCGCTTTTCTGGCAGGTTTCGGCGGTGAACTAGCGGAGATGCTCCCTGACAACACGCCCGAACTCGTGGGAAACCTTATCGGTGGAATGCTCACGATCGTCATGATGGTGATCGCATTGATCGGGCTTAACGGTGCCCGCAAGGTGGAGAACTCCGGCCTGGCGTGGACCGGTTTTATTCTGGCGGCCCTGCCATGCACCACGTCGTTGTGCTGTTTTTTTTCGCTCCCCTTCGCGATTTGGGGCATGGTGGTTTTGGCGGACTCCGATGTGAAACGCGCCTTTAAAAGTTAACCGGGGCGCAATCAAGGAAAGTCGCTAGATGCCGATCGATTTTCAATGCATCCGCTGCTGGGAGCAAATCCAAGTCCCGGAAGGTGCCCAGGAAACGTCGGCAACCTGTCCGCATTGCCAGCATCGACAGCGAGTCCCTGGGTATTTCGGAGCCTCCGCCAACCACTCGGCCTCTGAGCAGGCTAAGGAATTCACCGACGACGATTCCACTGAATTCGTCCCCGCGATCACCGAGAGCGACCTTCATGAAATGGCCCGGCGACGTCTGATGATCCCGGTCAAGGCGTGCCAGTGGCTGCTGTTGGTGGCCCTGCTTTTCATCGGGGTGATGGGGGTCTTTATTTTGGGAACCTTATGGGAAACAGGAGTCCAAAGGTCGAAATTCAGCTCGTTTTTAACCAGTGGAATCCTTGTGACGTGGGTGATTGGTTTGCTGTTGCTGGCGATGAAAGGGCTACGGCACGCCGGCAAAGCCGACCACAAGAAACGGGCCTGGGGTGGACTGGTGATCTGCACATTCATCGGCTTTGTCTATCCGCTAATCTTGCCGTTCGCCATCTGGGGCTTGGTGGTGATGACCGATCAGGATGTGGAACGCGGGTTTAAGAGCTAGTGGGCAATTCGAAAGATTGGTGAATGCAAATTGAACGCCAATGTGCGGCATGTGGGACGGCCATCGAGTCCCTGGAAACAGATGAACTCCGCTGTCCCGCGTGTGGCGCGGTGCTGGAGACCAGCGCCGCCCTCAATCCCTACGCGTCGCCGCAAGCGGAATCCCGATCGGACAACGAGCCGGAAAAAGATCCGGGTTCCCCACGGAGTAGAGCCCAGGGAAAGTTACGGATTCCGCTAATGGGTTGCCGCGTGATCTTGTTGGTATCACTTTTGGTTTCATCCTTTGACTTGGTCTCGGTCCTGATTATCTTGGCATTTCTCGATGGGCAGAATTTAGATGCCGAACTTTTCGTAATCGGAACAATGTATCCGCTTGCGGTCCTGCTCTTCCTGGTCGGTTTGTACGGGTTACACCACGCAGCGAAATTGGAGAACCCGATTTGGGCCGGGATTGGCGTAATTATTTCAGGGCTGGTTGGTATCGCTTTCTGGGTGGTGTTACCATTTGTGATATGGGCTGTGGTGGTCCTTTGCAGTCGCGATGCCCGCGAGGGGTTTCGGTCGGCTCGGAGGGCCCCGGAGTAACTCACCTATCATGCCAATCGAGTTCCCCTGCCAATATTGCCGAGAGAATATTCGTGTCCCCGATTGGGGTGAGGGGAGACGTACGCAATGTCCGGTCTGCCGCCGGGTGCTGAGTATCCCCGCGGGACATTCGGTGCCGAAGCGGCCCATTCAGATGCGAGTTGTGGCATCGGAGTTCGACGCGACCCGCCGCCTGGCGGAAGATCAGGCCCGGCGGCGATTGCGCACTCCGGTGAATGCGTGCCAAGGGCTCTTGGTCCTGATGATCCTCGGATCGATGGCGTCCGCTGTCGCGTTGCTCACCTCGCTGCTGGAAGGTGACTATGAGGTGCCGAGTTACTCGGTTACTTTTTTTTGGATCTCGGTTTGCCTGGTTCAGAGTATCCTAGGAGTCGTCGGCATCTATGGCCTGCAACAGGCCTTGAACCTGAACAGCAGAATTTGGTCTTGGACTGGGGTCTGGATTTCAATTGTCATGGGAATGCTTTACGTGGTCATGCTGCCATTCGCAATTTGGATCGTGATGGTGTTGAGAAAGCCGGAGGTACTGGACCTCTTTCAAACTGCGAGGGGAGACGTGAGGGGGATGGTGGATGCCGATTGAATTTCTGTGCCCGGTCTGCACCGAGGTACTGCGTGTACCCGGCGGCAGCGAAGGCCGGCAGACCCGTTGCCCGAAATGCCAAGCGATTCAAACCATTCCAGGCGATTCCCAGTCGAACACCTCCGCCAGCGGAGAAGTGCCAGCCGAGGCGTCCGCTAGTGGCGAGAACTTCTTCGCCGAGCGGGCCGTACCGGACGACCTGCTCCCCGAAGCCGAACCGGAACAGCCGTTTCACGACACGGCCCACCTCCGCGGGGCGGCCAAAAAACGCCTCCGCGTTCCGCTAATCGGCAGCCTCGTGTTGGCTTGGCTGTTTTTGGGGGTCAGCGTGGTGAGCGTAATGATCACGCTGGCCGCTGGGATTTTCCAACACCCCGCCGCGCCAGAAACCGTGACTCCCTTGGTTTTTCTATCGCTCCTGATGGCGGTGCAGGGGATCGCTCTGTTCGGTCTTTCGCATATCGCGAGACTGGAGAGCTATCCGATGGCCTGGATCGGAATCCTGACGGCGTTCCTTGGGACTCTCTTTTGTTTTGCCTTACCCTTTTTGATCTGGATGATCATCGTGCTGGTCGACGAACCGGTCTATCGGGCCTTTCGAGATTGAGCCGACGTGATCCCGCGAAGATGAATCAGGGAGTTCCCAACGCCGCTGCGCCGAATTATCTTGGAAGTTCGTTATCCGCGCGGCGCGGTGTTGGCCTGTGGTTTGCTTTACGCCGGTGAAAATCGAATATGCCGTTTCAGTTTGAATGCACTCGTTGTCGCGAGGATATCAAGGTTCCCGACGGAACCGGGGGCAAGAAGACCCGCTGCCCCCATTGCCAAGCGGTAATCGAAATTCCCATGCGCCAAGTGGCGGAACCTCAGCCCACGCCTCATCAGGATCCACTTGCGGATTTACAGCCCGAGCATAGTCGCGAACCGGCACCTTCACCGCCACCCATGCGACCGGTCTCAAGGGGGGAGCCAGAGCGAGCGGCGGGGGAGATTCCCCAGCGCAATCCGTTTGGCGAGACGTTCCAAGAGCCGCAAGAGGAAAATCCTTACGCCACCCCTTCCTTCAAACCAAAGGGAGGTGACGCGTCCGGAAGCTTTGTGCAGCGGGACCCAGCCGAGGCCCGGCAAAAATTATTGATTCCCTCGGTCATCGCGTTGGTGGTGATTGTTGGGAGCGTGTTGATGGTCGGCCTGCTCGTGTTTGGCGGCGTGATCCTGGTGATTGAAGGGGACGACGAGGGTGTTGCAACCTTAACCATGATGTCAGTGTTTCTCGCCCTGCAGATGCCCGCCCTCATCGGCATTCTGTCCGCCACGTTTCGCTGGAATTACACCTTGGCATGGGTGGGGTTTATCTGTTCCCTGATCCCTTGCACCAACGCCTGCGCCGGATCGGTTTTGCCGATTGCCGTGGCGATTTGGGGTATGGTGGTGCTATCCGATCCGGCCGTGCGTCAGCAGTTCCGCTCGTAGCGTGTTCCCGAACCCAGTTAATAAGGTGACGACTTTGCCCGCCGGTGAATTTGACCTGGAGGATCCCGCGATGACTCAAGCCTCCGGAATTCCGCCCAACTCGTTGCCCCGGGGCAAGCTTGATTTCTACCGAGAAGAGCCGCGACTCCCGACGGGGGGCGACCCCCGAAGTCGGCTTCGTCGCCCCGCGATCGCCCTGCTGGCGGTGACCCTCATTTCCCTGTTTCTGATCTCGCTGGGAACCTTCGCAATGGCCTGGCATTGGATCACCTCGGAAAACTTTGAGGCGGGGATGGGTGCCTTGGGGCTGATGCTGGTGGCGGTCTTGCATCTCGTGACCATATTGGGTCTGATCTCGGCGATCACGCTACGCAACTATTTCTGGGCCTGGTTCGGAGTTGGGCTTTCCGCTGTACCGTGTGGCAATGCCCTAGCGATTACCTGGCTACCGCTGTTGCTCTCCGCTTGGGCCGTGCTCGGTCTCCTAACGCCGGAGACGCGGAAACTATTTCAGAAATAGATAACGCCCATCGAAAGCCCGGCAAATGCCGATCAACTTCACCTGCGACGCCTGCCGAAAAGAAATCCGAGTCCCCGACGGCACCGAGGGGAAAAAGACGAAGTGTCCTTTTTGCCAGGCGGTGCAGTCAATTCCCCTTTCCTCCGGCGAAACCAACCTGGGAGCAGGTCAAGCGGTGCCCCCGAATTCCCCGTTCGGATCGGCCGACATGACCGATCCAGAGAACCCCTTCGCTTCTCCAGGATCCTCCGGACCGCGACCGATCGCCACCGAAGGAAGGATCCTGCCCCTGGGTGAATTACGGCAACGATTATTGATTCCGACCATTGTCCAGTTCGTCTTCGTCTGCCTGGGGATGCTGGTCGCCATCGGGTATTCGGTAATGGGGGTGGTGATGATGGTGATCGAGAACCAACCTGAGTTGGTGGCCATGGCGGTGGTCTATGGGGTCGCGGCGCTGTTGCACATCCCGGCCCTGATTGGGCTGATCGCAGCGTGGCGGCAATCGAGTTTTGTGTGGGCCTGGGTCGGATTTATCATGTCGGTTCTCCCGCCGAGCAGTTGTTGCAGTTGTCTCGGGGTGCCGATCGGGATTGGAATTTGGGGTATGATCATGCTGGCCGATCCCCAGACCCGACAACTCTTTTCGAAATAGGCCGCAAAGACGGGCGAACCTTTTCCGGAACTCGAACGCATGCCAATCAAATTTCGCTGTACCCGCTGTCTCGACGAGATCAGCGTGCCGGACGGCACCTCAGGCAAGAAGACCCGTTGTCCCCATTGCCAGGAGGTCCAAGAGATTCCCGCGCCGCAAACTTCCGCGTCGTCGGCCCCTGGGCCACCGCGATCCGATTCCCCCTATGAATCGGCCGCCAGCCAAGAAGCGGATTTTCGCGAGAGTTTCTCGGCCAATCCCGCCAATCCCTTCGCGTCCCCTTCGGCGGCCGCGCAAGTCCCCAATTCATTTAGCGGCCAGATGCCGGAGACGGTTCGGGCCGCGATGCGGCAGAAATTGCTGATCCCGGCAATCATTCAAACGGTATTGGTGGGACTGAGCCTACTCTCTAGTTTAGGCTTCGCCGTCGTGGCATTGGTCACGGTATTTGAACCATCCGATCGGAATAGCGGCCTGATTATGCTGGCGATCCAACTGGTGTGGTCTCTGGTTCACGTGTTAAGTCTGACCGGATTGGCCAGCGCCATCCGATTCAAAAGCATCGGCTGGGCTTGGGCCGGGTTTGTGATCCCCATCCTCAGCTTTCCGCTGGGCAACTGCTGCTGCCTGCTGTACGTAATACCACTTAGCGTGAGCATCTGGGGGATGGTTTGTCTCTCCGATCCGAAAGTCCGGAGCTTGTTCCCGTAGACTCTGATTGGATGCACCACTCGTGCGAAGCGGGTTAGCGCTTCCCCCACGCTTTTAGCAAGCGTGGCTACGGAGACATTGACGGTTTACTACGAGCCTTGACCCGCGGGAGGCGAGATCCCGAAATCCTCGATCGTGAGCAAAGTTCTTAAGGGGTAGCCAGCAGCGGCGAACGCCTCTTTGCCCCCTTCGAGTCGATCCACAATCGCAATTACTTCGCGAACTTTCAGCCCGGCCGCTTCGGCTTTTTCGATCGCCTTGAGCGAGCTACCGCCGGTGGTGACAACATCTTCCACGATCACGCAGGTTTGGCCCGGCGTGACAGGCCCTTCGACATCCTGCCCGGTACCATGTTGCTTTGATTCCTTGCGGACGATAAACCCAGCCAGCGATTGCCCCCGACACGCCGCCATGGTAATCGTGGCGGCGGAGATCGGATCGGCCCCGATCGCCATGCCACCGACGGCGTCGGGTAGGTCGTCCCCCAGCATCTCAAGAATTCCGAGCGCAACTTGCTGGGCCCCTTCGCTACTCAGGGTGACCTTGCGGCAATCGAGATAGAAACTCGCCTTTTTTCCGGAAGCGAGCGTGAAATCGCCGAACTTGAGACCCTTCTCTCGGACAATTTCAATCAGTCGGGATTTATCGTATTGCATGGCCGGAATCGCCTACGGGCAGTCGAGTGGATTGGTAAATGAACCAACCCTCATCGTACCGCAAATAAGGCCCCCTGTTCAGGGCCCCAAAGCAGCGAAAACGGGAGGCGGCAATCCGTCTACTTGGAGCTACCCACCGGGTACTGAGGCGGAGCCGCCGGGGCAGGGTCCGCCTGCCGGCGATCCGGAGCTCGGCGATCTTGTCCGGAACGGCGATCACGCAGTTCTCCGCCGGGGGATTGAGCCTGTGGTGGGACCGGATCGGAAGCCCGGCGTCCACCGGGTATCGCGCCCGGCACGTTTTGGCCGGGGTGTCCATTGGCCGGCACCGGTTGATTGGGATCGTCGGTCGCTCGGCGTCCCCAAAGCTGATCGGTCCAGCGTCGACCGAACCTGGGTTGCGCCAGGGGTGTGGTCAGGAAAATCAAGCCACCACCCATCAGCAGTCCACCAAAGATACCAGCCGCGAGAATCATCGTTTTGCCGGGGCCGAGCGGATGTTCACCCACGGTGGGCGAGTCGACCAAGGTGATCACACTGGAGGCGAGGGAAGCTTGCTGGTTGGCCTTGGCCTCACCCAGCTTATGTTGTGTCTCTTGCAACACCTGATTTGCCTGCACCACCTCGGCGACCAGATTGGTATATCGGGCCCGCATCCCAGCCAGTCCGTCAAGTCGTTTGCGAACCTCCACTTCCTGGTTTGCCACCGAAGCAAGCCGCGACCGCTGGACCAGCAGTTCCGCTTCAATCCCGCTGATCGCAGTGCCAATTTCCGCACGGATATCCGCTTGAACCTCACGCTCTGAAGTGAGAGCCGCCTTCACGAGAGGATGCTCCTCACTCATTCTGCCCAACAACTCCGCTGTCTTGAGCTGGGTGTCGACGAGCCCTTCCTTCAGTCGCCGCAGAGCGGGTTGGGTTTCCAGGAGTTGCCCCGGCATGCCCACAATTTTGTCGGGCTGATCGCGGGCTTCTTTAAGGAGCCTCAGTTGCTCTTCAAGCCGGGCGATTTCCGACTGTCCATCCCGAATCTGCTGTTTGATTTGGCCCCAACCGACCTGCAAACCACCATCGCCGGAACCCGCCTCGCTTAACTTGCGAAGCTCACCCAGGTCGCTTCCGACTTCCCGTTCCATCGCTTCGAGTCGCTCGGTAGTGATATCGAGGTGATTCTGAGCCAATCTTGCCGCGTCGGTTAATTCCTGGATCACCCCGGCCGCTCGACGTCCCCGAAGGTCTTTCAGGGCCCGATCTAAGTGCGCGGCCAGCGCATTGGTGAGCGCGATCGCCCGCTGCGGCGTTTCGCCATCGACACTCAAGTGCAGAACCTCGGTCGTGCCAAACTCCGCTCCATTGGGAGGTGCCACCTCAACCAATTTTCGAAAGTCCTCGACATCCCCAATGCTGGGCCAGGGCTTGGCGGATCGACGAGACGTTTTGGCCGGTCCCACCTCGCGCAAGGTCGTTTCTAGGACATTGAAATTACGGGAGACCTCGACCACCATCTCTTGAGCGGCCTTCATGGTGTTCATGTTGTCAAAACGACCCTGTCCGCCGAGTTGTCCTGCGGCCTCATCGCGAATGACCATCGTTTGCGAGGCCTGCCAGACATCCTGCTTTACCAAGGCGAAAGTAAGGGCACCCAGCGTGGTCACCAAGGTAATCGGAATCCACATCCACCACTTGCGGCGAAGGATCGATACCAGCTCTTTCCCTTTTTGGGCCAAGTCGATTTCATTCATGGTCGGTCTATCGGCAAGCAATTGCGGGTAGTAATGGTTTTGACGATTACCCGGCGCGGATCGGCACCAGGGTCCTCTAGAACCATAGGTCCCGGAATGGCCCCGAGCGGGGAAGGGCAGGGGGTGAATGTAGAATTGCCCTAGAAAAACCGCCTAAGCGACAAAAAATTGATCGGTAAGGACGCTTCTCCGTCAGTGGCCAATTCGGCCAGTATCCGTCCTAGGATCGACGCGAACTTGAATCCATGCCCGGAAAGCCCCGCCGCCAAGGCGACTTGAGGGTGCTCCGGATGCCGGTCGACGACAAAATGTTCGTCCGGGGTCATGGTGTAGATACAGGTGGCGTGTTCGGCCAACGTTCCCATGCTGTTTGGCAAGTGCGTGGCTAGAAATCGCTCGACCAGGGCTTGGTCCGCCGTGTCAATCTCCCGAGTCAAGCCATCCGCGGAAGCCAGCGGTATTCCCCCATCATGCCGTGCCACCTTCAGGCCCCGGTGATCGAATGCCGGGAAGCCGTAATAGTAGCCGGCGGGGGTTTCAAATAAGAACGTCGGCATGCCGGACTCAGCCCGATAGTCGGTCGAGCCGCCGACATACCAGTACAAATCTTTTCGCAGCAGCCGAAGCGGCAGTCGCAACTCGGCAAGCAATTGATCGGCCCACGGCCCACCGGCGATCACTAATCGCGCCGCTTGATACTCTCCGCGGTCGGTTACCACGCGAACCTGGTCCTCCTCAGCACTCCAAGAGACGACCTGCTCGTTAAAACGCAACTCGGCCCCCGCCTGTTCCGCGACACGCAGATGGGCGGCGACACATGCCTCCACCAGCAGGTACCCCGCCTCACTTTCGAACAGGCCGACATCCCCCTCAGTGACCCGCACACCCGGCCAGCGGGCATGGATCTCCGCGGCGCTGAGCCGCTCGATGGGAAGCTGGTGCTCTGCGGCACTCGCCAAAATGCCCGGAATGATCACGCCATCCACTGGACCGACTTCCAACAGTCCGACAGGAAAATAGAGGGACTGAGCGGACGCTTGCTCCAGTTCGTGCCAGGCCTGATACGCGGCCTGAAGCAAAGGGACATAGTTGGGGTGCTCGAAGTAGGCCTTGCGGATCACCCGAGACTGGCCATGCGAACTGCCATGGTCGTGCGGCGGGTCGAAGCGGTCGAACCCCAGCACGCGTAAACCACGCCGGGCTAAATGCCAGGCCGCCGCACTCCCGACGCCTCCCAGGCCGATCACAATCACGTCCGCGGTGGTCATTGGGGGACTCCGTACCGTAAGGCTCTACTTCTTGATGCGGAACTCGATCGACGCCTGGCCAAACTTCTCCGCCTTGTTGTCGGTGATGGTCAGTTCCATCCGGTAATTCCCCGGGGCAATCTCATCCGGCATATAGATCCGGTACGGCACATAAAAATCGCGCCGCTGCTGCTGGCAGGTGTCCTTCACTTCGGCGAACTTGCGGGCGTCGACGCGGCGTCCGGCGGGATCATAAATTTCGTATCCGCCACTGAGTACCGTTTCAAAGGTATCGCCGCTGTGCTCGGAAGTGAAGTTGTCGATCTCGACATACAGCAACACTTCCTGCCCTTCACGGAACTCCGGTTGCGGAAATTTTTTGAACTGGCCGAAACTGTCGACGCTTTGGATAAACTCAATGTTTCGCAGCTCCAACGGGCTGACCTCACGCAGGCGGTCGGTGGCTCGGCGGAACGCCCCCAGGGCCAACAGGCTGCGGCGATCGGCTGGCATTTCGCCGGTTTTCATGTAGTCTTCCATGCCGAAGATCAACTGCGACCAAACCTCCTGCTCGTCCTCCGGAAGTAAGTCCACCTTGGAGACGGCGTCCGACTTGCGGCCGCTGAGTAGATACAACATACGGAGCCGCAGCTCCATTTGGGCTCGCTGCGACTCGGACAGGCGGCGATTTCCGACCTCCTGTTCCAGGCTGGCGATGGTCGAGTCTAGTTGGCTGTTCCAGTCGGGTGTGTGGTTTTTCGGTTTGGGCTTCAAAGCCCAGAAGTTGATCGCATTGCCACGTCGCCCCTCGGTAATCCAACCGGCGTCCCGCAGATCGTACAAAACGCCGTACAACTCATCCGGCTGCATGGCCGCTGGATCGGGGTTTTGGTCGTCCGTCGGTTTACCCTGACGAGGGCCCCCGGCGATCGGCGAGCGGTGCCTCATTTCTTTCAGCAGGACCTCCGCAGAGATTTGCTTATGCTCCCAGATCACTTCCATCACCAACCACTCTAGCGGCGAAAGCTCACGCGGTTCGCTGGTCTCCCCAGTCTCACCGTCGGAAGGTTTGGTCGATTTGCGCGGGATTCCGTGCGAGAGTTGCGAGCCGGGAACCGCTTGAGCGTGGCTGGCCAGTTGCTCCGGGTACAGTCCTCCATCGTCCTTGCCGACCGCGGAGCTATGGGCCGCCAAGCGGATGTCGGTTTGGGCGTGAACAAATTCCGTGGGCATCTTTTCGTTGTCGGCCCTTGCCGCCACGACCGCCCTGGATACCGGTGCATGCCCTTGGTCGGTACGTGGATACTGACTTGCGTCGACTCCCGCTAGGTGTTCCGCGGAGGGAGTGCCAACCGGTTCGGGAAGACGCTGTGGCTGTTCCTGCGCGGTCTCTGGCTTGTTCTCCAGGTGACGCGTGACTAGCTTCTCCGCGAATTGAGCGGCCAGGTCCCCCTGCTGAGCCTTCTGCTGCTGCGCTGGTGCTTGGGACGGAGACTGGGCGACACGGGTCTCCCGTAGGAATACCGGTTCTAGTTTTGTAAGCAGCTCTTCCCACTGGGCATCGCTCGCGGCGCTAAAGTCTTCCAGGATTTGCTCTTTGTCCGATTCCGGCAGATCGAGACGCGCGACGCGGGCCTCGTAGCCGAGCGGTTTTTGCGCCGCGGCCAACCGAGCCTCGGCCTTGGCCGCCAAGCTGGAGACGACGTCCTGCTGGTCGGAAGTCTCAACGCGCGCAACCTGCGTCGTGGCCTGCGAATCGCGACGGTCGGCACTCGCTCCACCCTGGGCTGGGGAATCCAAGTAGGACGTCAGCGCGCTCTGCGACGGCGGAGAAGGGACTCCCCACCCGCTCATGCAGCCCGATTGAGTGATTGCCACGCAAAGCAGCAATACGGCAGTCGTTCTGGGCATTTCCACTTCCAACTCTCGACTCGCGGCGAACAGAACCAAATCGGCCAGGCAAATACGTGCCCCCAGCGCGATTTCGACATTTTGACCGCAGGATAGTAGGAAAAGCTCTAGATTGACGCAAGAGATACCGAACAGCCAACTTGGATCTCGCTAGCACTCGCGGCGAGTTCACACGCGGCGTGGATCGACTTCTTTCGCGAAACTGGCGATCAAAGTTTCCAGGAGCAGACGCCCGCGTTGTTCATGCGAGTGCGAGCCTTTCAGGGCGATGTCGATTTCCAGCATCTTGCTGAAGAGGTCCCCGCCCCGTATTTGCCCCAGCAGCTTGAGCCGCCGTTCCGCCTCGGCCAAAGCTTTGGGCCAGGCAGGAAATCCAGCCGACTTGAGGGCATCACGGAGTGAGATGGCATCGCCGCGGCGCTGCGCCCGTTGAAAAATCCTGGTCGCCGCCGCATACCGGCGGAGCGACCAGGCGATCTGCCCATATAGCTTTTGCGGTTTGTCTCCCGCTTGAAAGAACCGATCGAGTTGGACAATCGCCTCGGACGATTGCCCTTCGACGGCCGCATCGACCAGATCCCACATCGCCTGCAACTGCCCACCGTGGACCTGCTCCAGCACCAGTTGTTCGTCAATCGTTCCCCCCACCTCGACGAACAGGGCCAGTCGTTCGATCTCCTGATCGATCAGCCCCAACTCCGACCCCAGTAGTTCAATTAACTGTTCGACCGCCCCGATCGTGATTTTCGCCCCATGCAGCTCTGGGGTTCGTGTGGCGAACCACTTGGCCAGACGAGGCCTGTCCAGCACCGGCCGCTTGCCAGCTTTCTTTTCCGGTGGGTTGCACTCGATCTGCAATCCGAACTCGTCACACTTTTTATAGAGCCGGGTATTTGACGGCCAGCGATCGACCTGCAAGACCAGCACCCCGCCGGTCCGCTTTCGCTCCAGAAACTTTTCCAGTTCGTCCCGAAACTTGGTGATAAACGAGTCCGCCTCTTCCAGCACCACCAACCGGCGCCCGGAGCCCCCAAACAGGCTCATCGTGTTCACTTCGTCGGCCACATCGGCCCAGGTCGCGACACTGCCGGAAAGTTTCGCGTAGGGGACATCAGCATCCTTACCGAGGACGCCGGAGGTCACCTGCTCCCCAGCCAATCGCCGCAGGAAGGCGTCCCGGCCAAACAATACCACCACCGCCGGGATGGACGCATCTGGGTCGAGATCGAAATAGTGGTGGGTATTGGACATCGCCACGGGGCAGGGAAGGGTCAAGCGAAGGGAAAACCTACCATGGCAACTTAGCCATTTTTCGCGCGAGGGACCAGCGGGTCAGCAGCGGCGCGTGCGAAAAAGGGGTTAGCGGATTGAGACCGGCAATTTTGCCTGGTCGGTTTTGGCTGGTAGCGACTCGATCGATTTGATTTTCGCTTGCGGAACTAGTCCGTCGTTCTCGATCGGTCGGCTGAGGATGTACTCTCCTCCGTTTCCGGCACCATCCTCCGCGACGATCTTTAAATAGATGTCGGCCGGCACATCGGGTGAAATCCGCCAGGTGTACAGTCCGGTATTTTCAAGCCCCTCGGCAACCATCTCCCACGGCCCGGCAGCGCTGGAACTGTAGTAGATGGAGATCGGGGCCTCCGCCAGGTTGGCGTCATGAGCGGTCCACGCGATATCGAGTTCGCCCGCTCGGTGCCCCTCGCCGTATACGACCGAGGTGATGGTCACCACCGGTTGGTTGGTATCGACCGCGACCCAGATATCGGCCAGGTCGCCGGCTTGCGGACGGCGGCCGGTGAGCCCGTTTCCGCCCTCGACCACGATTCGGAAGCCATAGTTTCCTTCCTGCTGAACCTCCACGTCGAACGGGCTTTGGCGATCCGGATCCACCCCGCCCGGCTCCCATGATTTTCCTCCGTCATGGGTCACCCACAGCTCCACTTGTCCGACACCCGACGGCCCAACCGTATCGACACTGTAGTTCAAGGCAAACCGCTTTTGATTGGTCATTGATGGTTTCACCCCTGGCGGCAATCCCACAGCGGACCGTCTGGGCTGCGGCTGTGGATTGGCAACCGGCGGCTCCATCTTCATACTGGCCGCCTCGAAGCGCCCCGGGCCTTGTTGACCAGGCGCGGTGGACGCCCCCGCGGATTGCGGCTGCGCTGCCAAATCGCCACCCCCAGGCCGCTGGAGGCCCGAACGCGTTGCCCCCGGCGAGGAGCCGGTTGGCGTCCAGGTTCCCTGGTTTCCCGCCATGTGCGCGGCGGGTGGAGTGACGCCCGGCAAGGCAGGCATATTTCCCGTAGGAGGCGCGGTTCCGCCGGCGAACTGTCCACCGACTGGCAGCGGCCCACGCTGATTATTCTCCGGCCATGGAATCGACTGGGGCGTGCCCCCTTGGCGTCCCTGGGTAAAGGGATCTCGCCGATCGGGACCGGTCGGCTGGAACGCCGAGTGGGTATCTTGCGGCTCTCCGCCCGGCTGGCGAGGAAAGTTGTTCCAGGCGGGGCGTTTGGCCACGAGCGGCAGCCCGACGGTCTTCTGGCTAACCGCCACATTGCCCCCCTCATCATAGGCGTCCATACGGACCAGCATGTTTCGCTCCGTCGCGATCGGCCACCAGCGGATCTCGCCAGTGATGGTATCTCCTGAGCGACGGTTGTTCTCTTGCGAGAGCTCGACCGGCTGAAAAGGTGCCTGCGGTGCCGTCTGGTAGCTGAGATAAATCTTTGATTCATCCAGCGACGGATCACGGATCGACCATTTGGCGATCACCTCGCCACTGGACAACACTTCCACATCAAGGCTGATGGCCGGAACCTGCGTGTCGACTCGGACTTTGAGCTCCGGCTGCCAGAAGCTGCCTCCGTCGGTTGGCCGACCGGACGTGTTAAAGGTCCGCACGGCGAACCAGTACTCACCGTCGTCGGCGGCTTGGAAACGAAAACGACCGGCGTCGGCTCGTTGGCGTAGATCTCCCACCCAGTTCGCTCCGCCATCGCGGGAAACCATGAGTTGGACCTCGGGCGTGACGGCCGGATCGTTCACCTGGTAGGGGATGGCGAAATCAGCATGCCGAGTCACCACCGGCCCTCCTGTCCGGCCCTGAGGCCTGCCATTGGGCGCTGTGGGATCACCTGTTGGCCGACCGGCGGACTGGGACCAAGCCGTGGCGACTAAGAGCATCGACATGGCGATCCCCCCGACGCTCCATTTCATGACTGGTACCCTGGTTGCCATTTCCATCCTTCAAGCCGAATTCCTACTGGCCAAACGTCGTGTCAGTAGGGGTTATCGGCGTAACGGAAATATCGCTTGACGGGGATACCCCACGAGTACCGGTCAGTGAACCCTGGCAACTTATGAGGCCAAGCTGATATCGGTGCGGGCTCAGCTATCGTTGAGGATCAACTCCAGTTGCGGCCAAACGTATTCTCCGCCGGAATGCGACAGCATGTCATCCAAGAGTGGCGTCGAGATATACTCGGGCAAATGGTAGGCCTCTCCGTTTAATACGGCGACATTGCCCGTCATGGTGGGCCCCAGCGTCAAAGCGTTCTCCGGGTCGTTGCTGACGGTCATGACAACCGAACCTCGTTTAGGCTCCCTATCGGGTGTGGTCCACTGCACCGGCGGCCCGTTCATCTCCACGACGGTTAAAATGGTCTGGGGATCATCCTTTACCGCTTGGGCCGAGACGCTCTGCGGGGCCGGAAACATTGTGCCACCACCCGTCACCACGACAAATCGGGTCTCCGTATTGCTAAATCGAGGTTCCCCGAACGAGCAGTATTCCGACGGCATCTCGTATGCCAAGGTTGAGTTCTGAGGGGAATCCCAGGGGGAATTCAGGTCAAAGCGTTGGTACAGATCGACGTATCCCAGTTGCGGCAGGATCAGGACGCGCCAGGAATGCGTCGGGGTTCCCTGATCATCCACCAGATAGGCCGGCGGATAGGTCCCATGCTCAGTTTGGTACTGATTGAGGGCCAAGGCGATCTTCTTTAGGTTCGCCTGCGAGGCGCGATTCATACTGTCGACCCGCATCGCCTGGAGCGCGGGCATGCCAAATCGTACGACTAACAGACTGAGCACGACCAACAAAACCGAGGCCGCTCCCGTCCCCATGAGAATGGAAAAAATCACTATCGGAGACAATCCGGCCCGCTCCGGCCGAGAATCTGCCCCGTCTCGATTTCCATCGCGCGCGGCGTCCGACGTGATGGACTCTCCGCCTCGATCCAGGCCATCCCGCTGCCGGGGCAGCGGGATGGTGATCGGCTTAGCGCAAACCGCGCAAGGCCCGGTCTGGCCCGCGTACTTTTCCAACACCACCATCGGTGTCTGGCAATGCGGGCAGTGATACGAGATGGGCATGGACGACTCGAGTTCAGAGGATCGCCGAATCACGATCAAGCGAAGGACTACCGGCCATCCTACATTTGCGCGAACGACCTCACAACGCTTTCTCAGGAATTCCCTTGCTCGCGAAACCGCCACACAATCTCCACATACTGTTTGGCCAACGTGGTAATCCGCCCCATGTCGCGATCGGCGAGGGCTTTTTTCTCGACCAGGGTCGAACCGGCCCCCAAGGCGCAGGCCCCCGCTTTAAGAAACGCCTCGGCCGTTTCAAGATTCACGCCGCTGGTGGGCATCAGGCGGACCTGGGGAAACGGGCCTTTAAGCGCCTTTAAGTATTCCGCTCCGGCCGGTCCCACCGAAGGAAACAGTTTGACGATCCCCGCGCCCGCTTGCCAGGCTCGCATCACCTCCGTGGCGGTATAGGCCCCAGCCAAGGCGGCGATGTCATACCGGTGACAAAGCTCGATCGTCGGAACGTCCACAATCGGCGTGACGACGAACTGGGCCCCGGCCAGGATTGCGATTCTCGCGGTCTCGGCATCGAGTACGGTCCCGGCACCCAACAAGATGCGATCACCCATCTGGTCGGCCAGTTGCTCGAGAACCCGATGAGCCTTGGGCACGGTGAAGGTAATTTCGATCGCGTCGATCCCTCCTTCGACCAGGGCCTCGGCAACTTCGGCCAGGATCTCGCCGTTATCGGCCCGGACCACGGCCACAATTCCTACGTCGATGATCCGCTGGACTACTTGCTCACGTGTCGGCATTCTCTTGATTCCTGGAAGCTGCGTTGAATTGAGCGTGTTGGTAGACCGCCAAAGTAGGCGGCGGCCCCGCGGTTGTCAATTTGCCGGTTGGGCGAAATTTGATCCCGATTTGCTAGGTGACCACTTCCATCGTTGAATTCGCCTCGGTACCCCGCGCGGCAAGCGATGGGTCTCAGTGGAGCGGGGCAGGGCCGGGCAAGTCTAAATTTCACTTCCGATGGAGGGAGAAATGATGGACGAACTCCCAATTTAGGGAGATAATAGAAATTCATGTCCGCCAAGGGTACCGGCCAGCTTGACGGGCGGATTCGCCGATCAATCCGACTCGCGAGAGATTACCGATTTTTAAGATTCGATATGTCCCAATGGTATTTAGAGTTAGCACAGGCGGTCGCGTTATTGGCGGTGTCACTCTTAGGACTGGCATTAGTGGTCCACTTTCTGAGAAACTGGCGCGATAACTCAGACGGGGACCAGGAGAGCGGCCAAGCAATGCTATCAAAGTTCCGCGAAATGCATTCGCGAGGTGAGTTAACCAACGACGAATTCCGAAAGATAAAGTTGGATATTTCAACTCGTATCCGAGATGCGGCAAAGGATTCCGATGCCGCGGATCGGGCCGGGTAAAATGATTTATTGAATTTTGCGAGACCTTTCGCACAATTCCCGTTGATGTTTCGTACTTCGAGGTGCGGTGCCTGGGAGGCAGCCAGAACCGGGCTTTCGCTTGTCGCGAGATCCCGGCTCATCAAGTCGAAACGCACGGGAAACTTTGAACGCCTAACACATTTTATGATGGCCCCTTTTAAGGTGGAAGCGCCGAAACCGGGGTTCCATCGCCAGGGATGTTAGGACCATTAAAAAACCCTGCTCGAATTTTCGCGGTCAAGGATGCCCCCCCAGGCCTTCGGCTTCGCTTCACAACGCGGCCCAGGCCACTCGAGCGACACCATGATCATCCGCGCTTGCGTGCGGTGATGGCGACCCCAGCGTTGCCAACATCGGACAAGAGCGCATTTGTGAAGCCGAAAGGAGTATTTGATGCCCGCAGGAAATGACGTCAGTGGAACCCGCCGAGGTAGCACGAACAAGAAGAACGCCTTCTGCTCGTTTTGCCGCAAAAGCTACCGTGAGGTGGGACCGCTCGTTGAAGGGCCCGGCGACGTTTACATCTGTGGCGAGTGTATCGAGCTTTGTAAATCGATCCTCGACCAGGAAAATCGCCGACGAGGCGCGACCAATAAACTGTTCAGCAAGGTGCCCAGCCCCCGCGAGGTGATGGCCAACCTGGATGAGTATGTTATTGGACAGGGGAGTGCCAAGAAAGTTCTTTCGGTTGCCGTACACAACCACTACAAGCGATTGATGATCGACCGGGATGGCTCCGACGTGGAGCTGGAAAAGTCGAACATCATGCTGTGTGGCCCGACAGGTAGCGGTAAGACCTTGTTGGCTCGCACCTTGGCTCGCATACTCAACGTCCCCTTCGCCATTGGCGACGCCACCACCCTCACCGAAGCGGGCTATGTGGGTGAGGATGTCGAGAACCTGCTCCTGAAACTGCTGCACGCCGCCGACTTCGATGTCGAGGCCGCCCAACGCGGCGTGCTGTACATCGACGAGATCGACAAGATCGGCAAGACCTCCAACAATGTCTCCATCACCCGCGACGTCTCGGGCGAAGGGGTACAGCAGGCCTTGCTCAAGATGCTGGAAGGAACCGTCGCCAACGTGCCGCCGCAGGGTGGCCGGAAGCATCCGGAGCAGCAATATATCCAGATCGACACCAGCAACATCCTGTTCATCTGCGGCGGAACGTTCGTCGGGATCGAGGACATTGTGCGGCGGCGTCTAGGTCAAAAGTCAATCGGCTTCGGCCAGGCCTCCGGCTACAAATGCGAAGCCGATTCGGCCGAACTGCTGAGTCAGGTGACGAGCGACGACATCCTGGAATTCGGCCTGATTCCGGAGCTCGTTGGTCGTTTGCCGATGGTCTGCTCGCTGGAGCCGCTGGATCGCAAGGGACTCAAGAGTGTCCTGACCGAACCGAAGAATGCCCTGATCAAGCAATACCAAACCTTGTTTGAGATGGAAAACGCCGAACTTGAGTTCACCGACGAAGCCCTCGACGCGATCGCCGAACAGGCGTTAGCCAAGGGGACCGGTGCTCGTGGTCTGCGGTCGATCATCGAGACCGTGATGCTCGACATCATGTTTGAACTGCCAGAGCAAGAAGCGGGTAGCCGGCACGTGATTACCCGCGAAATCGTCGAAGGTCGTCGAAATCTGTTTGAAATGCCGGAATCCAAAAGCGCTTAACCCTTCTCCAAAGTGCCTTGGAGCCGTCGGCAACTCCCTTGAGCCCCGCCATTTGCAGGAATGGCGGGGCTTTTTTTGTTGGCTCGCGTGACTTCGCGACCCCGATCAGACCGCCTAGTGGTCCATCCAAGTTGAGTTTACCGGAGGCACGCACCGGCTAGGCCATCGGGTGCCATGCCCACGCCCTCCAACGTGGGCATGTTTTGGCGGGCCCGTTTTCAAACGGTAACTCGACTAACAACTAGCGAAACGGCCGCCCTGAACCTACGGTCGACTGACTCTCTTTGTACCTTTCACTCGCCGGTGCAAGCCGCGAGTGGAACCCTGTTGCTTCGGCAATATGGTCTGCTGGAAAGCGAACCTGCGTCCAAACTTCTCGAAAGAGGCAGGATCATCTCGCACTTCTCATGCCCACGTTGGAGGGCGTGGGCATGGCACCCACGAACGAGCGTCACTCGTAAACTCTGATTGGATGCACCACTAGGACTGTCGAGCCCGCGGTGATCTGCGGTACAATAGGCGGTTTTGGACCCCCGATTCTCTTTAAACTAGGCAACTTCGGTTTTGAGCGACGCCCCATCAACTAGCGCTCCTTCGACGACAGGCCCTCCCTGGTTGGCGTACATGAAGCTGTTCCGGCTTCCTAACGTCTTTACGGCCTGGGCCGATATCATCATGGGTTTCTTGGTGGTCAGTTCTTTTTCGACCGGCTCCCCCAGTCTGGCCCCACTGCTGGTATTTTTGTGCCTCTTGGGGGCCTCCAGCCTGATTTACACGGCCGGGATGATCCTGAACGATTACTACGATCGAGAGATCGATCGAGAGCAGCGGCCTGATCGTCCCATTCCCTCGGGCCAGATCTCGGCCAGGGGAGCCTGTCTGCTGGGTTATCTTTTTCTGGCACTCGGCCTGCTGATCGCCACAGTCGCCGGTTATTTGTATCCGGACACGACCGCCATGAGTTGGCGGGGCGGATTGATTGCCTTGCTTTTATGCGTCATGGTCATCGCGTATGACGCGGTGCTCAAGCGAACCCCAACAGCCCCCCTCGCGATGGGTGGGTGTCGATTTTTTAATCTGTTGCTCGGGATGAGCCTCGCGGGCCAAGTGGTCGATTCGCCCGACTTCGCGGTGCTCGGCTATGGCACGGGCCAATTGATGGTCGCCGGTGGCCTGGGATTGTTCATCACCGGCGTGACCTGGTTTGCGCGGACCGAGGCCGTGGAAAGTAGTCGCGGGCAACTGATCGGCGGCGGTTTGGTCATGCTACTGGGAATCTGTCTCTTAGCGGGCGTGGCGGAAGTGGAGTCGCCCGTAGTTCGTGTGAAGGAGTTGGATCCGTTGGGCTGGTATGGATTGATCGTCCTGCTGAGTTTGGCCAACGCTCGGCGCGTGGTGTTGGCAATTCACAAGCCAGTCCCGGAAAACGTCCAAGTCGCGGTTAAGCAGGCCCTTTTGTCGTTGATTTTCTATAATGCAGCGGTCGCCTTGGCGGTCTGTGGTACGCTGTGGGGAGTGGTGATTGTCGCGCTGTTGATCCCGATGCTGGGTCTGGGAAGATGGGTCTATTCGACCTAAGCCCCGAGGCAAGGCGGGGTTCACTTGGGCTCGGCCGGGAAGTTATGATTCGATCACTCGCTTGAGTAACGACGGGCAAACGAAGCGGTGGGGCAACTGAATGAGTTTACCGAGCCTAATATGCTGATTGGATACAACACCAACGGACTGGCGCACCACGATCCGTTCGATGCCATCGACCTCTTAGCCGATCTCGGCTATCAGAGCGTGGCGTTGACCGTCGATCATGGGACGCTGACGCCGTTCGGCAACACCTACATGTCGGATCGACAATCCGACATGATCGCCCAGCGTCTGGCCGAAACCGGAATGCGGAGTGTGGTCGAAACCGGGGCTCGATTTCTGCTCGATCCCCGTCGCAAGCACGAACCGACGATGGTCAGCGCGGACAGCAAAGGGCGTTCCCTCCGGTTCGAGTTCCTCCGTCACTGCATCGACACCGCGGTCAAACTGGGCAGCGACTGTGTGTCGCTCTGGTCGGGTCGCCTGTGGGACGATATCCCGCACGATCAGGCGATGCAGCGGTTGGTCGAGTCGCTACAGGAAGTTTTGGAATACGCGGACAACCACGAAGTGACCCTCGGGTTCGAGCCGGAACCAGGCATGGTGATCGACACGATGGAGCGTTTCGCCGAACTGAAACAGCGGATCGATTCACCTCGTCTACGTCTCACCTTGGACATCGGTCATTTGCACTGCCAAGGGGAGTTGCCGATTGGGGATCAGATTGAGGCCTGGCGCTCCGAGATCGTGAATATCCACCTGGAAGACATGAAGGCGGGCGTTCACGAGCATCTGATGTTCGGCGAGGGGGAAATCGATTTCGATGAAGTCTTCTCCGCTCTGCGTCGAATCGACTATCAGGGGCCGGTCAATGTGGAACTCAGCCGACATAGCCACGAGGCCCCGATCATCGCCGAGCGGGCCATGGCTTTTCTAAGGCCGTACGTTCGCGGATAATCGAATTTCATCCAACCATTCCCAGCACTCCACTGAGACTTTCCCTATGGCGGATAACGTTGTCCTGCTCTCGATCCCCGGCTTGCGTCCTCAGGACGTGGCCCAGATGCCAAACCTGCAAGAAATGACCGCCGGGGGGGACCAAGCGCCGCTCGTCCCTAGCTTTCCCGCGGTCACTTGGCCGGTGCAATCGAACATGCTGACCGGCACGCTCCCGATCGATCATGGAGTGACCGCCAACGGCCTGTATCACCGCGAGTCGGGCGAAGTCGAGATGTGGACGATGGGCAACAAAGCCTTGAAAACGCCCCAGATTTGGGATATCCTCCGCCAGCATCAACCGGACACGACTTCGGCGGCATGGTTTCCGATGCTGAGCAAGCATTGCGGGGCGGACTATGTCTGCATGCCTGCCCCGATCCACAACCCGGACGGGAGCGAATCGCTCTGGTGCTACACCAAGCCGGCGGAACTGTATGGCGAGTTTCTAGAGAACCTGGGGCACTTCCCGCTGAAGAACTTTTGGGGCCCCTTGGCCTCGATTGTTTCAACCGAGTGGATCGCGCGGTCGGCCATTCAGGCGGCGCACAAGTTCCAACCCAACTTCTTCTACATCTATCTGACCCATCTCGATTACGCCCCGCAGAAAATGGGGCCCGATAGCGAAGACACCCAAAAAGCGATCGTCGCGTTGGACAACGTGTTGGGGGAAATTTTCACCGAGTTCCAGGCCGCCTACGATGGCCAACCGCTGCTGTTTTTGATTGCCAGCGAGTACACCATCGTGCCGGTCGATCACGTGACCTACCCCAATCGCGTGCTGCGTGAAGCGGGCCTTTTGTCGCTGGAGACGCGCGATGGGTTGGAGTATGTGAACTACGGCCAATCGGCGGCCTGGGCGTTGGCCGATCACCAGTTCTCGCATGTCTACGTGAAAGACCAGAACCCGGCGGTTATCCGGAAGGTCGAGGAGCTGTTCCGCGGGAAGGAGGGGATCGACGAAGTCCTGGCGATGGACGAGCGAGGGAAATACTTCATGGATCACCCCAACAGCGGTGAAGTGATCCTGATTTCCACGCCCAACAGTTGGCAGGCGTATTATTGGTGGGAAGACGACGCCAAGGCCCCCAGCTTTGCCCGAACGGTCGATATCCACCGCAAGCCGGGCTACGACCCGGTGGAGATGCACCTGGACTTCGCCACCAAGTCGATTCCGCTCGACGCGACCTTGGTCCGTGGTTCACATGGCGCACCGGCCCGCTCGGAAAACCAGCGCGGCGTGCTACTAAGTAGCCAGTCGGGGGTATTTTCGGAAACGCCCCTGGCCGACACCGATGTCTGTGATTTGGTCCTCCGGCAGTTCAACATCTGACAATCGGTTTCACGACGTTCCGATCGTGCCGCTGGTAACGGTTTTCCGGGGGCATGGATCGCAAATTCTCGTCGATCAATGCGCGGTTTGAGTTGGGAACCAACCTATGGTTGAGGTAGACCATCCCTTCCCGCCTCGCCCCGCATGCCAGGCAGGTCCCGCGACTAAGGATCGCCAGACGAGGATTGACCCACGTGACACATGGAATCGAACTGACATTCCAGCATCTCGGCAAGACGCGCAACACCGCGGCGACCGGGCTGTTAATTGCTGCGCTCGATTCTCCCGTGGCGGATATCCAGGATGCGGCCATCGAATCCCTTCTAAGGCGTCGCGATGCCGCTGGCCAAAGGGCCTTATTTCAGCGGTGGGGTACTTTCTCTGAGCGCAACAAAGAGAAGATCGCCGGTCACATGGATGCCCTCGAAGTGGCCTTGCGTGAAGGGCTGAACGCCCCAGAGGAAATCGAGTTTCAAACCGCTTGCGAAGTGACGATCCGCTGCCGCGAATACGAGACGATCCCGCTCTTATTGCGAATGGCCACGGAACCTGGCAATCCCCGCCGTGAAACGGCGACGCACACACTAGTCCAGCTCGTCGGGCTATTGCGTCAGGAATTGGATCGAACCGACAAGCGTTCCGGCCGCCATAGTCCGGAGTTTATCCGAGCCCACACCATCGAGGCCCTGGAGGGGGCGGTTCGCCAATACCGCGACCATGAGAATCACCAGATTTTAGAGGCCTTCCTGATTTTGATCAGTCGCGAGAACCCCTTGTTCCGCGAGCTGATGCAATCGCCCGACCTCCCCACGCACTTAGCGATTGTCGAGATCCTGCGACACAGCACGCATCCGGCGGTCGTCGGCCTCATTCTGAGTTGCCTGGAGGACTCGAGCCCCATGGCACCGCTCCTGCATCTGATTGGCGTACGCTACGACGGGGCTTTTCTCTCGCAGTGGTTCCGCAAACTGCCCAATCACATCCCGGGCCAGGTGAAGCAAAATCTTCATAAATTGCGGCGGCTCGCGTGGGCGGAAGAGAATCGGAAGGTCCTCACCAAACTATCCGGGCCCCAGCAAGGCGTGGCCCTCCGGATATTGGCGCAAACCTACGTGAGCGACCCGGTCCGATACGAGACCTTAAAACTGATTGCCACCGAGGGACAGCCAGAGGGCCGCCTGGAGGCGATTGAGCAGCTCGTCACCTACACCGACCCCCATACCACGACGCTCGTCCTGAACGCCACCGAAGACGACTACGCCAGCATCCGCGGCGCGGCCCTCCGGCAAGTCAGGGCCCGCCAAATTCCTGGTGCGATCAAGTTGTTGCTGGAACATCTGGAGGGTGAGAGCCCATTGGTCCAGGAAGCGGTTCGCGAGTCGCTCGCTGATTTTAACTTTCCCGCTTATCTAGCGGCGTTCGACAAGATGAGCGAGCCGACGCGGCTCAAAACCGGTGGGCTGGTGGCCAAAGTTGATGTCCGCGCCCCCCAGTGCCTGGAACAGGAATTACGGAGCGAGGCGACCTTCCGGCAACTTCGGGCCTGCTCCATCATCCGGCTCCTGCACCTCGAACCGATGCTGGAGGGCGTGCTGCACGACCTGTTGACCGAAGGGGATCAGGCGGTAAGGGTCGAAGCGGCTGAGATGCTATCGAGGTGTCCGACAGAGGCCACAAGGCAGGCCCTGCGGGAAGCGGTGCTGGACCGGAACGTCCGAGTCCGGGAAATGGCCGAGGAGTCGCTGCGTCGGGTCGCCGGGCATCCGGTATCAAGCACCGAAAGCAGTTCAAGTTCATCATCGGAAAATTCATCCCCGGCCGACGATCTATCGCTCAGATCATAATCCGAACACCTACCCTTCCGCTCGACGGAGGCCGTCTAATGTCCGCGACCTACTTAATTTTACTAGCAGATCGAAAAACGCTCTTCCATCATCTGGGAGACCGCTTCCGCCCGGAGACCGCCACGGTCGAACTGGGGCATCTGATGATCCTCGCGATCGTCATTCTGTTGTTCTTCGTGGCGATCTGGTTTCTGCAACGATTCGAGTGGGCCGCCAGCGATCATCCCTTCCGCGACGAGCGGGGCATGTTCAACGACCTTTGCCAATTGCATGAATTGAACGAAGTCCAAATCACACTACTCACGCGTGTGGTCCAACAAAACTGCGGTGACCAATGGTCCCGCGTGTTCGTCGACCCAAGCCTCCTGCAGATGGAGGCCGCTCAAGCCAGTAACGAAAACGCTCAGGTCCTAGCGGACCTCGGCAGCCGCTTCTTCGGCTACCACCTGTTCGAGCAAACGACCGGCGGTGGTGGCGCTTCGACTTCCGGTTAAACCCGGATCGCACAAAGACCCTTCTTCCTCATCGCCCCATAAAAAACGCCCGCTCTCCCGGAAGATCGGAAAAGCGGGCGTTTGGTTTGATGGTCGAGATATGGTACCAGGCTGAACCAGGCACCGGGTGCTTAACCCGCTCGTTAGTAAGCGGAGTTACGCGGGTTCGGACGACGAGGCTGGAAGCCTTCCTGTTCTCGTTCCTCCTGGGTCTCGATTTCCTCCAGTCGCGAGTAATCTCGCAGACGAACGAGTTTCTCGGCACCCTTGTACCCGGCCCAGTCGACAAACTGATCGATCCGGATCGAGGAGACACCATTGACTCGGGCCGCTTCCAGCATGTTGGTATAAGCAGTGATGTCCGCTTCAGTTGAACGATCAGTCGGTCGGCTACCCAGGATCAAGTACCGAACCTCGGGAGTGATCTGCCCCTCCAGTTTGCCTTCTAGTCCGACGTAAGCCACCACCTGACCACCAGCGGTCTCGATCACCCGACGAATCTCGTCCGAATCGTCCCGCCCATCGCCATTCAGGTCGATGACTCCCGCCATGGCAAACTTTTCAGCCTGTCCGC
This sequence comes from Pirellulaceae bacterium, assembly GCA_040880405.1. Lineage (GTDB taxonomy): Bacteria > Planctomycetota > Planctomycetia > Pirellulales > Pirellulaceae > JBBDIM01. Next base: position 917 of record JBBDIM010000088.1, on the reverse strand, counting down.
GACCCCAAATCGGCGTGAAGATGGTGTCGCCGGGCATGATGGGGTTGCCTGGATCGTACTCAACCATCCGGGCTTCCGCCTGATGTTTATCGTGGATCCGCAGCACTTCGATGCTTCCCTTGTTCGTCGCTTGGGCAAGATTCTTTTCCCCCTCTTCGAACACGCTGAAGGTCATCTGCGGACGAAGATTGTCACTAGTTCCGAGATTGATCCAAACAATCTTATCTTTGGGATTCGACCACACAATCTGGCCGTCCGGAGAATCACTGATCTGCGGTTCCTGCGATTCTTTCTGCGTTTGATAACCTTCGGCCAGCCGTTGCCACTTGTCCGACTGCTCTTTCAACTTTTCCAGTTCCGTGTTCTTGGTGGTCGTTACAACGGCCACCTGATTCTCGATTCCCCGCTTGGCTTCCAACGTATCCTGTTGTAACTTCTGCATGTCTTGCCGGGCGCTGGCGTATTCCGACTGGTGGGTCCGCATTTGCTCCGCGTATTGATCACGCTGGGCCTCGGCGGCCGCCACCTTTTCGTTCTTTTCCTCTTCCAGGGCGTCCCGTTCCCGGATCAACGCCGACTCACGCGTCCGCGCTTCCGCCAACTGCTGCTCTAGCGCGGCGTACTTTTCACGCAATTCCTGGGGAATTTTTCGATAATTCACCGCCTGCAAATCAGGCTCGACACCCCCCTCATCGGCGATATAGGTCGCCACATCCTCCGCGAATTTGGCCTCGACCTCCGCCATCTCGGTCTCTTCGGTGTGCCCGATTAAAACCTTCAGCTTGTTCCGCTCTTGCAGGTACTGCTGCGTTTGAGCCTGGTTCGTAGCCAGTTGAGTCCGAGCCCCTTCAGCATCCGCCCGCGATTTCACATCGGCCGTGTAAAACACGTAGGTGAACACCCCTAAACCGACCACC